>CAYSCN010000024.1:0-2853 GCA_964429585.1 uncultured bacterium | reverse complement strand
GGCCAGATGGGAACGGGGATAGCCCAGGTTGCATTGACTACCGGCTTCGAAGTTATTCTCCAGGATATATCCGAAGATGTTTTGGAAAGAAGCAAAAAGAGGATTGAAGGCGGACTTTCGAAACTGGTGGAAAAAGGGAAGATGAGTGAGGACGACAAGAACAAATATCTGGCTGCTTTGAAGCTTACGACGGATATCAATGAATTTTCGAAGGCAGATTTCGTCGTGGAAGCTGCAACGGAAAACGAGGGCCTGAAGCTCGATATTTTCAGGAAGCTCGACAGTGTGGTCTCCGAAGGGAAAATACTCGCCACGAACACCTCCTCCATTTCCATAACCAAGATAGCCGCAGTAACTAAGAGGCCCGACAAGGTGATCGGAATGCATTTCATGAACCCGGTTCCTCTGATGAAACTCGTCGAAGTGATTCCGGGACTGGCGACGAGCGATGAAACTTACAATGCGGTCGTTGACCTCGCGGAGAAAATGGGGAAAGTTCCGGTTCGGGCGAACGACTATCCTGGATTCGTAATCAACAGAATACTCATGCCCATGATCAACGAGGCTGTTTATGCGCTCTTTGAAGGAGTTGGGAAGCCGGAAGACATAGATCAGATCATGAAGCTCGGCGCCAATCACCCTATGGGCCCCCTCGCCCTTGCCGATCTTATCGGTCTCGACACCTGCCTCGCGATACTGGAAGTTCTGTATCAGGGTCTCGGAGACCCCAAGTACCGACCTTGCCCCCTTCTTAGAAAGTACGTTGAGGCGGGATGGCTCGGACGAAAGACCGGCAAGGGCTTCTACGATTACAAATAAATGAAAGGAGGAGGGAACATGGAATACAAAACCTTACTGGTCGAGAAAGAAGGCGCGATATCCGTGGTAACCATCAACAGGCCCGAGGCGTTGAATGCACTGAACGGTGATGTCCTTAGCGAGCTCACCGATGTCATAACGAGACTATCGGAAGAACAGGAAACGAGAGTCATAATCCTGACCGGGGCCGGGGAAAAGTCCTTCGTTGCCGGTGCGGACATAAAACACATGAGTTCATTGGCTCCGGTCGAAGTGTTCGAATTCGTCCGCAAGGGGCAGGAGCTCACGTTTCTCATGGAAAAATCGCCAAAAGTGATAATAGCCATGGTCAACGGTTTCGCGCTTGGTGGAGGATGTGAACTCGCAATGGCGTGCGACATGATTGTAGCATCCGACAAGGCGATATTCGGCCAACCGGAAATAAACCTTGGAATCATTCCCGGAATGGGAGGGACACAAAGGCTTCCTCGCTTGGTCGGAAGAAACATCGCGAAAGAGCTCGTCCTCACTGGCGACCACATTACGGCACAGAGGGCTTATGAAATAGGTCTGGTAAACAGGGTAGTGCCTCACGAAAACCTCAAGGAAGAGACCCTGAAGATAGCGAAGAAGATAGCTTCGAAGGCTCCGTTTGCAGTTCTTACGGCGAAGCGGTCGATAAATCAGGGGCTGAACTGCAGCCTCGAAGACGGCTGCTATCTCGAACTCACGAATTTTGCTCTGGGTTTCGCAACCGAGGACAGCAGGGAAGGGATGAAGGCGTTCATAGAGAAAAGAAAGCCGGAGTTCAAGGGAAGGTGATATTTGTCCTCCCGAGAATTTGAAAACAATCCAGGAGGAAGAAAAGATGAATTTCGAACTGACCGATGAACAGAAGATGATACAGGACATGACGAGGGATTTTGCCCAGAACGAGGTGTTGCCTCTCGCTGCTGAGCTCGACGAAGAAGCCCGTTATCCAGAAGAACTCGTCAGGAAGATGGCCGAGCTGGGTTTGATGGGGATGGCGGTGCCTGAAGAGTATGGCGGGCCGGGACTCGATTACATCTCATATGCCATAGCGATGGAAGAGATTTCGAGAGCATGCGCAGGGACGGCTGTCATCATGTCGGTCAACAACTCGCTTGTATGTGAACCACTCATGAAATTTGGAAACGAGGAGCAGAAGAAGAAATTCTTAACGCCTCTCGCTAAAGGTGAGAAGCTGGGTTGCTTCGGGTTGACCGAGCCCGGAGCCGGTTCCGATGCTGCTTCACAGAAAACCACTGCCGTGTTGAAGGGAGATTATTATCTGGTGAACGGGACCAAGAACTTTATAACGAATGCGCCGAGAGCCGACTACTGCATACTTTTCACAATGACGGACAAGGAGAAGGGACACAAGGGAATCACAGCATTCGTTCTGGACATGAAATCTGAGGGGGTGACTGTTGGAAAGCCCGAGAAGAAGCTCGGGATAAAGGCTTCTCAGAGCGCTTCTATCATTCTGGAGGACGTCAAGATACCCGTGGAGAACAGGCTCGGCGAAGAAGGCATGGGCTTCAAAGTGGCGATGGCAACTCTCGATGCCGGCAGGATAGGTATCGCCGCTCAGGCAGTTGGAATCGCGAGAGCCTGTCTCGAAGACGCTCTTACATACGCCAGGGAAAGACAGCAGTTCGGCCAGCCGATAGCCAACTTCCAGGCGATTCAGTGGATGCTCGCCGACATGGCCACCGAAATAGATGCAGCAAGACTTTTGACTTACAGGGCTGCATACCTGAAGGACAGGGGAATCAGGCACAGCAAAGAATCTTCGATGGCAAAGCTTTTTGCGGCCGAAACTGCTATGCGCGCTGCTGTCAAGTGCATACAGATACACGGCGGGTACGGTTACATAAAAGAGTATCCGGCTGAGCGCCACTTCAGGGACGCGAAGATAACCGAGATATACGAAGGAACTTCTGAAATACAGAGGCTCGTCATTGCTAATGCACTACTGAGAGATTGAGGAGGAACATCGTGGATTTTCAACTCACGGAAGAACAACAGCTC
>CAYSCN010000023.1:0-33152 GCA_964429585.1 uncultured bacterium | reverse complement strand
TCGCTGCATAACTTCTTCTTCCCAAAATCGTGAACGTCATCTCTGCCGTGACACTTGACACACCGAACCTTCCCTTTGGCCTTACGCTTTTCGATCCTCCCCCGGTGACACCTGCCACATTCCAGTTTCTTGTGCTTTCCTTTCAATGGGAAAACCCCTTTTGAGTGATCGAATCTGACTTTTTTCCACCCATCAGGGGAGTGACACTCCTCGCACTTTTTCCCAAACTTTCCTTTGTGAACGTCGTGAAATCTGTGGCACGAATAGCAGTCTGTCTCGAGTTTCTCTCTGTAGCTCTTGTCTCTGTGGCAGAGTTCACACGAAACCTTTTTGTGCTTCCCCACGAGCTTGAATTTGGACTTCTTGTGGTCGTAATAAGGAACCTTCCAGTCTTTCGGAGTGTGACATTTCTCGCACTTTCCCCCATACCTCTTCCCGTGCACGTTCACGAGAAAGTGACACGTGACGCACTCAGTCCCAATACCCCTGTACCTCTGTCCCGGATGACAGCTCACGCAGGAAGTCTTCGTGTGTTTACCGACAAGGGGAAACTTCGTCTTCTCGTGATCGAATTTGAACCTGGACCAGCTCTCCTCGTTGTGACATTTCTCGCACTTCTCTCCCAGCTTCTTGTCGTGGGGGTCTTTTCTTTCATGACACTTCACGCAGACAGATGGAGCATCTCTGTACTTTCGACCTTTGTCATGGCAACCATCACACGAAACCTTCGCATGACTGCCTTCAAGCGCGAAATCGGTCAACGAATGGTCGAATATATCCTTGTTCAAATTGGTTATGTTCGCGCTCCTCCCCCTGTGGTCAGGGTGACATTTTCTGCACTCATTTTTGCCGACTTCTCCGTTTTTCCCGTGAAACCCCTTCTTATCGCGAATATCCGATGCAACCTCTTTGTGACAATCCAGGCAAAGTTCTCTTTGCGGTATCTTGCTGAAAAAACCGTGGCACTTCTCGCAATTTTCCTCATACTTCGCGTGTCCCCTGATGACTTCGCCGGGCATGACGAGAGTTTGAATCCCTTTGGCCCCCGCCTCTCCGGCGCCAAGCATCGCTCCAACGAGCAAAAACATGAGTATCCTTCCCACCCGGTTTATATTCATCCAATCTCTTCCGCCCGGCTCAAAATAGATGGACCACCACCACATGGACTATCCCGGATATCAGCAAGAGGACGAACATGGGAACGTGAAACAGATGCCAAAGAGCGAATATCCTCTCATAAAAACTGAACTCGGCTATCCGGATCGACGCGTTCATGTGGGACGAAATATACTTCTTCGCCATCTTTTTCATCCGCCTCCTCTTTTCAGGGTCCCAGTTTTCCCTCTTCGCCTTTCTCCTTATGACCCTCGATAGTATCCAGTAAAGCTGGAACTGGATAAATCGAATCCTGAAACCAACCGTCAAAAGTCTCACGAAACTCTCGGTGACCGATATCGGGGGTGCGAGCACCACCTTCTCGATAGCCCTGAGCCTTTCGAGTATGGACGGAGCGTAACGGAAAAAGGCAACGAGACTGTCGGTGTTTCTCTCGTAACTGCGCTTCAGCTCTTCGTATGTGAGCCGCCTGTTGTAGAGGCTGCAATGAATCCTCCTGTACACGTGAAGGCCGAAAAACCCGCTACCCGTTATGACCAGCGCCGAGAGCATCAAAACCCTGCTGTTCAAGGACCCGAGTGAAAAATTAGAATGTATGATGGCGAGAACGGGCCCCGCCACACCCAGCATCATGTGAAACTTGAACCAGTATTTCGTAGACGGCGTTTTCTGAAGGAACGAGAATCTTTTCCTCATCGGGTATAGGATGGTGAGGAACATCATGATTCCACTCGTCCACCCGAGGTAATAACCGACACCCGTCTTGGGTGTGATGTATCCGGTTTCGTGCACCATCCAGCCGAGATAAAGGACCACAGTCATGACCAGGTAAAAAAGAAGCGTCCAGACGCTTATCTTTGGGGGGGTGTAGAGAAAAGGGAGAGGAGTGACCACAGTGCCCACTCTTCCCTTTTCTTTGGCCAGCCCAGAAGCATCTACCCTCGGGGCGATAACGCTGTAATTGTCACCGTATACACTCCAGCCGTTTTTCTTCTCCTTCCTCGCCTCTCTCTTCATTTGAAGAACCTCAACAACAGATTTTTCTTGGACATGTATTTTTCAAGGACCACCTTTATGTCACTTTTTTCACCGGCCAAATCTACCGGCAACTGATTGCTATTGTTCCGGATGAACGGATTGGCACCGTTCTCGAGGAGAAGCTCAACCACATCCACGTGTCCCCCCATGACAGCAAGCATGAGAGCAGTGTTTCCGTTCGTGTTTCTCAGGTTCACATCAGCACCCTTCGCCAGCAAGAATCTGACAGCCCTCAGATTACCCTTGGCCGAAGCCAGCATGAGTGGGGTGTTCCCAAGCCTCGAAGTGGTGTTCAGGCGAGCTCCCGCCTTAACAAGCTGAACCATAACGTTCGTATGACCCTTAAGAGCCGCCCTCGAAAGTGGAGTGTGGCCAAAGGCGTCCTTCCTTTCGATGTCAGCTCCTTCCAGAATCAACCGTGAAACGATCTCCGGATATCCTCCGTCCGAAGCAAACCATAGTGCGGACCTGCTTCGCCTGTCTACCCTGTTCACGTCCGCTCCGCGTCTCAAAAGAGCGTCAACCATCCTGACATTTCCAGCCATCGAAGCCCACATGAGAGGAGTGATGCCGTTCCCATCCGCCTCTTCGACTCCCGCGCGATACTTTAGCAACAGGTTCAACGCCTTTTCGTCACCCTCCTTGATGGCTATAATCACCGGAGACTCACCTGCACCGTTCTTCGCGTTTGCGTCCGCTCCCTTCTTGAGAAGCATCTCCATTATCTCCAGGTGTCCGAACCTGGTCGCAAGAATAAGGGGAGTGGAACCGTCCATGATCCTGACAGACACATCGGCACCACGGTCGCAGAGAATCTTCGCGACTTTAGTATGTCCCTGCCACACAGCCCTGGTTAACGGCGTGTGCCCTTCGTTGTCCCTCTCGTTCACCGAAGCGCCGCTATCCAGTATCCTCGATACCAGCTCTTCTTCCCCCAGCCACGATGCCACCATGAGCGGGGACCACCCGTAAAAAGGCTGTCCCTTCCTCGACAGAAATTCTGGATTCCTCATCAATTCACTCAAAATCTCTTTTGGAAGCACATTTCGCCCTTTCTTTTTTTTCAATATGTTTTTTGACACCTTTGCGCCATGCTTCAAAAGAAACCTGGAAATATCCTCGTACCCCTTCAATTTCGCAATTGCCAGGGGAGACCACCCTCTCGGATTCGCCTCGTTGACCCTGGCGCCGCTGGAAACCAGAATCTTCACGATTTCAAAATTTCCCCCCCTGGCCGCCAGAATCAGAGGAGTGTTCCCAAAGGAATCTCTCTGATTCACATCCGCACCAGCGTCTATCAGGTATGAAACCGCATCCCGGTGTCCATTCGTGACTGCAATGTGCAAAGGGGCATCACCGAAGGAATCTGTTATCGATGGGTCCGCCCCATTCTCGAGCAGAATCTTCGCGTTTTCGCTCTTACCGGCGATAACTGCCTCGATGAGAGGGGTTCTCCCATCCTCTCCTCTGAAATTGGGATCCGCACCATAACTCAAAAGCTCTTCCACTTTCACCGGATCTTCCCTTCCAGCCGCATCGAGCAGAAGTCTTCCCAGCTCCTCCTTCGTAAAATCCTTTCCCCTCTCCTTCTCACTCTCAAGGGCTTCTATGGCCTTTGTGTTCCCGTTTTTCGCCGCAACTCGGAGCCAGTAAAAAGCCTTCTCTCTGTTTTTCTCCACGCCAAGCCCTTTTCGAAACATCACTGCGAGAGCATACTGCGCACCTGCGTGCCCCTTGGAAGCAGCCTTCTTGAAGAAAAGAAAAGCCCTCCTCGGGTCCCTTTTCACCCCTTTACCGGATCTGTAGAGTGACCCGAGCAGATACATCGCCTCGGCATTACCCTCACGAGATGGCTTTTCAAGTAGCTTCGCAGCCTTTCTGTAATCCCGCATCCGGATCGCATACACCGCTTTCTCGACCCGGGGGTCAGTTTTCTCGTCAGCTTTCCCCTCGCATACTCCGGGGAACACAGCCAGAAACAGCAGGATTCCACCTGCCAGAACTGACATCACAATAGCCGTCCGACTGGCCATCACCTTTCCCACCCGGAGTTTACCTTCAAGGCGTGCCATATTTCGTTTCCACTCTTATCCCTATTTTGTTCAGAAAATCCGTCGGGGGAACTCCGCCTATGCAGACGATCACATGATCGTTCTCAATGGTCGTTACTTTTCCCTTCACATCCAGCACCACACTATCTCTTTCAATCCTCTTCACGACAGCCTGGAGCATGACCTGAAGCTTCCCCGCTCTCCTCATACGCTCCAGCTTTTCCCTGTTTTTCGATTTTGCCCTGACGAAATTGTTCGACCTGTGGGCGAGCGTAACCTCAGTTCCCTCAACGGTAGCCACGCTCATCGCCGCCTCGAGGGCACTGTCCCCGCCTCCAACGACCAGGACTTTTTTGCCCGCGTACTGCTCGGGGTCCTCCAGCCTGTAGACAACCTTCGGAAGCTCTTCTCCTGGAACCCCGAGTTTCCTCGGTGTTCCTCTAAGCCCAATCGCAAGAAGAACCGTCTTCGCCCTGTAGAATCCCCTTGAAGTAACGACAAGAAAGTGATCTCCCTCTCTTTTTACCTGAATTGTCCGCTCCCTGTACCTTATGTTCAGACCATATTTCTTCTCGATATTCATCCACATACTGAGCAGGTTTTCTTTGGGAATTTCCCGAACTGCCAGTTTGCCCACCATGGGAATGACAACCGGAGAGGTCATCACGACTTTTCCCTTTGGATAATGGGCGACTGTGCCCCCCAGCGTGTCCTGCTCGATGGTCACGTAATTCAACCCCCTCTCTTTAGCAGCCAGGGAGGCGGAAAAACCTGCAGGCCCGGCACCCACTATCACCACGTCCAGAACGTCTCCGCTGCCTCTCCCGTATTTTCTAACGATGGAATCGATGGCCTTCTTACCCTGCTCTATGGCGTTTTTTATCAGCCCGATCCCGCTCAGTTCCCCGGCTATGAAAACGCCGGGAACGTTGGTTTCCATGTCGGAATTCACCAGAGGGATGTCTATGCCCCTGTTGGGCGAGCCGAAAACCAGCGTTATCGCATCCTGAGGACAGGCAATTTTGCAGACACCGTGTCCGATACAGTTTCCGGGATTCACGAGATACGCCTTTCCCCCTATTATCCCTATTGCATCTTTTTCAGGGCACGCGGCGGCACAGCTTCCGCACCCAAGACACCTGTTGTGGTTGAATACCGGATGAAGGGTAGGAGGTTCATCGATTCCGGCCTCCAGATTCTCCATCCTCTTCATCAGGTTTTTCCTGTAAATCCTCGACTTTCCAGTAAGATAGATCACCCACACTGCAACCAGGAGGGAAACATATATCATCAAGTTTGGATTCTGCAATTCTACGAGCTGACCCATCTTCCCTCCGCCCTTCGATTGTCAACGTAAATTCTGACTCTTATTCAACTGAAATTAATTACACGATAATTACACGAGACTTTAAATAGCAATAACCGTGCCCCACCCTCATCCTGAATATACATTTAATATCAAGTAGTTACACAGCATACCCGAAGCACTCGCCTCACAGCGTTTCAATTATGTAATCCGGTGGACACTTGTACTATCAGACTACGTAAAACCTGTAAATTTTCGAATCCCATTATTGTGGAAACATCCAGGAAGGCGCACCCAGTAAGTTTTACAGTAAGTTTTAAAAACCCCACCCAGCGTGAGGGTCAGAAAGCGACCCGTCAGGGATACTCGTACGCCCCTATGTCGCAAGCTCCGTCCGATCTGTCGACACCGCGCTGGTCGGTGGCGGGACAGTAGTTGTTGTCGCCGGCGTCTATCGCCGGGCTTCCAGGCAAAAGGGCGTGGGTCCAGGTAGGACCTCCATTGTCCTGTAAAGGACCAAGCAGAGGGTCCGCCGTGAAAGAGAAGCCGCAGCTGCCATCGCTGTCGAGATTACCTCCTGCGTCTGACACACTGGAAGCACAGTCGCCACCGCTTATCTGATTGGCGATTATCGAGTTATAAAAATTACCAATGCAGCAGACCCCCCCGTAGGATACCGCTTCGTTAAATGCAATGGTCACGTTTGTAAATGAGTTAGTTTTAAATTTAAATCTGAGATAGGCACCTCCACCGTAGTAGGCTGTGTTCCCAGATATTGTTGAATTAGTAACTAACAACTCACTGTTTGATAAACTCGTACTACTTCCAAAGAAATATATCCCCCCACCAGAAGAACTCGCTGTATTTCCTGAAATAGTCGTACCGGTAATCGTCAATTTGCTGTCGTTCCAAATAAGAGAACCTGTGCCCTCTCCCCTACAACCAATCCCTCCTCCATTATCCGCCGCATTTCCATCGACAGTAGAATCCGTCAAAGTCACTCTCCCGATATAATAAGAAAATACGCCCCCGCCTAATCTTGTGGCAGTGTTTCCCCGTATTATCGAGTTCTCGATGAACGCAGTCCCAATAACGTATATTCCTCCTCCGTCCACAGTAGCGGAGCTTTCCTCGACCACAGAATTGTTCAATCGGAGAATGGATGAGTTGTTCACGTAAATCGCCCCGCCGTTATCAGCGCTTCCGTTTTTCACCGTCACGTTCTCGATAATTGCTTCCGTCCCCAGATAATAGGGCGCCCCAACCCTGTGGATTTCAAACACCCTATCCAAACCGCCACCATCGATGACCACCGAAGCCGGATCAGATCCCGAAATTGTAACGTCATCCATTACATCGAGGTCCCCCGCGACGTTGTTATCCTCACCCGCACCAGCAATGGATATCACATATGTGCCGGATGGCAGGTTAATCTTATCTATCCCTATGCAACTGTTCGCCTCTGAAATGGCCGCCCTCAATGTGCAATTCCCCGATGCATCGGCACAAACTCCATCCCCTTCATTCGCATCCACAGCATCGTAAGTGACATCGACGTAAATAGGGTCAAAAAGACAATAATCTCCGGCCTGAGAGCAGTGTAGCGCAATGTCTGCAATAACGTCCGCCGGGCTCGATGTAACATCAGTCACCGATGCCGCAGTTTGTGCAACCGAAACACCCTGAGGTGATGATATAGAAGCAGTGGTATCAAAAACGGAGAAGTTGGATGATTTAACAGGTGAACATGAAGTTGCCACATCTCCCTTAGATGAAGTTCTGAATACCCACAAATAATCTGATATATCTATGTCAAATGGGTCCGCACCTCCAACAACGATAAATCCCCCTCCAGATGTTTGAACCGCCGCATAAAGTTTCTCCCCCAATGAACTACCAAAACTGTATTCCTTTGCCCACTCGAGTGAACCGTCAGATTTTAATTTGAGAAGAAATCCCGAACTTCCCTGCTCTGCGGCAACGATGAATCCCCCGTCAACTGTCTCTCGTATCGACTGTCCGCGACAGAACCCAATCTGTTTCCTATAAATCTTTTCCCAGAGAATGCCTCCGTTTTCGTCCAACCTCAAGATCCATATCCCACCGCCGCCAGATAGAGTCTCTGAATAACCGGCAACGGCGTACCCACCTCCAGACATTTCCACGATAGAATATCCCTCATTTATCGAATAATCTGGGTCAGACTGGCCCAAAACCCTCGTCCAGGTAATATCTCCATTCGAATCGAGTTTCAGAATCCAGACGACCCTGTTTTGCGTGCCGAAAGATTCCGAGTAACCAGCAACCACATATCCACCATCTGAGGTCTGAACCACAGAATAGGCGACATCGTTTTTTGTGCCGCCATATGCCTTTTCCCACTGCACGTTTCCCGCATTATCGAATTTGACCAGCCACACGTCGTTCATGCCAGCCCCAAAATTGGACGTGCTTCCAGCAACTATTGCTCCCCCATCTCCAGTCCCATACACGGAGTTTGCCGAGTCACCAAGACTCCCCCCATACGTCAGATGCCATAAAAGGTTCCCATTAACATCTGTTTTAACCAAACAGGCATTCATCGAGCCATTAGTACCTGCGGCGTAATAACCTCCACTGACAGATTCAGATATGTCTTCAAACTCACACCCATAGGCCTTATACCATTCTTTCATACCCCTGGAATTCAGTTTAAGCAGGCCGCCTTCCCCTCCAACGAGAAATCTGCCATCAGAAGTCAAAACCACCGCTTTCCCAGAGCCATTCATCCCATAGGACCTCATCCATTCGGCAGCGGACACTGGAGAAGTTATCGTCACCTCAGCTTCCGCGAAAAGAGATGAATCAGCGTTGCTAACAGCTCGAATCGTAACTGTAGAAGGAGAAGGAACAGAGAGCGGGGCAGAGTAAAGCCCCGCAGAGTCTATGGTCCCAAAGGTGGAATTCCCTCCTTGAACGCCGTTCACGAACCATGTCACAGACGTGTCCGCGTGCGCCGTCACCTGAACCGTGAACTGCTGCTGTTCCCCGACGCTAACAGTGGCAGATGAAGGAGTAATGGTTATCGTAGCGAGATCGTACAGGGTTATCGTGACTGTTATCTCCTCGCCAGGAGAAATCGACGAAATCGTCTCCGAGCCTTCCATTCTCAAAACCGACCCGGCATAAGCGCGGGCGGTGAAAACCCTGTTGGTTCCCGCAGGAACCTCCAGCAACACCGGCGTTCCGTCAAGCGGCAGATCCGCCTCAACAGTGGTCATTCCCGGGCCGGTGCACGTTACCGTGGCTCTCGTTATGTCAGAAGGAAGGGCCGAAGTTCTGGCGGGTGCGGAAAGCGATCCGCCTCCTCCTACGGAAACGTACGCCTTTCCGTATCCAGTTCGCCCTTTCCCTCCAGAAACACACGATCCCATCGGAAGAAACGAGGCAATCAAACAAAATATCAAAAAACCTCTCCTGAACATTTCAAACACCCTTTCTCAACTTTGACCGCCCTTTTATCGAACAGCGAACCGGTTCAAATATTGCGGCGATCAATAAAACAAATAATTGTGATATCGATCTGTCCTCTTTTTTCCCCCTACTCCCTGCTGAACGTTACCAACTACGGGTTCCTTCACATTCACCGTCACGGCGTTAGAAACCATCGTGCCGCTGACGAAATAAATCGAAGCTCTAACCCCCTGTTCTCTCATGTTGTCGGGAACTCTAAACCCAGCGTCTTCTATCATGTCAAAGAAATTGGAGGGAATCGTGAACTTAATTTCCCCTTCCCTCAACCACTCTATATCCTCCACGAGCAATCTACCGTACTCACCGAGCTCGAAGATGACCCTCCCTGAACAGCCGAATCCCGATCCCATCAAAATCACATTTTCACCCGTATAGAGGATATTGCCGTTTTTTTCGTGTTCAAGGCTCCTTATCGCCAGGCGCTCAATTCTTCTCTCGACAAAACCAATAACCTCCCCGTTTGAAACTTCAACTTCCCAGAACGCAGGAGAAAAACCCCTTGATGAACCACAAGCCATCACTTTCCACACGCCGTCTTCCAGTTCCACTGAATATCTGCCCTCCGAATCCACGGACACCTCCCGAGCGGATTCACTATCCTGATCGTTTGCGGGAACCACCCGGACGTTTACATCAGTAACCGGCTCCCCTCCAAATCTCCTCACAGACCCGTTCACGGACACCGTAATCGCCGTATCTTCTCCAACAAATTCAACGGAGTAGCACGTTCCACCTATACACATGTAACCTGTGCCACCGAAACTTTTATCACCGAATCCAGCCAGCATCAGGACTATTGAACAAATGCAAATGACTCTGAATAGCCCTTCCTTCACTTTCCGCCTCCCTGCTTTTTCAAGAAAACCGGCTCGGAAAACTCAGACAATTTACCTCCCCTGTAGAACGCCCTCACCCTGTACCACAGTTCTCCGTACTCACCCTCAACGCGCTCCTCGTAGACCTCACTCTTGACAAGCCCGGAAACTTTTACAAACACCCCATCTCGACTCATACCTCTATACACAAAGTATCCTCTCAACTCATCCGACTCGACGGGGCTCCAGGAAAGCCGTATTTTCCCCCCTTCAAGCTCTTCCAGAGAAAGGTTTTCCGGCATAGCAGCACTCACGTTCATCAAAGTCCGCGCCGTTCTGCCGGAAGAAAATCGGCTCTCGTTTCCTGAATCGTCGACCGCCGTTACGTAATACCGATAAACTTTTCCCCCTCGAACCTCCTCATCCTCGAACCGATTCGACTTCAGAAGTTCCTCATTCAACTTCGTTTTCTTACCCTCTTTCTCACCCGACATTTCAGAGCGATACACGTTGTATCCCGCAAGGTCCGCATCACCGGAAGACGCCCAGCGAACAACTATCTTCTCTTTTTCCACATCCATCGATGTGATAACAGGACGGGCCGGAGGTAACCTGTCCGGCAACTCGAGCACAACCTCGGCAGTAGGTTTGCTCTTGTTCCCAGCCATGTCCGATGCCAAAACCAGATAGGAATACACGTATGCAGAAGAAGGGTTGAGATGATCAATGAAAGTGTATTTCTCCTCATCGGTGGCGGGCACCCTCGCGAGAACACCGTAACTTCCCTTCTCGATGCGCCTGTAGACGTAATACTGCGTCACATCAGGGGAAGAACTCTTTTCCCATGAAATGACCACCTTACCGTCTTCCTCTATCAGGCCAGACACGTTCTGAGGAGGCTCCGGGGGCACCTTATCGGGAAGCGCGGCGAAGACAGGAAACGACGGATCGCCTTCCCCGCTGTACTCGTCGAATGCTCTCACGACGTAAGAATATAGTTCCATATCTCTGACATTCTCGTCGACGAACCTGGTTATTTGGGGGAGAAGTTCCGCCACAAGTTCCCACTTCCCCCCGGTAAATTTCTTCTCCCTCATTGTTGAAATGGAATATCTCCTGCGATAGACCCTGTAACCGATAACTTCCGGATCCTCGAGCTTGTCCCAGGTGAGAGTAATACTGTCTTCCGACGTTTCGGCTTTGAGGTTCCCAACCATCGAAGGCGGGTGACCATCGTGAACAGTAAGTTCCTTCTTTTCTGTACTGAACAACTCGTTCCCGCTTTCGTTGAGAACCACGAGCCTATATCGGTACCTGTTCCCCCTGACGGCGTTGTCGTCTATATAAAATCCCCTCGTCGAACTCTTATCCGGATCTGTCACCGGGTCGATTGGCTTCTCGTTAAGCTTTATTTCCTCCTTGCCAAATTCCTCTCTGTAGAGGTCGAACCTGTATTTTCCAACGCTCTCCACCACCCACGTGAGCTTCACTTTTCCTGATGGAAGGACTTCGAAATTCAGCTTCACCCCTCCTGCACCAGGAGCCCCAACTGCCACCGCAGTAATAGAAAATAAAAACACCATAAACAGCACAATGAATTTATTTCTTCCAGCCACACTCAACCTCCCCGACTCGTCACCGACATACCTCAGGTCCCCTGAGAACACCTCCGTAGTTTCCGAGAATGTTCCGCATCGCCTGACACGCGTCGTTGTTGTCAAAGAGGGTTACAGCTTCTCCCCATCCGCCCCACGCGCCCACCGGTCTTTCCTCATCGACGATCACAACAGGACCATCCGGTGTGTCTTCTATAGATGAGTATCTGACGATCGTACCGGGCTGCGGGAACTCACCTCTGCCCACATAAATTCCGTTCCCGGTAATCACCGCCCAGGTCTTACCCAAGAATCCGAAATCAAACTTGATTCTCAAGCCATACAGCCCACTTCCCCAATTTTCCACACCGAAAAGGGAATACTGAACACTCGAAGACCTGTCGAACCTCAAACCGAGAATGGTTCCCCAACCTCTCAACCTCGAAGCGCCTCCGCCGCTGAACCGACCTCCAAGGTTTGAGTCCAGCTTGATTCCGCCATTTACTGGGGGTGGAGCATCCGTCATAGCAGCCCGGAAGTTCGTCCCTATTTCTCCATCTATGTTTATCTCAAACAGACACGCATCTCCTAAGCAAAGTCCACCGTGAAACGAGCCGGACACCTTCCCTCCGTAACCAACTTCCCTCCCGATCTTGTAAATCATTGAGCCCGCCTCAACGCTTATTATGTTGTCCTCTCCTTCTCCGCCACTAACGTTCCCCTTGTACAGACTCGAAAAAACGTTCACAATATCCACGCTCGAGTATCCACATGCCCCCACATCCACCATTTCCGGAGATTCGGCGAGTTTGTCAAGTCGAGCAATTATTGCCTGATTCTTAAATTCGAGCCCCGCTATCCCGAGGAAGTTCTCCTGGAATTTCGAATATAGCTCCCCGTACAGCGAGCCATCGACCGACTGGAGATACCCTTCCATGCAAGAGCCGTATTCCCAAGCAAAAGGTGTCACGATCAGTCTGAAGAACGCCTCGGCAGGCAGCGGAATCCCGAGTTCGCTGAACAGCTCGCCCACCTGATTTGCGTTAGATGCAATTCGAACGCCAAGTCCCCACTGACCGGCGGCATTCGCCTCGAGATTCATCTGAGCCGCAGCGGAGAACAAAAGCGGTACGGAGAAACGACCGATAAGTTCGAAGTAAAGATCCTCATCCAGGGCTCTGTTTGTTCCCAGATCCATCACATCCGTGCGCGACCCCGGCTCATACGTAAGCTTAAGACCTCCCGCGACTCCCGCGAAGAGAGCAAATGGACCGGTGGAAATAAGCTCACCAAACTCGGACCTTTCCAAAACCTCGGCAGCCATGCCATCGACGCTCGGCCCCGTCGGGAACGGCGAAATCAAATTTATTCCCATCCTCGCCAGGTCTATTCCTCCGATCATGACCTTCTTCGCGGATTTTATGGGATCTCTCGTCGCCTCATCGACCAACTCCTGAACGTTGATGTCTTCCCTGGCAACTTCCGGAATGCTGCTGCCCTCTCTATAGGAAAGGATGGGCACAGTCTTCAGGTAACCCCACTCCGGGTGCCTCAAGTGATCTTCCCTGCTCAAATGCTCTCCCCTAAGGACAATCCTCCTCAAGTCACCGAGAGAAACAAGCAGGAAGTTGGTTATTCTGTCATTGTCACTGCACTCATCGGGAGGAAGCACATCGCTTTCGCTGCACTGGCCTGCGAGCAGGTTCATCATGTGACCCAGAGGCTCATCCGGGGGCAGATTTGCTATTATGTCCATCGTTTCCTTGGCCATCCGCGGCAACTCCGTTGCGAGGTCGATCAACATCGAATCCACGCTCTCACCTCTCATCGCGCTCGACACAATCCCTCCGACGCCGCCATCCCCGATGCAGTTACTGCTCTCATCTCCGCACCACGCTATCTTCAAAATCCTCGAAAGAGGCCTGGTTGTACTTCCCCCCATCTCCTCCATAACGCCAACAGAGTTGATGCCCACGATTCCCACGAGGTCGATGGGCTGCACACCATCCCTGTTTACAACATATTTCAAATTGCGTATGAACTCCGCCACCGCATTATCTCGAACCGGCAGACCAGCCTGAATTGGACACGTCGAAAGTTCACTCGCCCGCGAGATAAGGTTCATGAATCCGGCAGCAACATCGAACGCTATCAACTCCGGTTCTTCGACGAGGGTCTCAAAGTTCCTGGCTGCTTCCCTCGCAACCACGAAAGGTGATAGCGCCACAGCCGGAGGCACGTCTATTTCCAGGTATTTGTTGAAGATGCAAACCAGATCAGGTACGCCGGAACCGAGTACGAGGTAGTCCAGCAGGCTCGCTGCTTCTCCGGCCAGATCCACCAGCTCGCCTGCCGTTGAATCGCCTTCAGCTACATCAGCCGACCCTTCAGTGAGAGCGAGCAATTGCTCGTGATTCCACTCAGCAAATTTTATCGTCCACTCGCTGAGCTCCCTTTCAAGAGTGTTTCTCGGAAAAGCAGAGTGAGCCACAGCTAGAGCGAGGGCCGCCACAACGTCTCTACCCTGCTCAACAAGCTCGAGAGCTTCACTTGAAATTCCTCTCAGGACCGCGTGAATCTGAGGTAAGGGCGGTATGTCGCCCACCAAATTTTCGGTGTACGGATGTTCAAGCACATCCGCGACTATCTGCAGATATTCCTTCAAAATCACGGAATCAGGCCTCTCCCCGCGGGAGAGCTGTATGCCCAGATAGGTCGATCTGCCAACCACACGGAGCCAAAAATCACGGGGATCTTCCAGATTTGCGAGCCCCATCACGGAATCTTCGAGCACTTCAACCAAGTCCACCTGTTGCATCGTCAAATTTCGATAAAGAGCGCTCACGGCACCATCCACGGCTGCGCCTGCCACCCTCAAACTTAACCTTCCCACCGGATCGTCCATCAGAGATTCTCCAGTATCTCCTCTTCTAAGCGCCTCTCCCACATTTTCGGCAAGAATCTGCCCGGTAGAATAGCCGGGTCTTGGGCAGATCGCCATCAGAGCCCACACGAGGACATCCCTCAGGTTGAGATTTGTAAGATCGAGCTGAACCGGCCTTATCGCCAGGCTACCGGGCGTTCGGGTGATATCTCCAACACCTCGCCTGGTAGCCGAAGAACCCGCTCCTGTTATGGAATCCACGAGGAACCCAGCAACTTCTTCTATGTACACCGTCCTGAATTCGAGCTGGTCAGTGGATGATGGCAGAGGCAACATGGACGCCAGCCTGTAGGCGAGCAGTAAGTCAGCGCCCGCTCTGTTTCTGACCGGCGCCAGGGCCTCCGCAACGGCTCTGTACCTGTCCAACGGTCCTCTTGGAACGAACTCAGTGGTCGACGACGTCAAATCGTCCACATAAGCCCCGACGGCGTCTGCGCTCTTGCTTGCGAACCTCTCCATTTCTCCAATCATTTTTTCGACTTCGAATGCCCCCCCGCTCGTCGCTTCGTCAACACCTGCAGCCAGTACCGTTTCCACCCACACCCTGTACTTCGCATTGACTTCGTCCATCACCAAATTGAGAGGGTCCGGTTGCGGCATCTGGTAACCCACCTGAACTCCAATCAGTTTCTCCGCAATAGACGAGAGCTTCAACAAAATCTCCTCCACCTGGTCACTTTCCGGACCCAGTTTGCGGAGAACATCCCTCAAAATTTGCGAAGCCTTCTCCCTGCCATCAGGGCCTTGCCTCGTCATCTTTTCCAGCACAGCCATCGACGGAAGCACAACGCCGGGAGTTATTTCCAGAGTCTCGTAATAAGAATTCATGACGGCCTGCATGTTCTCGTAAACCTGGCTCAAACCGGGACCGGCAGATTCATTCAGAGCCTCCAGCTCCATGGCGATCTCGAGATCCCTTCGCGTGCATGAAGAATCGACCACGCATCTGGAAACTTCCTGGGAAAACTCCATGAGAATTGAACCTATGTAATTCATCAATTCATCAATGTCCTTCTCCGGAATCTCCTGGCGCGAATGCAGAGCTAAACTCAATCCAAAAGCCTGCGCAGCCGCCTCAACCGCCAAAAGCTTCGAAATTCCTTCCTTGGCTTGTTCCCAGGAAGCGCTCCTCGCCGATTCCAATCTATCCCTCGCGGCAAGATAAGCCGGAGAGAGCACATCCAACAAGCTTTCGTTGGTGTAATCGAAACCAATCCCCTCCAAATCCCAGCCCATAACCTGGGAGTAAGTGATAATCCTCACAATTACCGAGATGGACGATTCCCATCTGCTGGGATCAGACCTCACCACTTCCACCGCCCTGTTCATTACCGCTCTTAGCCATGAGATGAAGATCGAACTGCTCTCCTCGGAGCCGAAAACGTTGAACACCTCAGGCCAGAACCAAAGCTCCCGCAAATCCTCATCGAGGGGTTCCTCAGACATTCCTTGGATATCGGCACTCACGATAAGGGAGAAAGCCTCATCACTGTCCGGAACATCCAAATCCCGCCACGAACGCCTGAATTTCTCGGAGATCGAATCCAGCAGTTTTATCTCTTCCACAAGGGGGCTGGAGTGCAGGGCTTCGACATTGTCGGGCGTAAAGTCTCGAATCGAATTAACATACGTTCGTACCTTGTCGGAAATAATTGATTCCAGCCTTCTCAAAACCTCTCCTTTGAACTCATCCACCCTGAGTTCGAGTCCTGGAATTCTCTCCAGCAGTTTCTCTCCCGTGACTGCATGGGAAATGGATTCTTCAACACCAGTTCCGGCGAAAAAGTCGAGGCTTCCAAGAATCTCGGCGCCCACAGAGTCCCAGCCGGTTTTGGTTTTCGATACCACGTCATTCAAAAGAGGAGTCACGTCCAAAGGACGAATCAACTCTTCTACCCTCGAACCAATTCGGTAAAGCCTTACCATGGCATCGAAATCTTCGGTCCGTGTGGGAGTATCCAGAGCTCTGACTACTTCCTCGAGGACGGCATAGGCCACCCGCTTTCCATAATCACCATTCTCTCTTATGATTCTCGCCAGTTTCTCCGCGGTAAGACCCTCTATTTTTTCTTCCGTCGCAATCCGCCTTATCACCCGCTCCGCTAAATTTACCGCATCCACAATCTTGTAACCGAGATTCGCAAGCTCCGGCGTCACCCTTTCGGGGGTTGCCGGGCAACCCAGCAATTCAATTTGAGCTTCCATAGAGAGCAGCTCTCTGACGTCCTCTTCGACGAAAACCGAATCGGGATCTTCAAGTTTTCTTTCGTAAGACTGAACAATTTGAGAGATGGAAGCGCACGCCTCATTTATTCCCACCAGCGCCGATACCGTGTCTCCCGAAAATATGAGATCAGAGTCCAGGATCATCGAAGCCAACTGAACGTCCGCATTCAACATGATCAAGTTGTAAGCGTCTTCCAAACTTCCACTGGAAGCGTACTTCGCCTTCGATATCAAGTAGATATTTCTGTAAGCGAAGCTGAGCTTGAGTTTTATCAAATCCAGATCGTATTTCACGTCAGGCAGAGCCTGAACTAACGCAATTATTTCCAATATGTTTCCAAGCGTTTTTTGCAACGGAGGCGGGTTCTTTCCCGGATGTCTCCTGAAATCGAACCAGGTAACTACTTCACTGGTTTGCCTCGAGAGCTTCTTAAGTTCTTCCATTTCTCCTCGCAACAGAGAGTCGAGAATTCTCGAAACGGTATCGTATACGTTCTCATCAAGCCCCTCTATGTCCCACTTCTTTAACTGCTCATGAGCAATAAGTTCCATCAACCTATTCACGGAATCCTGAGAGGGTTCTGAAAGAGCAGACTCTATCAAACTCTTGGCTAAGTTTATAAAAAGGACCTTCTCTTCCCTTTCCGGATCGTCCGTGGCAGGCACTTTGATACCTCCCACAGGTGTCTTATCGTAAAAAATGTATTTTCGGTCTGGAGAAACTTCGATGTGATAAAGTGTGCCGTCGCTTCTTTTAAGCTCTATGACTTCGATTCCCTGGCTCGTCACCGTGGTTTTTACGGTCTCTCCTTCATCGGGAAGAGAATACTCCTCCACCACCGAACCGTCGTCGCCAACCACCCTTTCAACGCCAACCCTTCTTCCGAGCTCATCCGTATACGTAGACTCTACGTGTCTGCCCTCCGCGTCCCTCCAGCTTGAGCTTGAACCTCCCTCTACCTGGGACAAACCGATTTCCAATCCCGCCACTGAAACTATCTGGATCGACCCGTTTTGTATTCTCGCAACCATGTTACCGTTACTGCCCCTTATCAGGCTCTCGCCCTCCTCCGAAGAAATCTCCACTCCTCCCGTAAGAGTCCCGGAAACATCCTCTCCATTTGGTCCAATCACCCTCCCATCGGGGAAACCGTGTGCTAGAAGTTCCCCCGTTGGCAACTCGCCTTCCGGGTTTGGAACAGCGGCCTGGGAAACGTCGAAGCTCATCTTGTAAAGATCCCACCTTCCATCCACCATCGCGTGGACCGCAACGCCCAGGATGGGACGATAAACCCATACATCCCCCTCACTCACCACCCTCATTCTCTCGAGGAGGTTGCCATCGAGAAGTGATGCTATTTCATCGGGAGACGTGACGCTTATGCTTCCGTCCGGGATTTCAATAATGTCGTAGCTCCGTCCTTTTTTCACGACCAGAGCCGCCATGCCCTCAGTGTAATCCACCATGTATTCGGTTCCCCGAATCTGCAGAGAACCCGAGTATTGAAGCAGACCCGACGAGGAAACGTCCCGCAGTATCTCCTCTCTATTTCGATAATTTTTCCCACCATCGACTTCTCTGACTTCGAGCTTTTTTACTTCAGGGTATTTTATGACCACACCCGAAATTCCCTGAGTGTACGAAACCTGCCTTCTGGTTCTGCTACCGTCCACCACAACTTCATCACACCAGACGCTCTGCAGAATAACCCCGGAGATATCACCCAGGGTCATTCCCTCACGAGGCGGGCTTTGCCCTTCGTCCAGATGGACTATGGTGAAGGGGCGATCACTCCCGCACAGGCTACTTCCCACAACCGTCACCACGTTGACGTCGGAGCGATACGTCACTGTTTCTCCGCTTTCTGTTTTGTAAGAGCGAAACATCAGCGACCCTCGTCTCCTCGCATCTTCTTCAACCTGACTCAAATCCAGTCCAACTAGCTCCTCCTCCGTCATCCCTGAGTAACCCGACACATCCAGGTCGAAAATTTCATCAAGCCCACCAGGATGAGCCTGATGCCCATCGGGATAAATGACCCTGAAGGTCCCAACTTCGATATTCAGGATTCTTTCAACACCTTGCGGGTCAATATTCCGAATCTCCTTCACCCTTCCATCACCACCGCGGGTGAGATACACCCCAACCCGAACGTTCGAGGGCAACTCGAGCGAAAGACGAGCTTTCCTAATTGCGGATTTGATCTCCGGAGAGTCCGTGTTCTCCTCCTCCGCAGCAAGCAAGTCGAGAATCGACTGCCGGTAAGCCGATTCGACGTCTTCTAAAGACCAAGACCACGGGAGTGCCCTGAGCACTGCGGAAAGCACCCCGGTTACGTCCACTTGTGGTGAGAAGACTGAAACCACATCGGCCACGAACCTCTGCGCCGCGTTCATCCCCATCTTTCCGCCGTTTTTAACGGTCTCCAAAAGTCCCCTCAACATAGCCGAAGCAAGCCCCAATGCTTCGCCAAGATTTGCCTGAGCGGGCAATACACGTGTCAAACTTGGCAAAGAATTCAAGGATGCGTAATGAGGCACACCCATCAACCCCTCGCCTCTGACGTAAACCCTGTATATTCCTTCAACGACCTTCAACGCCCCGAAAATAACCTCACCGATGCCGGCTCTTCCCCCCATCACCCTCTCTGCGAGTCGAAGAGACAACCCAGTCAATATTAACCCCGCCCTGGTGTCGTCATTGAGCGGAGGGTTCGGCAAATCGAGTATCTCCTGGATTACTCCGATAGATCCTCTAATCCAGACGGGGGGACTCCTGTCTCCCTCAACGAGCGGAATAGCTCCGTTGATAACGGCACCTGGGATGTCGATAATTTCAGGAACAACCGGATCCGAAGACACATCGTACGCAATGGCTTTGGCAGTCGGGACGAGATCTCCCGCCATTTTTAGAATCTTAACCTCGTTGCTGTCGCTTCCCTCGAGTTCCCCGCTCGCGTCTCTTATCCCCTGAACGGCAACTTTCACGTTTTCGTCTACAGTTCCCGGTCTAAAGTGATTGACGGCATCTACTATTTTCACGAGAGTATCCATCGACCAGCGGAATGCCTGAAGCTCTCCCTTGGGAATCTCTTCAACGCCCCTGAGAACCTGTATGCTCAAGTCGAAAAGCATCTTAACTTCACTGTCATACGGTCCGTAGTCGAAATTGGACCCGCAAAGCCCTTGAGGCCCGGAATTCCGAAGCGTCTCGAGAACGGGGATGATAATTTCCCTGACGATCGCCCCCGGGTCCGCGCCACCTTCAGTGAAAACATCGACTCTATCGGATACAACCTTTGAGAGGGCAAGAACATTTTTCACATCTCTTTCGGAAACGCTCTCACCGAAAAACGGCTCGACGAGTCCCGGGTCCTGGCAGATTGCATCGAGAATCTCCCTGAGCAAACCCAACATGACCTCTGGATCCACCTGCCCGGTATTCACAGACCTACCTATTTCAACAGAGGCATCGGCCACGGCCACGGCGAGAGGCAGGTACCTGAGCTCGTCCCTATCCCTCACCTCAGGAAGCTCGGTGTAAAACTCGGCAACGTTCACGAGCTTGTCCGCCGCTTCCCACACCACGCTCTCATTGACTATCCCCTCCTCGAGTATGCTCCTCGTGACGATCACAGGTATGTGTGCAATGTCGAGGGCTAGATCCACCTTTTCATCGATCGAATTGTCGACGACCGTCATGGACTTCATAATCGGGATGGACACATCCAGCACCTGAAGAAGCCACTCTGCCATCTGTTCCTGACTCAAGTTATCGAGGCTCAAACCTATATTGGCAGCTTCGCAGGCAATATCCACGATTTCCATCATCACATACGCCGGGTCTTCCCTCCTGGGATTCTCCACCACATTCCCTTCTAGGTACACTCCTTTGACGAGGTCCAACCCGGAATCGCAAAGCGCCATTCCGTTCTTAGCCAAGTTTCGCAATTCCTCTACCGCCTCAGCCGACAAAGCACCCGTAGCGCCTCCAGAAACGGCCGTGGCACCAAACTCGGCGGAAATGATGCTCACCGTCGTAACGAGTGAATCCACGAAAACCGCCCCATCGACAACGGCGTCCACCAACTTTTTCCCGAGTCCTCTCGCTCCCGTAACAGCCTCCACCCCAGCCCCCGCAACCTTGATGGTCGTCTCCTTGAAGTGCAGAGCAGCGAGTGCCCCTTTGATGAGGTCGACCCCCATGCCTACTCCAACCTTTTCTATGACTCTTGTCTGATCGGTCTGCGGGTCGGTATACTGCCCAGCTTCCGCGAGCCCTTTTATAGAGAGCAAATCGAGTAACTTGATTTCCCCATCCCCGACAAATCCCTTGAAAGGCTTGAAATTCTGCACCTTCCTCTTGAAAGCCTCGTTGAACTCGCTCCTGTTTCCGTATGGATTCGACCTGGAAAACCTGTTCTGGATTATCCCGGTCATCCCGTACGTGTTCAGGAACCTAAGATTGGTGCTGATTTCGAGCACACCCCCCAGATTTACGCTCGTAAGCTCCGGGCCCGAAGACCCCGATCCAGAATACGGCCCTCCGAGAGATACCCGCACCGGCTCGATTTGCCGAACACGAGCTCCCATCGCGGTGTGCATAATTTTCACCCTCTGGGCAAAAAACAGTGAGAAATAAACTGTCCCGTTTATCTCGAGAAGCCAATCGGGCGATGGGGGAGCATCTTGCCTAGGTCTGACGCGCGGTCCGCTGTACCTTTTGAGCTTTATCTCGCTCGAGTCGGGCTCAAACAACAACCCGAGAAAGGTCAGGTAACTGCCGGCAGGTCTGATTGACGGATTCTTCCACCTCTCTCCTTCATACCCTATGTCTCCGTTCGGATATATATCGAGCGAAATCAGGAAGCATCCCCCTCTGTCTTCATCCTGGTTACCACTCGACGCAAGGGGGTTACTACTCAAATCGCCCCGTCCCGCTTTGCCATACATTTGCGACAATTCGTTCTCGTAAAATTCCCTACCTCCATACTCCTCGGAAACCTCGAGGCTCATAAGAGCATTCCTTACAACTATTCTCCCCTCGTCCAGCAACAGCCCCGGCTCCCCTCCACTCGCAGTCTTCCTCGGATAAACCCTCATCTTCCAGTACGAGAAAAGCCAACCAAACTGGGGAACCTGAAGGCCATCATCAGGAATGAGAAGCTCTCCATCGATCGTGACGCTTCCCCTGAACCCTACGCTCACATCCACCGGATAGGGCACGTAAATAGACCCTATCATCCCGCTCTTGTTCAACGTTCCACCATCGAAATACATGTACAGTGCGTCGATTACCCCCCTGAACCCTCTGATTCTCCTGACAGCATCATCGTTTGCGAGAGCCCACAGTCCTTTCACCCCCTCCGAGTCGAGGATGAAAAGGCCGAGCTCCATCTTTTCCCTTTGCATAAAAGAATAATTTCCTCCTCCCGAACCCGTTTGCTCCTCGTGTTGGCCCGACTCCGCGCCGCTCTCTCCATCCGAACCGCTCTCGTTAGAAGCGGCAGCAGCCCTCGGAACTTCCCTCCAGGGGTAATTCATAGACCCGTCAAGCAGAAACAGGCCTGCACCGGCGCCGAAAAGTTCGTTTGCCTCGATTCCGCCTATGATCGCAACAGCATCGTCGAAATTCTCCGGTTCCCTCAACTCTCTCACTCCCAATCGAGGCGGCTGTTGCAGAGAATTACCCCCGGGTATCACTAGTCTCGCGCTACCAGGGGTGAACTCGTAAGCACCAAAGCGGACCGAAGAGAGCCCCTCTTTTATCTCTTCCGTTATGAAACCGTAATCAGTTCCAAACTCCTCCTGGGTCATTCTCCTCAAATGAGAAAACCGAAGCGGCTCTGCACTGTAATCCCCCGGCAGGTAAACGAGCCCTTCGAAGTCGACACCGGTTACTCCTCCTGCCCCTATCTCGAAACTCCCTCCCGTTATCTCAATCGTGAAACCTGCAGGATTTACGAGTTCGAATCTGTTTAGAATCTCCTCTCCCGAAAAAGGCGTCGCCAGAGCAGCGGGAATCACACCCACGTCCCCGCCGAAAACCGTCCCGTCGGTATTAACGAAAAGCTGATCGAATCTGCCATATATGTAGCCCGTTTCCACGATCTCGAACAGCCCCGACCGCGCTTCGTTCTCTCCTGTCAATGGGCTATCGTTGTGAACCCGCACCAAAACCCGGACAAGGCCGTTCTTCAAAACAACTCCTTCCCAATCGGCGTTCTGGGTAAACAGGGAAACCCCCAGATGAGGTGAAAAATCGAGAACTATATAGGCGCCAGCAAGTCTAAGTGTGATTTCATCGCCGTAAGGATCGGGTGGATTCCCTCCAGCAAAGGGTCTCACATCAGGGAAATCTTCCGGAAATCTCGCAGACGCTATGAACTCTCCTCCGTTGTGAATCTCCACATCCCTGAACTCAACGCTTCTGCCTATGGTAGCTCTACCCCACGAGAAAAACGATCTTCTCCTCGGATAGGGGAAAGAAAGGTCCGCCACCGCCCCGCTGGGATTTATCTCGAGGCTCCTCAAGAGTATCTCGTACCCGTTCAATCTCAACGAAACGGGAGGGTTCCCATCGAGCGTTGCTATCCCACTTTCCACTATCCCATAGAGCGGATCCCCTCCTCGCACCACTTTCAAATCCTGGAACCGAACGACAATGTCTTCACTTCCCTCGTTCCCTTTCCAGAGAACTTTCGCGCGCCCGAAAAGTCCCTCTTCAAGATCCTTGGGCGTGTTCTCATATTCGAGAACTTCCAGTTCGAAACCTCCCATCTTCAGGATGGAAGGCAAACCGCCGGGGAAAGTAGCGTACAGGTAGGTCGCCTCTCCCACACCGCGTATCCGGACGGCGTACTTCCCGGGTTCCGGAATCGTCCAGTCTGGAGAAGCAACAACCCTTCTTTTCGCAAATCCGCGGCGTAGTGTAATTGGAACGCTCTCCCAAATGTCTGTGGTTTCTCCCGATTCGAGAACCCGGGAGACCACGAGACGGAAGGGCAGCTCTCCCGGTGGAGACTCCATGGAACTTCTGATTCTCTGAATTGAATCGACCGCTTTTTCGGTGAGACTGTCGAGGCAACTGCACGACAGTTTATTGAGATCCGAAAACGAGTACTCCCGTCCGAACGTTTCCGGGCATGCCTCTGATCCGGACAAGTCCCCAAGTCTTACATCTACACACTCCCCTCCAATCACCTTTCGGCTTTTCGCAGCCCTCAAAGCACTTACCAACTCCACCAGCGGATTCAAAAGCTCATCCCTCTTCAACCCATTGCATCTCTCAATAATCCTCCGTAAATCATCGAAAATCCCTCTTTCTTCGAAAACCGCAGTAAACCTGACCCTATCTCCCACGCTCGCCTCGAACTGAGCGACCTCTCCCAGGTTCTGCCTGCCCTCCGTGCCTCCAATCACCTGCATGCTCACCACCTTCGCCCACGGGCTCGGTCTGGCGTCCCCCACGTCCAGGACCTGTTCTCCAACAAAATCATCGCTGTACGAGCATTCGTACACAAATTGTCCTTCAACCGGAAGTTCCAGCGTTTCACGCTCTTCGAAATCCAGTCCATCCAGCGAAAATTCCACGTTTGAGACCCAGGAAACCGTGGCAGTATCGAGCGTCTCTCCATTTTTCGAAACAACCAGCTCGAGCGTCCCCGATCGAGTCTCAATGGGAACATCCCACGGCAAGGTGAAGATTACCTGATGGTCGGAAGAAAGAGGTGGAAGACTTTTTCTGGCAACAAGCTCTTCTCCATCGTACACCTCCACGGTGAGCCCAGACTGCTCGTAGAAGGTGGTGTTTTCAATTTTCGTCATGAGATAGACTCTTTCGCCCGCGGGGAAGCTGAGTTTCGCGTTCAGATTGAGACTCTCGGTGGTGCGTTCAACCGTATCACCAGTCGGTTCGCCGAAGGGACCAATAGATCTACCAATCATCTGCTGAATCCTTCTGACTTCAGGGGTATAAATAGGTTCATCCCGTAGCATCACGTATATGAAAAACACGCCCCCGGGAGGTGGATCATTGGTCACGTGAAAGCCGACCTCATCGCTTCTCCCCACTACCCTCCCCCCTTGATCCAACGAAAACACCTGTACCCTGTAATCGGCATCCTGGTCCAGCTTCCCGTACATTTCAGGTCCGGGTTCATACGAGAATGTTTCAGAAAACGCGGATATCACCTCATTCCCCTCTAGGTCCTTCACAGAGATTCTGTAAAGCCCCGTTCTCGCCGGGTCAGACCACGAAAAATATAAAGAATGCCTGTAATAGACCCCACCCTCCATCGGCCTGTACAAGCGGATAGTGGAGACAGCCTCCGACGGAGAAGGTTCTACGAAATACGTCAGCGTGGGCACAGTAAAACCGGGGACGGGATTGAGTATCTCAAAGGTGAGAGAATGAAGTCCGGGCTCATACGTGGGAAGGGGAGGAACCTCCTGAGTCTCTATTACTATGTCCGTTCCGTATACAAGAGTTTCAGAAACCTCCTGGATCACTCTGCCGTCTACTACCCATCTTCCGGTGAGAACGCCGTTTCCCGTGTAATTTATCAGCGCCCGCGCACCCAGCGAGCCGTTGAGGGGCACGGTCGCTTCCCCTCTTCCGTTGTCGAAAACAAGTTCTATCCGATTTATCGTCAGAGGCCCACCTGTGGTGGAAGCGCCCGACCCTCTGACATTTACATTAACGTCGACCGGCGGCACAGCCAGGACAGTGCTGACAGGCTCAGCAAGAAGCACGACAAACATGAAAAAAAGAAATATTGGAAATGTTCGCCGAAAGGTCATGCTGCTCCTCCCGTCACATCCCCTATCTCTTTATTCCCGCCACGAAGTACCTGATTGCGGGAACCTTAAAAGCAGGCTTCGGCTGCTCAATTTTGAGGGTAAGGGTGTGAGGCCCCGGCTCGAAGGTGGGCAAAACCGTCTCTGGGCGCGTCCAGAGCGTGAGAGTGTTCCCGAAGGCGAGAGTCAATGTAACCTCTTCCACCACCCGCCCGTCCACAACCCAGAAAGCCCGGAAAAGCCCATTTCCCGAAAACCGAATTACAGCGTAAGCTTTTAGTTTCTCGTTGACCGAAACCGTAATCTCCCCCCGGTCGTTCTGGAAATTGAGCTCCACCCTGTCAACCTTGAGCGGCCCAGACGTTGCTCCCCCGGACCCCGAGATGTAGTAATAACCTCTCTCGCCGGCAACAGGCCTTTTCACTCCTCCTTTCGGGGCGCAGGAAATAGCCACCATAAGGCAGAAAACTCCCAACATCGAAACAACCACCGCCAGAAAAGAATTTTTTGAAACAGACATTTTCATATTTCTCTCCCCTTCATATCCCGAACGACAGGTCGAAAGGCGCGCTTACATTTATTGTCAGCAGCACCGTGATATCTTCTCCCGAATTGGCCGGATTGAGGTCATCGTCCACCTTCCTGTAATTGCAGGACAAAGCGAGCGCAGCGGTACCGTAATCGGACAACCCCTTCACCACCTCCTGAAGATTGAGAGCGAGCCTGAAAGAACCGTCGACGGTCTTCTGATCCACGGACCCGTCAGAGGCGTCGTTCAGCGTGTAAGAAACCTGGAAACTGGCGTCCAGTGTATTTCCGATGAACGGCAGGCTTCCTGACAGAGTCGCGAGCCTCGTTCTGTTCGTCACGCCTCCGCTGCGACTTCCGGTGTAGCTCAAAGACGGAGAAATGCTGAACCCTTCCCAGGGCGTCAGGCTGCCGGACAAAGAGAGACTCTTTGACGCGCTTCCAAAGGAACCTGCCTTGTCCCTCAACCTCGAAACGCTCCCGTTAATTCCGGCACTCCAGAACTCTCCCGACTTGCTGAGCCCCAGCGAATACGTATGGTTCACGTTGTTCACTTCCGATGAGCCAGCCGGCTCGTTGTCACTTTTCTGTTCCGATAAAGAATACGAGAAGCTCACGCCTGGCCATCCCTCCACGTTGAACGAAGACGACAGGGTGCCCGCAGTGCTGTAAACTATGGGTCTGCTGGAATCCCTCTCCACGTTGTCCCAGGTTCTGTTCAGGGTCAGCGAAACGCTCACCGGTCCGTAGGTAGTGCTCACCGACGCGTTTCCCCCTTCCCTGTCGCCGGTGAAGTTGGGATTTGCGATACTGGCGAAATCGGGACCATAATAGAAGTACCCGAAGCTGAGGGAATAATCCCCTACCGGGAATCCTAAGTCGACGGTACCGGAAAAATCGTCCACCTTCCCACCGCCAGACGTGGTATCTTCATCGTAACTGCTGAAGGCAAGCTCTCCGCCCACGCTGAAGTCCCCAAACTCTCCCGTGAAAGCGACCCCGAAGACATCTCCCTCGCTCGGTCCCTGCGTGCCGGCAGCGTTATATCCGTTGACGGCTCCGTTTTCTCCAGTTATGAACACCAGAGTGATCGGATTTTTCCCTTCCGGCCCCACAGGCATCTTCACAGAGCCACCGTACACCTGCCGGCCGTTCCCGCCGAGGCCAGAATTCCACCCTGAAACGGTCGCCGTGCTGACGTCGAAAAGATGTATCTCCGCATCCGATACCTTCAACTTTGCCTGTATCCCCCTGCGCGCGAACGAAGGCGCCGTCAGCGAAGTTTCCTGAACGGAAATGTCGCCGTACTCGATAAGCTGCTCAGCTTTTTTGAGGGTAAAGTAAAATCCCGAACTTATCGTCACGTCGTCTCCTGGACTGTCCTTTACGTATTGAATGTTCACCCCGTTCCAAGCCATTTCCCAACCGGCGGCCTCCATGGCGAATCGTAGGCTCAAGTTTCCGCTCACCACCTCATCCTCTGAATCAACGGGGGTTTCGAGTTCCTTGCTGTAATTGAAAGAAATTCCCCCGGAAGAGCTGATTTTCACAACCTTTTCTCCCCCGGCGCTCGCGACGGTCAAATTCCACGATTTCTCACTCACCACCTCCCTCTGTTCCTTAAAGACCAGAGTAATTGTATGGTCACCGGGGGTTCTCAGAACCTCCGCCGGCAGAATTACTCTCTTGCCGGAAAAGCCGGCCAGAGCGGTCACATCCGTCCCGTCGACGAGCACGGTCACCTCATCCTTCACGACTTCCCGGTCAGATTTGAAGATTATCTCTCCGGAGAGGTCTGTGATGGGGATATTCGCAGGAGGAGCAGCAAGTTTAACTTTCGGAGGAGGTCTGTTCAACACCACCTCAACCCTGTAGGGACTGTATTCGGCGTACAACCGGGGCGAAGTGAGGGTTTCACCTTCATCATTCAGAACCGACACGTAAAACTCTACACCCGGCGGGACCACGGAATCACCAGGTATCGTGATATCGATCGTTTCCCTGCCCTTCGCATTGAAGGAAATTCTTTCGTACGAGCGAAAACCTGCAACCCGATAGTAAACGTCAACTCTCAGAGGCTTCTCGTCTTGCAGGTGAACCGTCAATTTGACAGGCTCTCCCTGCGTAACATGGCCACTGGGGCGATCCACCCGGATACTCCCCCAGCAGGGATTCCCACAAACAAGCAGGGCAAAAATAGCTACCAGTAACAAGAGGAAATTGAAACTCTTTCTTTCACTTTGAAGGAACACCGCCCCCATCCCCCCTCAATGGATGACGATGAGCCCAGAGATACGGGACCTTACCGTTATTTCACTCACGCGATGTTCATAAAAATATTTCCAACCTTTTTCGATGTTAAAGGATAAAAGGTTACAAAAAGGTAACATTTCAGTAACAATTGATTTTTAATGAATTAGTGGAGAGAAAAAAATTCTGATTTTGTTTCAACCTATTACACTGTGAAACGAGAGGTTAACCCTATTCAAACCGATAACCGACATTAAACTGCCCAAACATCCACATTCATTTAAGAACTGATTCTAAAAATCCGATAATACTCTGCGTGAAGCTCACTACTCCCAGGAGGTGACCAAAATGAAACTTAAAAACGCAGCCATCGTGGCCGTACCGCTTTCGATTCTGGCCCTTGTTTTCGTCCTCTCCTGCGGAGGCGGCGGTAGCAGTTCTACCCCAACGAGCAGTGGAAACACGGTAACCATCAGCGGAAACGTGGGGTCATCTTACACGGTCGTCTCAGAACCCTCCCTGCTCGACAGGTTCTTCGCCCTCTTATCGAGCGACAGAGCAATTGCCGCCGGTCCCCAGGTGGACAAAGTATGGGGACTCCCAACCGTGGATGGAGAGGTAAGTCCCGAATCGTTCCAGTACAAGGTTGAAATTCCAATCAACTCCGACGGCACCTTCAGCGTGGACCTTCCGAAAAGCGTTTCAGTCGACATGGACGGCAGCACCGTAACGCTAGACCTCGACTGGATTCTCTTGCTCATAAACAGCCAGGCAACCACCAAGCAGGACATGATAGTCGGCTACATCGCATTAAGCGACCTGAGCGATTCTCTGCTGTGGATGCCCATATCCTCCGCATCAGCCAACATCGACCTCGGAACCCTCTCTCAGGTGGGGAACGAAGCGAGATCCACCACGACCCTGTCTGATGCTGCGAGCGCCTTCACGTTCAGCCTCGACCAGCTCAGGCAAATAGCGAAAACAGACGACGTGCTCAAAAACATTAAGAACGTCTTCGCTAATTACGACCAGTCCACGGGAAAATACTGGCTCTTGGAACCCTACTTCGGCTGGAGTGACGTACCTTCGTCGATAAAGAATCAGTGGTCCGATCCGGCTAACCTCCAGTTCTACGGCTACGCCTTCTACATGCCGACAAACAACACCTCGAACCCGACTTTCACCGAAATTTGCAACGGCACCAAGACCCTCAAGCTCTACCCGCCAGCGGCAGTTCACCTTTTGGACAACAGCGCCACCTTCGACGCGAACAACCCGATATACACCGAAAGCGGCCAGATAGACCAGAGGCAGGACGGGTCTCAAGAGTGCGGTGGCACCTACTTCTACCTGAGGGACGATACGCAAAACTCCCAGGCTCAGATGAACTGGTACATGTACAACTTCATCGTGGGTGACGATAACCTGCTCGCCCCGGACACGCAGACTCAGCCCATTCCCTCCGGATACTGGACGCTCAAACTCGACGACGGGACTCAGGAGACGACGGTTGCCACGTTCGACCTCGCAGTGGCGAGCCCGTTCGATTCCAGCGGGAACCCCGTCATCTTCATGCCGTCTCTCAATGTGACCGTCGATGCCAACGACAACATCACCAGCATTCAGTTGAAGTTCTACACTTACGACTCCCAGAACAACAGCTGGGTCGAAGTAACGGACAGCCAGGTTCTGGAGCAAATGCTCACCGCCATCTGGGTGGGCATAAACGACTACGACGGCACCACCGGAAACGGCGGTCAGAGAATCGAAGAGAATTACGAAATCATAAGCCCGGACCCGACCGTACCCTCACAGAGTCTCAGCCTGCCAATCACGATAAACGCCTCCGACCTGAATTACTCGTGGAAGTTCACAGGGAATACGAGCACCACGGAGCCCGTGGCAGATTCAATCGACGTGGGCTACATGATGGGAGGAGTCTCCTTCAGGTTCGTGTGGAGGTGATGAAAGCAGGGGGAAGGGGATATTCCCTTCCCCCTGTTTATTCTTTTCACCACTCTTCGGGGAGTTTTATCACTTCCAACGGCCCGTGGGAAAGTGAAACGCGACAAACAGGCGCAAGAGACAAACGGGACTTTCGCGCTTGAGTCCATCTGTCAATCAGAAAGCCACCTCACATGTTGCTGAACGGAGCCAGCAACAGAACGCATGTGCCGAGGAGCAACAAACTCACAGCGAGCATCATCGCGAAACCTTTGATGAAATTCTTTCGAAAACTCCCCCCGAAAGCGCCCTGGTATATGACCCCGTTCACGAAACTCCCGGCGAGCAACAGCAATACGGACGAAATTCCCCTGCCCGTCCCCTGAGGAAACAAAGCGCACCCAGCTATCCCCCCGTACATGCCTGAGGTGACCGAAAACGTCGAGATGCCGACACTGCAGGCGAAGCAGAGGGCGTGAACAGCGAGCCTCTTGCGCAGCGGGAGGCTTTTTCCGCCGCCTCCTGATTCCCCCGATGTTCTTCCGGTTATATTCTCTCCCACTTCGGAAACCGAACCAGATATTAAATACCCAGACCGAATTATACACCAAAAATAAGCGAACGTGACACGATGACCCGCTGATGTTTGTGCCAATTCACAACTCGTCGAATTCAATACCCCATCCATCACGCTGAGTTAACCAGTTCCTGGGAAACGGGCAATTCTCACATCAAGTCACATTTTCCTTTTCAATCTCATCTGTTCAAAGCCAAGACCCTGTCTTTTCGAAATGTGCCAGACCATGAAATTAAACGGTCCTTCTCAAGAAACAACGAAATATAACTTTTCCCTGTCCGTCAAATTCATAATGAAACTAAATTTATCGGGAGGTGATTATGAGAGTTTTTAGGATTATTTTTTGTTCTCTTTTGCTAATTTCATTGGTAATTTTGACATCATGTGCACCAAAAACATTCGTTAGGACAACCGCACCAGGATGGAACACTGTTGAAATTAGAGACGATTTAACTTATGACGAAGCATGGAAAGCCGTGGTGGACATAATATCCAGGAAATTTGATATTGAAATATTATCTAAAGAAGACGGATATTTAAGGACTGGTTGGTTATATTCATGGACAGGTAAGCTAGAAGAATCATACAAGGTAAGAGCAGTTGTTAAATTTACACCAGACAAACACAAAGTTGAAATCAAAAGCGAAGCGCAATATTACAGCCCTGGATTCTTAGGATTGGGCGCAGGCTGGGTAATGGGCACCGACGAGAGACTGACCACCACTTTACGGACAGATATCATGGGGTCTATAGGGAGAGTAGCTAGGTAAATAGAATTGAAAAAAACCTAGAAAAGTTACTAACCATAAATCTTCCGGAATGGGTGCTTTTTTAAAATAAAGCACCCTTTTTTCCTTATCCATCTTTTCCGAGTCAAAGATAGTTATTTTCTTAATATACAATCATAAAAAACAATTATTCTCTATTTTAGTGATATTTTCACAAGATGACGCCCCGATTTGTGTGTAAATTCATAACTCCTCGTATTCCATAGTAATTTCATCACGCCGATCCCCCCGGTTCCTGGGAAACGAGCAACTCCATATCCAGATACACCCGCCTGTTCCACCTTTTCTGCTCCACCCACCTAAGCCTCGCAGCCACAAGATAAAGTGACGACTGAACATCAGGAAACACGGAAAGAACCTTCACCTTCCTTCTTATCTCTTTCATTTTCATACGAAGAGTCATGGCTCAACTCAAATTTACACACAAATCGAAACGTAGCCAATATAATCCATCAGTTATGGATTGTGAAGAAAGAAAAAAGCCCCCCGGGACAGGAGGGCTGAATATGATTTCAAACATCTAAAATCAAACATCTCTCCTTCTTATCATCAGGAAAATCCCAACAAGAAGAATCAGCAGAAGGATAGAGGAACTCCAGGATTTACCATTTTCCGTTATAATTGCGCATCCTCCACCTCCGTTCTTCCCGGACAATCCAGTCGATGGCAAATTAGAAACGTATATGACGGGACCTCCTACGTCAACTATCCGACCGTTTATTGATATGTCATCATCACCTTTAGCGCCATCCTCTAGGTGGAGTAATATGGTGAATCCGTCATATTCAGCGCCAAGACCAGTCTGCCAGTCGTATTTGAATTCGTACCAGTGCCGCAACATGTTTCCAGGGGTCATTCCGAACTTATAGTAAGTATCAGGCAAGACCGAATCTACGAAAAGCTTCACCACAATCTTCTGACCCGGATTTACTCCTTCAACGGCGAATCCGACAAGTCCATACGGAAATTCCACTCCAACAGGCCCATCCTCGGGAGAATCAATCACCCGAACTTCGCTGAGTTTCCCCTCCGAGGCCTCGAGAGTGATGTAATGCTCCCCGTCATACGTGTGCATGGAGGCTACGTTTTCCTGTTTGCAATCCGGAATCCCATCCTGATTTCCATCATAGTTTCTGTCCATACCACCAGGACCCATTTCTTCAGTATCATTCACTCCATCACTGTCGAGGTCTAAAGGATTTGATGCATCAATTATAGAAAACAATCCACTTGTTGCACTTATCATTTCACTTCTAATTGACGTTATTTTAATAATACACATTTCTGAGGGCTCTCCCATCACTCTCCAGAAATATTCAACTACGTTTCCAGAATCCGAATATAAGTATGGCTCTAAAACTTCCCAATTTACTCCACCATCTCTGCTTAATTCAATCGAAAAGTAATTACCCACGTCACCAGTGAATGTACATACAATCCTTTCAACGTCACCAATTTTCCAAATGTCTCCGGTCTTTGGAGAATCGACGGAAATTGTAGGCCTTTCACTAACCTTTACAAAAAAGTAAAACGATGAAACTTTTCCCGCCCAATCGTAGGCATAAATAGTTATTTTATGTAAATTATTAAATCGATTGGTGTCAAATTGGTATTTGATCCTTAAAGATTTGGATGTTATCGGTCCCTTTTTTAATATTAAAT
>CAYSCN010000022.1:0-33182 GCA_964429585.1 uncultured bacterium | reverse complement strand
GTGGAGGGAATGTGGGTCGTGGTTATGTGGTTGCGTAGTTATCGTAGTTGCGAAAGACAACACCCAACCACGCAGCTACACAACTACTCAACCACAGACCATTTCTCTGGATATGTTTTGAACATTTGTGTTTCGAATTTAGAATTTGTTTAGATATTCGTATTTCGTGCTTCGTGTTTGGCATACGCAGCTACTCAACCACGCAGCCACGGACCACGTGTTTCGCAGTGACCTGTTCTGGTGTCAGAGCAACCGCCTGGTGGTTTTCTACATCCCTCCAGCGATCAACTCGTCGAATGAAACCTTCCTGAAACCCTTTGGCGGAAGGAATTCGGAGTCTGAGATGGACAGTTTCCTGACCTTTACCACTTCCTCTTCGACCCGGGGAGTTCCCTCGCTGTAGTTGATGACGAGCATGCTGTATCCCGCTTCGTAAATCTTCCTGTATTCGGGAGAAGTCTCGGGCACGGGAAACGGGGCCTCTGCCATCCCTTCTGAAAGGCATGCGTCGAGTTTCGAGGCTACTTTGGAAAATTTCCTGAAATTTCCAAATTCTCCGAGGATATCGCTGGAGGATGTGACGAAGTGCTCGGCGTAGAGTCTTCCATCAACCTCCACGGTGAACCTGACGGTGGGATATCCGGCTATCTTCCTTCCTTTTCCGCTTTTTGCGACTTTCACGGATTTGGGCCTTGAAGCCTCCTTTTTCCCCATCATTGACATGTACTGCTCCATCATTTTTTTCTGCTCGGGTGGGATGCTCTCCATCATGTTTTGGACGGTGTTTTTCACTGCCCGGCACAGCTCTTCGACTTTCCCGCTCGCGTAGACTCTGTTGCGCATGTTGATCATGGTGATCGTTTCATTCCTCGAATCCAGAATGACCACGTTGGGGTCCCGGGCAGGCACTTCCTTCATCTTTCCCCGGGAGATGTAGGTTTTGCTCCCGTCTTTTGCTGTGAGCACCACGCCGGCCCGGGATGTGGACGCCGTTCCTGTGAAAAGTATGATTGCCAAAAGCCAAAACCAGCTGGGTATCCTTCTCATTGTTCCCTCCTCTCGATTTTGAAACTGGATTGCCGGGGTGACGTTTATTCAATGTTGTGAGATGTCTATTAAATGGGCTCAGAAATTCGGTCGATGGCTGAATCTGCCGGCCCGTCCATGTGTTTCCCCCTCAAAGCTATATTACCATTTGCTGTTGAAATCTGTAGAAATATTGGAGGTGTCATCCGTCGCACTCTGATTGTGTTGTTATTTCCTGCGGTATGGTGTAATCCTTAATTAGCAGATATATATCCCTTAGGGTGCGAGATATGTCTTTTTTAGATTTGCTGGGGGAACTTGGAACCGAAGAGGCGGGACCCGATAAGGCAGCTGAGGCGCTGAGGTTCCTCGTATGGGTTTCGATCTTCGGGGGCATGTGGAATGTGATAATTGGTCATATGTTCCCTTACGTCGAAGTCAAGCTCGGGTTGTCTTCAAAATACCCCGAAGTTGCGATGGCAGCAGGTCTTATTTTGGCTACGGCACTTTACCTATCCTCAAAGGGGTTGAAAAAGGGCGCGCCGTGGGGGAGAAAGGTGGCGCGACTGGCTATTATCCTTTTTGTCGTTTCCGTTGTCTGGACGATGTTCCTCACGTTTTACTCCATGGTTGTGCCTCTGGGATATTCTCTTGAAGGGTTGGCGATTGGGGTGTTATTGACAATTGCCGGAGTCCAGCTTCTCCTAATTGCCGTTTTGAGCTTTCGATGCCTCGGCCGCCCGTCTCCGAGAGGAGAGAGGAAATACGAAGATGCTCTTTTCCCGGGGGGCATATACTGGACTGCGATGGTGATGATTGCCCTGCCGTCTTTCGTGGCGTACCTGGTGTGGGTTTTTTTAGGCCCTGAAAATGGGGAAAGCGGAATTTTACTCACGATTTTCGCCATGCTCGTGGGTTCCGTGGCCTTCAATTTCTTCCCCTCGCCTTTTGAACAAAGCAGAGAGGTGGTTTGTTCGAGCACCGGCGGGGGGTCAATTTTCCTTTTTCGCGTGCCCTGGCCGTTTTTCAGACTCCTGGTTTTCCAGGACGGGTTGGAGGTGAGGGTTCTATTTCATCGGTACTTTGTTCCATATGAAAAGATGGAGGGGGAGCCGAAGAAAGTGGGTATTTTCGTGAGAGGTTTCCTGATCGAATCTAACGTTCCAGGCGTTCCATCCAGGCTCAGATTTTACGGTTTCCGAATCGATAACCTTTTGAAAATGATAAGTCACGCCAGAGACCTGCACGTGAAATCCATCCGGACCTGAATATCAGGAGGTCAGTAGTTCTTGGAAATGAGCGAGACCAGTTCTTTCCCGAGTCGACGAGCTTTCGCTCTCGACCCGTGTCCTATGTCCTGACGAGGTTCTCTTGCTGCCAGGCCGATGAAGCAGACCCCGACCGTTCGTGCTCCGAGTAAGTCCGCTGTATCCTTGAGAAGCTTGACGACGTTGGTTGACAGGCGGGCTATGAACCGAGGTGCCGCTGAGGAGGCCACAATGACAGCCTTCTTTTTTCGAAGCCTGGTTCTCACCCTGGGCGCGTTTTCTCCCCAGGGCCAGCAGGTGTAACAGACGAGTCTTTCAATGAATGTTTTCATCACTGCCGTGACTGTGCCCGCGTTGACCGGTGAGCCAAGGACCAGCCCGTCTGCGGTTTCAACCTCGTTCAGGATGACGTCCATATCGTCATTCAGGATGCACTTTCCACGATCATCTCCTTTTTCCTGGGTGCAGGCGCGACAGTTGGTGCAGAACTCTATGTTAGAGTCGATGAGGTATATTTTGCGCGTTTCCGCTCCTTCTTCTGCCGCAGAGAGGAGGATTTCATCGATTGCTGAGTCGATTATTCCCCCTTTCCGGTAGCTGCCTACTATACCAACTATTTTCATCAGGCCTGCCTTTTGGTTTTCTCACTCCGGAAAAGACTGAAAGGGAAAGATATCATTTCCGACGCGGGAATACAAATTGTTTAAGTGTGTGGAAAAAACGCTGGCGCGATTTCAATGAGGGGAGCATATTGACGCTGGAGGAATGGAGCGCTTCGCGACCTTGGGGCTGCACTGGATGATTGGCCTTTCGCGGTTTTATTCTCGTTTTTTCACTGACACGATGAAATCCCACAGGCCTTCGGCGGAGTCGAAGGTTGTCTGGGTCTTACTACCGACGAGCTCCACCGTTCCCACAATTGTCTTCTCCTCGTTTTCTTCTTCTTCCCGTCGGTATATGCGAACGATGTATGTTTCCAAACTAAAGCTCCGTAGTTATTCGTTTTTTAGCGATTTTCCTTTGCCTCGATGATGCATCTGGTTTTGATGGCTTCCACGAGAAGGATGTTTCCGACGAACGGGTGAATCTTCCCGCTACTGACGATGAGACTGAGCTTCCTTATGAATACGTTCAGGAATGCTTTTGCTTCGATCAGAGCGTCCATGTGGAGATGTGCTTCGAACTGGTCGAGAATGTGAGTCAGCGATTCCGTAACGTCTCTTTCTTCCCTGTCGAGCAGTGATATCGAGAGGAATCTAAGTTTCGTTTTGGACATGGTTACCTCCTCTCATTTGGGAAGGTGGCGCAGTGAAGTATGTCCGCGTAAAGGCGCGCCACTTTCCATATATTCCCTTCCATTATGAAGTGGGGAAGATTACAGATGGGTTACAGTTGAAAAATGTTTCACGGGCTTTGTCCGTTTCTTCCTTGCCATCAGGGAGCTTCTTTCAGGAGGGTGCGGCGAATTTCTTCCGTTTCATCCGAGGGTTCGATCCCCAGATTGGATGCGAGCACCTTTCGACATCGCTCGTAGATCGATAGCCCCTGCGTTCGCTTCCCCATCTTCCAGTAGCAGAGCATTATTCTCTGATAAAATTCCTCTGCCAGGTCGTCTATTTCTATTCCCCTGTTGTAGACATCGGTGGCTTCGCTCCACAGTCCCAGTTCCTCGAGAGCTGCCCCCAGGGTCATCACGCAACGAAGGAATCGGCTTCTTATTTTTTCTCTCGCTGATGTTGTCCACTGCCTGTTCTCGTCCTCGAGCAGGAAGTGGCCTTTGAACAGTTCCACCGCCTTTTTTCCCGCTGCGATGAGTTCTTCTGGAGGGGGCGTATCTCCTTTTATCCACTCGATCCTGTCGAGTTCCTCTGCCGCGGCGTTGAATGCCCACGCGTCCACCCAGCAGGCGTCCGGATTCAGAGAAAGCCGCTCTCCTCTCAGGATTATTGCCTCTTCGTTTCTCAACAATTTGCGGAGCCGGTGGAGGGTGGTGGCGAGGTTCTGGAGCGCGAGATCGCCTTCCGAATCCGGCCAGAGCAAATCTGCCGCGCGCTCCCTGCTCACTTCTCTGCCTTCAAAAGAGAGGAGCACTTTGAGCAGTTCGAGGGGTTTTTTGCTCGCCTTCGCGGAAAATTTAAGGGGTTTGTCGTCGACCTCGATGCTGAATTTTCCGAGGCTGCGGATTCGAACTTTCCAGGGCCAGTTCTCCAGGTGGACTGGAGCCGATTGGGGGGACAACCTTCGCTCCCTTATGATGGACTGGACGTAGTCGACTTCTATCCCTCTCTCGAGCGCTTTGAGGAAAATCTGGGTCATCATCTCGGGGTGCCAGGAGTCGAGGTTTTTGAACCCCTTCTTTCGAGCGGTAGGGAGGGTTTCTTCTAGGATTTTCGCGCATTCATCTTCTTTCCCGTCGAGCAGGTTCAGCCATGCCTCAGTGATTCTGCAGTGGTAGTCCAGAAGGGGACTTTTCATTCTACGGGATAATCGGTACGCATCTTTCAGGTGTTTTCTCGATTCTTCGCGGTCATCGGTCAACCGCTTCAGTCGGGCCATGCTGAGCTGGGCGAGCAGGGTCGCTATCAGGCTGCCCGTTTTTTTCGCCAGTTTGAGGGTTCTCTCGCATTCGGCGAGCGAGAAGAGAAGCTCGCCTTTTAAGTGTGCCAGCCAGGAGGCGATGTGGTGGTAGTAAGAAATGTCCCAGATTCGCCCGGTTTCGAGGACGTGTGACATCGCCTTCAGGTGGTTTTCTGCTTCGGTCAAATTGCCCATGTCGGCACAGGCGCTGGCGGCTGTTGAGAAAACGAAGTGATCCCAGATGTGGATTCCAGTTTCTCTGCTCAATTCGATGTATTTTCTGACGGACTTGAGGGATTCCTCGAACTTGCCCTCGAGCCAGAAATACTTGCCCTCAAACATGAGATGAGCGAGTGATGCAAGGGGTGGTGCATCCCTTCTTCTGGAGTATGCTTGGAGCCTCGAGAGCGTTGCCTTTCCCCTGTGCAGTTCTCCAATCCACATGTAGTGGAGGATGAGGGAGAAAAAGGCCTGGAACCTTATGAAGGGCGCTGGGCAGCTCTCGGTGATCTCGGTCACCTTCTTGAGCCAGTAATTGAAACGAGGGTGTTCCAGCTTAGATATGACCAGCGCCGTGAAGGTGCTCGTTGCGACGTGGGATTCTATTTCCGGTGATTGGGGCTTGCCGTACTCGTTCATGATTTCGTCAAGGGTTCTTATCCAGTTGCCGAGGGGTTTGAGGTCGCTCTGGTCGTTCAGAAATGCGTCCACCACTCCGCACCAGGCGAGGAAAATTCCCGAGAGATCTCTGGATTTTCTGAAAAGCGAGAATGCTTCTTCAAAGGATTTTCTGGCAATGGGAGGGCTCTTGAGGAGATGGCACTGACCCCGCCAGTAGAGGAGCCAGGGGTTCGACTGGAGGATGCTCTTCGGCAGAGCCTCGATCCAGCTCTCGAGAGTTTCCAGGCGGCCCTGACTGAGCAAACTTCCTCCATTTTCCAGAACGAGGCGCGAGAGGGATGAGTAGTCTTCAGCCTCCGTGAAAAGAGCTGCGGCTTCTTCCGCGAAGCCATCTTCTATGAGGGATTCAGCGGTGACGTTTAAAATTTCTTTAATGTCTTCATCTGCGTATCTTTCGAGGGCACGGGACCTGAGGAATGTTCTGAAGAGCGGGTGGTATCTGTATAGCGGAGGGGAACTTCCGTGCTTCGCTGTGAAGTAGTTGTTTCTCGTCATTTCCTCAAGAATTTTTCCTGCCTGAGGGTTGTTCGAGATTGTGGCGCCCATGCCCGCCGACAGGAATGGAGTGAAAGCCGTGCGCGTGAGAAAATCCTTCCATTCCTCGTTCAGGAGTGAGAAGACTTCCGAGCTCAGGTAATCGACTATGTCTTCGTGGTGTCCCGAGAAGAGCATATCGGAGGTGAGCCTGCCTTCTCTCAGGGCGGTCAGGGCGAGCGTGAGTCCTGCTGCCCACCCGTCAGTGTATCGGTGAAGGCGTTCGGCCAGCTCGTCGGATGCTGACTGTCCCATTGCTGACTGGACGACCAGGAGGGTCTCCTCGGGGGTGAAGCGCAATTCTTCCCAACCGATGGTGATGAGTCTGTTTTGTGATTTGAGCCTGATGAGCCAGGACGGCGGAGATGATCTGCTCAGAATGCATGCTCTGATGTGACCTGGAACTCTCGACAGCTCCCGCAGGAGGATTTCTCCGATTGGGCCGGAGGCGCCCAGTTCCTGATAGTCGTCGAAAACGATGAGCGATCCCTCGGGGAGGCCGGAAAATAGTTCCGTGAAGCATTTGTTCGCGAATTCGTGAATTCCTCCCATTCTATCGGGGGTTAAAAGCGGGATCGACCTCCGTGCCCTTGGGCGTGCCTTTTTGTAAGCTTTTCCCAGGTAGAAAAAGAAGCCAGAGGGGTTGGAGTCTTCTGTTCCAAGCTGATACCAGAGCACCGGGAATTTTCCTTCTTCTGCATAGCTCGAGATGAGACTCGTTTTGCCCGATCCTGCAGGCCCCTCGACCCATATGAGGGATCCTCCCTCGGACTCGTTGAGTTTTTTGAGCAGGCGTGCCCTCACCTGTATTCCTCTGTACCGAGGAGGGGTTATCTTGGCTATGTTCAAAGCAGTCAATCTCACTAAATCGGATGGGTGGGATGGAGAGATCGTCGCACCGGAAACGGACCCTGCCCCTTTCTCCCTGTTTTTTACAGTTGATGGTTGCCGAACCGCCTGCCGGAGGTCAAACGATCAGCATTTTTCAAATTATAACATGCTTCTTTAGAGTTATGAGGAACTCCGGGCGATGTGTGGAGGTTGCTTTACGATTCCCGTTTTAATTTGAAGAGAGTTTTCTTCGTTCATGTAATCGATATGTAATCCTGCCTGAGCGAGAATCTTTACCAGGAAATATTTTCGTTGATAGACGGTTGTGAGGGGTTCTTGAGAGGTCGAAAAGCGCGTTCTGGTTGCTACAAACTGGCTTGTGCCGCCGGGGAGTTGAGGGATTCAGCGGTGTGAATCGAACGAGGTGCCAGCGAAAGGGGGAATGTGATGAAGAGGTTTTTGTGTGGAATGGTTGTATCGCTCGCATGTATTCTTATCATTCGCGCTGGTTTTGTTGGGGCGGCGGTGTTCAACGTATCTGCCGGCGACGTGGCTGGTTTTCAGGCTGCACTGACCCAGGCAGAAAACAACGGGGAAGACGATATCATTAACCTCGCAGCGGGGACTTTTACTGTGACCGATTATCTTTCTTTTTCCTCTACTGAGAGCTTCGGGTTGACTATAAATGGGGCAGGCGGGGGAAACACGGTGTTCGACGGGGGAAATTCGACCCCGATACTCGAACTCATAAATAGTTCGGGTGAGATTTCCCTTAACGGGATTACATTTCAAAATAGCAGCGAGAAGAATTTTTTTCGGTGGCCTGCAGTTACTATTTATTCTTCCTCGACCGTGAGTGTTGCAGGTTGCGAATTCCTCGACAACGTGGGGACCGGAACAATGGGGTCCGGAATGGCTATATATCCGGATTCCGCCGCTGGGGGGCAGAGCGTATCCGTTACGGGAAACAGGTTCTCTGGAAACGATAGCTTTGGACATGGCACTTTGAACATCGATTCCACGGCTATCGATGTGAATCTCACGATCAGTGAAAATGAGTTTGTCAACAACCCCGACACCGCTCTGATGATAAATTTCCGCAGCGGTGGGGTCGTGTTGCTGGATTCCAATCTCTTTGCCGGGAACAGCGTGGGGGGGCTCAAAATATACGGGGATGGGACATCCACCTCCCAGCAAGTGGTAACTGTGGTTAATAACCGGTTTTCGAAGAATTACGCCAATCTGGGCGGAGGCATGTATGTTTTCGCCAATACCCTCAACGGCGGGACTTACAGGGTAGTCAATAACACCTTCGTCGACAACAACGGGGTGGTGCAGAGCTGGGGAGATTCCATTTATATAGATATGTATGGGAACGCGGGGGTTCTCGATTTCTACAACAACGTGATTTGGAATCCCACTGTTCAGAACGATAATCAGATCTTCATCAATGATGACGTGGACCTGGACGGAACCGGAGCAACGGTCAACGTTTATAATAACGACTACTCGTCTGCAGACGTTGAGATAGGGGACAATACATCCACCGGTGGCAACATCAATGCCGATCCCCTGTTCGTCGATGTGTCCGCCGCGGATCCTGCCGTCTGGGACCTTCACCTATCGTCATCTTCTCCTGCCATCGACAAGGGTGATAACAACGTTCCTGGAATACCTTCTTCAGATTTTGAGGGTGATAGCCGTGTGATCAACGGAACGGTCGACATGGGTGCTGATGAAGTGCAGGTAGTGACGCTGACGCCAGACATCACTGTAACCGATTCGGTCTCACCCACCGGGGACCTCTCGGTTCCCTTCGGCAATGTGACGGAAGGGGCTACGGCGGATCAGACCGTTACCGTGACCAACGATGGGACAGGAGATCTCACAGTTGGAAACGTTGCCCAGGTGGATACATTGTCTTCACCATTTTCCGTCACATTTGACAGTTGCTCTGGCCAGACGCTCGCGCCGTCTGCATCATGCACCATAACAGTCAGATTCTCGCCAGCCGGGGTTGGCTCGTACAATGATTCCTTCGATATCCCTTCGAACGATTCGGACGAAAACCCCGTGACAGTGAATTTAAGCGGGACGGGAACGAGCTCGCAGGTTCCTGATATCACGGTTACAGATTCCGTCAGTCCGAACAATGATCTCCAGGTGCCCTTTGGGAGCGTCATGGAAAACAGCACATCCGACCAGATTGTGACGGTAACAAACGATGGTTCTGCCGACCTGGTTCTGGGTAACGTGGCTCAGCTGGATTCTCTGGCATCTCCTTTTTCGATTACCTCTGATACTTGCTCCGGCCAGACTCTTGTTTCAACTGCATCCTGCTCTCTTACGGTCCGATTCGCGCCGACTGCTGCCGGTGCCTTCAGTGATTCCTTCGATATTCCCTCGAACGACCCGGATGAGAGCTCGGTGACGGTGAACGTGAGCGGGACAGGGACACCGACACCTGTGCCGGATATCACAGTGTCAGACTCAATAAACCCGGTCGACGACCATGGCATGCCCTTCGGAAACGTGGAAACAAACGCCATGGCTGAACACACGGTAACACTGACCAACGACGGCACGGCGGATCTCACGCTTGGAACTGTGGCTCAGGTGGATGCCATTTCAGATCCGTTCAGTATCGTGAGTGATGACTGTTCAGGGCAAACACTTGCTCCTTCCGCGTCGTGCGCAATAACGGTGCAGTTTGCTCCAACCAATACCGGGAACTTCAGTGATTCCTTCGATATTCCCTCGAACGACCCGGACGAAAGTTCCATAACGATGAGCGTCAGCGGATCGGGCACGGACTCATCAGTTGCCCCGGGAGGCGGAAGCGGAGGTGGGTGTTCCGTGGCATCTTCGTCTGGAAATCTGGATAAAGGGATGGGAGCGTTTACGCTGATGGTTCTGCTGGTCGTTTGTTACGGTCTCAGAAAGGTTGAAACTGGTGAAAAGAAGAAGTGAGTTGATATGCCTTTTGTAGGCAGCTGGATTCGTGAAAGGACATCGAGAGCCGCCCGGGTTATAATCCGGGCGGTTTTTTTGCCTGCAGGCGTTGTATGTGGGAGGATTATCCTCATTTTACGATTGCGCTCGTTACCAGGAAGATCATGTAGGCGACGTAGAACGCCAGCAACGCGGCTCCCTCGAGCCGGTTGATTCTCCCTGGCCCTCGAAACCCATAGCAAAAGATGAACAGGGAAACGGTCAGGGCTCCCATGACAGGAATGTCCCGGTAGAAGACTTCCGGAGCGACCCTGGTGGGGCGAATTGCTCCGGCTATCCCTACCACTGCTAAAGTGTTGAAGAGGTTTGAGCCGACGACGTTGCCTATGGCGATGTCGAACTCGCCTTTGCGGGTAGCTGTGAGCGAGGAGGCCAGTTCGGGCAGCGATGTTCCGACTGCCACGATCGTCAGCCCGATGATCAGGTCGGAAACTCCCAGCCATCTGGCGATTTCCACTGCCCCCCAGACCAGTATGCGTGAACTTATGGTGAGCATTACCAGGCCCATGGCCAGCCAGATGACTGCTCTGCCGATGGGCATGGTGTATGATGAAAGTTGCTGTTCGACCCTGTTGCCCAGGGTATCTGCTCTCTCTCCTAACCCCTGCCAGATGCTCCAGGCCATAAGTCCCCCGAATACTAGCAGCAGGACCCAGGCGTCGCCGCGAGACAGTTCCCCGTCCCACATCTGATAGGCGGCAAGACCGGTAACAGCTATCAGGATGGGGAGCTCTTTCTTCAGTATACGTGACTGGACGGAAATGGGGTTTACAAGCGCTGTCAGACCCAGTATCAGAGCTATGTTGGCGATGTTGGAACCGTAGGCGTTTCCGAGCGCGAGGCCTGGATTGCCCTGGAGGGCTGCGTGTGCTGAGACCATCATTTCGGGGGCTGATGTTCCAAATCCGACGATCACCATGCCGATCAACAGGGGTGGTATTCCGAAATGCCGAGCCGTTACGGCCGAGCCCAGCACGAAGCGGTCCGCGCTCCACATCAAAAGTAACAGTCCGGAAACGAGAGCGAGAAAAGCCAGGATCATACGATGCTTCGCACCCCATTTTTATTGTTCTTGGTTTCGGCCGATTGTCAGACAATTGTAACAGATTACAAGTTTCCATGGTGCCATTGTGAGGAGATGGCGCTTAGGCATGTGCTTTGTGGGAATGGGCTGTGAAAGCGGCGTTTGGTTGCAGACGAGAAATATATTGGCAAAGTTACCGGGCGCTGGCTCCGGAGTTCTTGCCCAATAGCGTCGTGTAATCGTATGCGTGAACTTCCTGGGCGATGGACCGCGCCTTATCGATTTCTTCATAGTCTTCTTCGAGAGTTTTCACGATATTCCCGTCCAGCCACTCATTGGCGACCATATTGTGAAGAATCGAGAGAGTTTTCTCACGATTCAATCCCTCGCGATATGGTCTGTTTTCCGTCAATGCGGTGAATACGTCTGCCACGCACATAACCCGGGAACCCAGGGACAGGGCATCGCCTCTAAGATGAAAAGGATACCCGTTGCCGTCGAGACGTTCATGATGGAACGCGGCCCACTCGGCTACCATTTCCAGGCCGCCTATTGTAGTCAGTATGTGATACGTGTGATACGTGTGCGCTCGAATGGCCTCGAACTCCTCCGGGTCGAGTTTGTCGGGTTTCTCCAGGATTGAATTCGGAACGGCAACTTTTCCCAGGTCGTGGAGGTATCCGGCTATGAGCATCAACCGGCACTCCTTTTCGGAGAAAAGCATCCTTCTCGCCAGTTCTTGAGCTACCGCCGCGACCCCGGCCGAGTGAGTGGCGGTGAAATGACTGCGAAAATCGACTATCTGGGAGAAAACTTTACCAATCTGCTCAAGTCCGTCCAGGTCCATCTCTATCCGTGGCCACTGGATGATTCTGGTGATGATGGAATAGATTCTGGGAGAGGAAAAATCGAGCCAGAACGATTCCTCCTTTGAAAGGTCCTGCAAGCACGACACGATGTCGGGAGAGAACTCTTTCCCTTCGAGCCGCGCGGCCTCTTCGCAAACTGACTTCGCCTTGTTGAGGATTCCGGCCCCTCTTTTGACGTATCTGTCGACGAAGTCCGCGAGATTGATTATGTTGGCGAATAGCCTCACGTCCTCGCTCACGTTTCCCCGGGTGTCTTCATCATTCCATGGTCTGTGATGCAGGCGAACGATTTCTGATGCCTTTTCAAATAATTTGTGACGTCTGAGCAGGTCGGCGCCGAGGATGGAATGCCGTTCCACGTTTTCCAGGTCCGTTTCGAGGGTCATGAGTCCGATCTTTTCTTCCACGGAAAGGACCCCGATGTCGTGGAGAACCGCCGCGTACATCAGGTGGGATTGTTCGACAGGGCTGAAGCCCATCTTCTTTGCGATGCGAAGAGAAATATATGCGACCCTTTGCTGGTGATTGACTGCTATGGGATGGATCAGATCCAGGGAATCTGAGAGCGAAAGGATCAGGTTGTCGAGCATCACCTCGGGTTTGAGCAGCATGGTTTGTTCCCCTTATGGTGTATTTTTTTATTATATTATCATCGGAAAGAAAATAGCCGGGCTTGAGTTACTTCTCTTTCGAATGTTGGTCGCTGAGTTGATTGAGTTTGGTGTCAGAGCGACGAGGGATGATTTTTGGATTGCAGATAATCGTATTTGTCTGTATAAATCAGGACAGTCCAGATGAAAGCGGAGTGACTCCAGGTGAGCGGGGAAACCGATAGTGGCTCACCGGTTCCAGGGTGGCACGTGCGTGTCGAAACCATTGCCTCTTCTGCTCTCTTCCGATTTCCCCGATGAAAATGTTCTGCATATCCACATTTCCGATAGAGACAGATGGAGATAAATGTGAGAACATATAAGAGAATATAAAAATATTCAAAAAATTTTAAATCTGAGAGGTGTGGCATGAACGGAGAAGAGAATTACAATGTCGAGGAGATAAAAAGAAAAGGGAAGAAGTACGCCAAATGGGGCATCCTGATCGCCCTGTTTCTGATTCTCATAATAGGGTTCAATCCTTTTGTGAAGATAGGAGCGGGTGAAAGGGGTGTGGTGATGAACTTCGGTGCTGTTCAGGACAAGATTCTGGGAGAGGGGCTCCACTTCAGGATACCGATTATGCAGGTCATCGAGAAGATCGATGTGAGGATCCAGAAGTCGGAGACAACGGCGGCGGCATCATCCAAGGACCTGCAGGACGTCCGCTCTACCATTGCTCTCAACTATCACATCATGCCGGATAGGGCCAACTGGGTATACCAGAACCTCGGGAGAGAGTTCAAAATGAGGGTAATAGACCCCGCAGTTCAGGAGTCGGTCAAGGCTGTAACCGCGAAATACACGGCGGTGGAACTGATAGGGAAGAGGCAGCAGGTCTCAGAGGAAACCGAAAAGCTTCTGACCGAGAAACTCGCTGAGTTCGCCCTGAACGTGGACGGATTCTCAATCATTGATCTTGAATTTTCCAGAAAGTTCATCAATGCAATAGAATCGAAGCAGGAAGCTGAACAGCTGGCTCTCAAGGCGGTTAGGGATCTTGAAAGGATTAAGATCGAGGCGGAGCAGAAGATAACTGAAGCGCACGCCGAGGCCGAGTCTCTCAGATTGCAGAAGGAGCAGATAACCCCTCTCATGGTAAAGCTTAGACAGATAGAGATGCTCGACAAGAAGTGGGACGGCGCAATGCCGAGGGTTATTTTCTCCGGCGGTCAGGGCGGCGTCATTCCCCTGATGGATATCGGGGATTTGACCGGAAAATAAAGAACGGGAATTTGTTGCGTTCCAGTTGATGCATGAAGGCTATCGGTTCTGTGAACCCCCGGGTTTGCAGGACCTGCGCCTTTTTCAAGAGATTGTTATCGAAAAAATTAAAAGCGCTTGCCCCCACTCTTATCCCGCTGACACTCGTGAGGACTCACCCGATATTCAGTCTTGACTCTGTAGTATACTACAGGGCAGATAATTGAAATTATGAAAAGGAGTGACCGGGATGAAGGTTCTAACCATAGGGAAACTTGCACGTCTTGCGGGAGTTGGTATTGAAACGATCCGTTTCTACGAGAGGATCGGGTTGATCGAAAAACCACCGCGCTCGGAGGGGGGGTACAGGCTTTATCCGGAGGAAGCGGTTTCCCGTCTTCGTTTCATCCGGCGCGCGAAGGAGCTCGGTTTTACGCTCAATGAAATCAGGGAGCTTTTGTCTCTCAGGCTCGACGGAAGATCGCGTTGCGAGGACGTTCGTAGACAGGCCGAGATGAAAATCGCCGAGATAAGAGAAAAGATACGGACTCTCGAGCGGATGGAGAGTGCCCTGAGCAGACTCGTTGCTTCCTGTGAAGCGGAGAGGCCAACGAATACCTGCCCCATTTTGGAGGCGATGGAAGGAGAAGAGTGATGAGCGATGAAAAAGCAGAATATGCGTCAAGGAAAACGAGAAAAAAAGCCTCGACAACCGGTGAGAAAGTCGGAAAAACAGGGACGCTCAGGGCTAGCGTGGTGGCTCAGCTCGGCGCTGTAGGTTCAGCTCTTATCGCATCCGCCTGCTGCTGGTTGCCTCTTCTGCTGGTGGTTTTTGGCGTCTCCGGAGGAGCGCTGTCTGCGAGGTTCGCTGAACTGCGTCCCGTGACGCTTCCTGTTACGTTCCTGTTTTTGGGTGTTGCCTTCTACTTCACGTACAGGAAGCCGAGAGCGTATTCATCAGGAGGTGAGGAATCGGGAGTCGAGGAGTGCTGCGAAGCCGCAGTTGCAGAGAATGGGATGTCGAGGCTGAGAAAAATAAACAAAATCACACTCTGGGTCGCTACTGCGTTTGCGCTTGCGTTCGCGTTTTTCCCGAACTATTCGGGGCTGTTCTTCAAAAATACATCACCTGTTGCCGTTACTGAAAGCGCAGAGGTAGTTCGCTGGGAGATGGAAATTCGCGGCATGACGTGTGAAAGCTGCGCTGTTTCCCTCGAGAAGAAATTGAAAGAGACTCCCGGTGTCCAGGACGCGAAGGTGAGCTATGAGAACAAAAGAGCGGTGGTGTTCGCAGCTCCGTCTGTCACGGCGGATGATCTGAAGCAGGTAGTCCGCGGGCAGGGATACAGGGCAGTGAATGTGAAAAAGGGGAAAGGGGTGTCGAGATGAAACAGAATCGTGCATCTAATGCAGAACTGTTAATCATAGGTGGAGGGTCTGCGGGTTTCGCCGCCGCGATCAGGGCATCTGATCTGGGTGCCCGGGTCGTCATGGTAAACGAGGGGCTTATCGGGGGCACCTGTGTGAACGTGGGGTGCGTTCCTTCCAAAACTCTAATTAGAGCGGCGGAATCCCTGTGGCGGGCTAAAAGACAGGATTTCGCTGGTGTTCAGACTGAAGGGAGGCTTGCCGACTTCAAAGCTGTAATCGAGCAAAAACGGGAACTGATCGAAGGGCTTAGGAAGGAAAAATATGCGGACGTGATTGCCGGAAACGAGAAGATACAGGTTGTGGAAGGGCGCGCCCGTTTTGTGGGACCCCGGGAAGTGGAAGTGAATGGGGAGAAGATCGTCGCCGAAAAAATCCTGATCGCCACCGGCGCTTCTCCCGCAGTCCCGCCGATAGAGGGTATCGAAGACGTCGATTACTTGACGAGCGATTCACTTTTCGAACTGGAAAGACTCCCTGAGTCCGTGGTTGTGATCGGAGGGCGGTTCGTTGCTCTCGAGTGCGCGCAAATGCTTGCCCGTTTCGGATGCGAGGTAACGATCCTGCAGCGTTCGAGTCGGGTGTTGCCTCTGGAAGACCCCGATGTGACTGATGCGCTCACCGGGTATCTGGAGAATGATGGAGTGAAGGTCGTTACGGGAGTTTCCATAACGGAGGTGAAAAAGAGCCAGGAGGGAGTGGTGGTTTCTACGACCATAGAGGGGAAGAAACGTTTTTTCTGCGCCGAGAAGATCCTCATCGCTGTGGGTAGGACGCCTAACACGAGGGGATTGAACCTCGAGGCAGCGGGAGTGGAAATCGACTCGAAGGGTTTCATAGTCGTGAAGGAGACGCTGGAGACGTCATCTCCAGGGATTTACGCTGCGGGCGACGTGATCGGCGAACCCATGTTCGTCTATACTGCGGCATACGAAGGTTCGCTTGCTGCGGAAAATGCGATGTCTGGTTCGGAGAAAAGAAGAGATTATACCGCTCTTCCATGGGTAATATTCACGGACCCCCAGCTGGCTGGCGTGGGGTTGAGCGAAAGGGAGGCAAAGGAATCGGGGCTGGATTTTGACGCCGTAACCCTCCCGCTTTCCTATGTACCACGGGCTCTTGCAGCAAGAGACGTACGGGGATTCATAAAACTCTTGAGAAACGGAGAAACCGATGAGCTCATAGGAGCAAGGATACTCGCCCCTGAGGGCGGGGAGCTCGTGATGGAGGCTTCGCTCGCAATCAAATATGGTATAACCTGCAGGGAGCTGGCGGGGACATTCCACCCATACCTGACTCTCTCCGAGGGCATGAAGCTTGCGGCGCTGTCCTTTGAGAAGGATCCGGGAACCTTGAGCTGCTGCGCCACCTGACCGGGATGGCGGGTGAGTTGCGGACGTAAAAAAGCACGGTTGCGGAGATTGAGCTCACCAGCCCAGCGCTTTCCTTTTTCTGTGTATCTGCATGTGAATCAAGCCTGCAGCGTTCTCCGGATAGGGCTCAGTATATATCGCTGCTCCCAGAAGTTCTTTCAGGTCCTCCGCGAAGTAGTCGACGACAGGGCTTCTCTCCAACACGAGATCGTCGTCGTGCTTCGCTCCCTCTCTCTTTTTCGGTATCGGAATTGGGAGCTGGCTCGGGAATCCGGAATGAGCGCTTATCCCGAGTGTGACGAACGACATGGCAGCACCAACGGATTTCTCATTGCTCGGCTCGACGCCGCTGAAGAAAAACGGGAGTTTATCAAGGGGAATCCCCATAGCGTTAGAGATGTCTATGAAGAGCCTGATGGTTCTGCTGTTGTCGACGCAAGCTCCTGTGGATAGGACCGGAGGGATACCGTGTTCCTCGCAGTATTCGGCGAGCTCCTTCGAGCCGTATTCCCTGGCGGCAAGTGTGTGGCAGAGCCCCGCGTTGAGCAGCGCGTGGGCGGCGCAGCCGGTCGTGGTGACCAGCATTCCCCTGGACAATAGTTCCTTTACGAGGGTTACCTGGTTGTGTTCATACGGGACCTTCGAGGTGTTGCACGAAACGACGGTGACGATCCCTTTTATCCTGCCTTCCCTTAAGGCCTGTCCTATTTTCTCGGGTCCTCCCAGCTTTTCATATATAGCTTCCCTGGAGAATCCAACCATCGCCGTGGTTTCTCCAGAGGGGATGTAAATCTTGGATCGATCCCTTTCAGCGTAGTTGTCTATGGCCATTCTCACTATTCTCTCAGCGTCCTCGTAGACCGTGGCGGGATTGAAGGGCACGTGTATCGCGCCAGGAATCCTGTTGGATTCGTGGGTCGTGATCATTAGGGTTCCGAAACACGTGGCCACTGCCGCGATGCCTGGCATGACGCACTGCTGGTCTACGACGCACGCGTCCACGGCGCCCGTTCCGATGGCGAGTTCCTGTCCGAGGATGTTGGTCACGGACGGAATTCCGTGCCTAGCCAGAAGTTCCAGTCCGCTGCAGCACATCCCTCCCAGGACTATTCCGGCGGCACCTTTGCTCTTCGCGTACTGGATGAGCTTTTCGTCCCTGGCTTTTTCCGCGATAGCCTCCACCATGGTCGGCGTGTGTCCGTGGATGAGGATGTTCACGTGATCTTCCTTGAGCACGCTGTAGCTGACTTTACCGGTTTTCACATCGGGGATGCCGAAGAGTATTTCAGTGGCCAGGTTGGACCCGAATATGGAAGCCCAGCAGTAAGCCAGGGAGGTTCTGAGATACTGCGTCGCAATATTCCTCCAGTCGGAGTTCGCCCCGAGGGTGGTTCTGTGTAGGGATTCGAATACTTCATAGAAAGAGCTGCGAGGGAGTATGCCGAGTTTTTTCCAGAGCTCTACCCGTTCCTTCGGAGCTATGGCGAGCAGAGTTTTCATCGTTCCGTCTTTCCAGCCCGTCAGGTCTTCCATGAGCACGTCGGTCACGTCTGCCGCTATTGAATTCACGTCTCTGCCCGATGTCTCGATTCCGAAGAGACGGGCAAGCTCGTAGACTCTCTCTTCACCGATTATGCGGTAATCGGTTTCACCCAGCGCAGTTTTCTTCAACGTGACCAGCACGTCGAAGGTGTGCTGACCGTGAGCGGCGCAGCCTGCGGCGAGCATTCTCAGCAGGTGTCCCATTGCGATGCCGTTTGCGTCGAGGCCGCATATTCCCCGCGGAGTTTTCTCCGTGATTCTGCAGGGGCCCATGAGACAGAGCCTGCAGCATTCCCCTCTGAGCCCGAATATGCACTGGGGCTGCTGAGCGTCTGCCCTGTCGGCCCAGCAGGAGATCCCTTCTCTTTCCAGTTTTTCAATAAGCTCCTTCGTGGCGCTTCCAGGAGTTTTTTCCTTGACATCCTCTTTGGAGGGCATGTCAACATTGAGTTTTGGGTAGGTGTATTTCACTTTATTCTCCTTCCTCCCTGTATGCCCAGGATAATTTCTTTTCCAGAAGCTTTATGGAATAGTCTGTTATGTATCCGAATATACCTATGATTATAATGACTGCTATCAGCTCGCCGTAGGCAAACCTGTCCCTCGTGTCGAGTATGTAGTAGCCGAGTCCTTTCGAGACTCCCAGCATCTCCGCCGGTACCAGGACTATCCAGGATATCCCCAGCGCGAGCCTCAAGCCTGTGAGCATGTCTGGCAGAACCGCGGGGACCAGCACTTCCCTGACGAACCTGATTCCTTTGATGTGATAAATTGAAGCCACTTTCATCCAGATTTCGTCGAGTGATTTTACCCCAAACGAGGTGTTTATGACGAGCGGCCACACAGCTGCTATGGATACCAGGAAGTAGACCGGTTTGTCTCCTATCCCGAAGACGGTGATTGCAAGTGGCATCCAGGCCAGAGGGCTTATGATCCTGATGAACTGAAACGTGGGGTAGGTAATCCTGTCGGCGAGTCTGAAGTATCCCGTGAGGAGTCCCACTGGGATTCCGAATAGAGAGGCTACTGCAAGACCTATCCCGATCCTCCTCAAGCTCGCTGCCGCGTGGGGGAAAATTTCCCCTGAGGTGACCAGATTCCACAGGGCGATTACAGTGGAGACGGGCGAGAAGTTGTTCGTATACTCCGAGCCAAATAGTGCACTGGAAGTCATCGCGTACCAGGCGGCGATGAACAGAAGAGCACCTGCTGCGCCCGCATATCTGTCGGTTTTTCTCCACATCTCTGTCAGATCAAATCTCAAATGTCACCTCTTGGTCGTATCCGAATTCTCTGGATGTGACGAACTCGCTTCTGCTTATGAATTTTTCCAGCCCGCCGACCTTTTGAATCGAGTTTTTCACGAAGTCGTAATTGATCAGATCTTTCACCACCCTGTCCCCCGATAGCCTGTCTAAGAAGCGCCTGTCTCCTTCGAACTCGGCTTTTTTGAACAGGTCGAGCATGAGGCGCGTGTGAGAGGGGAAGGGATACGGTTGAAAGCCTATCCTGCCGGTGTTCCACTCGGGGTGTCTGATTGCGGTTCCGATGTAGCTCTTTTCGTTCTTGTACACCGTGAGTGCTCTTCTCAGGACTTTTTCGGGAAGCGGGATCAGGTTTTCGCCTTCCCTCGAGAGAATCCTGGCTACTTCTTCGAGATTGTGCATGGAGTATAGCTGGGCCTTGACCAGTGCATTCATTATCTTTTGACTCCACTCCCTGTTTTCCAGGTGTTCCTCTCGCATGGTTATCACGCAGCAGGGGTGATTCTTCCAGACGTCTCCGGTGAACCTGAGAATTCTTCCCTTGGCGAATATTTCTCCTGCTGCGTTGAAAGGTTCTGCGACAATGTAGCCGTCTATCGCTCCGGAGGCGAGCGCCGTCGGCATGTCCGGTGGGTTCATTATGATGAGGTGGGTTTCCTTCTTTCCGATTCTTTTGCCCCTCTTTCCGATGGTGGGCTGTATCGTCTGTTTTCTGAGTATCTCCTGGAGCACCACGTTGTGCATCGAGTACCAGTAGGGTACGGCTATTTTCTTTCCGCCCAGGTCGGTCAGCTCGCGAATCTTTCCGTTTCCGACGACGGTGATGGCAGAATTGTTCGTGTGATCCCAGGAGACAACTTTGGCAGGTACTCCCAGTTTGTATCTCATGTAAATGGTGATCGGGAAGAGAAGGTGCACGAGATTCAATTTTCCCGAGATGAAGGCTTCGGATATCGCCGACCAGCCTCTTATCAGTTTGGGTCTTTCAACTCTCAAACCTTCTTCCTCGAAAAAGCCCTTCGCGTAGCCGATGAGCAGAGGTGTGGCATCGGTGATTGGGATGTAGCCGATTCTTACTACCGGATTGTCACCTGCAAATGCCACGGAGGAGGTTCCGCCTTTGAGCAGAGAAAAGGGCGTTCCGGAAAGGGCAAGCCCTGACAGAGTTATCCCGGAAAATTTCAAGAATTCTCTTCTGGAAAACCTGATGTTTTTCATGTTCGCTCCTTTTATCTCCTTCATATTTGATAGAAAAACGGTTTTGGCGCCGACAGACCGAATTCCCTGTATATTTTTTCTCTGACTTCGAAAAAGCCCGGCGAGTTTCTGTCCCTCACGTGGGGCAGGTCCACTTTGAGTCTGCTCTTTATCGTGCCCTCGTCTGACATCACCAGGATTCTTTCGCCGAAAAATATGGCTTCGTCTATGTCGTGCGTGACGAGAATCGAGGTTATGTTTTCTTTTTTGAGGATCGAAATCACCTCTTCCTGAAGTCTCAATTTCGTGAAAGCGTCGAGCGCAGAAAAGGGTTCGTCGAGAAGCATCACGTCTGGTTTGGAGACCAGGGCTCTCGCCAGTGCGACGCGCTGCGCCATCCCTCCGCTCAAGTTCGTGGCTTTCTGGCTCGAGTACTCGCTCAGGCCCACCAGTTCGAGGACTCTTTCAACGCTCTCTTCGTCTTTTTTCCCGGGAGGCAATCCTATCTCGACGTTTTCCTTCACGTTCATCCAGGGGAAGAGGGAGAACCTCTGGAACACGTAACCGATCCTCGGTTTTTTCCCTTCGCCGTTCACCATGTAAATCCTTCCTTTCGTTGGTGAGAGCAAACCGGCTATGACATTGAGCAGGGTGGTTTTGCCGCAACCACTCTTTCCCAAAACACTTACAACTTCTCCGGCGTGAACCTCGATAGTTATGCCGTTTAAAATGGTCGCTTTTTCGCGGTATCCCGGTTTTCTGAATTCCACGTATATGTCTTCGATCACGACCTTCAATTTGTCCTCACTCCTCGAAGAGAGCTGTTGACAGATAACGTTCACCAGTGTCGGGTAATATGGTGACTATCAGCTTCCCTTCGTTTTCTTTTCTCTTTGCAACTTCTATCGCGGCGCGAACTGCGGCGCCGGCGCTTATTCCCGCGAGAATTCCTTCCAGCCTGGCGAGTTTCTTTGCAGTTTCTATCGCCTCCTCGCTGGTAACTGTGATGATTTCGTCTATGACTTCCACGTTCAGAATTTTGGGTATGAAACCTGCTCCTATTCCCTGGATCCTGTGAGGTCCTGGTTGACCGCCGAGTAGTACCGGGGACTCTGCCGGTTCCACGGCCACTATCTGGATAGAACTTTTCCTTTCCTTCAAAACTTCGCCGACACCGGTGATGGTTCCTCCTGTGCCGACTCCTGCAACAACTATGTCCACCTCCCCGTCAGTGTCGTTCCATATTTCTTCCGCCGTGGTTTTCCTGTGAATTTCGGGGTTGGCGGGGTTCTCAAACTGCTGCGGTATGAACGAGTTCGGTATTTCTTTCGCCAGCTCGTAAGCCTTGTTGATGGCTCCTTTCATCCCGAGAGAGCCGGGTGTGAGCACGAGTTCGGCTCCAAGGGCCAGCAAGAGCTTTCTTCTTTCAAGGCTCATAGTATCGGGCATCGTGAGGATGAGCCTGAGCCCGTAGGCTGCGGCCACGAAGGCGAGGGCTATCCCTGTGTTTCCGCTTGTTGGCTCGATGATAACCGTGTCTTCTTTGATCTTCCCCGATTCGATTCCGGCTCTTATCATCGAGACACCTATTCTGTCTTTCACTGACCCCAGGGGGTTGAACAATTCGAGTTTGGCCAGAATAGTTGCTCGTGCTTCGTTGGCAACCCTGTTCAACTTGACCAGCGGCGTGTTGCCGATCAAATCCGCTACTGTTTCTGCTACCTTTTTCATGTCATCTCCTTATTAACTATATTTAAGATAGATTTTATAGTCAATGTTGTTTTTAAGTTTACAGTCAGCCTGGTCTCGTGTCAAGTGGAAAATTTTGTTTTTGTTGAGGTTGGTTTTGTGGTGCCAGAGCAGCTCCATCCGGGTGTCAGAGCAAATGAAGGTGGGGTGTTGTATAGGCGAAAAATAATATGGAAATTGTAGGTTAGTTTCTTCCTGGCTCGCGGAGAAAACCGGTCAAAAGTGCTGCAATTGATGTTGCAGCAGCTGCAATCATGTAGCTGTGAGTGAAAGACCCAGTGGAGCTTGCTACGATTCCACCGAGTCCTGGCCCGAGCATCTGTCCGACGGCGAGGAAGATCGTGACGAACGAGAAACCTTTTATCGCCCGTTCCGGCCCCATGTAGTCTCCAGCGGCGGCAGCCATTATAGTGGGTATGCTCCATATGGAAAGACCATAAAGTATAATGGACGAGAACAGAGCCCACCTGCTCATGGTGAAGCTGACCATGCTATATGCGACCGTGTGCAGGAGAAAGACGACCATTATTCCTTTTTTTCTTCCAATTCTGTCAGAAAGCTTTCCGAAAATGACACCGGAGAATATGCTCAATACTCCTATCCAGGCCCAGAGTTTCCCCGCGATGGATTCCGCCATCTTCAATTCGTCCACTATTGATGTGACAATGAATGTCCCGTAAATAGGGTATGTGAGCCCGAAAATGAAATAGAGTATTCCCAGGATTATGAAGGTGGTTCTTATAGAGGAGTCGGGAGGAGGGAGGGACTTTTCGATTGGTGTCGTTTCCTGCTCACCTACGGGTTTGAGTCCGATGTCCTCAGGCTGATCACGTATGATTATGGCAGCGGCTATTAAAATGGCGATGGAAATGATGCCGAAAGTCACCCACCCTATCCTCCAGCCTTTTGCTCCAAAGGTGGTGTTCAAAAAGGGGACTGCCAGGCCCGAGAAGATGATACCGAGTCCGTTGCCGATTTGAATGGTTCCCGTTGCCATCCCCCTGCTCGTTTCGGCGAACCACTGGGAGGCGAGGAGGAGGGTGGGAACGGTAGTTAAACCGCTTCCGATGCCCGTGAGGAAATAGAGAAAGATAATCTGCTTGTAGCTGTTGCTCAATCCAATCAGTATCATGGTAAGAGCTATGACGGAAAGCCCAATCGATATGGTCATTCTGCTTCCAAGTCTTCCGGTCAATTTCGGCAGAAGTGAGATCACCAGAAGGTATCCCGCGAAGTTCACCGTTCCGATGTATCCCATCTGGTCGTATGTCAGGTGGAGGGCATCTCCCATGGAAGGAAGCAACATGCTGTATGCGAAGCGGGCAAGCCCGAGGCAGGAGAACATGATGAACGTTCCGGTGAGAACTATGAGCCAGCCGTAATGGTATTTATTCTTGTTCATGTCAGTTCACTGCGTTCCGATGCTCAAATCATTTTTTTAAATATAATCACTGTCACTGAATATGTATAGAAATTTTTTAATATAGTAATACAGCTGATGAGAATGCGGAATCGCCCGAAAGAAGATTGACTGATTTGGGTTTTGTGTTTTTCGGCGCGTAAACATTCGAAGAGCCATTTTACTGGATAAAATGCTGGACTTGGGTTCCTTTTTTTGCTCTAATTTTTCAATAGGAACTTCTTTTTGTTTCATCACTTCTGACCATAAAAACATTGTTATAAATATTTCTTTTTCGGGGTGCTCATTCCTTACAGGAGGGGGGATGATGTCCTATATTCACGAGGCTTTCGAGGTGGTCAGAAGGTCCTGCAGCCAGGCAGTGACTAGGTTCGACGAAAAGTACGGAATAGCCTGGATCTACATGAACCCTAGACCGAGGCCGTGTATGACGCCGAAAATGCTGGAAGAGGGCCGGAGGATTCAGCAGGTGTGGGAGAAAGTCAATCGGGTGGCCTTGGAGCAGGGAGAGGAACAGCCGATACGTTACGTGGTGGCCGCTTCTCTGGTTCCCGACGTGTTCAATTACGGAGGAGATCTCGCTCTTTTCCTCGAGTATCTTAAAGCTAGGGACAGAGAAGGATTGAGGGACTATGCTTACATGTGCGTGGAGCACGTTTATTTGATGTCGGTCGGGTTGAATCAGCCGATCGTCACCATAGCGCTCGTGCAGGGAGACGCGTTGGGAGGGGGATTTGAGCTGGCTCTTTGCTGCAACGTGTTGATTGCCGAGAAAAGCGCTCAGTTCGGGTTCCCGGAAATTCTCTTCAACCTCTTCCCGGGAATGGGGGCATACAGTTTTCTCACGAGAAAGGTCGGTATGGCCAAAGCCGAGAAGATCATAACGAGTGGTAAGTTGTTCACCGCGCAGGAAATGTACGAAGCAGGTGTAGTCGATGTGCTGGCCGAGGATGGAGAAGGGGAAAAGGCTCTATACGATTACATATCGCTTCACGCGAAGAGGAGAAACGCGTATCAGGCTCTCCTCCGTGTCAGGAATAGAGTGAACCCGGTGACCAGGGAAGAGCTTCTGGAGGTGGCGGATATCTGGGTGGACGCGGCGATGAAAATTGGGTCGAGAGAGCTGAAGTTGATGGAGCGGCTGGTGAGAGCTCAGAACAAGCTTCTCGAGGAGCCGGGCAAGGCGGTCGTCATGTTGAAAACCGGGCGCCAGGCTTGAGGTTTCTCTATTCGGGTGGTTTGTTAAAGAGCAGCGTCTCCACGATTTTTGAGATAGTTTATGAGGGCGATTTTTGCCTGCGAGAATTCCTTTTCTATTGAGTCCAGTATTTCGGGACCTATGTCAAAAAATTCCACGTGACTCAGTCGGGAACCTCGTTCACACTCTTCCATGAGCGCGGTAGCGCCTATCTGTCCGGCGCTCCCTTTGAAAGCGTGTGCCACGTCTTTGAAAGTCTTGTAATCGCCGTGTGATATTGCTTCCCTCATCGCCTGTATTTTGTGCTCCCCGTCTCTCAAAAATATCTGGGTGATTTTGTGCAGGAAGTTTCCGTTTATTCCCATTGAGCGGAGTTCCTGGATGATGGTTCGGTTCAGCACTTCTGCTGTATTCTCTTTTCCTTCTCGCTCTAATTCTCCGTGGGGGGAGCCTTCGAACTGTTTCTTTCCTGCAGCCGTTTTCTCCCGGGACGTCAGCGAATCTATCAGTTCCAGGAGCTTCTGCGGTGTGATGGGTTTTGGCAGGAATGCGTCGAATCCCGCCTCTTCACAGGCCATTCTAGTCTCGACGGTGACGTCTGCAGTCAATGCGACGAGGGGAATTCTGTGTCCTCGTGGGTGAGACATCCTGTATATTTTGGCCACTTCGATGCCGCTTATCTCGGGCATTCGTATGTCGATGAGCGCTATGTGGTAAGAGCCTTTTTCGAGTTCGTCAAGGGCCCGTTCGCCGTTTTCCGCAATGACGACTCTGTGTCCGGCTTTTTCCAGAATCCTGGCGATCACTTTTTGGTTTGTCTCATTGTCCTCGGCCACAAGTATCGAGAGATTGGTCCGCGCTTTCTTCTTCAGGCGATATCTTTTTGCGAGGCTGATTATCCCTTCCCTTTCCATTTCTTCCGGCTTGACGAAGTGAAGCGCGTTGTAGAGGAGGGTTTTGTCGATTGGGATGGGGACAGCTGCGGCGAAGCCGTGTTTGGATATCCCGTTGAGCTCCCGGTCTACGTCGCATTCTGCGGCCAGGATGAGCTGAATATTCTTTATGGAACTGTCTGCCTTGACTGCCCGGGCGAATTCGAATGGGTCCATATCCAGACCGGGCTGGACGACGATGGCTATCTGGAATGCGTTTTTCTGCCTTGCTGAGGTAACCATGAGAGCGAAAGCTTGTGCGGTGGTTTCGGCGGAAGATGTTCTGACCCCCCAGGAAGATAGATGACCCACGACCGCTTCGGTGATTTCGCGATTGGAGGAAACGAGCAGGACTCGACTTCCTTCGAGGTTGGGAGAGACTGTGGTTGTTGAGATGGCATCTTCCTGCTTTTCGAACGGGAGAGTGAACCAGAAAGTGGAGCCCTTTCCCGGTTCGCTGGTAAGTCCAATCTCACCCCCCATGAGCTCGACGAGCTGTTTGGCTATGGTGGTGCCGAGGCCGGTTCCTCCGAAGCGCCTTGTTATGGAGCTGTCTGCCTGAGTGAAGCTCTCGAATATCTTTTTCTGTGCTTCCGGCGGGATGCCAATGCCTGTGTCTTTGACTTCGAAGCGAACCATCACGTTTTTTCCCGTTTCCTCCATCAATTCCGCTTTCAGGGTGACTTCTCCTTTTTCGGTGAATTTGACCGCGTTTCCGAGAAGATTGAGTAGTATTTTTCGGAGCTGTGTGGGGTCTCCCCGCAGGAGGAAGGGGATTTTGGATGAGAAACGAATTGAAAGGTTGAGACCTTTCGCTTTGGCAGAAGGTGCAACCATCGCCAGCGAGCTTTTCACGAGAGCGTATAGATCGAAATCCACTTTTTCGATGTGATATTTTCCAGCTTCTATTTTCGAGATGTCCAGGACATCCTCGATCAGAGAGAGCAGAGTTTTCGCTGAATCTTCGATCGAGGCGAGCTGTTCCTTTTGTTCTTCGTCGAGAGAGGTGTCCCATAAAAGGGTAACCATGCCGAGTATCCCGTTTAGAGGGGTGCGCATCTCATGGCTCATGTTGGCGAGAAACTGACTTTTCGCTCGGTTTGCATCTTCTGCCCTGCGTACCGCTTCATTCAGCTTTTTGAGAAGCGTGGATACATATGCGGGAAGAACTATAAGACCTAGTAGCAATCCTGTTGTAAAGGTGGGGTATTGTTGCCAGTATCCGTTTCCAGTGGATACCAGCACGAAAAGAATGACGCTCAGTGAGGAAGAAATCAAAAGATATTTTCTGCCGTAACGAAAACCGTTTCCGAATGCGACCCACAGGAAGATCACGAAATAGGGAGAAGCTTCCTTACCCGTCAGGTACATGACGAGTGCGGTGCTCACATTGTCTCCTATTATCCCGATGATTCGACGCAGTGGGGAAACGTTGTTTCCTCGCGTTATGATGTAAACGAACAGAACAATCGAGAATGTTATGTAGAAGATGGAATATCGAATCATAAAAATCTCTGAGGGGTCTATCTGGTGGTCTTTCTTGGTTATATAGAGAAAGTATATAAACGCCAGAAGCACCAGCAGAATTCGGATGAAAGCCTGTTCGTGTTCTGTATCTGGGCGTTGCGAAAGTCTTTCTCTGAAATTCCTGATCCAGTCCCTGAGTTTGTCGAACAGAGAAGGTGAATCCAGTGCGTTCTGTAAGTTTTTAGACATTTAGCCCCACCTTTTATCGGGTCCCATCTGTCAAACGATATTTTTTTTATCGGTAACTGGGTTATAAAACTTTACTTTTTTCTTATAAAAAGACGGAACGTTTGAGAGAGATTTGAACTCCAAGGATGCAGGTTTATTTGAAATTTTTTAGAAAATAATTGCAATCTGTGTGGTATATTGTGCTCGAGAACGCGGATCGTAGTTGAATCTTCGAATGACGGAGGTCGGGGTATGTTTGGGAAAACAGGGTTTTTGTTGATTGGAATTTTGCTGGTGACAATGACAACACCGGCTTTTTCCGGTGACGGACTCGTGACGAGAAGGTGTTCCGCCGATGTGGAGAAAACGGTGGAGAAGCTCGTTTCGGTTCTCGAGTCTGAGGGAATGATTGTTTTCAGAGTAATTGATCACGCGGACGGCGCGAGAAAGGTGGGAAAGAGCCTCAAGCCGACGGTGCTGGTCATATTCGGCAATCCAAAGGTGGGGACTCCTCTCATGAGGTGCAGTCGAACAGTGGCCATAGACCTGCCTCAGAAGGCTCTCATATGGGAGGATGAAAGCGGGAAAGTCTGGCTCGCTTACAATGATCCCTATTTTATTGCGAAGCGGCACGGGATTGAGGGATGCGAGAGCACGCTGAAAAAAATTGAAAACGCGCTCCGAAAATTTTCTCAGGCGGCGGGGTGTAGATAAGGATGAGAGACCGGAACATTTGAGTGGTGCGAGGCGGGAGCTGCTTTTTTATCGCTGCTTTGGGGTGTGTGATCTCTGCGGTTCCAGTCGGGTCGCATTTTCGTGGTATATTGGTTTGGAAAAAGTGGAGGGGGCACATGAAGTTAGTCCATCGACGCGTGATAGACATAGAGATTTTCGACCGCGGCGAGGAGCTCTTCCTGGTGAAGGGGACCCTCAAAGATCTGAAGGGAGAGCCTGTTTACACGTACTCGATGAAGAGGGTAGGGCCAGGTGAGCTTTTCCACGGTTTGAGACTAGAGATGACGGTCCGGATTCCCGACATGGAGATAATCGAGGTCGAGGCATTCATGGATGACGTGCCGGGAGAACCCTGCCTGGATGTTCTCCCTGAGCTCAAAAGGCTGGTGGGCCTTAGGATAGAAGGGGGCTTTCAAAAGGCCGTGAACGAGAGGCTCGGTGGAGTGAAAGGTTGCGTGCATTTCAACAACCTCGTGGGGCAAATGGCTCAGGCTGTCCTGCAGGCTTACTGGGGAAAGAAGTTTTCTTCCCTCGATGGGTTGAGTCCTGCCGATTTTCGGGAATTCATCAACTCCTGTTTCGTCTGGGACGAGAGCAAAGACGTCGCCAAGAAGTTCAGCGGGAAAATGTGAAAGTCGGTACCACAGCTTTCATAGGGGTCGAGAGTGTGAAAAATTCCTGTATGCCTGTCGATTTTCGATCCCACACTCCAAAACCTCCCCTTTTTGTATTTGTTTGAAAATGGTATTAGAATGGGAAAATAGCAGTGAGTTGATGTTTACGAAATCCTTAAATTTTTGTCTGGGCACCGAGAGTTTCGTGCGGTTAATCCTGTTGTAGAGTTGATAGGGAGCCTGCCGGTGTGTGATTTCCGAAGGAGACTGGGACCGGTTGTCGGCCTTATTGTTTTGTTATCTGTGCTCGTTTCGTGTGGGAAGGACGGGAGAAAAAAAGAAATCGTCAGTAGCTTCAAAGAAGAGCTCTCCATTGGACTGATTCCTGAACAGAACATATTCGATCAGCTCGACAGATATGAGCCTCTTGTAGAGTATGTATCCAGGCGGACGGGTGTGAGACTCAAGCTAAGAATACTCTCCAGGTATGGCAACATAATAGACAATTTCAACTCCCTTCATCTGGATGGAGCTTTTTTCGGTAGCTTCAGTTACGTGCTCGCTCACAGAAAGCTCAGAGTTGAAGTTCTCGTAAGGCCGGAGAACGCGGATGGGTCATTCTCATATCACGGATTGATCTTTGTTCGGAAAGACAGTGGCATAAAAGGAGTCAATGATATGAAGGGCAAGATTTTTGCGTTCGTGGACCGAGCCACGTTCGCCGGTTATGTATTTCCTCTCAAGTATTTTGCGGATAGGGGAGTATCGGATTTTGAGAGTTATTTCAAAGAGATATATTACACGGGAACTCACGAGGATGGGATCTACGACGTTCTCGAAGGCAGGGCTGACGTGGGAGCCGCCAAAAACAGTGTTTTCGAGCGCGTGGCTTCCAGGGATCCACGCATATTGAAGGAGTTGCGTGTTCTCGCCAGGTCTCCGGATGTTCCTGAAACTGCTTTCGCTCTCAGGGAAGGTTTGGACCATTCTCTTCGAGAGAGGCTGAAACGGGCTTTTCTGGATATGAATAGAAATGCTCAGGGTAGAGAGATTCTAAGAAAGTTTGGGGCTCAAAGATTCGTGGAAACGTCTGACCGCGACTACGAGTCTGTATACAGTTATTGCGAGGATATAGGGCTTGACCTCAGCAGTTATAACTACCGGAACGAATGAGCGGGTGTTGAATGAAGAAAAAAGTGATTGCCGGCTGTTTTCTGATAACCGCTCTGCTTCTCATTTGTGGTGTATACACCGTTGCCACGGTCGAACGCGCAACTGACAGACTCAGTGCCCTCATCGAGTTGCACAGAGTGGAAATGCTGAGGGAAAACCTTCTCCTCAAAATAAGGCGGGTTCAGTACGATCTGTCGCTGAAGAACACCAAATTTGGCCCATCGTTCGACATGATGGTGAGAGATGTCAGAGAAATGCAGCGTTCAGCGAGGCTCTGCTTTACCTGCCATCACGAGGATGGGGTGCGCGCCGAGCTTTCCCGCATTGGCTTGCTTGTCGAGGAATACAAAAAGAGGATAAGCCGTGTTCTGACATACAGCGCTAACATAGAGAGGATTCAGAAGGAGATGGACGACGCTTTTCATGTTGGGACCAGGCTCAGTGAGAGAGTGGAAACGATCATATCCAGAGCTGGGGAGAGGCTCAAGAGTCAAACAAGAGTCACCATGGACGAAATACGAAGGGCTAAGATGATCGTCTTTTCGCTCCTTGGAATAGGGTTCATCGTGATAACGGTTGTTTCCTTTTCGATAGTTAAAAGTGTGACGGAACCTTTGAAAGTGCTTTTACATGGCATTAAAAGGCTGAAAAGAGGCGATCTCGATTTTCGAGTCGATGGGTTGAAAGATGAGTTTGGCGAGCTCGCGAAGTCGTTCAATGATATGGCGGCGTCGCTCAAGGAGCAGATAGCTCAGATACAGAGAGCGGAGCAGCTCGCTGTATTCGGCAAGTTCGCTGCGAAACTTGCTCATGAGATAAAAAATCCCCTCGCGGGAATAAAGGTCGCGGTGGATGTTCTCTCCGAGGGAGAGGGGATATCCAGAGAGGATCGGGAAATACTTGCCAGAATCTCCGGAGAGATATCGAGAATAGAGTTGCTCCTGAAGAGCTTGCTCGGTTTTTCCAGGCCGCCGAAGCCGATGAAAACCGCAGTAGACCCAAACATGGTTCTTGAGCTAGCCCTTTCCCTTGCTCTGGAGGGAAGCCGGCGAAGCGTGAGTGGGGTAGAAGTGGTGAGGGAACTAGACCCTTCCGTTCCCCCGGTTTTTGCCGACCCAAAGCAGCTTGAACAGGTGTTCCTCAACATCATCCTCAACGCGCTCGAGGCAATGCAGGGTGGAGGAACATTGAAGATACGAACGAGAAGTGACGGGAATAAAGGAAGGGTGGTCGTCGAAATATCGGATACCGGTGAGGGGATCAATCCAGAGAATATCGAGAGGATATTTCAACCTTTTTTCACCACCAAACCCAAGGGAACCGGCCTGGGGCTCTCAATATCGAGGCAGCTGGTTGAGCAAAATGGAGGGTCGATAGAGGTTGTGAGCGAGGAAGGAAGTGGGACAACCTTTTATATGTATTTTTCTCCGATAACCGAGGTGAGAGAGGAGTCAGATGGGACGGATACTATTACTGGATGACGATGAGCTCATAACAACCATGCTGAGCCGGGCCCTGGAGAGGGCAGGGCACGAGGTGAAGGTGGAACACAGGGCTGAAGGATGTGTGGAAAAGCTCAAGAAGTGGAATGCGGATCTCTTCTTCCTGGATATTGCTCTTCCCGATGGAGATGGTTTGGAGATTCTGGGAGAAGTAAAGAACGAGTGCCCTGAAATTCCGGTAGTTATGCTGACTGCTGACGATACTGCCGAGACAGCCATAAAAGCTATGAAACTCGGCGCTGTTGATTACATCACCAAACCGTTCAGTGTGGATGAAGTGAAGATAATCGTATCTCAAATACTCGAAGTGGAAAGCCTGAAAAGGGAGGTTTCGTTTTTAAGGCGCATTAGTTCCGATTTGTTTGATATAGAGATCGTCGGCAACTCCGCCTCGATGAGAAGAGTCGTGGGATGGGCCGAGGAGGTTGCGAAGGCGGGAGTGAAGAACATACTGATAACAGGAGAGAGCGGAACAGGTAAAGAGCTTTTGGCCAGATACATTCATCACGTCGCCTACGCTCATCTATCGCCGGCTTACCCCCCCTTCATCGGTGTCAACTGCGCAGCTCTTCCGGAGACTCTGCTCGAAAGCGAGCTTTTCGGTTACGAGAAGGGGGCCTTTACGGATGCGCAGGCGGACAAAAAGGGGATCTTTCAGATGGCTGAGGGGGGAACCATATTGCTCGATGAGGTCTCGGAGATGAGCGTTTCCCTCCAGGCAAAATTGTTGAGAGTTCTAGAGGAAAGGAAGATAAGGAGGCTCGGTGGAGCGGAAGAGATTCCAGTGGATGTGAGAATCATCGCCACCACCAACAGAAACCTGGAGAAGGAAGTCGCCGAGGGGAGGTTCAGGCTCGATCTTTATTACAGGTTGAATGCCTTTTCCATGGAGATACCGCCGCTTAGAGAGAGGAAGGAAGATATTCCCCTTCTTTCCCAATATTTCCTGGCGCATTTTTCGAAAACTTACAACAAGAAGAAGATAAAAGACATATCTCCCGAGGCGGTCGACGTTCTACGTTCATATGGCTGGCCCGGCAACGTGAGGGAGCTTAAGAACGTACTGGAGCGCATTGTAGTTCTGGAATCTTCCGACATTGTTCGGTTGCATCATCTTCCCCAGGAGATAAGGAATAACGCACTATTTCAGGTGAGTAACAAGAAGGGCAAACTCTTCGAGTTGCCCGAAGAAGGTTACCCGCTTCGTGAGATAGAGAGGGAAGCTATTTTACAGGCCTTGAAGCTTGCGGGAAACAACAGGGCAAAGGCCGCTAAACTTCTCGACATAAGTTACGATACCTTGAGGTACAAGCTCAAGAAGCACGGTCTGGAAAACGGCATCTGGTGATATCACCGTCTATTCTGGTGATATCACCAGAAGTTATAGTTCTTCTCATCAACTCTTTTCATAACTATTCGAATAACTTAATTAATTTGGAATGATTCCTAAGGCACGCAAGTTGCTCGATTCCTTAGATGGGACTTTGTGCCGGTGATTCCCTTAACTCAAAGGGGGGAGATATGAGAAGATTTTTTCTGGAATTGTTCATTACGCTTTCCGCGATTTTTTTCTGTTTCGTATCGATGAGGAGTGCGGTAGCCGGGGATTTCAGTTATCGGGGAGAGAGCTCCACCCAGGTTCTCTGGTCTACGGATTATTTTGATGAGACGAGGCTGGATGCTG
>CAYSCN010000021.1:0-37813 GCA_964429585.1 uncultured bacterium | reverse complement strand
TGGGTTATCATCCTGTCCACGCGATACGCCTTCTCCCCTGTCTCCTCGAGAACGAGCAACTTGCCCTTCATATCGGGCTCGTAGGGAGTCCCAAGAAGAGATACCAGAACCGACAGGCACCCGCCGGCTGTCACACCCTCGACCTCCCGACCACCCGCCAGAGCCTCCAGCCCGCGGCCGACGGTATAGGGAATTCCCATGTTCCCGATGAGAAGCTTCAGCAGAGTATCGAAGTGGCAGAACGACCGGTTCCGCATCTGACTGGTAGCGAGCATGCATCCGTGTATTGTCGGGACCCCAAGCCTCGTCGAAACGTAGCAGAGAAGAGCAGAGGCATCGGAAAAGCCCACGATGATCTTCGGTTTGTCTTTGAGCAAGCCGAGCTCAAGCCTGTCGATTATCCTTATCAGGCCGTATCCCCCCCGGGCGATCATGATCGCGCCCACGTCGTCTCTTGAAAGAGCGGCGTTGAAATCTCCCGCTCTCTCTTCGTCGGATCCCGCAAGATACCCCTTTCTCCCGTAGATCCGCGGAGAAGACGAAACCCTGAACCCGGCTCGCTCCAGCATCTCGACTCCTTCCCTGACGGCACTTTCGTCCACCGGAGAAGAAGGCGCGACCAGGCAAATGGAATCTCCCTCTCTCAAAGGACGCAACCTCACGTCTCACCGTCTCCTGCGGAATTGAAATTTTCCGGTTTGAGAGGTGGAAGAATTAGAAGATATATAAGATTTCCCGCAGTGAAAATCAAAGCTCCGACCAGCACGATGAATGCACCATCATCCTTGTTGACGTCTAGCACCGCATATCTTCTGCCAAAACCGTCCGCGCCGGCGCTCTTCAGGTAGACCATGTAGCCGTTGTGAGAAAGCGGGTTGTTCGGACTGATCGTTCCCCAGGCAACCGTCGCACCGCCGCTTCTCAACCTGACCACGGCAGATGTCTTTTCGGGAAACCCCCACCTTCCAAGCTTCACATCCACGTCATCCAGTCTGACGCTGAAGGGAGCGCCCTTGAGACGCACCTCGGTCCCCACGTACATTCCCACTCCCCTGGCTCTGTAGCCGCCAACCGAGCTCACGAGATGACCCGCCACGACCACGACAATGGCTGCGTGCATCAAGTGTGGGACGTATGCCCTGAGCTTCGCCTTCCACCTCGTCAGATGATAAATCTTTTCCGCAGTGCACAGAACCAGGTTCACAACGAATATTGCCACAACCGCCAGGAAGGCGAAGAAAAAAAGGAGATTCCCGAAGAAAGCTCCATCGAGCTTTTCCAGGACCCAGGACAAAAGAACGTGGGAATCCATCTCACGGAAGAACTCCCCTCTCCAGTTCATGGCGAGCGAAAGGGCAAAACCGGTCAGGGCAAACCCGACCCCGGTCAACACGCACAGAAGCGGCGATGTGAGGAACTTCCACAATTTCCTCATCGTCCAGACCTCACCCGAAACTGTGACTGCTCTTGAGCAGCAGGGATACTCCCAGATATGTGAACATCATTATCACATAACCGAAAGCGTAAAGGATTTTCCTCGCTCCTGGCCCTATCAGCTCTTCCATCCTCGAGTGTATGACCGCCCCCAGGTAAACCCACAGAACCGCCGAAAAAATTTCTTTGGGAGTCCATATCCAGTAAGAACCCCAGGCGTAATAAGCCCAAATTCCGCCAGCTATCATCCCGGCCGAAAAGAGGGAAAATCCATATACCGTCAGCCTCTGGACAAGAGCTTCTCTGCGCAAAAAGTCGCCGAACATCGCAAACGGCACAGAAGCGGTGACCGCTCCGTAAGAGATGAATGAAAGCGCCACGTGAACTTCGAACCACCGTGTGTCCAGAACCGGAATCTTCGGCACGAGCGTCTTGGGAGAGATCGCACCCGCAACGGCGAAGACGGAGCAGTAACCGGCTATGAAGGTCGCCTCCCTGGAGCCGGGCCGCAGGTAACCGCGCAATTCCATGATTATGGCCACCAGCGCCACGGACCAGGTGTAGAAGCTTATGCTCTCGAACATGCCCACGAATGGAGCGCGTCCAGCCACAGCCCACCTCAGGAAGAGAAAAACGGTGTGAATGGCAAACCCTACTCCGAAGAGGCTTCTGATCAGGCCTCTCCCCTCCGACTCTCTGAAGAGCCGGAAGAGAAAATCGCCCATGTAAAAAAACACGGCGATGAAGTAAGGGATCAGGTGTCCCACATCCACCGTTGCCTCCTTTCAAAGGAACTGGAAAGCAAAGAGGACAGGCTCAATCTCCCCTCTTCAGGTAAAGAAATCTGGAGAACATCCTCTGGTAATCCGACCAGACTGTTCCCTCCTCGGCTCCTTCTATCACGGAGAGAAAGGCGTTCACCTTCGAGTCGAGGTTCTCCACGAAGTGAACTATCAGCGCTTCAAGAGTCTTGGGCCTCTTGGGAGATCCGTACTCCAGCTCTCCGTGGTGAGAGATGACGATGTGGGTCAGCTCCATGGCCTTCCTTTCACCGAGGAGATTCACCCTGTTCTCGAATGCCGTTATCATACCCGCTCCGAGCATGATGTGCCCCAGCAACTTGCCTTCGTCCGTGTAGTCGAACGAAGGGTCAGTGGATATCTCTTTCGTCTTCCCTATGTCGTGTAGTATCGCCCCGGAAAGGAGCATGTCCCTGTCAACCCCGCTGTAGTGGGAAGTGAGGAAGTCGCAGATTTTAGCCACCGAGAGAGTGTGCTCGAGAAGACCTCCGAGGTAGTCGTGGTGCAGCCTTTTGCCCGCTGGACAGATGAGGAACTTGCCGTGAACTTCTTCCTGCGTGAGGATGCCCTTCACGAACTCCCTCAACGAATCGTCGGACATGGTCTCTATCAGAGAAAGCAGCTCCTCCCACATCTGCTCCGGAGGGACGTTCGACGAAGGAATGTAATCGCCTGGATCTACGCTCTTCTCGTCGACCCTGTCAAGGTCGAGAACCTTGACCTGAAACTTGCCCTGGTGATTTACGAGAGATCCGGTGATTTTCACGAAATCGTACGACGAGAACCTGGAGGAAATCTCCTCCACGTTGTCCCAGACCCTTCCCTCGATCTCGCCGCTTTTGTCCTTCAGGGTGATATTGAGGTAGGGCTTCCCCGCATTGGTTCTCAGAACGGACTTATTCGTAACGAGGAAATAATCGCTGAAAATCAGGGCGCTGCCGAGATTTTTCAAATCCCTCACGAAGAGACTCTTCTTCACGTATCCTCCGCATGCTCGTTTTTAACAAGAACGATTATACTTTGTATCTCGGCGGCAAACACGTTAATTTGATTCCCACCTGAAATAGCAACCCGGATCACCTCGAGAGCCGGTTTAGAATCCCCACCGCAACTCTCACACCGTCGACTGCGGAGCTGGAAATGCCGCCAGCGTATCCCGCGCCCTCGCCTGCAGGGAAGAAGTTGTTATAGGAAGGCGAATGCAACCCCTTTCCTCTCACTATCCGGACGGGAGACGACGTTCTCGACTCCACTCCGTAAACGGTTGCTTCCCGTGTTATGAATCCCTTCATCACTTTCCCGACCCTCTTCAACCCTTCGAGAAGAATTTCCCTCATCTCCTGCGGGAAAACCTTTCCCAGGTCCACGGGAACCCTTCCCGGCGCAGCCCACCTCCCGGGAGGGAGCTCTCCGGAGGGTTCTCTCCCCTCGATGAAATCCGTGAGTCTCATCGCAGGAAGGAGATACTCGCCTCCCGCGAGTTCGAAAGCCCTCCTTTCGAGCTGCCGCTGAAACTCGATCCCATCCTCCCATCCCCTGCCCGCATCACGGGGGAATACCTGGAAGACGAAACCGCTGTTGGCGAACCCGGTTTTTCTCCCCGTGGGACTCATGCCGTTCACCACCACATCTTCTCCCTCGGATGAACAGAGAAGCACCATCCCGCCGGGACACATGCAGAAAGAATAGAGGTCCACTCCCCTGCGAGTTCTGACGGAAATCCGATAATCAGCGGGCGGCAGACACCCGCATCCCGCGATATCCCCATACTGGATCTCATCGATCAGCCACTGGGGGTGCTCGACCCTCACGCCAACGGCAAATGGCTTCGCCTCGAGGGTCACTCCCCTCCTGGACAGAAAACCGTACACCTCTCTCGAAGAATGCCCCGGGGCGAACACGAAAAAGGAACCTTCCACCGCGCCTCCCCCTTTGAGGAGGACCGCAACCACCCTATCCCCTTCAACTTTCAAATCGATCACTTCGGAGCCGAACAGGATTTCTCCTCCCGAGGAGAGAATCTCTTCCCTCATGTTCAGGATGAATCTCCTCAGCCTGTTGGTGCCCACGTGGGGCTTCGCCGAAACCGCAAGCTCCGGGTCACCCGTCAGCCGGGAGAAGACGTCCAGAACCAGCTCCAGCTCCCTGCCCCTGATCCGTGTCGTCAGTTTCCCATCGGAAAAACAGCCGGCACCCCCTTCACCGAACTGGACGTTGCTCTCAGTTCTGAGCAACCCCTTCCTCCAGAAATCGGAGAGATCCCTCACCCTTTCCTCGAGCCTCTTCCCCTTTTCCAGGAGCAGAACGGGCACGCCCCGGGTTGCAAGGACCCAGGCGGCGAAAAGACCGGCAGGTCCAGCCCCGACGATGACAATCGGCCTGTCTGGAATCGATATGGGCAACTCCGGAACGCTCCACCTGCGCGGAAGAGATTCCACGAACCTCACCCTTCCCCCTTCGCGTCTTCTCTCTTCTTCCTCGCTCGAAAGGGAAACCGCCACCCTGAACACGAAGGCCACCCCTCTTTTCTTACGGGCATCGAGGCTCTTTCTGAGCACCTTTATCTCCTTCAATTCCTCCCGGGGAAGGCCTATAATTTCGGATATGCGCTCCCGCAAACTCACATCCGAGCAGGCGGGGAGTCTCACTTCATCGATTATCAACATCCGCTCTCACCTCTTCCGAAGCCTGATCGGTTTCTTCGCGCTCACGTGCCTGGCAATCTCCCTTTCCTCGTGCGCGGCACTGCTAAAAAGCAGCCTCAAGAAACCTGTTATAAGGATAATATCCCTGAGAGTCGAGAGGGGAAAAAACACCGATCCCACTTACGTCCCCCTAATCGTCACCCTCGCCGTGAAGAATGAAAACAGCTTCACCATCGAAACCAGGAGAATCTCGTATCTCATATTGAGTGGACGGCGCGTCCTGGCCAGAGGGAAGGGAAAAAACCTGCCTGCCCTAGGGGAAGGGGAAGAAGTGATGGTTCGCCTTCCGCTGTCAGTATCGACGATGGAGCTCCTCCACACGGTTCAGACCATCTTCAAGCGAAAAAAGATAGAACTAACCGTAAGGGGCGCCGCCGCCTTCGCGACTCCCATAGGCGACGTCACGATTCCCTTCGAAAAGAGATTCGAGAAAGACCTGAAGGAATTCATCAGGTTTCACTGACCGCCCGAAAGTTCGTCGTAATTCACCGAGGCGGGAGGTCTCTCCCCATCCAGAACCGCGAGGGCGTTCGTCACGCACAAATCCGCCATCCTCTCTCTCGCCTCCCCCGTGGCGCTGCCAATGTGAGGGAGAAGAATCGCGTTGTCCAGCTCGAACAGACCCGCGTGAATCTCCGGCTCTCTCTCGTAGACATCCAGCGCGGCCGAAAATATCTTCCTATTTTTCAGCGCCTCGACCAGCTCCTCCTCGACCACCACCGGTCCCCTGCTTATATTCACAAGACAGGCGGTCTCCTTCATCAATGACAGCTCCCTCGCCCCGATCAGCCCCCTTGTCTCCTCAGTCAGGGGAACTAGAAGCACCACGAAATCCGACTTCACCAACAGCTCGTCGAGGCTCACTAACCGGGCGCCGAGCTCCCTCTCCAGTTCCGGCGCCACAGGCCTCCTGTTGTGGTAGAGAATCCTCATGTCAAATCCCCTGGCCCGTCTGGCGACTGCCGTCCCTATCTTGCCCATGCCCACGATGCCGATGGTCCTGCCCCAGACCGGCTGCCCCAGAAAAAGCTCCGGGTGCCACCCATCGAACTTCCCCGCTTTTGTGAAATCGTGCGCCTGCGGCAACAGTCTGGCAGCTGCAAGAAGCATGGCAAAAGCCATGTCGGCGGTGGCATCCGTGAGCACGTCCGGGGTGTTGCAGACGACTATCCCCCGGGCAGTCGCTTCCCTCACATCGATGTTGTTGTAACCCACCGCGTAGTTTGAAATCACCCTGAGACCGGGCCCGGCGGCTTCCATCACTTCCCGGTCGATCTGATCCGCCAGGGTCGATATCACGGCAGCTGCCCCCTCGACGGAGGACAGAAGCTCTTCTCTCGACATGCCGCTTTCTCCCCCCAGGATCACTTCAAACCCCCGGGAATGAAGTCTCTCGAATGCCTGCCCGGGCAACTTCCTCGTCTGGACTATCTTCACCATCCCCTCCCGTTTTTTTTCAACAGATTTTATTTCACTGATACGGCTTCTGCCATAAAATTCATCTCATGAGCGTTGAAAGAAAGTTCGAATCGTTCCACCCGATGAAAACCCGGGTGTATGCAGCGCCGTCGCTCACCACCCGCATCGCCCCGCTTTTGCACGCCGCAGGCGGGGGACTCCTAATCGCGGGGATGCCGGGCGCGGCGTTCTACCTCCTCTGCACATCCCTGATCATTCACCTCCTCGACGCGAACGCGCACCCTTCTCTCAACTGGCTCGGGGGGAAAAAAACAGGCACGATTCTCGGCTCATTCTCGGCGGAAACCGATTCGGCTCCCGCCTGCGTGATCGTCCTTTCTCCCTGCGCTCAGAGCGAAACGGCAGGAAGAAAAATACTTCTTTACCGAATGAGCTTCCTCGCAGGAACGGCTCTTCTCCTTATGTCTTTGATCTCCCTTCTCACGGGAGGATCGTTTCCCGTGATATCCACGGTCCTTACGGGGGCTTCCCTGCTGGGGACGGCTGCTGGCGGCATCTGGAAAACCGAACGTCACACCGAGAAATCGGGCAGGCTAACCGCCGGTATCGCCAGCTCCCTCGTTCCCGCGGTAAAAGGAACATGGGTGTTCGTGCTCCCGGACAACTCCTTCCCTCTCCCCTCGAGGCTTCTGAAAAGATACAGGGGACTCCTCCTTCCCGCCGCTTTCGTGTTCGTGAGCGCGTCTCCCCGGGTCCCGAAGGGGCAGGCCCTCGCCACGGCAGAATCCTGGATAGTGTGGGGAAAGGGAAAGGGGAAGAGCATCATTCACGCAGCGAAGGATGCTCTGAAAAACTCCGGCCTCGACGTGACCGAGTCGAAAAACGTCTTCGACCCGAACCTCCTCTACGCATCCAGCCGCGGATTCACATCCATATCGATAACCTTCTCAACCGAAGAAGATCCCGTGGCCTGCGCAAAAGCCCTGAAGAAACTAGCCGACTCACTCAACTCTTCAAAAAAACTGTAAAAAACAACCTGCCATCCTTTGACATCTAACAGGCAGGTATTATATTATCTCCTAACTGGAATACGTGCGTCTTGCCGTGTATTTCATCAAGAATAATACAAGGAGGTAACTCATGGCCGTAAAAGTTGGGATAAACGGTTTCGGCAGAATCGGGAGGTCTTACCTGAGAATCGCTTTGAAAAACAAGAACATCGATGTGGTCGCGGTGAACGACCTCACCGACGCGAAAACGCTGGCTCACCTGTTCAAGTACGACTCGGTCCATGGGGTTTACCCTGGAAAAGTCTCTCACACCGACGACTCCATAATCGTAGACGGCAAAAAAATCAAGGTGCTCTCCGAACCTGACCCGGCGAAGCTTCCCTGGAAAAAGCTCAAAGTGGACGTGGCGCTGGAATCGACGGGAAGATTCAGGGCGAGAGAAGACGCCGAAAAACACCTCAAAGCGGGTGCTAAGAAAGTAATCATCTCTGCCCCGGCGAAAAACCCAGACATTACGATAGTTCTCGGAGTCAACCAGGACGCTTACAACCCGAAAGAACACCACATAATCTCCAACGCCTCCTGCACCACCAACTGCCTGGCCCCGATAGTGAAGGTAATTCACGACAATTTCGGGATTCAGAAAGGGCTGATGACCACCATCCACGCGTACACGAACGACCAGCGGATACTCGACCTGCCCCACAAAGACCTGAGAAGGGCCCGCGCTGCCGCGCTGTCCATGATACCCACGACGACCGGAGCAGCCACTGCGGTGACCCTCGTCATCCCGGAACTCAAAGGCAAGCTCGACGGAATGGCGATAAGGGTTCCAACTCCCAACGTGTCGGTAGTCGATTTCACCGCCCTGGTGGAAAAAGAAACATCTGAAGAGAAGGTAAACGAGGTGATGAGGAAGGCGTCGAGGGGCAAGCTCAGGAAGATACTCCACTACAGCGAGGAAGAGCTCGTGTCCATCGACTTCAATCACACACCCTACTCCGCCATATTCGACGCGCCGTCCACAAAAGTGATAGACGGGAACCTGGTGAAGGTGCTCGCCTGGTACGACAACGAGTGGGGCTACGCCAACAGGCTCGTTGACCTGACGGCGTTCATAATAAAGTAAGGGTGATCCGATGAGGAAACCCGTCATCGCCGGAAACTGGAAGATGAACATGAATCGGGAGGAAACCGCCCGGTTCGCGGAAGAGTTCATACCTGCGATCCAGGCGGTAACAGAGGTGGAAATAGTGATCGCTCCTCCGTTCACCTCGATTCCCACGCTCGCAAAGAAGGCAGCCGGGACTCCCCTCAAAGTGGCGGCGCAGAACATGCATCACGAAGACTCCGGAGCTTACACGGGCGAAATATCCCCTCTGTTCCTGAAAGAGCTCGGGGTCACCCACGTGATAATAGGCCACTCGGAGAGACGACACCACTTCGGCGAGACGGACCAGGCGGTCAACCTGAAGGCGAAAAAGGCCCTCTCGACCGGGCTAACCCCAATCGTCTGCGTCGGTGAAACCCTCGAAGAAAGAGAAAAGGGCGAGACGAAAAACGTCGTGAGAATCCAGGTAGAGGAAGGGCTCAAGGGAGTCGTCATCGAGACGGGCCTCGAGCTGATAATAGCCTACGAGCCGGTCTGGGCGATAGGCACCGGAAGGACCGCAACACCCGAACAGGCCCAGGAAGTTCACGTCCACATCAGAAAACTTCTCGGGGAGCTTTTCGGGGATGAAACGGCCGAAAACGTGAGAATCCTCTACGGGGGATCCGTGAAGCCGGAGAACATAAAAAGCCTCATGGCGATGAGCGACATAGATGGAGCCCTGGTGGGAGGAGCAAGTTTGAAGCCCGAATCGTTCGAAAAAATAGTAAAATACTACGAACCTTGATTGGAGGTCGAAAGCTCAATGTACACCTTTGTGCTCATACTTCACATCATCGTGTCCCTGGTTCTCGTGGTGGTTGTTTTGATGCAAACCGGCAAGGGAGCCGAGCTCGGAGCAATGTTCGGAGGCGGCGCATCACAGACGATATTTGGGCCCACAGGCCCAACGGGCGTTCTGGGAAAAATCACTGCGATAACTGCCGTGATCTTCATGATCACGTCCCTCACGCTCGCCTATATGTCGAGCAACGCGCCAAGAAAGACGATAATGGAGAAGGTGCCGGCCAAAACGGAAAAGGCTCCTCCTCAAAAGATGCCCGCGCCACCTCCCGCGAAAAACCCAGCTAAACCTGCTCCAGCCGAACTTCCTTCTCAGCCCTCGAAGTAAACGACAGGGAAAACACAGGGGGTCCTACGGGGATCCCCTTTTTTCCATCCACTCCTTCCTCACTTTCACCGTGAGCTGGTGGGCAAGTCTGACAGGCTCGGGTATTCTGTATCTTCCCGCCACCGAGATGACGAACTCGAGAGAACTCTCCAGGTCCGTTAGATGTCCGGGCGACACGAACACGGGCTTTACCCCTTCTCTAGTCCTCAAAGCCGCCCCGACAACCTCACCGTCAAGCAAAATCGGAGTCCACGCTCCCTTCTCGTCGGGAGGCTCGACGCAATCTCCCACGAGTTTCTTCTTCGCGACGCCAACGGAAGCGATACCGGTCACAACGCCCAAATGAGACGCTATTCCAAATCTTCTGGGATGGGCGATACCGTGCCCGTCCACGCAGAGCAGGTCGGGCCTCTCCCGAAGCTCCGACAACGCGCGCACGATCACCGGAACCTCCCTGAAGGCGAGATAACCGGGTATGTAAGGGAATTCGGTCCTGCTAACCGCCCAGACCTCCTGAACTTTTCCGAGATCCGGGTAAGTCAGCAAAACGGCCGTTGCAAAAACCTCGTCTCTGTCTTTCAGGTAAGAAACATCCACCCCGCAAACCAGACGCACGCTGGTCAGAGTCAAAGGCCTGATTATCAGGCTTTTCCTCAACCTCTCCTGAACCTTCCTGGCCTCTTCCACTCTCGAGGTTGCCATGGCTGGATATGAAAAACCCCGGCTCGTGCAGCCGGGGTTTTGGATGTCGTCGTCTTCCTAATTTTATTCAGGAAACCTTCACGACGTTCGCGGCCTGAGGGCCCTTTGGGCCTTCGGTGATCTCGAACTCCACGATCTCTCCCTCTTTGAGAGACTTGAACCCGTCGGCCTGAATGGCGGAGAAGTGGACGAAAACGTCCGGTCCATCTTCCTGTTCAATGAATCCGTAACCCTTGGAATCATTGAACCACTTTACACGACCTTTTACCACTTTCCTGTACCTCCTTTGTGATTCTCACCCTGCACAGCAACGCTCGCAAGAACCTCGCTGCACGGATAATCGCAGGGTATCAGCAACCCCCATGGGTGTCAAGGAAATAATTTTTTTCCTGAAACCTCCCTCCAATATGGGTGTTTAACCAGTCAGAACGCAAAAAAACAGGAGGTGACGGAAAATGAAAAGAGCGGCAAAAGCGGCGGTTGCGGCACTCCTCGTTCTCTCCATCGCATCCCCTGCCCTCGCCCTGGGCCCTGTCGGGAAAAGACAGGTGCGGCAGCAGAAGAGGATATACCAGGGAGTGAGGAGCGGAGAACTCACCCCGGCAGAAACGGTCAGACTCGAAAGGGAACAGATGAGAATCGAAAGGCAAAAGAGGCGTATGCTTTCCGACGGTAATTTCACGTGCAGGGAGCGGATCCGGATACACAGGATGCAGGACAGGGCGTCGAGACACATTTTCAGGCTGAAACACAACAACAGGTCCAGATAATACACTCCCCCAACTCCCCCGCAAGCCCCACAAACCAGAGGGTCTCCAGATGGAGACCCTCTTTTCCATCGACATGAAACGTGGATACATTGTATTATTTCTCCCTGATACTCCGACCGGAGAACAAAAATTGATTTACAAAATACTGGAACTCATCGGAACGGTGGTCATCTATGTGATCTCCACCACGGGCATCCCCGGGGTATTTTTCCTGATGGCGCTGGAGAGCGCGTGCATCCCCATACCATCCGAGATAATCATGCCCTTCTCCGGTTTCCTGGCGAGTCAGGGCAGGTTCTCGCTCTTATCGGTGACGCTGGCCGGGACCCTGGGCAATCTCGCAGGATCCATCCCGGCGTACTACCTCGGAAAATACGGAGGCAGGCGCCTGATAGAAAAATACGGAAAATACATTCTCATAAGCAGACGAGACCTGGATCTGGCCGACAGGTGGTTCGAGAAGCACGGGGATGTCACCATATTCGTCTGCAGGCTTCTTCCCGGAATAAGGACTTTCATCGCGTTTCCCGCCGGAGTTGCCAGAATGGATATGCTGAAATTCTCAATATACACCTTGATCGGCTCTCTTCCCTGGAGCTTCGGGCTGGCACTCGTGGGATACAAGCTGGGCGAAAACTGGGAGGCTATAAGAGTCTACTTCCGAAAATTCGACTATCTCATTCTCGCCGCGCTGCTTACAGCGTTCGGTCTCTACGTGTACCGCCACGTGAAGGGCGAAATGGATGAGAAGAAGAAAAACAGCTCATAACCCATGAGAGGGAACACTCTTTCTGAAAAAGCAAGGCGCTACCTGAGATACATATACCTGCGCCTGGTGAGGGTCCACGATGCACCGAAGAAAGTCGCGGGAGGCTTCGCCCTTGGCGTTTTCCTCGGGGTATTTCCAACCTTTGGTATAGCGATCCCTCTCTCGTATGTCCTCGCGACTCTGTTCAGAATAAACAGAGCGGCCGCCATAACGGGATCTCTGATTATGAACCCTTTCACCACGCCTCTTTTCTGGTCTCTTTCCGCCGCGGTTGGAGCTGCGCTTTTCAAGGAAGATACGAAAATGGTTCTGTCGGCCTGGGAACAGGGGGAGAAACTGACCTCCATGACCAAAGGAGCGTTGATATACCTCACGGGTAACCTGATAGTCTCTACCGCGGCTGCCGGCCTCTCGTTCGCCCTCGCCCTTTTTCTGGTGAAAAAGCACCGGGAAAGAAAAAGATCAAAGCCCCGATAACTTGTTGAGTTTGTCTCTTGCTGCGCTGTTTTCCGGGTTCTTTTTCAATATTTTTTGATAAACCTCTTTTGCCTTCTCCGGTTCGTTGTGGACCTCGTGTATGAGGCCTATGCTCATCAAAACCTGCTCGTTGTCGGGGTCAAGATCCAGAGCCTTGACGAACTGCTCCATCGCCTCGTCGAATTTCTTGTTGATGTAATAGAATTTGCCGAGTTCGATCAGATTCTCGAGGGTCCTGTCGTTTCGCCCCTCCTCGCTACCGACTGTTCCGCCTTCCTTCTTCTCCTTGTCCACCGCATCCTCCCTGCAGCATCATAGAAGTTTGGACAGCTTCTGGAACTTGCTGTTCTCCCCAAGAACCACGAGGATGTCTCCCGCTTCTATCTTGTCGTCTGCGTTCGGGGAAATTATCGTCTCCTCCGAGTAGGACGCCTCTCCACCCTCTTCAAGGGTCGGGATTTTTCTCCTTATCGCCAGGACGTTCATGTTGTACCTGGCTCTTATTCCGAGCTCCTTCAGAGTTTTCCCTTCGAATTCTTTCGGCGCCGGGATTTCCGCTATGCTGTAGTCCTCGGAGAGCTGTATGAAGTCGTGAACGGTGGGCATGACCAGCGAGTTGGCGAGCCTCCGACCCATCTCCCTTTCCGGAAATATGACCTTGTTCACGCCCAGATTCACCAGAATCCTGGCGTGCAGGTCCGTTATCGCCTTGGCAACTATCTCCTTCACGCCAAGCTCCTTGAGAATCATCACCACGAGAACGCTCGCCTCGATGTCCTCGCCTATGCTCACAACTGCCACGTCCACGTTCTGAATTCCGATCGACTTCAAGCCCTTCTCGTCCGTCGCATCCAGCGTCACGGCGAACGTGGCTATCTCGCTTATCTTCTGAACGCGCTCCTCGTCCTTGTCGACGGCCAGCACCTCGGCCCCCTTCTTTATCAGCGTCTCCGCGACGCTGTAGCCGAACCTGCCTAGCCCAATTACCGCGAACTGTCTCATAAACCCTTAACCTACCAGTATTTTCCCTTCAGGATATTTATACACCTTCACCTCACCTTTGTAAATAAAAGCGGCGCCTATGGTCAGGGGACCGACCCTGCCCGTAAACATGAGAATTATTATCATTAATTTGCCGAATGGACCGAAATTGGCCACGAGCGACAGGTTACCCCCGTTGCCAGTAGACAGCCCCACCGTCCCGAAGGCAGAGACGCACTCGAAAAGTGTGGGAAGAAGCTGCCCTTTCTCCAGTAAAAGCACGATGATCGTCCCCGTCACAACGAAAATCATCGCCGATGTGGCGATGAAAAAGGACCTGGCCACCGTTTCCGGGGGAATCCTCTTCCTGAAGGCCGTGGCGTCCCTCTGCCCCCTCATGGTGCACCACAGAGCAGTGCACATGACCGAGAAAGTCGTGGTCTTTATCCCGCCACCCGTTCCGCCGGGAGAAGCGCCTATGAACATGAGGAGGATGAAGGCAAAAAGGGTGGGATACGCCAGCCTGCCTATGTCAACGGTGTTGAATCCGGCAGTCCTGGTCGTCACAGAGTGGAAAAGCGAGACCAGAACCTTCTGATGAAACGGAAGATTCGCTATGGAACCGGGATTCCTTCCCTCCACCAGGAAGAAAACGATCGTTCCCGCGCTCACCAGAATCAACGTCGTGACATATACCATCTTGGTGTGAAACGAGAGCCGTATCACCTGTCCGGTGAAAAACCTGTAAGTGTCGCTTATGACTATGTAGCCGATTCCCCCCATGATAATCAGAAGCATTATCGTGAGATTTACGGTCGGGTCTCCCTGAAATCTGGCCAGATTGTCAGGAAATGAAGTGAACCCGGCGTTGTTGAATGCGGACACCGACTGGAAAACGGCGTGGAACAGCGCATCTTTGGGCTCCATTTGAGGCAGCCAGCGGAAGAAGAGCACGAAAGCTCCCATGAACTCGAGGGCGATGGTTATTTTGAAGATGGTCTTCGTGAACCGAACGAGTCCCTCGAGGGAAAGCACGTTGTAGGCCTCAGCCATGATCAGCCTGTCCCTCAGGGAAATCCTCTTGCCTATCAAAAGCGAGAGAATGGTGGAGATGGTCATGTAACCGAGACCGCCCGCCTGTATTAGCATCAGGATGACAATCTTCCCAAAGAGCGAAAAATCGGTAGCGGTGTTCTTGGTTATGAGCCCGGTCACGCAAACCGCCGATGTGGACGTGAACAGGGCGTCAACCAGGGGTATGCTCCTGCCGGTGGCAGATGCGATCGGCAGCGACAGAAGCACCGTCCCCACCGAAATCATCGACAGGAACCCGGCGGCGAGGATCCGCGCCGGACTTATCGGTCTTTTACCCTCTTTCTCCGGCATAATCGCAATTTTATTTATTTTCCCCCTCGTTTTAAAGGTAAAGATATCCTCAAGCCACCAGTTTGACAACAGCCATCGATGCGAAGTAAAGGAGCAGAAGCGGAATAGCCATGAGCGTCATGTTGTAAACGTCGGGAGTGGGCGTTATGACCGCCGCCAGTATGAAGCAGACTAAAATCGCGTATCTGGTTTTACCGGCGAAAAACTGGGGCGTCAAAAGACCCGCTTTCGCGAGCACGTATGAAACAAGCGGAGCCTGATGGGCCAATCCCGAAGATATCAGGAAAAAGGCGCAGAAGTCCACATACTTGCCCACTGAAATCCCCGCCTTGAGCCTGTCGGTGGAAAACGATAGGAGAAACTTTATCCCCGCAGGCAAAAGCACCCTGTAGCTCAGATAGAGCCCAAGCCCAAACAGCAAAACCGACGCCAGAAAGAATACCGGTATACCCCTTTCTCTGCCGGGGCTTATCTTTTTCACGGTGTACCGGAGGAGCAGGTATGAAGCCACGGGAAACGACAGCGTGAAACCGGTGTATAGCGAGAGCTTCAACGTGGCCAGTAGTGCCTCCTGGGGCGCGTAGGAAACCGGCTTCTCACCGACAAGCTCAAGCAGCACTGCCAGGAGCTGCTTCGAAAACAAAAAGCTCACCACGGAGAACCCGAATACCACCCCGAGAATCACGAGCAGAGTCCCTCTCAGCTCCTCGAGGGCGTTCAGAATTCCAGGAAATACCTGCGACTCACCTTCCATCATTCACCCGTCGTCCTATCATCTTAAAATCCATTTCTGGTATTATATAGGCGAATCAGTCGTTTGGGGGAAGGGGATGAAAATCGAATCTTACCGTCACTCTCCTGGGATCCACTGTGGCTCGACCGCAATGAGGAACATTCTCCGTTACCTGGGGGGAAACTACCCGGAGGAGACCCTGTTCGGGCTGGGAGAAGGGCTCTCTTTCATATACGTCGACCATCAGCCGGTTCCACCCTACGTGGCGATACACGGCCGGTCACTCGACCTGGAGGAAGTCCTGGGAAAAAGGCTCGGATACACGGTGGAGGTCATAAGGTCGAGCAACCCTGAGGAAGCCATGAAAGCGGCGGTGGAACTTCTCGAAAAGGGACTTCCCGTCCTCATCAACACGGATATAAAGTATCTCGACTATTTCAAAAGCTCCACACACTTCGCAGGCCACAGGGTGGTGCTGGTGGGAACGAACGAAGATGGGAAGTATTTGATCTCGGACTCGGAATTCCCCACCATTCAGGAAATAAGCGCCGAATCACTGATGAAGGCCCGGCAGTCGGACATTCCACCTTTTGGGGAACCGAACCTGGCAGTCGTCTTTACAGGAAGGGGGAGAAAACCGGAGCCAAACGACTTCATCGATGCTCTGGTATCCTGCGGGATCAGGATGCTCTTTCCAGAAAATCCCCTTTTCGGCGTAACCGGGATGCTCAGGGCATCCCGGGAAATGGGCCGATGGAATGAAATGAGCGAAACACCCGAGTTCGCCGCCAGGTTCGCATATCAGGTTATCGAGAAGAGAGGGACGGGAGGAGGTTTTTTCAGGAGGATGTATTCCCGCTTTCTCCTCCACGGTGCGCACGCAACAGGAAGAGAGGAATTTCGCCGACTCGCAGACGAAATGACGCGCATAGCGGACGCCTGGACGGACCTCGCCCTCTCCCTCAAGGAAGCGAGCGAGGACTTCTCCCCTTCGAAAATGGCACAATGCGGCGAAAAACTCGCCGACATCGCAGTCATGGAAGGAAAGTTCTTCGAAAAAGCCCTCCTCGCCTTCACCTGACCCTGCCGTCGCCCGTCAACTCTCAAGGCCGAGGACCCTGTCGACCATTTCCGGGGGGAGATATTTCTGACCGTGGGCGATATGCCCCAGAAAGAGGTCTCCGTAGAGCCTCCGAAGCTCACCGGGATTTCTCTCCGACGCGGGACTCGCTTCATAAGCGACGTCGTTCAGTACGATTCCAGCCAGCTCAATCCCCGAAAGTTCCATGAACCTCACGTTCAAAGCCACGTGGTTCAGCACGCCCAACCTGTTGGGAGCAACCAGAATAACCGGAAAAGAAGCCTCCTTCGCCAGGTCGGCGAAGGTGTAGCCGTCCACTATCTCCACCAGGATTCCTCCCGCCCCCTCGACGAGCAGGACATCACTAATTTGCTTCCACCTCTCTATCCTGTTCAAGATTTCCATCACATCGGGAGGACTCCCGCTCTCTCTCGCTGCCACGTTGGGGCTGACAGGACGTCGGAACCTGTAAGGACAAACGTCTTCGATGGAAAATCCCTCCCCTGATGCGAAGGAGTGATAAACTGAACCATCCGAGGGTATCAGCCTCCCTCTCTCTTCTCTGCAACCGGTTTCGACGGGTTTGAATCCGAACGCCCTGAATCCCCTCTCCCTGAGCCCCGACAGGAGCAGCGACGCGAAGTAGGTCTTGCCAACCTCCGTGTCGGTGGCGGTCACCAGATACGCTCGGCCCATTTCAAAGCCCCCTCAATGTCTCTTCCATCGCCCAGAACGTCACATCGCAAAGAGCATCCAGCTCCTCCATAGTGGTAGACAAAGGAGGCATCAGCACTATCACGTCACCGAGCGGCCTTATGATGACCCCTCTTTCGCGGGTCTTCTTTATCACCCTCTGCCCCACCTTGAGGGCCGGATCGAACTGTTTCCTGCTCTCCCTGTCCTCGACGAGCTCTATCCCGACCATCAGCCCTCTCTGCCTCACATCCCCCACGTTGGGGTGGTCAACAATCTCCCGAAGCCTTTCCTCCAGCCTCGCCGTGAGACGAGCCACGTGCCCCATGACATCTTCTTTCTCGAATATTTCCAGGGTCGCCAGCGCCGCCGCGCAACCAAGGGGATTGGCAGTATAAGAATGACCGTGGAAGAACGTTCTGAACTCCTCGTAGCGTCCCAGAAACGCCTCGTAGACCTCCTCGGTGGTGAGCGTCACAGCGAGGGGCAGGTAACCGCCGGTTATGCCCTTTGCCAGAGCCATGATGTCCGGGGTCACTCCCTCGTGCTCCACCGCGAACATCTTCCCTGTTCGCCCGAAGCCGGTTGCCACCTCGTCCACTATGAGAAGCGCTCCGGCCTCCTTCGCCGCTTCCCACACCTTTTTCAGGAAACCCGGCGGATGTGCAATCATACCCGCAGCGCCCTGCATGATGGGCTCGAGAATCACGGCTCCTATGGAATCCTTCTCCTCCAGAAGCTTCTTCCTTATTCTTTCCGCGCACAAAAGGTCACAATCGGGATGGGTCAGCTCATAAGGACACCTGTAGCAGTAGGGACCGGGCATCCTCACCGTCTCGAAGAGAAGCGGAGAAAAGATCGAGTGGAAAAGTTCGATCCCGCCGGCGCTCACGCTTCCTATGGTATCGCCGTGATACGCGCCGGAAAGAGTGAGAAACCTGGTCCTGCCCGCATATCTCCCCTCTTCCTTCTGCTTCCAGAACTGAAACGCCATCTTTATGGCTATCTCCATGGCGGTGGAACCGTTGTCGGAGTAAAAAACCCTCGTGAGACCGGAAGGGGTAATTTTCACGAGCTTTTCCGCCAGCTCGATGGCGGGGACGTGGGTTAGTCCGAGAAAGGTGGAGTGAGCCACCCTGTCCAGCTGCTCCCTTATTTTTTCATCGATCTCCTTTCTCCCGTGGCCAAAGACGTTCACCCAGAGGGACGATACCCCATCGAAATACCGCCTGCCTTCGACGTCCACGAGATAATTCCCCTCCGCCCTCTCGATTACGAGCTGCGGCTCTCTCACCCAGTCCGCCATCTGGGTGAACGGGTGCCAGATATGCCTCTTGTCGACTTCGAGCAACCTGTCTGAGTCCATATCCACCTCCTCGCGTTTTTCACGGCCTCCCGATGCCGGCCCTCACCTCTCTCATCACCCTCGCAACAGCCCTCGCGCATGCGACGATCTGAGAATCTCCGTGCGCGGCAGAAATGGTTATCCTCAGCCTGCCCGTTCCTTCCGGAACCGTGGGAGGTCTGACACCGTAAACGAAGAAACCCTCCTCCAGGAGCCTTCTCGATACCTCCAGGGTCTCGGCGTCTCCACCGACTATCACGGGTATTATGGGCGTCTCCGAAGAGACCGGAAAACCCTCGTTCGTCATCGTTTCCGTGAACAGGTCCACCTTCCTCATAAGCTCCAAGACGATACCGGGGTTTTCCCTCAGATATTCGAGGGCGACCAGAACGAGAGCCGCTATCAGGGGTGGAATTCCCGTATTGAATATGAACGGCCTGCACCTGTTGATGAAATAGTCCCTGACGAGCGCGCTGGTGCAGATGTAGGCTCCGTAAGTTCCGAGTGCCTTTGAGAAAGTGCCCATCTGGACGTCTATTCTGTCCGATACCCCAAAATGCGATCCCGTGCCGCGCCCGCCCTCTCCTATCACCCCGGTCGCGTGAGCGTCGTCCACCACCAGAATTGCCCCGTACTTCTCCTTCAGGTCGCAGAGCTCGGGCAGTGGGGCTATGTCCCCGTCCATGCTGAAGACCCCGTCGGTGATTATTATCTTCCTGGGGTTTTCGTCTTCACGTAGAAGCTCCTCCAGGTGCTCCACGTCCCGGTGCCTGTAAACTTTGACTCTCGCCCTGCTCAACCGACAACCGTCTATTATCGAAGCGTGGTTGAGCTCGTCCGAGAACACCGTGGTCTCCGGCGAACCGAGTGTCGAGACAATCCCGAGATTAGCCATGTATCCGGCGGAGAAAACCAGCGCCGCCTCCGTTCCCTTGAACTCGGCAATCTCCCTTTCGAGCTGTTCGTGAACCTCCATGTTCCCGCATATCAGACGAGAAGCTCCGGCACCCACCCCCCATTTCTCAGCCAGGTCTCCCGCCCGGCGCACGAGTTCGGGATGGGACGCGAGCCCCAGGTAGTCGTTGGAGCTGAAGTTCACGAACCGCCTTCCCTTTATTTCGATCTCCACGCCGGCTGGCGTGGAAACGCTCCTTATGAACCGGTATCTCCCTTTTTCCTTCAGCCCGTCGAGTTCCTCCACCATCCAGCGGAACACGGAACTCACGCGTCACCTCCCGCTGTCCATACCAGGTTGAGGTCATCCACCATTCGGATATCCTCTTCAGGAGGCCTCCCGGTAGTTGTGAGGTAGTTGCCGAGCATCGTGCCGGTGGCCCCCGCCACGAACATGAGCGACTGCATATCCCTCAGATTGACCTCCCTCCCCCCGCAGACGATTATCTCCTTTGTCGGGTTCACCAGCCTCATCATGGCAATTATCTTGAGGCACTTTATTGGCGAGAGTTCCCTCCTGCCCTCGAGAGGAGTTCCTGGAATGGGATTCAGAAAATTCACCGGTATGGAATCCACGTTAAGCTCCCTCAGGGTCACCGCCAGCTCCACCCTGTCCTCGTCCGACTCGCCTATGCCGAATATGCCCCCGCAGCAAACCCACAGCCCCTCCTCCTTGGCAAGTCGAACCACCTCCACGTCATCCTCGTAGGAGTGAGTCGTGCAGACCCTGGGGAAAAACGACCTCGACGTCTCCAAATTATGGTGGAAGCTCACAAGCCCCTTCGACTTCAGGTAGCGAATCGTCTCCCTGTCGACGATGCCTATGCTGACGCACGTCTCAAGGCCGAGCTCCCTGACCCTGGATATGGCATCCCCCACCTGCTCCACTTCTTTTCTGTTTTTCAGCCCCACTCCGGAGGTCACGATTGAAAACTCTCTCGCTCCCGCCTCCCTCGCCGCGCTCGCGTTTTTCAATATCTCTTCGGGGCCGATGAGAGGGTATTTCTGAATCTTGGCCCTGGAAACCCTGGACTGGGAACAGAAGGTGCAGTCCTCCGAGCACAGGCCCGATTTGGCGTTCACTATCGAGCAAAACCTCACACGGTTCCCCTTGAAATGCTTCCTGACCCTCCAGGTGGCACCCAGAAGGTCGAAAAGCCACTCGTCGGGGGCGTTCAAAACCTCGAGAGCCTCCTCTGGTGAAATTCCGCTCCCGGAGAGCGCCTTTTCCTCCATGCGGGCTATTTTTTCTCTCATTTCCCTCTCCTCCCGGGGAAGTTGAAAAAAAGCAAATTCCTGATAGAATTTCCAGCCAAACCGACTAAAATCTTATAAACGGAGAGGAAAATATTGTCAACCTGCAAACAGAAATCGGTTGACAGGACAGGGACGACATCATGAGAGAAGACAGAGGGCTGAAGAGGCAGAAGAAAAACATCACCTCCCTGATGCTGAAAGCCATCAAGGAGTTCTCCCTGATAGAAGAGGGAGACAGGGTCCTCATCGCCTTATCCGGCGGAAAGGACTCCTCGCTCCTAACATACATGCTCAGGGAGCTATCCGTCTGGTACGAAGAGAAGTTCGAACTCTTCGCTGTCAACGTGAAAACCGACCTCACCTGCGGCGGATGCGCCAGGGAATCTGTCATACGCTCATTCGCAGGGTCACTCGGAGTGCCGCTCGAAGTCATTCGCACCACCATAAGGGACAAGCTGAAGGAAGGTCAAAAGCCCGACTGCTTCATATGCTCGTGGAACAGGAGGAAAATGATTTTCAACTTCGCCGCGGAAAGGGGATTCAACAAGATAGCATTCGGGCACCACATGGACGACTTCGTGGAAACAGCGCTTCTGAACCTCTTCTTCACCGGAGACTTCGCCTCCATGTTCCCGAAACAGGAGATGTTTCGCGGGAAGATATTCCTGATACGGCCCCTGATGTACGTGCCCGAGAAAAAAATCGTGTCTCTGGTGAACAAGCTCGGGATAACCCACTCTGCGTGCCGCTGTCCCTACGGGGAAAAATCGAGGAGAAAATGGGTCAAGGAATTCCTCAAAACTGCCGAGAAAGAAAACAGACAGATAAAAACCAACATTTTCAGAAGCGCGCTCGCGAAGATACGAGAAGGTGGGAATGGATTCAGCCCGAAAAGGAGAGAAGCTGCAGTTAACGTCACCGCCTTTCCAACTCGGCGAGGGTAGAAAATCCGTGTATCTTACAGAAATCCTCAAAATTGCCCGTAACGAAACGGAGATCGCGTCGTTTCTATCAAAGGTGGAAGCTGTGCTGAAGGAATCCAGGGGTGTAACAGGATGTGCCCTACACGTGCTATCCCCGTCCAAGAGAGAGCTCGAGCTCGCCTATCTGTCCGGGCTGAGGCTTCCCGCGGACGGATTCAGGTCCATACCGGCGGGGACCTACCCTCACTCCAGCGAGCTCGAAAAGGAGGGATATCAGGCACTCGGTCCCAGGGACGAGAGAATTCGGCACCTGCTCGGGAAAGCCCCGGGTATAGCCGGCGTCATACTCTTCCACCTCACGCCGAACCACCACCCTCCCTCGGTGCTGTGGCTGTTCACGTCGAAACAGCCCGCCGAATCCGATTTCACCGCGGAAGAGCTGAGCACCCTCAGGAACGCCTTCACACTCGCCCTCGACGCCCTCTGGGACGAAGGAGAGCGGGAAAAGGGCGGAGAAGGAGAACCCCACATACTCAAGATGCTCGGCGACATATCCACCTCTTCGGAAACTCAGGAGATTCTCAAAATCGCCGCCGAGCTGATGAGAGATCTCCTGGGGGGTAAGTCATATATCATAATAAGGAAAACGAGCAAAACAGGCGGCTTCACCATAACCGAAACCGCCGGATATCGAAGAGGGGTGCTCACGGGGCGGACCATTCCACCGAACCTGATACACGCCCTTCGTTCCACCTCTCCCTCCATTTCCGAAGTCTCCCCTGCCGTTCTCCAGAGAATGGGAGTACAGACATCGGGAGAAAGGTGGATAAACATCTCTTTCCCGCTGCACAAGGCGAACATCCTGATCGGGGGAGTATCGAAATCGATGCCCTCCTACATCCTCGAGAAAAAAGCCGACCCCATCCAGAGGCTCGTTGAACAGTCGCTGGAACTCGCCAGAAAGAGAGGCTACGAGAGAGACTACATAGACAAAGTTCGGATGATAAGCGAAATGGCCCAGGAGCTTCTGGAAGAAAGCTCCCTGGACTCCCTCATAAAGAAAATATTCGACACGTTGAGCAGGGTCGTCTATTTCCCCAGAGGGGCTTTCTACCTCTACGACAGGGAAGCAAACAGGCTCAAGATGGTGGCCCACAAAAACATCCCGGCCGAAATGATACCCTTCAAGGAAGAAACGGCTCTTTTGAGACACCACGGCTTCATAAAAGAAACCCTGATGCCAATCCTCTCCGGCGACACTAGAAAGGACCCGAGGCTCAACTACATGGAGGGGATGGACTACCCCATCTCCATACTGTGTGTCCCCATAGTCTTCAGGGGCAAGTACATGGGCGACATCACGCTCTCCTCCAAGGAAGCAGACTTCTTCACGGAGGAAGATCTCCATCTGGCATCGATATTCTCCAACATAGCCGCATTCGTGATAGAGAACTTCACGCTCAGGGAAGAGGCGAGAAAGGAAGCTCTGAGACGCGAAATTGCTGAGAGGATTTCCTCGACGATAGTCAGGGAGTTCGAGCTCCCGAGAGTGATATCGCTGGCACTTCAGGAAATCAAGGAACTCTTCAGCCTGCCGGTTGCCGCCCACCTGAGATACGCGGGAGATTCCTTCTCCGTCAGGGAATTCGTCGAGGAGTTCAAGTTTTTCTCCAAGAGAAGCCACTTCCCCAGGTCTGAGATTCTCAAAATCTCCGACAGGGGCACCAGGCCGGTCATATTGAGAGAGGAAGAAATCGAAAGGACCCCATTCAGCCCGGTGCTCGAACACGGGGTCACGTCCCTCCTGCTCCTCCCGGTTCACGAAGACGACGCTCTCTTCGGAATATTGCTCCTCGGCTCTTCGGAACCGGGGGTGTTCTCGAGCGAAAACATCTCCTGGCTGAACTACATCTCCACACAGATATCGATCGCGGCAAAGAAGGCAAACCTCCTGAACCGCCTCGAAGAAACCGTGAGAACACTCGAGGAAACGAGGGATCAGATGGTTCAGACGGAAAAGTTCCGCGCCCTCGGCCAGCTCGCCTCCGGAGTCGCCCACGACTTCAACAACACCCTCGCATCCATAATAGGAAGAGCGGAAATCCTCCTGGAAAAACTCTCCAGGAAGGACCTGTCCAGCAAAGAGATAAGAGAATCCCTGGAGCTCATACTGAAGTCCGCATCCGACGGAGCCCAAACGGTCCGCAGGCTCCAGAGCTACACAAGGCAGATACGAAGAGAAGACTTGAGACCAGTGGACGTCAACGCCATAGCGGAAGACGTCCGTCAGATCACCCTCCCCCAGTGGAAGGGAGAAGCGGAAAAAAGCGGCATACACTACGATTTCAAAATTGAAACGGGAGAGGTCCTCCCCGTGATGGGCAACGTGTCTGAGATAAGGGAGGCAGTGGTCAACCTTGTTCTAAACGCTCTGGATGCGATGCCCGGCGGAGGGGAACTGACCATAACCACGGGGATGGACAGGGGAAAGGTTTTCATATCGGTCAAAGACAGCGGAAAGGGCATCCCCCCAGACATCCGCGACAGGATTTTCGAACCCTTCTTCACCACGAAAGACACGGGCACCGGCCTCGGCCTGGCAGTCGTCAAGGGAATAGTGGATCGAATGGGGGGAGAAATAGAGTTCACCTCCTGGGAGGGAACCGGAACAATCTTCACCCTCCTCTTTCCACCTGCTGACGAGGCAAAACTCGCCCTCGCCAAGCACGAGGAGGAAACCGCAAAAGAATTGGAAAAGACCGAAATCCCCCCATCAGTGGCAAAAATACTAGTCATAGACGATCAACCGGAAGTGCTCGAGGTTATCGTGGAGCAGCTCAAGATGCTCGGATACGACGCCACCGGACTGACGGACCCGGCTGCTGCCCTCGAAGAATGCGAGAAGAGCGAATACACCCTGATAATAAGCGACATCGGAATGCCCGGCATATCAGGCTGGAAGTTCCTCGAGCTTCTGAGAGAAAAGGGAGTGAAAACACCCGTGGTTCTCATAAGCGGCTGGGCAAACGGCGTCTCCATGGATGAGGTGCAAAGCAGGGGGGCCTCCGGAATAATATCCAAGCCTTTCAGGCCCGCCGATTTGAAAGGTGAAATCGAGCGGGTCCTGTCCAGAGCCGGGAAACCGCCGGAAGGGAGAGACGATCTTGGGAAGCGCATTGGAGGAACTTAAAAAAGAAGTCGATTCTCTCAAGCATAGTTACCAACAACTCCTCCAGTACTTGAAGATAGTGAACAAAATCCGGGACAGGATAGTCTCCGCCGTCGATCTGCAGGAAGTTCTCGACGAAATTTGCCAGAGTCTCGTGGACTACTTCGGGGCTGCGTTCGCGAGGATATGGCTCTACGACGAGAAAAACAACACGCTGGTTCTCAAATCGAGCCGGGGGATGTACACGAGAACAGACGGGACCAGATCCGTCATAAAGCTCGGCACCTTCAGGAAGGGCAAACTTCAGAGGATCGCACTGGAGAGAATCCCCCACTACTCGAACACCATACAGGACGACAGGAACTCTCCCATCAAAGACCCGGAATGGGCAAAGAGAAACGGTCTCATATCGTTCGCAGGATACCCCCTGGTCCTGGGCGACCAGCTTGTTGGAGTCATGGCATTCTTCTCGAGACAGAAGCTAAACGAGAACATCCTGGAGGTCATGTCCCTCTACGCTTACCTGGCCGCCCTATCCATAAGAGACGCCCAGCTGATCGAGGAGCAAAAAGAGCTCGCCCTGGTGGATCCCCTCACGGGATTGAGAAACAGGAGATTTCTCAACATCTACCTCGAGAGGGCGCTCAGGACATCGATGAGGTATGACGAGACGGTCGCCGTGGCGATGCTGGACATCGACCACTTCAAGAAAGTCAATGACACATACGGGCACTCGGTCGGCGACGAGGTGCTCCGGCATCTGGCCGAGGTGCTCCAGAAGGAAATACGGGAGAGCGACCTCGCCGCCAGATACGGCGGAGAGGAGTTCACACTCGTCCTCCACAGAGTGGATGAAGAAAGAGGAAGAACAGCCCTCGAGAGAATCAGAAAAGCCGTCGAATCAAGCCCATTCCCAACCTCCAAAGGCCCTCTCTCCATCACCATAAGCATCGGTTACACCGTTTACTCCCCTTCCGAAGTCGGAGGAATCACGGTGGAAACGCTGATAGAAAAAGCGGACACAGCCCTCTACAGGGCAAAAATGGAGGGGAGAAACAGGACATGCTTCGAGCCGTTACATTCATTCCACGAAGAAAAAGATGAAGGAGACATCGGTGACAAGAGAGCAAATGACAAAAAAACTGCTGATACTTGATCTCGACGGCACGCTGGTGGACTCCAAAGAAGATCTCGCCAACTCCGTCAACTTCGCTCTCAAAGCTCTGGGGAAAGAGCCAGTCCCCAACGAATTCATCTATTCTCAGGTGGGAAACGGAGCCAGGAACCTGATAGAGACCGCGCTCGGCAACGACGCGCACCTGTTCGGCGAAGCGATACGCATCTTCCTCGACCATTACGAAGAACACATCATCGACACCACAAGACCCTATCCCGGCGTGGTGGAGGCGCTGAAGGAATACAGAGGAAGGTTCACGTTCGCCTTACTGACCAACAAACCCCTGTACCTGACGGAAAAGCTACTGAAGGGTCTCGGCATGTTCGATCTTTTCTCGGCAGTTCTGGGCGGCGATTCCCTTCAAACCAAAAAACCCGAGCCGGAGGGCATCCTCACCCTCATGCGCCTCGCGAAAGTCCCAAAGGAAGAAACGCTGATAGTGGGAGATTCCAGAAACGACGTGCTGGCCGGCAGAAACGCAGGAATTTCGGTCTGTGGGGTATCCTACGGAATAGGCGCAGCGGACTTCTCCATTTACCCACCGGATTTCACGGTAGATGCATTCCCGGAGCTTTTCGAAATCGTCGTCCCTGCGTAAAATACCCTCATGGCGCCGAAGATCCCACCAAAAGCGATTCCCTACCTCATCTGGGCGTTAACCACCGTTGCGCTCAAGGCGGGAACGGTTCTGTTCTCCCAGGCGGGCGCATCTGCGGTGTCCGTATTCACCGGAGTGCTCCTCCTCTACATCCCTTTCATCTACTACATTTCCGCGCGTAGAGAAATCAGATTTCTCAACATTGTAAGCCTCAGGAAATCGCTCTTCTGGCTGATCATTTTCATCACCGCCACTTTCCTCGTTTACACCACGGTTCTGAAAATCTCGGGCGGGCACTACGAAAAAGCGAGGCTGGCCATTCTCTTCACCAAGAAATCCTGGATATTCTGGGGATCTTCGCTTCTGGCGGTCGGTTTGCCCGAAGAGTTCTTCTTCCGGGGCTTCCTCTACTCGGAAATCGAGGGAAGCGAAGTGAAAAAAATAGCCGTCACGTCCGTCCTCTTCGCGCTCACGCACCTGGCGGTGGGCGCGTCCCTGCTCAGAGCGATGACTGTCTTCCCGGGAATCGTCCTCGCGCTTCTAAGGAGCAGGACGAAGGAGATATACACCCCCGCCCTGCTTCACACTTTCATGAACCTGATAAACTGGCTCGGACCGCTATGAGAAATCACCTGAGCGCCTCTATGCCCGGAAGTTTTTTCCCTTCCAGAAGCTCTAGAAAAGCACCGCCGCCAGTGGATACGTAAGACATCCTGTCGAACATTCCTGCCTTGTGAAGAGCCGTGTCCGTGTCTCCTCCGCCGACTATCGTGAGGGCGTGAGAATTGGCAAGGTCCTCTATGAGGGCGAACGTGCCCCTCGAAAACGGGCCGTATTCGAAAGCGCCCATGGGGCCGTTCCATACGATCGTCCTGGCATCCTCCAGCGCCTCGCGGAAAAGCAACCTCGTCGCCGGGCCCGTGTCCAGAGCCATCATGTCGGTAGGTATCTCAGATGCGGGGCGCACGAACGTGGGCACCTTTTCTTTCAGTTCTGCGGCCACTACAACATCCACGGGCAGGTAGAGCCTCACCCCTTTCTTCTTCGCTTCTCTCAGGACCTTTTCCGCAACGCCCACCATCTCCGGCTCGTAGAGAGACTTGCCCACCTCATACCCCATGGCGACGAAGAACGTGTTGGCCATGGCTCCGCCGATCAGGATCTTGTCGACTTTCTTCATCACGTTCCTGATCGCCTGTATCTTTCCAGAAACCTTCGCCCCGCCGAAAACGGCGACAAGAGGTCTCACCGGGTCCTTGAGCGCCCTCTCGAAGTAACTTATCTCGTTTTCCATGAGAAATCCCGCCGCCTTCACTCTGAAAAATTTGGTGACAGCGGAATTGGACGCGTGTGCCCTGTGTGCCGTGCCGAAGGCATCATTTACGTAGACATCGCCCAGCGAAGCGAGCTGCCTGGCAAACTCGGGATCGTTCTTCTCCTCCCCAGGGTAGAACCTCAGGTTTTCGAGCAGCAGCACATCACCTGGCTTCATGGATTCGACAGCGGAAACAACCTTCTCCCCAATCACGTCCCCCGGAAACGAAATTTTCTTCCTCAAAAGCCTCTCGAGTCTCCGTGCCACCGGGGAAAGAGACAGAGAATCGACCCACTTCCCTTTGGGCCTTCCCAGATGGGACATGAGCACTACCCTGCACTTCTTCTCGATGAGGAACTTCACCGTGGGAAGCGCGGCTCTTATCCTCGTGTCGTCTGCCACCCTTCCCCTGTCGTCTATGGGCACGTTGAAATCCACCCTGACCAGGACCCTGTCCCCGTCCAGCTCTAGTTCACGGACCGACTTTATCGTCATTTCTCCCCTCCTTTATTTAATCTCCTTTTGTATTCGTGAAGGGCTATCGCAGCAGCCCCTATGGCTCCTGCTCTGTGACCATTCACCCCAGGGATCACCCTGACGCGCTCAGGTGGTATTCCGAAAGTGTGCTTCCCTATCTGTTCGTATATGCTTTCCTTCATGAACGGCAGGGCGCCTGCAACCCCGCCCGCCAGAACCACCGTATCCACGTCTATCACGTTCACCACCGCCGCTATCCCTTTCCCGAGGTAAGAGCCTGCGTCTCTGAAAACCCTAAGAGCCCTCTCGTCTCCCCCCGCGGCGAGCCGGGAAAGCTCCTCGGTGTCGCCCCGGAACTCACCGGAAAACTCCTTTTCCGCCTGCCTCAAGATCCCTATCGCACCCGCGAAACACTCGAGGTGCCCCGTCCCCCCGCAACCGCATGGAACGTCGGAATCCGATATGGGCACGTGTCCAACCTCCCCGGCCCTGCCGAAAACTCCCCTGTGGAGTTTTCCGTTCAGGAATATCCCCCCGCCCACTCCAGTCCCGAGAGCTATGTAGACAAACGAATCCAGGCCTTTCGCGGCGCCGCAGAAACCTTCCCCAAACGCACCGGCGTTGGCGTCGTTTTCCACCCAGAGCGGAATCCCGGCGAGCTCCCTCAGATAATCCTTCAGGTCGAAATCTTCCCACCCTGGCAGGTTCGGACACTCCACAACGTGTGAGGTCCCGGGCCTCACTATGCCCGGCACTGCAATACAGACGGCAGAGGGTCTGCACCCTGTGTTCTCACAGGCTTTCGTGACCTTCGACTCTATAAGCGCTATGGCCTCGCCAAGGGGCAAACCCGATGGCGTTTCAAACTCGCCAAAGCCAAGGTGCCTGAACGCCTCATCGACCAGAAGATGTTTCACTCTCGTTCCGCCCACGTCAACGCCGAGGAACACCATGAGTCGAACCTCCAGAAATCGGACCTTCCAGTGGATTTTACACAGTAAGGCAAAAGGTGAGCAAGGGAGGAGCCCTTCAATCCTCGGTCCAGGTCCCCTCTTTTTTCCTGATTTCGATTTGCTCCAGGACCATTTTCAAGTGACGCTCTTCCTCCTCAATGAGCAGCTTGTAAAGTTCCCTGCACCGTTCGTCCGTCGCGTGCTCGTAGAATCTCCTGTAAAAGGCAATGCCCGCCTTCTCGTGTTCGAGAGCAGTGAGCAGGTTCCTGTTGAGCTCCATTATCTCCGATGCGGCCTCGTAGTCCACTCCATACTGACCCTTTTTTTGCTCGGCTTTCCCCTTCCCGAAGATCTTCCTGAAGAAACTCATCGGTTCCTCCCGACGCGTCGCCCTGCGGGTTTTTGGCTTTTTTTATTGTATAATCATTTTCGTGACACATCATCACAATTCCCGAAAAAACCCGGAGCAAGGTCCATGGACGAGAGGGAAGCCAGGCAGAGAATCGAGGAGCTGAAAAACACGATCAATTACCACAATTACAGGTATTACACCCTTCAGGATCCCGAAATAACCGATGCGGAATACGATCGGCTCTTGAGAGAACTCATCGAACTGGAGGAAAGATTCCCCCACCTGGCAACTGAGGACTCGCCCACGAAAAGGGTGGGCGCCCCACCGGCTGAAGAATTCGAAAAAGTTCCACACAGGCTTCCCATGCTAAGCCTCCAGAACGCGTTCTCCGAGGAGGAGTTGAGGGAGTTTCACGACAGAATCACCCGTCTCCTCGGGACGGAAAAAGTCGAATACGTGGCGGAAGTAAAGATGGACGGGGTCGCGGTGGAGCTCATATATGAAAACGGAGTCCTGAAAAGAGGAATCACCCGTGGCGACGGGTACACCGGTGAAGACGTGACCGCCAACGTAAGGACCATACAAACCATCCCATTGAGCCTATCCTCTCCGGACGGGACCGTCCCTGAGCTGCTCGAAGTCCGGGGAGAGGTATTCATGGAGAAGAAGGCATTTCGGTGGCTGAACAGAGTGAGAGGAGAGAAAGGCGAGCCGCTTTTCGCCAACCCGCGAAACGCCGCCTCGGGCTCGCTCAGACAGCTGGACCCGAAGGTAACGGCAAAACGCCCCCTCAAGACATTCTGCTACGGAATCGGGCTCGTCGAGGGGAAGGAACTCGAAAGCCAGTGGGAAACTCTCGAATACCTGGCGAGCCTCGGCCTGCCGGTGAACGAGAAGAGAAAGCTCTGCAGGTCTCTGGAAGAAGTGCTCGAGTTCTACGACGAAATAGAGCGTGAGAGGGAAGAGCTCCCCTACGAGGCAGACGGCATAGTCGTAAAAGTAAACAGCTTCGAACAGCAAAAAGCGCTCGGTGAGATCTCCAGGAGCCCCAGATACGCGATAGCCTTCAAGTTCCCGCCATCCCAGGCCACCACAGTCCTCGAAGACATAGTGGTCCAGGTGGGAAGAACCGGCACGCTAACTCCCGTGGCGATACTCCGCCCTGTCAAGGTAGGTGGAGTCGAGGTCAAAAGAGCAACCCTCCACAACATGGACGAGGTAGAGAGGAAAGACATCCGCATCGGGGATACCGTGATAGTGCAGCGCGCAGGCGACGTGATACCAGAGGTCGTCAAGCCCATAACATCGAGACGGACTGGAAACGAGAGAAAGTTCACGATGCCAAAGACGTGCCCTGCCTGCGGAGCCCCGGTTATAAGGGTGGAAGGCGAAGCGGCTTACAGGTGCACCGGGGACAACTGCCTCGCGAAGAAGCGCGAGAAGATAAAGCATTTCGTATCCAGAAACGCCATGAACATAGAGGGGCTCGGCGACAGGATAGTGAACCTCCTGATAGACGAGGGGCTCGTAACCACCCCGGCGGACCTCTACCGTCTTACAGTGGACGACCTTATAAACCTGCCTCGCTTCGGGGAAAAGTCGGCGAAAAACACCATCGAGGCGATAAACAGGAGCAGGAAAACCACCCTTTCCAGATTCATCTTCGCGCTGGGGATCAGACACGTGGGAGAGCACCTCTCTCAGGTGCTGGCGGAACGCTTCGGGTCCGTGGAAAAGCTGGCGGAAGCCACCTACGAGGAGCTGACGAGCATTCGGGAAATCGGTCCGGAAGTCGCGAAGTCGATCGTCTCCTTTTTCCAGGATCCTGAGAACAGAAAGCTCGTGGACGATCTGCTTAAAGCGGGTATAGAATTCGAGGAAGAACCGGCGAAGGAAGGAGGAGAGCTCACTGGGCTGACGTTCCTCTTCACGGGGGCGCTGAAAACGATGACCCGCCAGGAAGCCAAGAAGAGAGTCGAGGAAAAAGGGGGGAAGGTGGCATCATCGGTATCCAGAAAGGTGGACATCCTGGTGGTGGGAGAAGACCCGGGTAAAAAGCTCGAAGAAGCGAGGGAGCTGGGCATAAGGACCTTAAGCGAGGAGGAATTCCTGAAGATGCTCGAAGGGGAGGAGTGAAGTGGCGGAAAGAGAAGCTCACGTGATCGTATCCGGGAGGGTCCAGGGAGTCTGGTTCAGGGCATCCACGAAAGAAGCGGCGGAAAGAGCCGGCGCGAAAGGCTGGGTGAGAAACCTCCCTGATGGAAGAGTCGAGGCGGTCATACAGGGAACGCAGGAGCAGGTTGAAAAAGTAATCGAATTCATGAAGGTGGGTCCTCCGGGAGCGCGGGTGGAAAATATCCAGGTCACATGGAGAAATCCCTCCGAGAGGTTTGGCTCCTTCGACATCACCTATTGAGAGGCACATTTGAAAGAAGCCAGGTTTTACTCAAAAGAAAACGGGAAAGTCAGGTGCCTCCTCTGCCCGCACAACTGCCTCATAGCCGAGGGGAAAAAAGGGCTGTGCGGCGTAAGGGGCGTAGAGGGCGGGAAACTCTACGCGTTGACCTACGGTAAGGTCGCCGCCATAGCGGTCGACCCCATCGAGAAAAAGCCGCTCTACCACTTTTATCCGGGAAGCGAGATCCTCTCTATAGGATCAATCGGGTGCAATTTCAGGTGCCGCTTCTGCCAGAACTGGCACCTCGTGGAGGGTCACGCCCCTCTTTCCACCGTCTCTCCCGATGAGCTAGTGGCTATTTCCGAGAGGAGAAACTCAATCGGCATATCATACACTTACAACGAACCGTTCATACAGTGGGAGTTCGTCTACGATTGCGCCGTCAAGTTCGCCGAAAAAGGATACAAAAACGTCCTTGTAACCAACGGATACGTGAATGAAGAACCGTTGAAAGAGCTGCTCCCGTACGTCGACGCAATGAACATCGACCTGAAGTTTTACCGGGACGAAACATACAGAAACGTCTCGAGGGGGACGCTCGACCCGGTGAAGAGAACGATCGAAATCGCATCCGGGGAGTGCCTGGTCGAGGTGACCACTCTTATCGTGACGGGACTGAACGACACCGAGGGAGAAATCAGGGAAATAGTGGACTTCATAGCGTCGGTGGACCCTCAAATACCATTCCACATCTCGAGATACCACCCGGACTACAAGTACAGCGCGCCCCCCACCGACGAGGATTTCCTCCTCGAAGCATTCGAAATAGCGAAGGAGAAACTGAGCTTCGTGTACCTGGGCAACGTCCTCATTCCCGGCACGGGGGACTCGATGTGCCCCCATTGCGGCGCGCTCCTGGTATCAAGAAGGGGATATTTCGTGAAGGTGCACTCCCTCGAAGGAAACAGGTGCGGAAAATGCGGAAATACTTTAAACTTCGTAAATTGACGGCCGCTTTGTTCCTGCTCCTCTTCCTGGCAACGGCCGGCCATCCGTTGACCGTCGAGGGGAAGGATACAGACGAGCAGGCTCCCACCTACACCGAGCTCCTGAAAAACTACAGGGATATAAGACGCAGGTACAGGACGCTGGAGTTTCTGTCCCTCGGAATAATCCTCCTCGCCGCCGCAGGAGCTGTCTCATACGCAATCTACCTGAAAAAACGTTCGGGAAGCGAACCCGGCGGGGAACCTGAAACCTACTCTCCACTCGAGCTGTCGACGAGAGAAGAGTGCGCCCGCCACATCGAGGAGCTCAAGTTGAAGGGGCTCAAACTGCTCGCCTCCTCCGCTGACGGAAAAGAGTGCAGGACGAGGATAACCGAGGTAGCGGGCGGAAAGAACTCATTCACCCTCGAACTCCTGACTATCCCTGCATCCCCCGGAGACGTGGTCCGCTTCGACTACACCTTCGATGGAATTCCATATACCTTCTCTTCGAAAGTCCTCGACAGAGGAGAAGGGGGAAGGGTCCGCCTCGAGGTCCCGCTCTTCATAAAGTACACCCAGAGAAGAAAGGAACTCAGGTCAGCGCCCTCACCCCTCGAACACGCCGTGGTGGTGACGGAAGATGGCAAAATCTTCAGGATCAACGACATATCTCCTGGAGGCTTCTCCCTGCTCCTCGACCAGACCGCGCCTGCGCCCGAAAGCTCGCAGTTCGCGATCCAGCTACCGGGGAAAAAACAGTGGAAAGTGAGCGCCAGGAGAGTGTATCAGGTCAACGTGAGCAGGGGAAACAGGATCCAGGTGAGGACGGGCTGGTCTTTCTCGGACCCGCCCGCAGGCTTTCTGAAAGACCTGAGGGACTATCTATCAAGAACGGGAAGCCGCACAAAAGAATGATCGGCTTCGATCAACGGCAAAACACTCTACAGACTCCGGCATTCGGTGCCGATATATAAACTTAGCGGACAGCCGCGAAGCTTAAAAACACGACTGGTCCGGGAGAAACAAGTTGTCGGAGAAGAAACGATTCGGGAGAAACGACCTGGAAAAATACCTGAGCATCCTCGAAGGAATTGAAGAAATAGACCTCTCGAAAGTGAGAAGAATCAAGAAACAGATCGAAGAGGGGCGTTACAGAGTAAACCCACAGGCAGTGGCCGAGAAAATGCTCGAGGATCTTCTCAAGGACGGAGGAGCAACGGGGTCTTCTGGTTGAACCGATATCAGGAACCCGCGTCTCAGACCCTTATGTTCTTCCTCTTTATCTTCTCTATCAGCGTGGTCCGCTTGATTCCCAAAAGCCCAGCCGCCATTTCCTTGTTCCCCCCAGCCATCTTGAGCGCCTTCTTGATCATCTCCACTTCCAGGCGTTCCACCGCTTCCTTCAGATTTATCGGAAAAGGATTCTCGGAATTCAGCTCATTCGTCTGGGGAACGTAGAACGTCTTCGAACTCTCTTCTCTCATCTTCTCCGGAAGGTCATCCGGGAGTATCTTGCCCTGCCCTTTTATGACCACTATCCTTTCCACCAGATTTTCCAGCTCTCTCACGTTTCCGGGCCAGGAATACTCCATCATTATTTCCAGCGCCTCGTCCGCCACTCCCTCTATGTGTCTCCCCTTCTTCTCGTTGTAGACGCCTATGAAGTAGTTCAGAAGCAGAGGGATGTCCTCCTTTCTCTCCCTCAGAGGAGGAATCCTTATGGGAATCACGTTCAGACGATAATAAAGATCCTCCCTGAACCTTCCTTCCTGAACTTCCTTCTCGAGATCCTTGTTGGTTGCGGCTATCACCCTCACGTCCACCCTTATGGTCTTCGTGCTGCCCACGGGCTCGAACTCCTTCTCCTGCAACACCCTGAGCAGTTTCACCTGAAGCTTGGGGCTCATCTCCCCCACCTCGTCGAGGAAGATGGTTCCGTGATTCGCCAGCTCGAACCTTCCCGCCCTGGGAGCTATGGCGCCCGTGAAGGCCCCCTTGACGTGCCCGAACAGCTCGCTCTCCAGAAGGTCCTCGGGAATGGCCCCGCAGTTCACGGGGACGAGCAGGTGATTCGCCCTCGAGCTGTTGTAGTGAATTGCCCTGGCAATCATCTCCTTCCCCGTCCCCGACTCCCCGAGGATGAGAATGGTCGAGTCCGTGTCCGCCACCTTGTCGACCATCGAGAGGACTTCCATCATCGCAGGAGAAGACCCTATTATGTTGTCGAAGGAGTATTTCGACCTGACCTGCTTGCGGAGGTTGATGTTCTCCTTCCTGATTCTCGAGTGTTCCAGCGCCTTAATCACCAGGTAACGAACCTCGTCTATCTTGAAAGGCTTGGTGATGTAGTGAAACGCCCCGAGCTTCATCGCCTCCACAGCAGTCTCGATGGTCCCGTAGCCGGTCATCATTATCACCTCGCACTCGGGCTGAAGCTCCTTCACGCTCCGAAGGACCGTGAGCCCGTCGCACCCGGGCATCTTGAGGTCGGTCAGGACGACGTCGAATCGCTTCTCGTCTATCATCTTAAGGGCTTCATCGCCCGAGCGCGCCACCTCGATGTCGAGCGACATTTCCTGGAACACTTCCGAGAGAATGTCGAGTATGAACTCCTCGTCGTCGGCTATCAACAACCTCCTGCCCATTGTGGCCCTCCCGCCTGCGACATGAGTTCCCTCACATTGATTACAGTTTCAAAATAATATATTTACAATAATGTAATCATATTTTTATTTTTCAATCCATTTTTACCTCATATGGAAGTGCCCGTCAATTCCCAGTGTCAAATTTTTGGCGGAAACCGTTCTTCTGACGGTGCCAGAGAGGAAGAAATGGGCAGGAAAATCGCCTAACCCCCCTCTTTTCAACGCTTTTCGGGTTTTCAGCCACAGTGGCACGCTTTTTGACACAAACTTCAGTGTCGTATTAGCTCTTCTCGAGGCAAAAAATGAGAACGCCGTTTACCAGAGGAGGACAGTTGAGGGTAATCGCGATAAGCAGCGGGAAAGGCGGAGTCGGAAAATCCATCATCACGGTGAGCCTATCCCACGTTTTCGCCGAACTCGGCTACAGGGTTCTCGCCATCGACGGCAACATCGGAAACGGCAACCTGGACCTTCTCTTCAGAGACATGGGTAACTACTCCATCATAGACGTGATAACGGGAAAGGAACCCATCGGCAAGGTTCTCCGAAAACCAGCGCCAGGAATCGCGTTTCTCCCTGCCGGAGCGGGCATGAACGTCCACACTCATCTCACGTCTCATCAGAAGATGACGCTCTTCACCGAGCTCGACCTGATAGACGACATAGCGGACGTGGTCCTGATAGACTGCCCTTCCGGGCTCACCGAGCTCAACACCTTTTTGACAACCGCCTCCACGGACACGGTGATAGTGACCACGCCCGAGGTGACATCCATCATTTCCAGCCTGTCGCTCATCTCCATCCTCACCGGCCGCTACGGGGAAAAGGACATAAAAATAGCCGTGAACATGACCGAAGATGAAAGCGAAGCGCTGAACACGTTCGAGGTCATATACGAGCAGGCTAGCAGGGTCAACGGAACGAGGGTCAGTTTCGTGGGGCACATACCCTTCGACTACACCGTGATGGAATCGATACGTTTCCTTCAGCCGGTGGCCGAAGGAGAGAAGAAATCCAACCTCAAAGGATACTTCCTGAATCTTTCTCAGGAAATACTCCGAAACGAGCCCGAGGAGAAGATCAAGAAAAATCAGCAGTTCTTCACGAAACGGCTCCTCAAGGAGGAGCACGACGACGTCTTACTTCAATTAAACGAGGTGGGAAAATGAGACAGAGCGCCGCCAGACTCACGGAATTCGAAAGGGGGAAGAAGTTATCCCAGGAAGCAAGGGAGCAGCTCATCCTGGAATACCTCCCCAAGGTCAGATACATAGCAGGGAGGCTCTCCATGAAGCTCCCCAGCCACGTGGACACGGAGGACCTCATAAGCTGTGGGGTCGCGGGGCTCATCGACGCCGTGGACAAGTTCGACCCCTCCAAGAACGTCAAGTTTTCCACCTACGCCGAGTTCCGAATCAGAGGAGCCATGCTCGACTACCTCAGGGAAATAGACTGGTGTCCTCGCTCCATAAGGCAGAAAGCCAACAACCTGCAGCAGGTATACGCGACGCTCGAATCTCACCTCGGCAGACCTCCGGAGGAAGAGGAAGTGGCGAGGGAGCTCGACATATCTGTTGAGGAACTCCGGAAGGAGCTCTCCCTCATCGCCGGCGTCACCGTCTTCTCACTGGATGAACTCGAGGACAACGACGAGACGAGTTTCTCCAACAGGAAACACCTCTGCTCCTATCTGATGGAAAAGAAGAATGACGAAGAGCACTTGAGAGACATGAGAGAAGTTCTCGCCAAGGCGATCGATGAGCTGCCGGAGAATGAAAAGCTCCTCATATCCCTGTACTACTACGAAGAAATGACGATGAAGGAAATAGGCACCATACTGGGTCTCACCGAATCGAGAATCTGCCAGATACACAACCAGGCGATACTCAGGCTCAGAGGAAAACTCAGGAAAGCCCTCGCATAACCCCACCAGCAACCCCTCCACCCGTCCTCCCCGTCGAAACAATCGGGGAGGGCGGCCCCCACCTCTTTCGAGCCGCCGAACCCCGGATCATCCGA
>CAYSCN010000020.1:0-38347 GCA_964429585.1 uncultured bacterium | reverse complement strand
AAAAATGGCGGGGTCGACGGGATTCGAACCCGCGGCCTCCGGCTCGACAGGCCGGCGTTATAACCAGGCTTAACTACGACCCCGCTTCTAAGATAAATTCGATTTTCAACTGGTGGGCGGAACAGGATTTGAACCTGTGACCCCCAGCTTGTAAGGCTGGTGCTCTCCCACCTGAGCTATCCGCCCTTAAAACCTCAACCTGAGAAGAGAATTTATACCAAATTAACACACCCGAGTCAACACGTATAAAGGCGCCTCCTTGAGCTTCAGTGCTTTATCACGTCCGTATCCGGTTCTTTCTTCTCCTTTTTCTCCACCAGAATCGGGAGCTTTTTCTCCTCTTCGGATTTCTTCGGCTCTATACCCAGAGTTTCCCTGAGGACCTGGTCCATGTGAGACACCGTTTTTATATCAAGAGCCTTTCTTATCCTGTGAGGCACGTCCTCCATATCTTTCAGATTCTCTTCAGGGATAAGAACCGTCTTTATTCCCCCCCTGTGTGCAGCTATGAGCTTCTCTTTGAGCCCTCCAATTGGCAGGACCCTGCCTCTCAAAGTAATCTCACCTGTCATTGCTATATCATTTCTCACAGGTATCCTGGTCAGCGCCGAGGCAAGTGCCACCGCCATGGTAATGCCAGCGGATGGGCCATCCTTGGGAATCGCCCCTTCGGGAACGTGAATGTGTATGTCGTACTTCTGGTAGAAATCTGGCTCGATATCCAGGTCAGCAGACCTGCTCCTTATGTATGAGAGCGCCGCCTGAGCCGACTCCTGCATCACATCACCCAGCTTACCCGTCACGAACAGCTTACCCTTGCCGGGCATAACCGCCACTTCAACTAGAAGAAGTTCACCCCCGAACTCTGTCCAGGCAAGCCCCGTGGCTATCCCCACGAGCCCCTTCTCTTCCTTCTCCCCATATCTGTAACGTTCCTGACCGAGATACTTCCTCACCCTGGCAGCCGTTACTTTTACTGGCGTGGTTGCCTTTCCTGAAGCCACTTCCTTGGCAATTTTTCTCAGAATCGAAGCTATTTCCCTCTCCAGATTCCTGACGCCCGCTTCCCTCGTGTAGTTTCTGATAATCTTCATGATCGCGGACCTGGTGAAGATCACGTCCTCCTCTTTTAGACCGTGCTCGCCAAGCTGCTTCTTTATCAGATGATCCTTCGCGATGTGATATTTCTCCTCCTCCGTGTAACCGGGTATTCGTATGAGCTCCATCCTGTCCCGCAGAGGCGGAGGGATGGCGTGCAGCGTGTTGGCAGTGGTTATGAACATGACGTGGGAAAGGTCGTAGTCCACATCCAGGTAATGGTCGTTAAATGTGTGATTCTGCTCCGGGTCTAAAACTTCGAGAAGCGCGGCAGAAGGGTCTCCCCTGAAATCAACGCTCATCTTGTCCACTTCGTCGAGGAGGAAGACAGGGTTTATCGTGCCAGCTCTTTTCATGGACTGGATTATCTTTCCGGGAAGAGCTCCTATGTAAGTTCGCCTGTGCCCTCTTATTTCAGCTTCGTCTCTCACTCCCCCAAGAGAAATTCGAACGAACTTCCTTCCCAGCGCTCTAGCTATGGACTTGGCAAGTGACGTCTTTCCGACTCCAGGTGGACCCACGAAGCAAAGAATTGGGCCTTTAAGCTTGTTGACGAGCTTCCTGACAGCCAGGTACTCGAGGATTCTCTCCTTCGCCTTCTCGAGCCCGTAGTGGTCCTCGTCGAGGATCTTCGCCGCCTCGTCTATGTCTATCCTGTCTTCTGTCTTCTCCTGCCAGGGAATGGATATCAGCCAGTCTATGTATGTTCTGCTTACGGTGGCCTCCGCCGACATGGGAGACATCATCTTGAGTCGCTTGAGCTCCTTGAGAGCCTTCTCCTCTGCCTCCTTGGGCATCCCCTTCTTCTTTATCTTCTCCTCGAGCTCATCCAGATCGTTTTTCTCATCGTCGGCCTGACCGAGTTCCTTTTTTATCGCCCTCATCTGCTCGTTCAGGTAAAACTCTCTCTGCGTCTTCTCCATCTGCTTCTTGACCCGGTTGCGGATCTTCCGCTCCACCTCGAGTATCTCCACCTCACCCTCGATCAGGGAGTATATTTTCTCGAGCCTCCTCTCGATGGAAGTCGTCTCGAGGAGTTCCTGCTTTTCCTCTATTTTCAGGGGGAGGTGTCCCGCTATCGTGTCGGCGAGAACTCCGTAGTTCTCGATGTTCCCAACGGTCATGAGAAGCTCGCTGGGGAGTTTTTTGCTGAGTTTTACGTACCGTTCGAAGGAGCGCTTGATGTTTCTCGCGAGAGCCTCCATCGCAACCCTGTCGCCTTCCTCGTCAGGAACCTCCTCAACCAGCACTTCAAAATGATTGTATCCAGGCAGGTAGTTGACGATCTTGGCCCTTCTTTTACCCTCCACGAGAACCTTCCTCGTCCCGTCGGGCATGTTCATCATCTGGATTATCGTGCAGATGGTTCCGACCTCGTATATATCGCCGGGACCCGGATTGTCCAGCCTCGCCTCCTTCTGCGTGGCCATCATGATGGTCTTGTCCTTGGATGTCGCCTCATCCAGCGCGTTGATGGACTTCTCCCTCCCAACGAATAGCGGCACAACCATATTGGGAAAAACTACAATATCCCTTAAAGGCAAAAGAGGAAGGATATAGCTTTTTCCGCCCATGAATCTACCTCGCCCTTTTCCAGGAACTGGTGATGAAAACGCTCTTCTTCACGCCATCCCGGCTTTTTTCTCTTCCACTATCTCGGGCTGCGCGTGGCCTTCGACCACATCCGCCGTGATGACAACCTTCTTCACGTTGTCCCGGGACGGAATCTCATACATCACGTCCAGCATGATGTTTTCCATGATGGAGCGAAGACCTCTGGCGCCGGACTTCCGCTCGATCGCCAGCCTGGCGATCTTCCTGAGAGCATCCTCGGTGAACTCGAGATTGACGTTCTCGAACTCGAAGAGCTTCTGGTACTGCTTTACGAGAGCGTTCTTGGGTCTCGTGAGGATCTCAACGAGAGCTTCCTCAGTGAGCTCGTGAAGCGTTGCGATGACCGGGAGCCTCCCGATGAACTCGGGGATCATCCCGTATTTGATGAGGTCCTCGGGCTGAACGTGCTCGAGGATTTCCCCCAGCTTTTTCTCCTTGGCGCTCTTGATATCCGCTCCGAACCCGAGCGTCTTCTTGGAAAGTCTCTTCTCTATTATTGACTCAAGCCCGACGAAAGCCCCGCCGCATATGAAGAGAATGTTGGTGGTATCCACCTTTATGAAATCCTGCTGCGGGTGTTTCCTCCCACCCTTGGGAGGAACGTTCGCCACGGTCCCCTCGAGTATCTTCAAAAGCGCCTGCTGAACGCCCTCGCCGGACACGTCCCTGGTGATCGAAGGAGAGTCCGCCCTCTTGGCTATCTTGTCCACCTCATCGAGATACACTATCCCCTTCTGAGCTCTCTCCACGTCGTAATCGGCGTTCTGAAGCAGGCTCAGAATTATGTTCTCCACGTCCTCTCCAACATACCCCGCCTCGGTAAGTGTTGTGGCGTCGGCTATCGCGAACGGGACGTTGAGAATCTTCGCAAGAGTTTGAGCGAGGAGCGTCTTTCCGCAACCGGTCGGGCCGAGAAGGAGGATGTTGCTCTTCTGAAGCTCAACGTTGTCGGACGGGCGAGACTCTATCCGCTTGTAGTGATTGTAGACCGCGACGGAGAGAATCTTCTTCGCCCTCTCCTGACCGATGACATACTCATCTAGCGCCTCTTTTATCTCTGCCGGCTTCGGAAGCTTCCTCTTCTTCTCCTCGAAAGAGTGTTCCAGCTCATACTCTTCGGCGATTATATCGTTGCAAAGCTCCACGCACTCATCGCAGATGTATACCGTCGGCCCTGCAATGAGCTTTCTCACCTCATTCTGGGATTTCCCGCAGAACGAGCACGTGAGGATATTGTTTTTGTCGTAACCTCTTCTCGACACTTTTCCTCCACCTTCTATCTGGATTTTTTATGAGATTCCTCCCTCTTGACCACGACGTAGTCTATTATACCATAGTCCCTCGCTTGCTCCGCCGACATGAAGAAGTCCCTGTCCGTGTCAGAAGCGATCTTCTCGATAGGCTGACCCGTGTGAAGCGCGAGTATCTCGTTTATGGCTTCCCTCAGGCGCATTATCTCCTTCGCCTGAATGTCGATGTCCACAGCCTGACCCTGAACACCACCCAGGGGCTGATGAATCAGTATTCTCGAGTGCGGCAGCGCCGTTCTCTTCCCCTTGGCTCCCCCGGCCAGAAGCACAGCGGCCATGCTGGCCGCCTGGCCCATGCACACAGTAGCCACATCGGGCTTTATATACTGCATCGTGTCGTATATCGCCAGCCCCGAAGTGATGAGACCACCTGGTGAGTTTATATACAGGTAAATATCTTTGTCTGGATCTTCCGCCTCGAGAAACAAAAGCTGAGCTATAACCAGATTGGCTATGTCATCGTTGATGGTCGTCCCTATGAACACTATCCTGTCCTTGAGCAACCGAGAGTAGATATCGTATGCCCTCTCCCCTCTTCCGCTCTGCTCTATGACTATCGGCACGAGACTCATATCTCAATTTCCCTCTCTTTCCTCTTTTTCCGGGGTTTTTTCTTCGCCCTCTCTACCTTTTTCTTCGGCAACCAGTTTCGCATTCTTTAAGATAACATCAAAAACCTTTCTGTCCAGAAGATGTGACCTGAGGTCCTCCTTTTTCTTCTCGTCCTCATAAAAAGATGCAACCTGCTCCGGTGGCAGATTCATGGATTCAGCGATTCTGTTCATCTCCTTTTTCAAATCATCTTCCGTCACTTCAATCCCTTCCTTCTCGGCTATCTTGCTCAGGATGAGAGAAAGCCTCACGTTCTTCTCTGCCTCTTCCCTGTATCTCTCTCTCATCGAGTTCATATCCACCTTGGATATGTCGAACCTGAGTCCCTGGTCCCACAGCCTTCTGTAAGTATCGTACACCATTCTCGTTATTTCATCTTCAACAAGAGTTCTCGGAACCTCGATGGGATTTCGCTCGAGAAGCTTTTCAACTATCTTCGCTTCCTGCAGCTGTCTGCCGAGCTTCTCCCTCTCTGCCAAAAGATCCTGGCGGATCCTCTCCTTGAGCTCCTCCAGGGACTGGAATTCCTTCAGAGACCTGGCAAACTCATCGTCCACCTCAGGAAGGCTCTTTTCCTTCACAGACTTGATCTTTATCTCGTACTTGATGGTTTTTCCCCTAACCTCTTCCAGCTCGAAATCCTCAGGGTATGAAATCTCGAATTCGAGCTCGTCTCCCGCCTTCCTGCCTATCAACTCCTTCTCGAACTGCTCCCCGAGGGCGGACTTGCCGGTTATCTCGTAAGTGGAGTTGTCCGTCTCGTGAAGAACCTTGTCCCCCTCGGACGACTTGAAGCTTATCTCCAGGAGATCGCCTTCTCTGCTCTCCCTGTCCACCGGTTTGTAAACGGCATGCGCTTCACGAATCTTTTCTATTACATCGTTCACGTCCTCGTCGGTCACTTCGGCTTTTACCTCTGGAACCTCGATCCCATCATAGCCCTCGACATCGAAATCGGGCAGGACCTCCACGTGAGCCGTGAAACGAAAATCTTCTCCTTCGGTGTATTTCCCATCGTCAACCCTGGTAATGGCGACCGCCCTGATTTCCTTTTCCCTCAAGACTTCTCTGGTCGTTTCGTTGATGAGATCCTCTTCCAGATCTTCCACCACCGCCTTCTTGAACCTGGTTTTGATCACGGAAAGAGGCGCCTTGCCGGGCCTGAATCCGGGGACTTTGGCTTTTTTTTGCAATCTTCGGAAAGCCTGATCGAGCCTTTCTTCGACCGTCTCCTTCGGAACCTCGATCGAAATCTTCCTGAGAACCGGGGAGACCTCTTCCACGTCCGCTCTGTACTTTTCTTCTGTCATCACCTGCCACTCCTATCAATAAATTATTTCAGCGAATATTAAAAAATGGTGCGAGAGGAGGGACTTGAACCCTCACGGTTGCCCGCTGGATCCTAAGTCCAGTGCGTCTGCCAATTCCGCCACTCTCGCACCAAAGACGCGTTTCATATTTTAATCTCCCATCAATTCCATTGTCAACGCAGCCCGAGCCGAGGAAATGCAACAGAATATCAAGCAGTTACGTAAGCTGTCAGCACAAACCCCACCCATATCGATCGACCCGAACCAACCTGGCCCACGATGTGATAGAATACCACGAAGCATCGATTTTACCAGAGAAAAACTGAAACCATGGAAAGAATTCTCGAGCTCAAAACAGCTGCGCTGTTTTTCGAACTCAGAACCTATATCCTGGTCGCGACCCTATACCTCGTTGCGCTCACGATATACATATATCACGCTATCACAGCGCACAGGGAATCCGGGAAAATCGGCACGATCGTCGTCGCCGTCGGTAACCTGGTTCACACCCTTCTGATACTTTTCAGGTGGCTCGAGGCCGGAAGGCCTCCTTACCAGACCCTTTTCGAGAGTCTGTCGTGGTTCGCCTGGTGCTCCACCGCCACGTTTTTGATAATCATGGCGAGAAAACCGAGGGTGCACCTGGTTGGCTTGCCCGTAACTATTCTATCCACTTTCGCAATGCTGTTCGGCCTTTTTACCAGAAACCCGGCAGCGCCCCCACTCGCACCGGCGCTCAAAAGCCCCTGGTTCCTCTGGCACGTGATCGTGGCGTTCCTGTCCTACGCGGTCTTCGTTGTCTCCTGTTCCGTGGAACTCATCTACCTGCTCTCCAGGAAAAATCCCGGAAGGTTAGGAATCACTTCGGAAGAACTGGAAGCCTTTCACCTCTTTTCATACCGGCTCGTGGCTCTCGGCTTCCCACTGCTCACCTTCGGCATAATCTCGGGGGCCGCATGGGCAAACGATGCCTGGGGAAGGTTCTGGTCGTGGGACCCTAAGGAAACCTGGTCTCTCATCACATGGACCGTTTTCGCCGCGTACCTCCACGCTGCCGCCATTCCCAGGTGGCGTGAAAAATACGCCCCCTATATAAACATCATCGGTTTCATCAGCATGATAATAACGTTTATCGGGATAAACTGGCTTTCCAAGCTCCTCGGGATACCGAGCATGCACGTCTACGCGGTCTGAGTGAGATGAAGAAAATCAGAGAAACCTGGATATACAGAACTCTATCCTCCACGAAAACAGCAGTATACCTGCTCTTCGCGCTCACCGTCTTCTACCTCATCGGCACCGTTTTCCCTCAGGGAGTCACCGTCGAGAGTTACGAAAAAGCGGGTGGAACGTTCCTGTTTGCCGCAAAGTACCTGGGCGTTCTACACGTGTTCAAAACGCCCCTTTTCCTCGCTTCAGCGGTCCTGCTCGGCATAAACACCGTCATCTGCACCGTGGAAAGATTGAGAGGGCTTCTGAAATCCCTCAGAAAAGATTCCACAGTTCCGGGAAAGCGAATTCCTCTCGAACCGGGCACCGAACCCGAGAAGCTTGTCGACGCGCTGACCGCGAAGGGTTTCAGGTTCAGGGGCGCAAAAGGAGGAAAGACAGAAGAAACGGTCCTTTTCTTCAGCAAAGGAGTGAATCTGTCGGCTCTGTCCATTGCTTTTCACCTCCTGTTAGCCCTCTGTATAGGTGCGTTCTTTCACACTTTCCTTTTTTCTTTCGAGAACCACTTCACTCTGGGGCAGGGAGAAGAAACCGAAATCACCCTGAGAAACGGGGAAAAGGCACCATTCAAGGTTAAATTGAACGAGTTCAAAACGGTATATGTGGACGACCCGGAAATAAACTTCCCCAACTCCCCACTTCTCAGAATCGCCTCGATTCTCTCAGGCCCCTCGGAAGAAACCAGGTTCACCCTCAACGAAGGAGCCGTTTCCGTGACCGACTGGATAAGCGACGTGTCGATTCTGGAAAACGGCGAAGAGATCATGCGAGCCAGCGTGAAAGTTGGCAAACCCTTGAGTTACGGCGGAGTGAGGATATACCAGATGGGCTACGACCAGGAAGTGGTCATGCAGGTGGGGAAGAAAAAACTCACGATAACACCCGGCAAACCCTTCGAGGTGGGAGGAGAAAAGTTCGTGATATCGGCAGTCAAACACGGGAAGTGGCTCAGGCTAGACGGGGGGGAAGGAGAAGTGAAACCTCACGTGGTCGTCTACAAAGTAACGGGCAAAAACAGGTACGACAGGAAAAGAATGGGCAGAGCCTTCATGGGGAAATGGGCAAATATCGCGAAGAAACGCTTCAAATTGCTCTCCTTCAAAGAAAAATCCGTCTTCTCGTATCGAAAGGACCCGGCGGTTGGCTTCCTTTACCTGGCCGGCTTTCTCGTGAACGCGCTTATATTCCTCAGGCTGGTGATAACCGAAGAAAAGGTCAGGATCACACTGAACAGATCCACTGGAGGATTCGCCACTATAACGCTAAGAGGAGTTTTTGGAAGATCTCAGGCGGCCGACATCCTTGACAACTTCAGGAAAAAGGCTTGAAACTACTCACCCCTCCAGAAGGTCGGATACGTCGATTCTCTCCGTAAACTCTATTCCGAGAAGGTAACCGGGGAAATCGTCGGGCTTGTCATACCATACAACCCTTCCAGGAATGACCTTTACCTCCCCGCTTTCCTTCTCCACGTGCAACTCCACGGTGTTTCTGTATAGCATCATATCACTGTACATGACATGGTATCCCCCCGGCCTCACCGTTCTGGCGACCACAGAAGCTCCAATGGAGGAGATGTCCTTGATTTTCACCTTTTCCCTGGGAGACCGTATCGACCCGTCCTTACCCGTCACGACCACCAGGTAAGCGTTCAGCCTCGCTTCCCTTCTCTCTTCTCTCCTTCTTTCCCCGGTCATAATCTCCTCAACTGACCTCACCCCGCCGCTCCTCGTCGAGCCTTCTCAAACCCTCCATCAACATCTGCATTTCGTCCATCATCACCGTATGTGTCTTAGTCTTCACACCGTGTTCTATCACGAACTCTCCCTCGTCCCACTTGAGAATCTCGTAGAACGCCTCCTCGCCCTTCAGGTCCCCATACTCACAGTGTTTCACTCTCCCATTCTCGAAAAACATCTTCGCCTCGCCATGTTTCCCCTTTATAGTCACCATCGCAGTCTTTAGACCCAGATGAAGCGTCTGCACTATGTCAGGAATGCTTAAATTCTTAAGATCACCCACAACCCCGGACTTCCTGAAGCCGGACGCAGCTTTTTTCCTCCTTTGATCTCTCCTTATAATATTCCTCGCCCTGGCGGCGAGCTCTTTCATGTCGATCGGTTTGACAAGATAGTCCTCGGCGCCCAGATGAAGCGCCTCCACCTTCAAATTCACATCGTCCTTCGCCGAGAGGAATATCACAGGAACTTCGTCTATCTTTTCGTCCTCTCTCATTTCCCGGAAAACCTGAAGCCCTGTCTTGTCCGGCATGAGAACATCCATTATGACCAGGTCGTAGTCTTCCGTCTTTATGAGGTTCAGAGCATCTTCTCCTCTATCCACCGCATCGACATCGAATCCCTCATTTGCGAGCTTGAGCTTCAACAGGGTCAGATAGTCTATCTCGTCGTCGACTATTAGAATCCTTGGTCTCGTGGTCAAACCCCGATAGAAGAATCGCTTCTCTATGACCCGGGTGAAGACCTCCACAACCTCCGGGTCGAACTGCGTTCCCACGTTCCTGTGCAGCTCCTTGAGCGCGTCTTCTTTGGTGAGAGCTTTCCTGTACGGCCTGTTCGCAGTCATTGCGGTAAACGCATCGACGACTGCGAGAATCCTTGCCCCGAGCGGTATTTCCCTGCCCTTGAGCCCCATTGGATAGCCGTTTCCGTCATATCGCTCGTGATGATGCAGGATTATCGGCTTCACCTTCCAGGGGAAATTTATCGATTCGAGAATCTTCACGCCATTCTCGCAATGTCCCTTGATGCTGCTGTACTCGCTCTCGGAAAGATCTTTCTTCTCCACCAGAAGCTCTTTTTTGACACCGATTTTGCCTATGTCGTGGAGAAGCGCGGCAACCACTATTTCGTCTATCATGTCCTTGGGGAGGTTCATCTCCTCGGCAACGGCCTTTGCGTATTCCATCGTTATGTGGGAATTGCCGCCGAAAAAAGGATCGTTGACTTCGAGAAGCCCAATGAGAATGTCGATCGTATCGATTAGGCACTTCTTCAGTTCTTCGTCTCCAACCGGGACCTTGACGGAGGGCTTTTCCTCGGCGAGGGCGTGGGTTATCAGTTCCACCAGCTCTCTCTGATCTATTATGTAATCCGACGCCCCAAATCTGAGCACGTCTTCTGAGCTCTTGATAATCGAAAAATTGTTGACCACGAGCACTCTCGTTTTGGGGGAAACTCTGAGAATCTTTCTCTTCAACTCGACACCGGAACAATCTCTCAGAAAAGACTCGACGATTACCATGTCCACGTAGCTATTCACAATGATTTTCATAGCTTCGGCACCAGTCGAAGCAAGGGATGGAACGTATCCGGCGTCTTCGACTATCGTAGCTAGCGTATCCCTTATGGCACTGTTACCATTGACAATCAAAATCTTTTTTTTCTCGGTCATGTTTCGCCCTCTTCATTCATGAGACGTTCCACCATTTCCACTGCCTCTGCGTGGGACCTCACGTGGCCCTCGAGAGCCGCAAGTCTCAATTTTTTCATCAACTCGCCCACGTTCCCCCCTTTTCTCTTGGCCAGGCGCAGAACTTCCGCGCTCTTCCAGGGCAATTTCCTTCCCATTATCAGCCCCTTTTTTTCAGCATAATATTTTATTGCTTTTTTTGCCATAATTCTCTCCCATCCCGGCACCGGAAGTGACCTGGCAAACAACAACACGAATGGGAACTCTTCTCCACACTCTAGGAGAAACTCGGAACTCACCTTCTCCCCGGGATCTTCCTGAGGAGGTAGTTCAGAGAATTTGCAAAGCTTCATGAGGAAACGTTCGTCCCGCCAGCCCAGACCAAGACCGGTGACGAGTGCCCGGGCAGCGGGCAGAAGATCTCCCGGATCGGCGAGAATCGAAAGCAACAGGGCGAGTTCCAACCTGGTTATGCCCCCCCTCTTCCTCCCTTCTTCCACGTGAGAGGAGAATTCCGGGGATCGGGCCAGTTCAGTCAAAACCCGGACACGTTCTCTGGCAACCGTCGGATCGATTCGCAGGTCGAAATACCACGTGGAAAGCACATAGAATCCAGGATCCTCCATCACATGAAAAAAACCTCTTCCCCTCAAAATGTTCTTCAATTCCTCCCTCACCCTGTCTCTCGCTGGCTTTTCGCAATCGAAACACAGCCCTATCATATCCCTGGTTTCCTCATCGAGCGAAAAGGAAAGGGTAGACACGAACCGATAAAGTCTGAAGAAACGAATCGGGTCGCTCCTCAAGTTCTCGGAAGACAACGCCCTCACGATTCTCCTTTTGAGATCGTCCAGCCCCCCCGCCGGATCGATCACAAACATCTCTTCTATTGCCCCCTTCCTCAAATAGAGCGAGAGAGGATATCCCATGGCGTTGACGGTGATATCCCTTTTCAACAGGTCTTTCTCGACATCTTCTCCATTCAAGGAAGAGAGGTCCAGGGTGAATCCTTCGAACACCACCCTCTCGAAGGAAAATTCCCTGCCCATGTTGACGATTTTCCCACCCCACCTCTCCACGAAACTCTCTGCCACCTCTCGGGGGTCGAATTTGCCGACCACGTCCAGGTCCCTGGTTTTTTTTCCCAGGATAAGGTCCCTCACCGCTCCCCCCACCAGGTAGAGGACCTCAGTCCCGGCGACCTTCTCGAGTTTCTCCAGAATTTCCTTCAACCGGTTCTCCATCAAAAAGACTGATTCATCCTGAAGTAGAAATACGTCGTGTTGTCGTTGAAGCGGTCAAGCTCCCTGGCAAATTGAAAATTCATCTTCACCGGCGCAATCCCCAGGAAGTTCCCCGTCCAGAAAAGCCCCACGCCAGCAGATGCCCTCGCTCCCCTGCGAAATCCCTCATAATACCTTGAATACTTCCCTAACCCTGCGTCGACGAAGACGTGCACTGCAAAGCCATCAAGCGATAGGATACCCCAGGGCATGTCAAGGTCCAGGTCCTTGCTCAGGAACTCCCTGAACTCGAAAGTTCCAACCAGATAACTTTTCATCAGCACATCTCCGGGTTTCAGCCCTCTCACGTGGTCCCTTCCCCCCAGGTCAAGAGCTCGAGATGAAGGAACATCCCCCGTTACCGCACCACCGTCCAGCTTGGCTGCGATGGTCGTTCTTAAGGTCACCGGAAAATACCTGACAAGTCTCCCCTCGATGGAATAAAAACTTTTCCTCCCACCCTTCCCGTAAAATCCCATGCTGCCGCTCACGTTGCCGCCAAAGTTCCCAGCAGGCAGAAATTCCAGCTCGAAAGCGCTCCGCTCCAGCCCCACCTTGAATTCCATTATAGTGGACTCAGACGAAATTACGGAACTGTCATGAGTGATCCTCACACCCTCTCTCAGGTAATCTCCCCCTTCTTCTTTTATCCTGATGGCGTGTGCGTAGCTTACTTCGAGTGCAGAAGAATCCTCGGTCTTGTACGCGAAGAACTGAACGGCTCTTTTCCTGTCGTACGCCCTCCTCACGCTGACTAGAGCCGATGCCACGATGCTCCCGGTGTTGAACTCGTAGTTGAACCTAGTGCTCTGGAGCAGAATCCTGATGGGCCTTTTGTAAAAATTGTTGCTCCTATCGACGTCATCGTATCTGACACGCGGGTCCACCACTACGTTCTCGAGCTCTTCTCCATCCTCGAGTTTCACCACAAAAGTCCACTTTTTTCTGGAGGTATCCCACCTCTTACGCACCTCCCTGCCGCTGCTGAAGGAGATCAGAACATCCACCACCTCGGGGTGAGTTATGGGCCTTCTGTTTTCCACCGTGATCGATACAATCCCGTCTTCGACGACCACATCCGAAACTGCGTAATCACTGTATGGGTTCCCATTCTCTATCGCAGTGAAATACTCGAAAAGGCCTCGCTTTTTCAAAGACTCTTCCAGAGATTTCCCGGAAAAGTACTCATCTACCATCTCGCCCCATGGAAGCCCGGGAAACCTCTCTGCGAACAATCTGAGAATCGAGTCGCCGGTTATTCTCCGGATTTTCCTGGAGGGGAAGTCTTCTCCTGGAATCCCAAACTTGTATATGGTCCTCATGTAAGACCTGGAAAAGGGAAGATCCCTCTCATAATAGATGCGGTCGAACGTGGGGATGAAAGTAAATGGTTTAACAGTCTTTCTCAGGTCCCTAAGCCTTAAAGAAGCGAAAACACGATATTCCAGATTAAGCAACCCTCCCACGAACTCCGCCATTGTTATCGCCTGGGAAGACCTGTTTCTCAGCATCGAGGCGGCGAGAAAACCAAGAATCGACTCTGCCAGAACCTCTCTGTGCTGTCCCTGAAAAAGGAAAATCGAATCGAATATCCTGTCGGAAATCACCACGCCGTAAGATGTGAAAAAGGCAACCCTTTTCCTCAAAGGAGCCTCGATCAACCTGAGATTTCTAAGGAAAGGCAAAATCTTCGGAGCTCTCGCCCTCAAAAAGTCCGAAACCTCGTCGAGGGTCTTTCTCACCTGTTCCTTCTGCCTCGATGAAAGCCTCTCCGAATACAGCGGGATGCTGAAATCTCCGACCCCTATCCACTCGACATCGTAATCTGCGACGAAAATCCCCACGTCCCTGAAGTTCCCTTCCACCCGGTACACCAGTTCCCCCCCGCTTGCCGAATACTCTCCAGCCGGAAAAACGAAGAGCCTCTTCCGGTCGGCTGTTGCATCTACCGTAACCTCGAGGTCGAGCGTTCCTTCCTCGTTGAGAGCCGGAGTGGAAGCCTCCTCGAAATACGGCATGGGAAACATCCCCCCCTGAAGATAAAGAGAATCCCTGACCGCGGAGAAGCACGCGTAATGGTTGGGGACCCTCGTCTCGAAAGCAAGAGAAAATTTTCTCTTTTCCCCAACTTCAATGGGATCATCGAGGATGAGCCTTCTTAAAACGCCTTCTCCGCTCATTTTCGCGCCATGGGATGGTTCCACGACCCGCAGGCTCATGGCGCCTGGTCTTTCGTGATCCCCCTCCACCTCTTCACCGTACATTTCCAGCAGAAACTTTCTCGTGAAGTGATTGGGGTAAAGCAGGAAGGGAATTTCCCCAAGAGGTTCAAATCCGTCGTTCACTATGGAGAAGGACACCGTCCCTTTCAGAATGCCCTCTCCCACAGAGAGAGCGATCTTCACATTCCTATCCCTTATCCCGCCGCTGGCAGGCCCAGAAAAGACGAAAAGAAAGAAAAAGCAGGGAATGAGAAGAAAAAACACTTCTCTCCCCCGCCTTTTCCCATCACTTCCCATCACTCCTTATATCCTGACCCGTCATCTCTGGGGGAACCGGTATGCCTAAAATATTCAACATCGTCGGGGCGATGTCTTCAAGGGCGCGATCCTCCTTCAGCGTCCCCCTGTAATCGGGGTCCGCGAGGATGAACGGCACTGGATCGGTGGTGTGGGCCGTGTGCGGTTGCCCCGTCTCGGGATCGACCATTATCTCCGCGTTACCGTGATCGGCAGTAACAAGCGCAACCCCCCCGAGTGAGTGGACGCAGTTGACCACTTTCTGAAGGTTCGTATCCACGGCCTCTATGGCCTTTATCGCAGCTTCCAGAACTCCGGTGTGGCCTACCATGTCAGGGTTTGCGAAATTGAGTATCATCACGTCGATATTACCAGACTTGAGCTCGGAAACCGCGCGATCCGCCACCTCGTAGGCGCTCATCTCAGGCTTGAGATCATACGTTGGAACCGAAGGCGACGGGATGAGTATCCTCCTCTCGCTCTCGAATATCTTCTCCTCGCCTCCGTTGAAGAAATACGTCACGTGAGCGTATTTTTCCGTCTCAGCTATCCGCAGGTTCCTGATTTTGTGATGTGCGAATACCTCGGCCAGTATGTTTTTCATCGAATGGGGAGGAAATGCGACCGGCAGATCGAAAGTCTCATCGTATAGCGTCATGCAAACGAACTCCGGCTCCAGAAACTCGCCGCGGTCGAACCTGTCGAACTCGGGAAGTGCCAGGGCGCGCGTGAGCTGTCTCGCCCTGTCTGCCCTGAAGTTGTAGAAAATTATCGAGTCCCCTCTCTGAATACTCCCAACCGGCTTGCCTTCCTTGACTATCACCACCGGCTCCACGAACTCGTCTGTTACGTCTTCCTCATAGGACTCTTCGACGGCCTTCACCGGATCGTCAGAGAGCTTCCCTTCCCCGAACACAATCGCCCTGTATGCTCTCTCGGTTCTCTCCCATCTGTTGTCTCTGTCCATCCCGTAATATCTGCCCATAACTGTGGCGATTTCCCCGGCTCCGATCTTCTCCAACTCCTCTTTCAGCTCTCTCACGTAGCCTGCGCCGCTTCTTGGCGGAGTGTCCCTCCCGTCGAGAAGCGCGTGCACGTATATTCTGGGAACGCCCACGTCTCTGGCCATTCTGATGATGGCGTAAAGGTGAGTGTTCATGCTGTGAACGCCACCGTCAGACAAAAGCCCTATCAAATGAAGAGCTTTTCCCCTCTCTTTCGCCTTCCTCATGGCGGAAAGCAGCGCAACGTTCTCGAAAAATTCACCGGTCTCTATCGCCTTGTTGATTCTCACTATCTCCTGGTAGACCACCCTCCCCGCTCCAATGTTCAGGTGCCCCACCTCAGAGTTGCCCATCTGCCCGGCGGGGAGCCCCACCCTCTCCTCGGACGCGTGTATGAGAGTGTGGGGATACTTCTCAAGCAGCGAGTCGTAAAATGGCGTGCTGGCAAGCTTTATCGCGTTGGCCTTTTTCTCGTCCCTGTAACCCCAGCCATCGAGTATTATCAGCGCGAGCGGTCTCTTCAATGGGAAACTCCTTATTGAGAATTATTTCTTGTTAATATTATAGAATACATCCCAGCCGGGATATAAGGCGACCTTTCCGAGTTCCTCCTCGATCCTCAGGAGCTGATTGTATTTGCAAATACGATCGGTCCTGCACAGAGACCCGGTCTTTATCTGACCGGTTCCCATCGCCACGACGAAATCGGCGATGGTGGTGTCCTCAGTCTCTCCAGATCTGTGGGAAACGACGGATGTGTACCCTGCCTTCTTTGCGAGAGTCACCGTCTCTATGGTTTCGGTGAGAGTGCCTATCTGATTCAGCTTGATCAGGATAGAGTTCGCAACACCCTCCTTTATCCCCTTCGCCAGTATCTGAGGGTTGGTCACGAAAATGTCATCACCAACAATCTGAATCCTGTCTCCGAGAGCTTCAGTGAACAGCTTCCAGCCCTTCCAGTCGTCCTCGGCGAACCCGTCTTCTATCGAAACTATCGGGTATTTGTCGAGCAGGGACTCGTAGAACTTTATCATCTCGTCAATTCCCCTTTTCGAGCCGTCCGACTTCTTGAACACGTACTTCTTCCTCTCGTAAAACTCCGAAGCCGCGGCATCGATGGCAAGCGCTATGTCTTTGCCCGGACGATACCCCGCTTTCTGTATCGCCTCGACTATCACGTCGAAAGCTTCTTCGTTGGACTTGAGGTTCGGAGCGAACCCGCCCTCATCGCCGACAGACGTCGAATACCCCCTGCTCTTCAAGACTTTTTTCAGGGTGTGAAACGTCTCGGCCCCCATCCTGAGGGCTTCAGAGAACGACTTCGCGCCCAAAGGCATTATCATGAACTCCTGAATGTCCACGTTGTTGTCCGCGTGGGCACCGCCATTCAGGATATTCATCATCGGAACCGGCATGGTGCAGGAGAACACGCCACCGATATACTGATACAGAGGAAGTGCGCAATACTCTGCAGCTGCCTTGGCAACTGCGAGGGAGACTCCCAGTATGGCATTTGCTCCCAGCTTCCCTTTGTTCTTTGTACCATCGAGACTAACGAGCAGCCTGTCCACGGTCACCTGATCCGTGGCGTCGAGGCCTATTATCTTGGGAGCTATCACCCTGTTGACGTTGTTTACCGCCTTTTCGACGCTCTTTCCTAGATACTTTTTCGGATTTCCGTCGCGAAGTTCCACCGCCTCTCGCTTCCCCGTGGAGGCGCCCGATGGAACAGCGGCTCTTCCCATAGCGCCCGACTCAAGGAAAACGTCCACCTCGACTGTGGGATTCCCTCTGGAATCGAGTATCTGTCTCGCACACACGTCAACGATAATGCTCATCGTATCTACCTCCTCCCGATGTTTAAACTGCAATTTTGGGAATGATCAACAAAGATAAAATACCCGTTTCAAAAGTCGGGTGCAAGAACGATGGAGTCAGATTCCAAATTCACTCCCTCTCTCGGACCGTGAAAACCGGACAGGGAGCGTATCTCACGACTTTCTCGGCAGTCGAGCCGAAAAGCGCCCTTTCGATCCCCGTCCTTCCGTGGGAGCCCATCACGATCAGAGAAATATTCAGTTCCCTGGCCGTGGATATTATCTCTTCGAAAGGATTTCCCATCTTCAAGATGACGTCGAAGTTTTCGAACCCCTTGATGTTCTCCTGGACGAATCTCTCCAGGGACTCTCTCGCCCGTTGCTCTATCGTCCCCCTGTAATCTTCGAAAGGAATGCCACTCATGGAGAAGGCATCGACCACGGTATCGTCTATGATGTGAAGGACGAAGAGCCGCGAGCCAAACACCTTCGCCATCTCTATGGCGTATTTGCAGGATATCCGCGAAGGATCCGAAAAATCGACCGGCAAAAGAATTTTACTGAACACTTCTCACCTCTTCGAAAAGAAAAAAGCCGGGGCATAAGCCCCGGCTTGATGTTGAACTCACCTCTTCCTTCCGCCCGCGACAGCTTCCTTCAGGCCTTTCCCCGGGCTGAACTTGGGAACCTTGGTGGCTTTGATCTTGATCACCTCGCCGGTCTGCGGGTTGCGGCCCTTTCTCGCCTTCCTCTTGGTGACGGAGAAAGTGCCGAAACCGGTAAGAGTGATCTTGTCCCCTTTCTTGAGTGCCCTGGTGACATTGTCGATGAAGGAGTTCAATGCCTTCTCAGCCGCAGACTTGGTGATCCCCGCATCTTCCGCAATCTTGGCAATAAGTTCTGCCTTCGTCATAATCTCCTCCTCCTGGATTTTGGATGTTTTCGAAAACACCGTTATAAAAAATTTTCAATTTATTTATATCCAAGAGACCTTATTTGTCAAGGATTTTTATGCACTCACCCCCCGATATTTCAGATTTATCAGGACTCAGAGGCGACGCCTCGGCGGTTTTATCCTCCATTTGGGCAAAAACAACTTGAGGAGCAAAATTCCTGAAACAAACCCTCCGATATGAGCCCAGAAAGCTATGCCCCCGGAAAACGGGTTTCTAACTCCGAGCTGGGCCGTCCCGCCGAGAAGTTGCATGAGAAACCAGAAACCGATGAAGAAGAAAGCTGGAATCTCTATCATCGTGAAGAAGAAGAAAATCGGAACGAGCGTCACGATGCGCGAGCCCGGAAAGAGGATGAAGTAAGCGCCCAGGACCCCGGCCACGGCACCGGAAGCACCTATGTTGGGAATCATGGAAGATGGATTTATGAAAATCTGGGTGAGAAACGAGATGGTGCCGCAGAGAAGGTAAAATGCCAGATACCTTCCGTGACCGAGCATGTCCTCCACGTTGTCGCCGAAGATATACAGATAGAGCATATTACTTATTATGTGAAGCCACCCGGCATGAAGAAACATCGCCGTGACAGGCGTCACCAGCTCCAGAATGGACGAATTCCATAGCCTGACGAATCTGAAGGGTATCACCCCGAAATTGTAGAGAATGTCCTTCTGTGCCGGTCCCGCCAGAACTTCTATGAGGAACACGAATACGTTCACGCCGATGATGGCATAATTGACAATCGGCTTCCTCTGGGAAGGTATGGTATCTCTGAGCGGAATAATTTTTCTATCCTCCCTTGTCCTCCAGATATGATTAAATAACCCTCGATGGCACGAGCGATGAAAAACACCACCGAGGGAAACCAGAGGGAAGCAGGCAGTGGAGAAATCCGGAAGCTGCTCCCTTACGCTGCGCTCTCAATTTTCATCCATATTACCCTGATTGCCCTTCTTATGACAATAAAGATGGGCGGTCCAAAGGAAAAGCGCGTGGCATTCGTGGAACTTGTGGACCTCCCGAGAGCAGTGAGACTCCAAAAGCCACTTCCCGGCGTCTTAAAGAGCGGAAAAACCACCAGGAAGAGAACCAGGCAGCGCAAACCTAGAACAACTTTACCTGCCCGAAAAAAAGCTCGAGTGAAACCTGAAGACAAGGAAATACTCAAGGGGAAAGTTCCAAACCTTCCCGTCAACCCTAAGCTCCCACCGGAAAAATACTTCCCTCCCACCGCCAAGGAAAAACCGGCTGCCAAAGAACCCAAAAAGCTTCCCGAAGCCAAGAAGGAAAAGGGCGCAGAAAAAAACAAATCTCCAACCGGGGAAACAGGCCTCAAAGCCAAACAGATAGAAGAGAAAAAAGAAGGCGGGGGCGGAGGAGAAACGGTGATACCCGATATCAAAAAGATCACGCCCAGCCTGGGAAAGATGGTAATAGCAGCGACGAGAAAAAGGGCGAAAGGAAAAGGCGAGGGAAAGGGAAAGAATATCGGTTCCGAAAACTCCCCGAAAAAGGGAGGCAGATTCTCCGAAATGGCGCAGGGTGGCACGATACTTACCCCGTTAAATTCGCCGTCGATTCAATACATTTCCTACTTCGCCAGCATCAAGAGAAAAATAGAACTCGTGTGGCAGTATCCCTTCGACGCAATTCAAAGGGGTATACAGGGAGAAACGATAGTGGACTTCTCCATCGGCAAGGACGGGAAGCTGGTGGATGTAACCCTCGTGGAGAGCTCTGGATTCAAAATCCTGGACAAAGAAGCCATAGAAGCGATCAGGAAGGCCTCACCCTTCGGACCCATTCCCAAGCAATACAAAATCGACATACTGAAAATCAGAGCGCACTTCATCTACGAAATGCACTTCCTGAATCTCAGATGAGCTCACATGGGAGGATAAGGATAGTTGTAAGTGAGAAGGAAGTTTTCATACTCCTCGGCGGACATAAACGTAGACCAGTCAGCATCAGACACGGCTATCGTAAGGATCCATCCCCTTCCATACGGGTCCTCGTTTATCATCTCGGGCATCTCGAGGACAAACTCGTTCACCTCCTTCACCACACCTGAGACGGGAGCGGTGAACTCCCACACCGTCTTGCCGGATTCGATGAGAAAAATCGGCTCCCCCGCAATCACGCTTTCGCCCTCTGGAGGCCTCTCCACGTGGATTATCTCTTCCATTCTCTTTTGAAAGTAGTCCGTCACCCCGACCACGACGAGCTTCCTCTCCTCGTCCGGCCTGAGCCACTGATGACAGGGGGTGAAGAACAAATCACGTGGCGCGATGGATTCAGCCATTTACGTGCTCTTTGAACGCCTCGACCGTGTTCGACAGAAGCATCGTTATGGTCATCGGTCCGACCCCCCCTGGAACGGGTGTGATCTTCGACGCCACCTGAGAAACCTCATCGAATTTCACGTCACCGGCGAGCTTTCCGTCAGAGAGCCTGTTGACACCCACGTCAATGACGACCGCACCCTCTTTCACGAACTCTCTGGTGACCATGTGAGGCCTGCCCACTGCAGCAATGAGAATGTCCGCTTCCCTCGCGACGGCAGGCAAATCCACCGTTCTGGAATGACATATCGTCACCGTCGCGTGACGATGCAGAAGCATCAACGCCACCGGCTTCCCCACAATGTTGCTTCTCCCGATCACGACAGCCCGCTTCCCCTTTATCTCCACACCCTCGTGCTCGAGCATCTTTATTATTCCGTGGGGTGTGCACGGGAGCAGAGCCCTTTCACCTACAGCCAGCCTTCCCACGTTCACGGGATGGAATCCGTCCACGTCCTTGTCCGGCAAAATCCTCTCGATAACTGCGCTCTCGGATATGTGATCCGGCAGCGGAAGCTGAACCAAAATTCCGTCCACCGTCTCGTCCGCGTTAAGCTCGTCGATCTTCGAGAGAAGCTCTTCCTCCCTCGTCTCTGCCGGCATCCTGAACGTCAGTGACCTTATGCCCGTTTCTTCACAGGCCTTTCCCTTCATCCGCACGTAAATGGCGGATGCCGGATCGTCACCCACGAGGATCACCGCAAGGCATGGGGGCCTGCCGTATTTCGGGACGAGCGACTCGACCTCTCCTTTAAGCGATTCCCTGATGGATGAGGCTATCGCCTTTCCATCTATTATCTTGGCGCTCACGCCACACCTCTCATTTCGCCGGCGCGACTGCGCTGTCGCCTGAATCCGACTTTTTCTGACCGGAAGAATCCTCCCCGGCTCTTTCCCTGCGACCCTTCTCGCCGCCCGTGTCTTTTTTCGCGTAATCGGTGGCGTACCAGCCCGTCCCCTTGAGTATGAACGTGGTGTTGGATATCAGCCTGTCCACCCTGCCGCCGCAGTTGATGCACTTTTTTAAAGGATCCTCGGTGATTTTCTGCATCACCTCAAATTCCTCACCACACTTCCTGCATCTGTACTCGTAAATCGGCACCTTCGACACCTCCCGCGAGTTTCAGATTGATTAGAAAAATATGATAGCAGGCCGGAGGGAAAAACAAAAGGCGGGGCGCCCTTCGACTCCCCGCCTGATTCTTCAATCAGATTCGATCAGTACATCCCTCCAGGAGGCATGTTCATATCGCTGGACTTCTTCTCCTCAGGCTTCTCAGCCACCAGGCACTCGGTGGTGAGCATGAGCCCGGCGATCGAAGCAGCGTTCTGAAGAGCCGTCCTGGTCACCTTGGTGGGATCGAGGATGCCCGCCTTGATCATGTCCTCGAACTCGTCCTTCGCGGCGTTGTAGCCCTGATTGCCCTTGAGGCTCAGTATCTTGTCGACCACGACGGCGCCGTCTTTCCCGGCGTTCTCCGCTATCTGAGAAGCGGGAGCGAGAAGCGCCTTCTTCACAATCTCGGCACCGGCCTTCTGCTCACCTTCCAGGTCGAGCTTGTCTATGACGGTGCTCGCCCTCACCAGAGCCACTCCACCGCCGGGAAGGATGCCCTCTTCGACAGCGGCCCTCGTGGCGTTCAGGGCGTCCTCGACCCTCGCCTTCTTCTCCTTCATCTCCGTCTCGGTGGCGGCACCGACATTGATGACGGCCACGCCGCCCACCAGCTTGGCGAGTCGCTCCTGGAGTTTCTCCCTGTCGTAATCGGAAGTGGTCTCCTCGATCTGAGCCCTTATCTGCTTCACCCTCGCTTCGATGTCGGACTTTTTGCCAGCACCGTCGATGATGGTGGTGTTGTCCTTGTCGACGATCACTCTCTTCGCCCTGCCGAGGTCTTCGATCCTGATCGCCTCGAGCTTGATCCCCATCTCCTCGCAGATCGCCTTGCCGCCGGTCAGAATCGCGATATCCTCGAGCATAGCCTTTCTCCTGTCACCGAAGCCGGGAGCCTTGACCGCGCAGGCAGAAAGCGTACCTCTCAGCTTGTTGACCACCAGCGTGGCGAGCGCTTCGCCTTCCACGTCCTCGGCGATGATGAGGAGCGGCTTGTTCATCCTGGCGACCTGCTCGAGGAGCGGGAGAAGGTCCTTCATGTTGCTTATCTTCTTCTCGTGAATGAGTATGAACGGATCCTCGAGAACAGCCTCCATCCTCTCAGCGTCAGTCACAAAGTAGGGAGAGAGATAACCGCGATCGAACTGCATACCCTCAACTATCTCGAGAGTCGTCTCGAGGCCTTTGGCCTCCTCGACTGTGATGACGCCTTCTTTACCCACTTTCGCCATGGCCTCGGCGATGATGTTTCCTATCTCGTCATCGTTGTTCGCCGAGATGGCGCCGACCTGGGCTATTTCTTTCTGGTCTTTCGTTGGCTTGCTCATCTTCTTGAGCTCTTCCACCACGGCATCCACCGCCTTGTCTATACCCCTCTTGAGCTCCATGGGGTTGTAACCGGCAGCCACCAGCTTGATGCCTTCCCTGTAAATCGACTGAGCGAGAACCGTGGCGGTCGTGGTACCGTCACCGGCGACATCGCTGGTCTTGCTGGCGACTTCCTTCACCATCTGAGCGCCCATGTTCTCGAACTTGTCCTCCAGTTCTATCTCCTTCGCCACGGTGACGCCGTCCTTGGTGATCACGGGAGAACCGAACGACTTCTCCAGAACCACGTTCCTCCCGCGAGGACCCAAGGTCACCTTCACCGCGTCAGCGAGGGTATTCACGCCTTTGAGAATCTTGTTCCTCGCCTCCTGATCGAAAACCAGTTGCTTTGCCATACCTCACACCTCCTTTTTTTCAAATTTTATTTTCTTCATTTCTCCACAATTGCGAGGATGTCATCCTCCCTGAGAATCAGGTGTTCTTCGCCCTCGATCTTGATCTCGGTGCCCGCGTATTTGCTGAACAACACTCTGTCACCAACCTTCACCGAAAGGGGAACCTTCTGACCGTTCTCCAGAATTCTGCCGTCTCCAACCGCGATCACCTCACCTTCCTGTGGCTTTTCCTTCGCGGTGTCGGGAATAATGATTCCGCCCTTCGTCTTGGGCTCTTCCTCGATTCTCCTGACAAGCACCCTGTCCTGCAGCGGTTTTACCTTCATGGTCACCTCCTTTTCCGTTTCCTTGATTGCTTTTGCCTTCATAGGCACCTCCTCCTTACCCCTTTTTTATTTATTCACCAATTTTTCGATTGAGCACTTTTTCGGAAAGCTGTTAGCACTCACCTTTAATGAGTGCTAACAATTAAATTATATAATCACACGACTCCAAAAAATCAAGATATTTTTTGTTTCGGCTTGAGTTTCAAGGGGTTACTTTATTCTTCGGCGGGACAGCTCGTCTTCGAAATATTTACGATAAATTATCTCCCACTCCGGGGAACCTTCCGGAATCTTCCTTTTCAAAGATTGAATCCTCTTTCTCACGTCCCCATCTATCTCGTCGTAATACTTGAAAAAATCGTGAATCGCTCTTTTTATCTCCCTGAGCGCCTCCTCTTCGTCCTCGAAGTCCACCACATCATCCCTGTAAATTCTATCCAGTATCATGTGGGCGATGTGAGAAATCCTGTCCTCCGAGAGCTTCACGACCTTCCCACCTCCACCTCATGATCAAATTCGAAGCACTAAATCCTAAACTCGAAACTTTAAAGAAATCCGAGATTCGGAATACAAATACTCAATACAAGGTGGCATCATAGATCAGCGAGCCACGGATCATCCGAAGAACCGAACCTCCGGAGGCTCGGTGGTTCCGTGGTTCGGTTGATCGGCGCTTCGGTGGCTCGGCGGCTCGAACCGTTTTCACAAAACTATCCCCCTCTCCTTCGCCAGCTTGTTCTTTATCATCATGAACAGCTTCCGCCTGTTCACGTTCTCCCCCATCGAGGAAGCGTGAGCATCGAGTATTCTCTCCACCTCCTGGTCCAGTTCGTGTTCCCTCAGGACATCCTTTTCTATTTCATCGTATATCCGGTCCATAACCTCCTTTTCAGGCGCCTTTAGCGACACGAGCTTCTTGCTCAAAAGCCTCTTCAAAACATACTCTGCAAGCCTTTCCATCTCGATCTTAGAAAGCCTCATCATCTCCGCTCGCAACCCATTCCCTGAAATCGTCTCCAATCAAGCCTTTTTTTCTATATCTTTCCATAGAAAACGCGCAGGGACAATCCCTGGGAAGGCCTTCCGCCGCCATTAAGGCCTCCACGCATACAATGGGGAGTGCCTCCCTGGCTCTTTCCACGTCATTGGCCAGCTCCTTCGGGAGAGTGCCCTCGAAAAGGACTCCCTTCTCGTAAGGAAGCTCCTTCACCCCCTCCGCGAAATTGGTCGTGTAACATATCGGGTGATAGCAGATTTCCAGCTCCCGTGCGAGGAAGCATTCTGGAACGACCGTCATACCCACCAGGTCCGCGCCAAGAGCCTTCAACATCCTTATTTCTGCAGGAGTCTCCAGCCTTGGCCCTTCCGTGCACGCGTAAACACCACCCTTAACGGTCCTGACCCCCGAGCGCTCGGCCGCCTTCACCAACGCTTCGAAGAGATGGGGACAAAAAACGGGGTTCTGCCTTATGAACCCTAGGCCCTTCCCCTCGAAAAACGTGCACGGCCTGTTCTTCGTGAAATCCAGAACATCATCCGGAATCACGAAGCTCCCGGGCGTGATCCCTTCGGATATGATCCCCGGTCCCGACCAGGAGACGATTTTCTCGACTCCCAGGAGTTTGGCGGCGAAAATGTTTGCCCGGTAATTCACGAAAGGGGCGCTTATCTCGTAGCCCTTCTCTCCGTGGCGGGAGAGGAAATAAAAAAGGAATCCATCCCTGTCAACCAATGTAAACGGACTCGACTCACCGAAAGGGGTCTGAACTTTTTTACTGTCTACAACCTCTCCCAGAATTTTCTTCTCAATTAAATACGCGCCTGAGCCCCCTATGAGAAGTGATTTAACTTCCACGTCACCCTCCGCCTTCAAAACGAGAGGCTGAGAAATAAGTTGACGATCAACCCTCCTATATCGGGGTCGGCACCCGCGATGCCTCTGAAATCCGGCTTTGCCGTGAACCAGCGGAATTCAGCCCCCAGGGAAATTCCCTCTCCGAGGGCGAAATCGAGTCCTCCTCCCAGGTGAAAGCCGACGCCGACGCCGGTATCCGACTGAACAAGGCCGCCGCCCAGGTCGAAATCAAGTTCAGCGAAGTAGATTCCGACACCTGTCTCCAGGTAGGGCTCGAAGAGTCCCCCCGGGTATATGACCCGGACGTTGAAGATGTAAGGGTTAGCTCTCAAGTCCAGCCCTCTAACTCCCGACTCGTAGTAATCGACCTCTCCTTCGAGCGCAACGTTCGGGTGAATCCTGAGTCCAACGAGCCCCCCGGTGAAAGCACCGGTGCCGAAACCGGCGAGACCGGAAGCATCGTCGTTGGGCTCGAAAATTCCCAATTTTCCTGCCATGTAAAATGACGGGGCGAACTCACCCCTCGAAGGAGGATACACGTACCGCACCACTTTCCCCTGTGCAACTCCAGAAAATCCCACAGCGAAATAAAAGAAAACAAACATAACAAGCGACGCCAGTCTCTTCCATCCTGCAAAACCGTGATCTCTCATCAATCCTCCTCCTCGCTTCTGACACTGCAAATCAGCCGGGATTTCATCCAAATCGCGCTGAAAACATCCAGATGAAACCGGTCGATCAAGAAATAACGTCAGAAAAACAGGTCCCTCTTGTAATAACATTAGACCCGATTTACTGTAATATATTCAATACCGAAAGCGACAGGGAGGTTTCCGATAATGATAATCATATTGAAACCGAACGCTTCCAAAAAAGATCTCGACCAGGTGAAAAAAAGGATAGTCTCTCTCGGATACAAACCCCACGTCATTCACGGGAAAACCAGAAAAGTAATCGGAGCTGTAGGCGACGAACGCGGCAAGTTCATACTCCAGTCCCTGGAATCCCTCCCTGGAGTCGAAAAAGTAGTCCCCGTTCTAAGCCCTTACAAGCTGGCGAGCAAAGAGGTCAAACCCACAAAAACAAAAATCCGCGTAGCGAAAGACGTGGCGATAGGCGGAGAAGAAATCATCGTCATAGCCGGCCCCTGCTCCATAGAAAACGAGCGGATGCTCATCGAAACTGCGATATACGTGAAGTCCAAGGGGGCGAAAATACTGAGAGGCGGCGCTTTCAAGCCAAGGACGTCTCCCTACAGCTTCCAGGGCCTCGAGAGGAAAGGTCTCAAGTATCTTGCCAAGGCCAGAGAAATAGTGGGTATCCCGGTTATAACTGAAGTGCTCAATCCAGAAGACGTGGAGCTCATAGCCGAACACGTGGACATACTGCAGGTGGGAGCCAGAAACGTCCAGAACTTCGCTCTTCTCAAGAAACTCGGGAAGGTCAAAAAACCAGTGCTCCTGAAAAGAGGAATGATGACCACAATCAACGAATTCCTCATGAGCGCCGAGTACATAATGTCGTCGGGGAACCACAGGGTCATCCTCTGCGAACGAGGCATCCGCACTTTCGAAAACGCCACCAGGAACACGCTGGATCTCTCCGCGGTTCCGGTGCTAGCGGAGAAGACACATCTTCCCATAATCGTGGATCCATCTCACGCAACCGGATATTCGAGGTACGTGACCCCCATGGCAAAAGCCGCTGTAGCAGCCGGATGCGACGGGCTCATGATAGAAGTGCACCCATCGCCGGAAACCGCTCTCTCAGACGGTCCCCAGTCGCTCGACTTCCCCTCTTTCGAGAAGCTCATGGCTGAACTCGTCCCGTTCGCCGAAGCTGCAGGCAGGAGAATCTCCGTCGGAAAATGAGAAAAAGCCGCATCATCTTTGCGGCGGGAATCTTGCTCGCCGCCTTCCTTCTCGCTGACTTGCTGTATCTCAACAGGCTGATAAACAACAGGATCGACTCCGGCCTGCTCCAGATACCGTCGAGAATCTTCGGCAGGGCGGTCATCCTCACTCCAGCCGACAACATCCACACAAAGTTCCTGCTCTCCAACCTGGAGAAAGCCGGCTACAGAGAAGTCAACGAAGTGAGAACGGAGGGAGAATATTCCATAGAAGAGGGAAAGGTTGTTGTCTTCCCTCCGAGATCAGGAAACAGGGCCCAAACCGAAACTGCCCCGGTTTCGATAATCTTCGATCCCATCACAGGGGAAATTGAAAGGATCGAGCGAAACGGCGAAGAACTTCAGGAGGTGAACCTCGGATTCCCGGAGATAGGGCGATTGACCGACCCCAGAAGACAGATAAGAGCGTATAGACCGATATACGAAATTTCCCCCCACCTGATACGCGCGGTGATAGCTGCCGAAGACAGGCGTTTCTTCTCTCACCCGGGAATAGACGTTAGAGCGATAGGAAGGGCACTGCTCAGAGACATCGCCTCGATGAGCTTCAAAGAGGGGGGCTCCACCATAACGCAGCAGCTCGCGAGAAACTTCTTCCTGTCCTTCAAAAAGAGCCTCTTCAGAAAACTGCAGGAGGCGATTTTGGCACTCCTTCTCGAAGCCAGGTTCCCAAAGGAGAAAATCCTCGAACTCTACCTGAATCAGGTTTACCTCGGGCAGAGAGGAAGCGAGGGGATCTACGGCGTGGAGGAAGCGGCCAAGTTCTACTTCGGCAAAGGAGCCGACTCTCTTGACCTTGGTGAATCGATACTCATAGCGGCTCTCATAAAATCGCCGAACTACTATTCCCCCTTCAGGCACCCAGACAGAATCGCCTCCAGGATGAGATACGTGGCAGAAGCCATGAGGGAGATGGGCTACATCACGGAAAGGCAGAAAGAAAACGTCACCTCCCGCTTCCCGGTTCTCAACATGGAGACCAGGAAAGCATCCAGGTGGGACTACATTACGGATGCAGTGGTCGAATCCCTGGAAGGAAGAATAAGTGAGAAGGATCTGCTCTACGGGGGATACGAGATATACACATCCCTCGACCCCCAGATCCAGGCGATCGTTCAGGATGTTCTTTCGCGGGAATTGAAAAAGATAGAAAAGAAATACGCTCTCTCCAAACCGCTGCAGGGTGCCTGCGTGGTGGTGGACAACAAAGCGGGAGACACCGTGGCTCTGTGGGGAGGGAGATCCTACAGCGAATCCCAGTTCAACAGGGCGCTCAAAGCCAGAAGGCAGGTGGGCTCTCTGTTCAAGCCTTTCGTCGTTCTTGCAGGCATAAGAACGGGAATTGCTGGAGAACCGCTGACACTGGCGACCAGAATACCCGCATCGAATGTGGCCTGGGAAACAGAAAAGGGCATATGGAAGCCCAGTAACTTCAACGAAAAGAAATGGGAAAGCGCCACTGTGAGACAAATCCTGGAACATTCGATAAACACGGGCGCCGTTTCCCTCGGGAAAGAAATCGGGCTTGATAAAATCATCTCCACCTGCAAATCCCTCGGTATCGGAGACAGGTTGAAGCCTTACCCGTCCCTAATACTCGGGAGCTTCAGCTACTCCCCCATGGAAATGGCATACGCTTACTCCATCTTCCCATCTCTCGGAGTCAAACACAGAAAGCGACTGATAAAAACCGTGAAAAAGGGAAAGGAAGTGGTGCTCTCGTTCCCGGACTTTCCCGTGAAAGTCATTAAACCCGAAGAGGCATACCTGATTCTCTACGCCCTGGAAGGAGCGGTATCGAGGGGAACGGGTAAAAGGCTTGGCAGGATCTTCCCGAAAAACGTGGCGGGGAAAACCGGAACCACCGACGATGGAAGAGACTCCTGGTTCGTGGGAATCACGAGAGACTACACGGTTTGCGTCTGGATCGGCCTGGACGACGCCTCTCCCACTCCCCTTACAGGAGCCACAGGAGCGCTGCCCGTCTGCGCTGAAATCCTGAAGAAAATCTACCGCGCCGCCCCCCCGACTCCATTTCCCGTTCCGGACAAGATCGTTTTTCGCGAAATCGATGAAGAGACGGGGCTCCTGGCCACGTCGGGTTGCGAGAAAACACTCGAAGAAGCCTTCATCATGGGCACGGAACCGCACGGATATTGCGAAAAACACCCCCCAACCCCTCTCGAGGAAACCGGAAGAAAGCTGCTGGAGTTTCTGAGAGATCTCTTCTGAATGTGAAGAAACAGCACAATTGTGGTATAAATTATCATTCATACTGCTTTCCACTTCTCTATCTAAAAGGAGTATTCCCATGGACTACAAAGAGACGCTCAATCTCCCGAAAACCGACTTCCCGATGAAGGCGAACCTGCCCAGGAGAGAACCAGAGATACTGAAAAGATGGGAAGAAAAGGGTATTTACCGCAGAATCATCGAGAAGAATCGGGGGAAGAAGAAGTTCGTCCTCCACGACGGGCCTCCATACGCGAACGGTCACATACACATGGGGCATGCGCTGAACAAGATTCTCAAAGACATAATAGTCAAATACAAGAACATGTCCGGGTTCTGGTCGGAATACGTCCCGGGATGGGACTGCCACGGACTTCCGATAGAACACCAGGTCGACAAATCTCTCGGAGACAAAAAAGACTCCATCCCCAAAGAAGAGAAGAGGAAAATCTGCCGGAAATACGCCGAGAAGTATATAGACATCCAGAGGGAAGAGTTCAAAAGACTCGGAGTTTTCGGCGACTGGGAAAACCCCTACCTGACCATGAGCTACGATTACGAAGCGAAAATTCTGAAAGAGCTGGGCAAATTCGTCGAAAAAGGCTCCGTTTATAGAGGCGTCAAGCCAGTCTACTGGTGCAAGGAGTGCAAGACCGCGCTTGCAGAAGCGGAAGTCGAATACCACGACCACACCTCACCCTCCATCTACGTGAAGTTTCCCTTCAAGGGAGATCCAGCCGCCATATCCGAGAAGCTGAAGGGCGAGAAGGTGTTCTTCGTGATATGGACGACGACGCCGTGGACCATACCTTCAAACCTGGCAATAGCTCTACATCCGGATTTCGAGTATGCCGCAGTAAAAGCGGGCGGCGAAGTATACGTTGTGGCAAAGGAGCTCATACAGAAGTTCTCGGAAGAGTCTCAGTTACAGAACCTCGAATTGATAGACACCTTCGGGTCGGCTCATCTCGAGAGAATGGCATGCGTCCACCCGCTCTACGACAGGGAATCGCTCATCGTTTTAGCGGATTACGTGACACTCGAAGCGGGCACAGGTTGCGTTCACACCGCGCCGGGACATGGACGGGAAGACTACGAGACAGGGCTCAAATACGGAATAGAAATCTACGCCCCCGTGAGCGACGAGGGAAAATTCAACGACGACGTGGGCTTCTTCGCCGGAATGGATGTGTTCGAGTCGAACCCGGAGGTAGTGAAGAAACTGAAAGAAACCGGGAACCTCGTCGCGGAAGGGTCGATCACCCACTCATATCCGCACTGCTGGAGGTGCAAGAATCCCGTCATATTCCGGGCAACCAATCAGTGGTTCATCTCCATGGATCACGGAGGGCTTCGAAAGAAAGCCCTCGAGGAAATCAAGAAAGTCCAGTGGATACCCCACTGGGGGCAAAACAGAATAGAGAGCATGATAGAGACGCGACCCGACTGGTGCATTTCCAGGCAAAGGGCTTGGGGCGTTCCGATAACTGCGATCAGGTGCAAATCCTGCGGGGAAACGATACTCGATCCGATGGTGATAGAGAAAGTTGCGGACGTGTTCGAAAAAGAAGGAGCAGACGCCTGGTTCGGGCTGGATGTTTCGGGGATTCTGGGGGAGTATTCCTGCCCAAAGTGCGGCGGAAAAGAGTTCGACAAGGAAATCGACATACTCGATGTCTGGTTCGATTCCGGAGTGAGCTACGCGGCTGTGTGCGAGGGAAAGGAAAATCTCGGCATCCCGGTGGACCTATACCTCGAAGGAAGCGACCAGCACCGCGGCTGGTTCCACAGCACGCTTCTGGCAGCGGTGGGCACCCGCGGGATCGCTCCATATAAAGCAGTTCTCACACACGGCTTCGTTGTGGACGGCGAGGGTAAGAAAATGTCGAAATCCCTCGGCAACTACGTTTCCCCCGACGAAATCATAAACAAATACGGCGCCGAAATTCTACGCCTCTGGGTGGTGGCGGAAGACTACAGAGACGACATAAGAATCTCGCAGGAAATACTTTCCAGAATATCCGAAGCATACAGGAAGATAAGGAACACGATAAGGTTTCTGCTGGCGAACCTTTACGATTTCGATCCCGACAGAGACTCGGTTCCCTTAGGCGAGATGGAAGAGCTGGACCGTTTCGCGCTGAGCCGGCTCAACGAACTGATCAGGAAGGTCAGAAAAGGGTACCAAACTTACGAGTTCCATACCATATATCACGGAGTTCACAATTTCTGCGTGGTCGACATGTCGAGCCTCTATCTGGACGTGATCAAAGACAGACTCTACGCATCTAAAAGCGACTCTTTCCGCAGGAGAAGCGCCCAGACCGCGCTCTTCATGATATTAAAGAACCTCCTCGCCATGATTGCCCCAGTTCTCTCCTTCACCGCCGAAGAAGCCTGGGGATATGCCCCCGCTTGGGAAGGGAAGGAAGAGAGCGTATTCCTCACGGAAATCCCGGAAGAAATAGAGATACCGGGTGAAAAAGAGCTGTCAGAAAAATTCGCCGTCTTCCTCAACGTGAGAGAAGACGTGGCAAGAGCTCTCGAGCAGGCGAGGAAGAACAGGGTAATAGGTCACTCCCTGGATGCGGAGGTCACGCTGTTCGCCCCGGAGAAAACCAGGATGGTGCTCGAAAAGGACCTGCCCCTTTTGAGAGACATCCTCATCGTCAGTTCCGTCCGACTCACTGACGTCGAACCCGAAGGGTCAACTCCAGGAGAAGAGGTGGAAGGACTCAAAATACTCGTCGAAAGATCACAGGCGAAAAAATGCGAGAGGTGCTGGCGATACGAGGAAAGCGTGGGAAGATTCGAAGATCACCCGACTATTTGTGAAAGGTGCAGGGAAGCGATTTCGTGAGTGACAAACTTAGTTCAAAAGGGCTGGCTGCAGGAGCCAGCATCCTGGGACTCTTAGCAGATCTGTCGGTCAAATACGTTGTGAAAAATAGCATACAACCCGGCGAGACGGTGAGCGTAATAAATGGTTTCTTCAACCTCGTTCACGTTCACAACACCGGTGTGGCGTTCAGCCTGTTCGGCAGAGTAGATCCATCCATAATCAATCCGGTTCTCATAACGATCAACTCGGCAGTTCTGATCTTCCTCATCTTTCTCCTCTTCAGAAAAGACCCTCTTATCGAACCTCGCCTGGCACTGGGGCTGATAACAGGAGGAGCGCTTGGAAATCTGACAGATAGAATTATCAACGGATACGTGACGGATTTCCTGGATATATACGTCGGTCGTTATCACTGGCCCGCATTCAACCTGGCAGACGTGTTCATCACAAGCGGTATCGTGCTGTTCTTCATATTTACTTTCTTAACGATCCCAAGAGGCAAGAAAAGTTAAGATGATTCTTTCGGGAATCCGATAAGTTCATTGGAAAACACACGAGGAAGCAGTTTTGCAAGAAAACAAGTGTGTAAAATGCTCACACTATTTCGTAACCTACGACCCGGCAAAACCGCACGGTTGCAGGTTTTTCGGCTTCAAAAGCAGAAAAGAACCGATGCTGCTAGTTTATGAAACGAGCGGGAAGATCTGCCCCGCTTTCTCGAAAAAAAGAGCCGGGATCAAGCTCACCGGCAAGTGATGAAAATCAAACATCTGGTATAATTCGAAGATATGGCGTACCCGGCCAACAAAACGAAGATAGTCGCCACAATTGGTCCCGCCTCTGCATCTGTCGATACAATTCTGGAGATGATCCGAGCCGGGATGGATGTAGCCAGGCTCAATTTTTCCCACGGAAATTTCGAAACTCACGAGAAAAACATCCGCATGATAAAAGAAGCATCGAAGCGTGCCGGAAGAAGCATTGCGATCATGGCGGACCTGCCGGGGCCCAAAATACGGGTCGGAGATATCGAGGGAGAACCCCTCGTCCTGAACAGAGGAGACTCGGTCATCCTCACAACCGCCTCCAGCAAAGGAGGTGGGAACCTGATTCCAGTCACTCTCCCAACCCTTCACAGGTCGGTCAAGGTAGGAGACCCTGTGTTCATAAGCGACGGGACGATACAGCTCCGCGTGGAGAAAATAGAAGGACAGGAAGTCTTTTGTAAAGTCGAAGTCGGGGGAGAACTCACTTCCCGCAAAGGAATCAACCTTCCGGGAACAGATCTTGGAATCTCGGCCTTCACTGAGAGAGACCGCGAATGCCTGGAATTTGCGCTCTCGCAGGGAGTCGACGCGGTGAGCCAGTCTTTCGTGGAGAGTGCAAACGACGTGCTGGCATTGAAAGAAGAAGTCACGCGCCTGGGAAAAGAAACTTTCGTGATCGCGAAGATTGAGAGAGCAAGGGCGCTTACGCAGATCGATGAGATCATCAGGGCTGCCGACGGAATAATGGTGGCGAGGGGAGACCTTGGAGTCGAAATTCCGATAGAGGAAATAGCCGTTGTTCAGAAAGAGCTGATACGCAAGGCGATGGCAGCCGGGAAACCCGTGATTACCGCGACGCAGATGCTCGAGTCGATGACAGAACACAAAAGACCGACGAGAGCCGAAGCCACCGATGTGGCGAACGCCATACTGGATGGGACCGATTGCGTCATGCTCTCCGCTGAATCCGCAACGGGTAGATACCCTGTCGAATCCGTCGCAATGCTCGCCAAAATAGCAAGCGTCACCGAGCGTCACCGGGAACAAACCGGAATTCCCACGCTCTCCCCATTTCGAGGTAAAGGCAAGGAACGGGACCCGGTCGAAATAATTGCCGGAAGCGTCGTCAACGCAATTGAAATGGGAAACCCCTCTTTCATCGTCGTACCAACCAGAAGCGGCCACACAGCCCGGCAGATAGCGAGGTACAGGCTCCCTATATGGCTGTTCGCAATAAGTTCCAGCGGGAAGACCTGCTCCAGTCTTCAATTTTCATACGGAGTCGTACCCGTATTCCGCGAAGACCACCCAAAGGATTGGACCGATTTCGCCAGAGAACTCGCCAGAGAAAACGGCATCGAGGGAAAATACGCACTCCTCACAGAAGGTCCCTCTCCGGCTCACCCACATATGAACCACAGGATGGAAATAATTCCGCTTTAAGGAAGAACCATTCGTAAAACAGGTCACCCGAGCGTTTTGATCTCCTGCATAACCGCTTTTTCGTATTCAACAGCCCTGTCAGATCTCGGCGCGATTCTAACACCAGCCGTAATTGCTTGGGCAGGAGAGGTATCTCTTTTTACGCCAATCACTTCTATCTTCACAGCAAGAGTAGCATCGTTGCAGTCGAGCGGCTCCTTTACTATTTTCCCCTTCCCAATGATACCGAATCCATAATCACCATCATATATGACTTCTACAATCAGAGACCCCGAACGCCTGATGTTCTCCACCGTTCTTGATGTCCTCACCATTCCCGCGATTATGGTCTTTTCGTCCGGGCAGTAAAAAAGAGATACGGGAGCCGTGTTGGGAGTCCCGTCCTCGTTCACGGTCCCCACAACCGACACGACCCGGTTGGGATTGTCGTTGAATAGCTTAGCAAGGTCGTAAACCACTTCCTCACCTTTCCTTGAAACTTTTACCACCAGGCTGTCGGATACTATTTTTGCCATCTCTCCCCCTCCCGTTTTTTTACATACCGTTCGGTATAATTCAAGGGTATCAGAACCTCACCTGCTGTCAAGAGAACCAAAAAATTAAAGGTGCTACCTATAAATACCGATTTTTGGTATATAATATTTCGACTTTTTTCCAGGAGCGCAGGCCATGAATAAAAAAAGAACGAGGCTTTTAACGACAGCTGGGCTATTTCTCGCCCTTGTGTTTCTTTTCCCAGCACTGAAATCCCAGGCAGGAAAGAGCTTTTCAATTGACCCTAACACCTCTTGCGTTTCCCAAAAATGTCATCAGGGGATCGACAAAGGCGAATACGTCCACAGTGCACTGGAAGACGGCAGTTGCACCGATTGCCACGAGCAGGAAGAAGAAGGACTTCACAAGTTCAGCATGGCGGCCGAAGGAAACGAACTCTGCCTGCAGTGCCACGAGGACATAACTGCAGGTAAAAACGTTCACTCCGCGATAACAGACGGTAGTTGCACCGACTGTCACAACCCTCACGCGTCCGACTACCCGGCTCACCTCGTCTCCAATCCCAACGGAGAGCTCTGTCTTTCCTGCCACGACGAGGATGGCTTCAACGGAACGAGCGTGCACAAACCAGTATCAGAAGGCCAGTGCCTGGCGTGTCACAACCCGCACTCTTCGGACAATCAGAGCCAGCTGGTCGAAAGTGTTCCACAACTGTGCTTCTCCTGTCACGCAAAAAAGGGGAAAATAAAAAAGAATATGACCGGCTCACCGATCAAGGAGCTGTATAGCAGCGAGGATCTCCCGTTACATCCTCCGTTTGCAGACGGAGAGTGCCTTGAATGCCACAACCCACACAGCTCCGGGAACCCGATACTTCTTGCCGCCAAGGGCCCGGTCAAGATATTCACCTCTTACAAGGAGAGTGAATACGAGCTTTGCTTCAAGTGCCATGATGAATTCAAAGAGGTATTGAAAACCGAGATCTCCACAGGAGAAACCGATTTCAGAAACGGGAACCAGAACCTGCACTACCTTCACGTTGTAAAGAAAGGCAGGAGCTGCAGATCCTGCCACAACCCACATGGAACGAAGAACGAAAAGCTCATTAGAAACCTCATTCCTTTCGGAAAGAGGTCGCTTAGAATGCGCTTCAAGATTTCCGATACGGGTGGCACCTGTGCTCCGCCATGTCACTTCAGGAAAAAATATGACAGAGAAAATCCCGTCGAGAACAAAAGGTAACACGGAGACTTTCCCTCCCGGAAAGATGTAAAATTTAGAAAAGGTTGCATGCAGAAACGCCCTTTCCGGGAGGGATGCTCTGAGTTCCCGCGTCTTTGAAACGCTTTCCATCCTGTATTTCGTCTTCGCAATTTCGGTCTACGCTCCACCGAAAATCGCCCTCGCTGGGTGGAAGGTGAGCGTTTTCGGGGGCGTTGGACTCACCGCCCCAACAACGGTGCGGCTCTCCCTCCCACCAGACACAGACCTGAAATTCACCAGAGTTCACTGGAAGGACGAATCCCTGAAAACACCCCCATACTATGGTGTCAGAGCAACCAGATGGTTTTCCTCATGGGGGCTAGGACTGGAATTCATTCACGCCAAGATGATCGCACAACTTGGGAAAACTATTCATGTCGAGGGGAAAAGAAGCGGCATCCCAATCTCTATCGATGAGCCGCTTGGAAAAACCTTCCAGGACCTCTCCTTCACCCACGGTTATAACATGTTGTTCTTGAATGTGACAAAACGGTGGATGCCTCATGAGTTCGGAGCTTATCAAGGGGCAAGAAAAACCTATCCTTATGTCGGGTGCGGACTCGGGGTAACCATACCCCACTCCGAAATAAAGACAGAAGGAAACAGCGTCTATGAATATCAAACAGCGGGATACGCCCTCCAGCTATTCGTAGGGCTTACATTCACCTTATCCGACAAATTATCCCTTTTTCCGGAATACAAGATCTCTACCAGCACAATCAATTCAAAGCTAAATGGAGGAGGAGAAGTCAGATTGACCCCCGTGACCCATCATCTGATAATCGGGGTTTCCTTCGACTTTTAATCCCCCTTGCTCTGACACCTCAAGAAATTGCTCTGACACATTTCCCCTGGCACAAAATTTTCTTGTAACAGCAAATAAACAGCGAGGTGGAGGCAAAAGATGGGACGCCCACTGAGAATCATACAAACCATCTTCCCCTACCACATAACCACCAGAACCAATAACAAAGAATTCCGCTTCAACAAAAAGAAAATCATCAAACTCTTCGTTTCAGTCCTCAATCAGGCGGTAAAAAAATACAACGTCACTCTCCTCCACGTCGTGATCATGAGCAATCACTACCATATCATCCTGAAAATAAACGAAAAAAACCTCCACAGGTTTTTCCAGTTCGTCAATTCAAGAATCGCAATAGGACACAACCGGCTCACGGGTCGCTCAGGACATCTCTGGGGAGATCGATATAAATCCACTATTATTTCAACAGATGAGCATTACATTCAGTGCGTCAAATACATCTATAACAATCCGATCCGAGCAGGTCTTGTCTCTCATCCCAAGGATTTCGAAAACTCGACTTTTCATTTCCACGCTTTCGGAAAAAAAATCGACATCCAGGTCGTAGAAGATCAATTCATCATCGTCTGGAAACCGGTCGGGCCTGTTTCATATCACGACTTTTTCCAATCTCTCTTCTCCTCGACCGATAATTACTCTACTTCTTCCATAAAAGAAGGACTTCGAAAGCAGGCATACGGTCCACCAGAATTCGTCGAAATGGTGTTAAAGAGCAGGTAGACACTTTAACAATAAAAAGTTCCAACAAAGTCCCCTGGTTTTTCCCCTGATGCGAGACCTGTCCCTCATTTTTACGGGGAACAAGTATATCCAGGCATATTTTCCCTACTACTCAAGTCACGAGAAACCAATTGTAATCATGAAACATATACATTTTCATCCCTCCATCCATCCTAAAAATTCTCATTCAAAACTTTTATCCTCACCATTTCTCCGCCATGTCTCTGACACCTTTTTGAGATACTCTGACACCAAATAGATAGAAGGCTCCCCCGAAGGGGAGCCTATAGAGAGGGGAAGCCTTGCT
>CAYSCN010000019.1:0-38898 GCA_964429585.1 uncultured bacterium | reverse complement strand
GATGAGACCTGTTCTTGCAGCGAGAAGGATTTGCTCTGAGATTGAAAAGTTATGGAAATCGCCACGAGTGCTATGGCGAGAACAACGAGGGCAATCATTATTTCGACCAGTGTGAAGCCGCCTTTTTTGTTTTTCGTTTTAGACATTGCCACGACTCCTCAACTCGATCTTTTGATCTGAAACGAGACGTTGTGCCATATTCCAAGCCGGTCCTGCCAGTAAACCCACAGAGTGATGTTTTTGAGCCTCGCTGATTCGTTTTGAACCAACCATACGCTGTAATATGTCACCCCCTGGTATTGGTCGATCTGTGACGGAGGGAGGTTGCCGAACTGGCTCGTGTCGGGTTGAGTACCGGAAATTCCGTCCGAGGTCGTGATTGTGGCGAAGTCTTGAGTCTTGAAAGTTTCCAATCTCTGCTGTCCGATGAATGCCGCCTGTGCGAAGTAGTTTCCTGATTTGTTGGCATTAATAGCAGTTACCTGAAAAAGGGCGAGCCCCAGAAGTCCCACTGCTAGAATTACTAATGCCACCAGGACTTCGAGCAACGAGAAACCGGCATGATTTTTTTTGAGTAGTGTGCGTTTCATCACCAGCTCCCCTCTACGGAGACGTTTCCCGTCAATCCGTAAACCCGGATCTTGTATTTCAACTCCTCTCCCGAAGCTATGAATATCGTGAAATTTTGCGGTGTGGTTCCGGTCAGATACGACCCGCTTGAGGATATGGTTTTCGTGACCACCCCGTTTAGCTTGGATGGGTTGGTAGTGGTGAGATCATTAGTGAGAGAGTATATGTCCACGCCAGCTGGCGCATCTACTTCTGAGGTTCCAGATGCGAGTGAAGGAGATATGCTCACCTTCTCGTTGTCCAGGTCTATAGTGAGGGTGTAATACTGCCTCTTTTCAATGGCCCCGACTCTCGCCCTGTTTAGAAGGCTTATCACGTCGTAGCAGAAAGAGCGAACTCTGTATTTATGTGTGAACGTTTTGAAAGTAGGCAAAGCTATGAAAGCAAGGATTGTGATGATGGCCACGGTAATGGCAACTTCGATGAGAGTGAATCCGTTTTCAGTCTTTTTCCGACCCATCGTTGATATCTCCTCCGTTGTTGAAAATCATTAGCAATATATATGCCAGATTGCGTTTGTTTGGATATACGCATTAAAATCAGGAGGTTGCAGGTTCGAGCCTGCTGTGGGGTGGGGGAGATGAACCATTGTGGCTTAAAATTTTTAACGTGAGGGATTAAAAATTTTTATTATCATGCTGCTGGTTCTTTTTTTCCTAATTTCGAATTAGCCGGATTCTATTTTGTTTCTGAGTTTTTCGAAGAAAAGCGGATATATTTTCTCGCATTCTACGATCGCTTCGTTCCTGATGAGGGATATGACTTCACCGTCTGGAATGGGGGAGGTGACATCGCTTGGTATAGCTACTTCGAAACCAGTACTGGAAGAGACTTCTTCCGGCGTCACCCCGGGATGAATGCTTTCGACTTCGAGAGCTTTTTTCTCGGGGGAGTATGAGAAGACACAAAGCGGGGTCACAACTTTTGTCAACCTTCCGAGTCGCCACGGATAATCGTCGTCTCCGATCGAGGTCGTGAAGTCGACGCTTTCCACGAAAACCCTGGGGGAGTGCGACATGGCGAAGAGGACGGTGCGTTTGGCCATGTAATAGAGCATTGCAGATCCAGCCCCACCGGGTAGCCGCACTTTTGGTGAATCGTAGTCTCCTATGCACGTGAGATTTATGTTACCCCTTTTGTCTATCTGAGCCCCCGAGAGGAAGAAAAGTCCGAGTTTCCCTCTCTGTGCCAGGTCGAAGAGTTCCTTTGACCCATCGACTAGCGCTGAATCATTGTCTCCGAGAACCAGGATTTTTCCTCTGGGAGCGTGGGTTTTTTTCGCGATTACCGCTCCCAGAAGGGGCACGGGAGAGAGAGTGCCCACCCCGGTGATTTCTCCATCCCTGACTTCGAGGGAGATCAGGAAAGCCAGGTATTCTTCCAGTGTGATTGCGGTCTCATCGAACGGCATTTTCAATAAACCTCGCTGCAAATTTTTCTCGATACTCGTCTTCTTTCATGGAGAAGATGTATTTCTCGATGTAACCTTTCAATTTATCAGGGTCTTTTGCTGAGGACAGATATTCAGCCACGTGTTCCCTGTCCAGGGGGTAGTATCCAGAGCAGGAGGTGGGGTGGGCGCCAAGAGGCGCTTCTACGACCAGGTCGACGTGTAAAGAGGATAGAAACGTTTCACCTCTTTTGGCTTTGAACTCTTCTTCCGGAACGATTCTTTCCACCGTAGCGATGGTTCTTTCCGCGGCGAGGGCGGCGAGCCTGTTCGCTTCGGAGCCGGAGATGATCAGGTTGCCCCACCTGTCGGCTTTCAGGGCGTGGATGAGACAGACATCGGGCTTTATGGCAGGAACGACGAAGATGTCTTTTTCTGAATAGGGGTCAGAAATCTTTCTGAAATCTTTCCTTATTTTTTCGTAGTCGGTCCCGTGAATTCCGTGAACCGGCATGAAGGGGATTCCCATGGCTCCAGCCTGAAGCCCCGCGAGAATACCCGGTCAGGTGTGTTCGAAAAGTTTTATGGAACCTTTTTCTGCGGCTCTTCTGAAATTGGGTGCGAGCCCGAATTCTCCAAGCGAGATCTGGGGAAATTCTACGGACCTGACCGCCCCAGCCCCTATCAGAAGGTCTACGTTTATGCCTCCTACAGGGGATACCGTGACGTGAAGGTCGGTTTTCTTCTGTCTGATGAGTTCCCTGACAAGGGCCATTGGAGCGTTGGACATGGCTCCCGTGATGACCAGGCTCGAGCCGCTGGATATGGTTGCAACGGCATCTTCGAGGTTGACGAAATCTGCCTGAGCGAGACTCATGATCCCCCCTTTTGGATTTTGATTGGTGCTCGGGGCGGGGATCGAACCCGCACGGGGAATACCCCAGGGGATTTTAAGTCCCCTGCGTCTGCCTGTTCCGCCACCCGAGCCTGGGTTTTTTGAAAAATCGAGTTTAATTATATCGGATAGGTTGTTGGATGGGAAGTTTGCCGGGAGGCTCATCGGGAAGCGAAAAATATGGAGGCGGCACCCGGATTCGAACCGGGGAATGAGGGCTTTGCAGGCCCCTGCCTTACCACTTGGCTATGCCGCCTCCTGATCCAATATTTTAATCTATTAGATGTTTCGATTCTAGTCAATAACTATGATGTCTTGGTGAGTTTGAGAGGAAAACTAGTCTTGTTTCAACAGGGCTTCTGACAGGAACTCGTCGGTTCTCGTTGAACTTTTCAGTTTACTGTGTTATGTAAACCTTAAATTACAAAGGAGGAAACGATATGAGGAGATACCTCGTGAAAGCCGTCGTTTGTATGGCGATATTGGCAGTTTTCGTGTTTGCGGTCCCTTCGACGTATGGTTTCGACCTTTCCAATCCCCTGTTTCACAGCGGGATCACGACGAGTGGACATTCTGGACTCCTTTTGACCAAAGGGGGGACTTCCATTCCTCCTGGAAAATTCTTTGTCGGAATTTCACCCTCTTTCTATGACAGGGATATTTCCGGTGGGGCCTCTGAAAAGCTGTTGACCGTTCCCCTGACGTTCACTTACGGTCTATACCGCGATTTCGAGCTGGCCGGCAAAGTCACCTACGCTTCAAGAGACAACGGGACTTCCGAATCAGATGTTTCGGACATAGACCTGTCTATCAAATGGTCTTTTCTCCAGCAGAAGGGAAGCGACTATCCGTCACTCGCGATGGGGCTTTCTGGAAAGTATGCCGTTGCGGATGAGAAAAAAGGACTCTCTGTAGTGAGGGATTACGGAATCACCTTCTTCCTTTCCGGCACCGCCCTTGTGGATCTCGGCCCCTATGATGACTACGCTTTTTCCCTCTACGGGGAGGGGGCAGTGGTCCTCAACGACTGGGGCAAGGATTACGAGGAGAAACACGGGGAATACAACGTGGGTATTCTGCTCCCGATCCCCCAGTACACCAACGTGGGGTTTATCGTGGAGTTCGGAGGTACGGTGAACAACGGACCTTCCAGGGATCAGGACCTGATCAGGATCACTCCGGCTCTCAGGTTCAATTTCGAGCGTTTCGACCTGACTGCCGGTGCTAGTTTCGTCAATCCCGAAGCAAACGGGGAGGATTCCTACGTCGACTACATTCTTCAGGTGGCTGCATCGTTTTGAGGCGACATGAAAGTCCTTGTTACCGGCGCAGCGGGATTCATAGGGTCTCACCTTTGCGAGTTCCTCGTGAAGAAAGGGATTTCGGTATACGGGCTGGACAATTTCGACCCTTTCTATCCAAGGGTTTACAAAGAGGAAAACATTTCCGCCATAAGGGAGGCGGGCTCCTTCGAGTTTCTCGAAAGGGATATCAGATCCGAAGATGCCAGGGATTACATCAATTCCGTAAAGCCAGACGTGATCGTGCATCTTGCGGCGATGGCAGGTGTCAGACCGTCGATAATGAATCCGAGAAAGTACGTGTCTGTAAACGTGGGTGGAACTGTCAATATGCTCGAGGCGGCTAAAGAGGCAGGGGTTGATAATTTCGTGTTCGCATCTTCTTCTTCGGTTTACGGTGGGAACGAGAAAGTTCCATTTTCGGAAGAAGACAGGGTTGACAATCCCGTCAGCCCTTATGCGGCAACCAAGAAAGCAGGCGAGCTGATAGCTCATACTTACCATGTTCTCGCTGGTATTAATGTCACCTGTCTGAGGTATTTCACTGTTTACGGTCCGAGACAGAGGCCCGAAATGGCGGTTTATCTGTTCACAGAAAAAATTCTCAAGGGAGAGGAGATACCTCTTTTTGCTTCAGGGGCTAACAGAAGGGACTTCACTTACATCGATGACATCATTGACGGAACCTGGCGTGCTATAAATAATATGGGAGGATTCAGGATATACAACCTGGGCGAATCTAATGTAGTTGAAGTCAGAGAGCTTCTGTCGATCATAGAAAATGTGACCGGCAAAAGGGCAAGGGTTTTGGAGCTGCCTCCTCAGCCTGGAGATGTGAAGACCACTTTCGCCGATATATCCAAGGCAAAAGAGGAGCTGGGATATTCTCCTTCTACTCGTATAGAGGAGGGTGTCAGGAAATTTGTAAAATGGTTCATAAAACACAGATACAAGGAGGTGTAAATGAAGATCACACTCTCGTTCATCAAGGCCGACATCGGTTCGATTGGAGGACACATCCAGCCGAGCGAAGCTTTGTTGAAGACGGTGAAGGAAGTGGTGGAGAGAGACGGGAAGGGTCTCGTCATAGACTCCTACGTCACTCACACAGGAGACGATATTGCAATTTTGATGACTCACACAGAGGGCGAAAATTCGGAGAAGATTCACAAGGTCGCCTTCGACGCATTCATGGAAGGAACGGAGGTGGCGAAAAAACAGGGGTTATATGGAGCCGGTCAGGATCTCTTGAAGGATTCTTTTTCGGGAAACGTCAAGGGAATGGGACCCGCCGTGGCGGAGATGGAGTTCGAGGAACGCCCGAATGAGCCGTTTCTCGCATTTGCAGCGGACAAGACCGATCCCGGTGCGTATAACCTGCCTTTTTACCTCGCTTTCGCGGATCCCATGTACTGCGCAGGGTTGATTCTCTCACCCAAGATGAGCAAGGGATTCACCTTCGACATCATGGATGTGGAGTACACGGAAGGGGACAGAATGATCCGTCTCAACGCGCCTGAAGACCTGTACGACATTGCTGCGCTCTTGAGAGACCAGGAGAGGTTCGTAATTGAAAAAATATACTCCCGAGAGACAGGAGACATAGCGGTTTCAATAAGCACGACAAGGCTCAGGAACATAGCCGGCAAATACACCGGGAAAGACGACCCAATAGCCCTGGTCAGGGTGCAGGGCAACTTCCCCGCCACGGGGGAGGTGCTTGCTCCATTTTCCATCGGTCATTTCGTGGCGGGATTCATGAGAGGTTCACACAACGGACCGCTCATGCCTGTCAAGAAGAACAGCCCGACATCTTATTTCGATGGTCCCCCGATCGTTTCCTGTCTCGGTTTTTGCGTGAGAGAGGGTAAGCTGACGGAGGCGGCCGATGTGTTCGAGCACCCGTTCTGGGATTACGTGAGGGACAAGGTCTCAGCCAAAGCGGAAGAGATAAGGAGGCAGGGCTTCTTCGGACCGGCAATGCTTCCTTACAGCGAACTCGAATACGGCGGAATTGTGGAAAAATTGAAAAAGTTGGATGAAAAGTTCACGGTGAGGGGAGAGTAAGGGCGATTTATAAAGGGGCTCCAACTTTGGAGCCCCTGTTTTCATCAGATTCTGTGAACCAGGATGCCGAACAGAATGAAATCCTCGTCTCCGGTGTTTATGGCGTCGTGAGGTCTGTCCGCGGAGAAGCTTATGCACTCCCCTTTCGTTACGTGGTATTCCTTGTCCCCGAGGATGAATTTCCCCTTTCCTTTTTCGCAGAAGAAAACGTGATGTGACCATGTCGGATGGGACATTTCCCTCACGAAACCGCTCCCCGGAGGAATCGAGAGCTTGAAGAAATCCACCTTCATATCGGGAGAATATCTGGATAGAAATCTCAGAACAGCTCCCGATTCGGTTCTCATGGTGAGAAGCTGGTCTTCTTTTTTGACGATTACTTCCTTGTCTTCCGTTATACCCACGATTTCGCTCAGGGAGAGGTTGAAGAAGTTGGCGAGCCTGATGACGAGGTCGATTGTCGGGGTGGTTTCGGCTCTTTCAATCTTGGAAAGCATGGAAATGCTTATCCCGGTTCCCTCAGAAACGTCCTTCAGAGTGAGGTTTTTCACCTGCCGCAGGTTTTTGAGCTTGTTTCCGATTAACTGCCGTATCAACGTTCTCTCCTCCTTCCTGTTTTTATGTGTTTATATTAAAATAAAAACCTTATGAAATAAAGTAAAAGAAGGAGGTCGCTGTGTCAAGAAAACTTCTCGATATTGATTGCTCGTTCGCTCTGAAGCCGAACAATCCCGCAGGAGGCATGGGCACCCGTGTGTTCAAAAAGTGGTTGAAAAAGGTTGAAAATGCCAACGCTTTTCTATTGCGTGACAGGGAGGAAGGGAAAGTGGGCTTTTTTTCTTTACCATACTATGAAAGAGAAGCTGTGAAAATATCAAGATTCGCTGCGAGGCTGAGGAAGAGGTTCGATCGGATGGTCGTGCTCGGAATAGGCGGGTCGGCACTCGGAACGAAAGCTCTACTCTCTGCATTGCCGGAGAGAAAATACGTTTCCAGAGTGGATGTCGCTGACAATATCGATCCCGAGTATTTTCTGGAACTGCTCGGGGGACTTGATTTGGAAAAGACCGTTTTCAACGTGATCAGCAAGTCTGGCGGAACTTCGGAAACTCTCGCTCAGTTTTACCTAGTTAAAGAGGCATTGAAAAAGAAGATCGGTGACGGGTGGAAGGAGCACATGATTTTTACAACTGACCCGAAGCGGGGACTTTTGAGAGAGTTGGCGGAAAGGGAGGGGATAGCCTCGTTTTCAGTTCCGGAGAACGTGGGAGGGAGGTTTTCTGTGTTTTCCCCTGTGGGGCTTCTGCCTCTTGCTTTCGGAGGAGTGAACGTCTCCAGGTTGCTGGAAGGAGCTCGAATCCTCGATGCGACGTATTTGTCAGAAGAAGGCGAGAACAACCCGGTTCTCGTTCTGTCGGCTGTGTATTCCCATTTTCTCGAAGAGGATTCAAAAAATACCTTCGTTTTGTTCGTGTATTCTTACTTCATGAGGGTTTTCGGAGAGTGGTTCTGTCAGCTCTGGGGTGAGAGCCTGGGTAAGAGAAAGAGTCGGGGAGACGTGCCCGTGGGACAGACGCCGGTCGTGGTTACCGGGGTCACGGACCAGCACTCTCAGCTTCAACTATACTCTGATGGTCCCGACGACAAGATTTTCACTTTCCTGAAGTTTTCTGAAAGGAGAAAAGATCTGAAAATGAGGGGAACCGAGGGCGATAAGAGAGTGGAGTATCTGGAGGGCCGGAGACTGGGTGAGCTGTTCGATTCCGAATACAGGGCTACGCTGTATTCTCTCGTTAACGCCGGAAGACCCGTGGTGAGCGTGGAGCTTTCCAGGAGGGACGAGCTGGACCTTGGGGCAGCCATCTACCTGTTCGAGTGCGTGACGGCGCTTGTCGGAGTCACTGTGGGCGTCAACCCGTTCGACCAGCCGGGAGTGGAATACGGGAAAAAACTGACGAAGGCGATGATGGGAGACGGTGGTCACGCGGTTTACCTCGAAGACGTGGCGGGAATGCAAAAGAGAGAAGGGAGAAAAAAGGTGGCGGTAGAGATTCCATGAGCAGAATCGGCCTCTTACCAGATGAAGTTGTAAATAGAATCGCGGCGGGAGAGGTCATAGAGCGGCCTGCTTCCGTGGTTAAGGAGCTGGTCGAAAACTCCCTTGACGCTGGAGCTGGTTCCGTCCAGGTGGCCTTCTCGGGAGCTGGACTGGAATTCATAGAGGTGATCGACGATGGTCTCGGCATGACTCTGGACGAGATAGAAATGGCTGTGCAGAGGTTCGCGACAAGCAAAATACGGTCTTTCGATGACCTGAGCTCCATCACGTCTTTTGGTTTCAGGGGAGAGGCGCTTCCTTCCATCGCTTCTGTGTCGAAGCTCGAAATAGTGTCGGTATCTAGGGAAGCGGGGACAGGCGGGAGAGTATACATAGAAGGAGGGGCGCTCCGTGAGCGAGAAGAGATCTTCGAGGGAGAGGGGACCACTGTGAGAGTGAAAGATCTCTTCTTCAACACCCCGGCAAGGAAGAAATTTCTGAAGTCTCTCAAGGTGGAGAGAGGGCACATCGTTAACGCTTTTCTCGATGCCGCCATGTCCGCGGAAGGCGTCGATTTTACGCTTATCGAGGATGACAGGGTTCTTTTCGAGATGGAAAGGGAGCTCGATTTTTTCGAGAGGGTCAGGCGCAGAGAAAAGGATCTGGGGAATGATCTGCTGGAGTTCGAGGAGGTGAGTCCTTATTTCATCATAAAAGGACTGATTTCGAGACCCACGAGAACTTATCCCACCTCCAGTCACGTCAGGGTTTTCGTAAACCGCAGGCCGGTCAGGGAACCGGCCGTTCTGAGCGCGCTTAGGGAGGGGCTGAAGGGATTGATCCCGGAAAACAGATACCCTGTGGCGTATATCCACGTGGAGGTTTCTCCAGAGGAGGTGGATTTCAATGTTCACCCGACTAAGCGGGAGGTTCGGTTCAGATATGTCAGAGAATTACACGAGATTGTGAGATATTCAGTGAGGAAACGCGTTAGATCCCTGTCGGGCGTGTCATATGAAGGTGAGAGGAGGTATTCCGTCGGATCCTGGGGAGGGGAGATCTTTCGAGAAAATAGGGGCGACACGAGAACATCTGACTCCTCGATGAACGAAAGAGGAACCGGTGTTGAGGGGAGAGAGATTATTCCGACACGGGAGAGGGCGATACAATCAAAATTGCCCGTTTTCGAAGATGAGGTCAGATTTGTGGGCCAGGTCCTGGGAAACTATCTGCTTTTCGAGAGCGGGGAGATGATGGTCATCCTCGACCTGCACGCTGTGTCAGAGAGGATCACATACGAGAAATTGGAGAGAGCGATTAGAGGGGAGTTGGAATCCGAGGAGCCTCTTCTCATCTCGGTGGAAATTCCGGTCGAAAAACTTGCCGGCTGGGAGGAAGAGGTGCTCGAGGTCTTGAAAAAGATGGGATGCCACGCGGATATCAACGAGGAGAAGCTGGTGTTCAGGTCTATCCCTCGGTTTCTGAAAGGGGTGGACCTGGAGGCGGCTGTTTCCGACATAGTGGATGAGATGGGCCTCGATTGGGGAAAAGGCGGGAGCGAAGACGAGAGGATGCACAGGATAGTCTCCACCGTGTCGTGCCACTCCTCATTAAGGGGCGAGGAGAAGATTGGAAAGGAAGAGGCAATCGAGCTTTACAGGCAATTGCTGGAATCTCCTTACGGGGAGACCTGCCCCCACGGAAGGCCCGTTTATCTCGTGATTACGAAGGATGAACTCCACAGGATGTTCGGCAGGAAATGAACGGTAAACTCGTCATTATAGGAGGTCCCACTGCAACCGGAAAAAGCGATCTCGCGGTCGATATGGCCAGCCGGTTTCCGTTCGAGATAGTCAATTTCGACTCGGTTCAGGTGTATCGGTATATGGACATAGGAACGGCAAAGCCGCCCAGAGAGATTCGCGAGAAGATTCCACATCATCTATATGATATAAGGAACCCCGACGAAGAGTTTTCTGCTTCGCAATTCGTTCAGGAGGCAGAGACAGTCATAAAAGATATATGGAACCGGGGGAGAATCCCACTTTTCGTGGGCGGGACCGGTTTTTACGCGAGATCTCTGCTCTATGGACTGGATGAACTGCCATCCTCGGAATCTCTTAGAAAAGAACTGAGAGAAAGGGTGTCGAAGGAGGGACTGGAGAAACTCTGGGAAGAGCTGGAGGAAAGAGATCCTGAATACGCCTCATCGATATCTCCGAGGGACACCTACAGGGTGATTAGGGCGCTCGAGGTGGTTCTTCTAACCGGGAAGACTTATACTGAACAGAGGAAGAGGTGGCGGGAGAGAGTTCCGAGGTTCGAGTTCCTGTTCTTCGTTACCATCAGGGATAGAGCGGAGATATACAGGAGAATAGACGAAAGAGCCGAAAAAATGATACGTGGCGGATTGATAGAAGAAGTGAAAGAACTGTTGTCGATGGGGTATTCGCCGGAATTGAAACCCCTCAAGTCCCACGGTTACAAACACGTGATCCAGTATTTGCGGGGGGAATGTTCTCTCGAGGAAGCGCTAGAAGACATGAAAAAGGAGACGAGAAATTACGCTAAGAGGCAAATAACGTGGTTCAAGAGAGAGGAGGCACTCTGGGTCTGTCCCGAGGAAAAGGAAAAAATTGTTAAAATTCTCGAGTCGTTTTTGGTATGATTTTGAACTCAAGCTAAGTCGGAAAGGGGCGGTTTATGGTAGGCCAATACCTCGATTTCGAGAGACCGATAATAGAACTGGAGAACAAACTAGAAGAACTTAAGAGGCGTAGCGAGTACGAGGAAGGCGATTTTTCCGACGAGATCGAGAAGCTAGAGAACAAAATCAGGAAGATAAAGAAGGAAGTATTCTCCAATCTGAACAGGTGGCAGATCACCCAGCTGGCGAGACATCCGGAACGCCCTTACATGCTCGATTACGTCAAGATGCTTTTTTCTGACTTCATCGAGGTGCACGGTGACCGGCTCTTCAGGGATGATCCGGCGATCGTAACGGGTTTTGCGGAACTGGACGGAAAAAGAGTGGTGATCGTCGGTCAGCAAAAGGGGAGGACCACAAAGGACAAGCTCTACAGAAATTTCGGCATGCCTCATCCCGAGGGTTACAGGAAAGCTTTGAGGGTCATGAAGCTCGCCGAGAAGTTCGGACTGCCGGTGATAACTTTCGTCGACACTCCAGGTGCCTACCCGGGGCTCGGTGCAGAGGAGAGAGGTCAGGCCGAAGCGATAGCCAGAAATCTAATGGAGATGGCGGGCCTCAAAATTCCTATTGTAGTGGTTGTGATAGGTGAAGGGGGTTCAGGTGGGGCGCTGGCGCTTGGGATCGGTGACAGGATCTTGATGATGGAGTTTGCTATATACTCGGTGATCTCCCCGGAGGGATGTGCCTCGATACTGTGGAAGGATGCAGGGAAAGGGGAAATTGCGGCTGAAATAATGAAGATCACAGCGAAGGACTTAAAGGGATTCGGGGTTGTGGACGTCGTGGTGGAAGAACCAGAGGGGGGAGCTCACAGGGATCCAGAGCTAGCTGGGAGGAAGCTCAAGGAGAGGATAATCGAGGCGTTGGATGAGCTATGCGGCGTCCCTCCAGAGAAGCTCGTTGAGCTGCGATACGAGAAATTCAGAAGAATAGGTGAGTTCATCGGCGGGGGAAAATGACGGACTGGGAAGTTCGCCTGAAGCAGTTGAGAGAAGAGATCGACCGGATAGACAGGGCGATTCTCGACCTGCTCAACAAGAGGGCTGAGATTGCGAGGGAAGTGGGGGAGCTCAAGAAAGAGCACGGTTTGAGGATCTACGTCCCCGAGAGGGAAGCCGAAATTCTGGACAGGCTTGCCAGGATAAACAAGGGGCCCTTCCCGAGCAAGGCAGTCAAGACTATATTCAGGGAAATAATATCGGCTTCCATATCGCTTGAGAAGCCCATGAAGGTCTGCTTTCTCGGACCGGAAGCCACGTTCACACATATGGCCTGCTTGAGACACTTTGGTGAGAGCGCGGAGCTGATTCCATTGATAAACGTAACCGAGGTTTTCGAGGCGGTGGAGAGAGGAGAAGCCGAATACGGCGTGGTCCCCATAGAGAACAGCACGGAGGGGGTGGTGAGCAATACGCTCGACATGTTCGTTGAATACAATTTGAACATCATAGGGGAAATAACCCTCGAGGTTTCCCATTCTCTTCTGTCCAGGACTGGAGACATTTCACACCTGAAGAAAATATATTCACATCCACACGCTATAGCTCAGTGCAGGGGGTGGCTGGAGAAGCACCTGAGGAACGTTCCCGTCTATCACGTGGAGAGCACTGCGAAGGCGGCCGAACTGGCTGCCGAGGATTCTTCGGCTGGAGCGATAGCTTCGGAAGGGGCAGCGAGGCTATACGGTTTGAGAGTCATCAAGAGAAACATCCAGGACAACATTTACAATTTCACAAGGTTCATAATTATTGGTAAAATTTCACCAGAGAGAACGGGGAAGGACAAGACATCCGTGATATTTTCAGTGAAGGACGAGGTTGGGGCTTTGTTCAAGATTCTGGAGCCATTTGCCAGATACGGTATCAACCTGACGAAGATAGAGTCTCGTCCCGTGAAAAAAAGGGCCTGGGAATACTTATTCTTTCTCGATATGGAAGGGCACATCAAAGACGAAAGGGTGCGAAAAGCCATAAACGAGATGAGAATCCTCACCAACTATTTCAAGCTCCTCGGTTCGTATCCCCGCTCGGTATAGCGGGGGCCATCCATTTTTTCTCACAAAATAGACTCGTAATTCCATAAAAACACAGGGGGTGCAAGATGATAATAGTCCTCAAACCGGGATGTTCCGACGATGACGTAAGGCTCGTAACGAGCAAGATAGAGGAACTGGGTCTCAAAGCTCACGTTTCAAAGGGTGTGGAACGGACGATAATTGGAGCCATTGGCGACGAGAGAAAGATAGAGCCTTCGTATTTCGAGGTTTTAGAGTGCGTCGAGAAGGTGATGCCCATATTGAAACCCTACAAGCTGGTCAGCAGAGAGTTCAGGGAAGAGCAGACTCAAATAGACGTTGATGGAACAATCGTGGGCGGGAAAAAGGTGGTGGTTTTCGCCGGACCGTGTTCTGTAGAAAACAGGGAGATGATGCTGGACATAGCCGAAAAGGTGAAGGCTGGAGGGGCGTCTTTTCTCAGAGGAGGAGCGTTCAAACCGAGAACATCACCCTACAGCTTTCAGGGTCTCGGTGAAGAAGGGTTGAAAATTTTAAGAGAAGCCAAGGAGAGAACGGGTCTTCCTGTGGCCACGGAACTCATGGACCCACGAGACATCGACCTGCTCGTTGAGTACGCGGATGTCATTCAGATAGGGGCGAGAAACATGCAAAACTTCAGGTTGCTCACCGAGGTGGGGAAGGTGAACAAGCCCGTCATTTTGAAGAGAGGGATGAGCGCCACGATAATTGAACTTCTGATGTCGGCGGAGTATATCGCTTCTCAGGGGAACACGAATATAATTCTCTGCGAGCGTGGCATCAGAACATTCGAGAGCGCAACGAGAAACACGCTCGACCTTAGCGCCGTTCCGGTGCTCAAGAAACTCACCCACCTCCCCGTTATAGTCGACCCCTCGCATGCCGCGGGAAAATCTGAGCTCGTCCTCCCGCTCGCTCTGGCTGCTGTGGCCGCTGGAGCGGACGGACTCATGGTGGAGGTACACAATGACCCCGAGAAGGCGTTGTCGGACGGACCTCAATCACTGAGACCGGAGAAATTCGAGGAGATGATGACAAAAATAAAACCTGTAGCAGAAGCAGTTGGGAGAGAGATCTGATGTTTGAAAATATGAGAGTAGGTATATACGGGCTTGGATTGATAGGCGGTTCGCTGGCCAAGGCGTTGAGGAAAGCGGTGCCATCGCTGGAAATATTCGGGGCGGATAAAAGCGTTCGCAGAAAAAAACTTGCTCTTGAAGAAGGGGTGATCTCCGGGATTCTCACTAAGAAGTTACTGAGTGTCATGGATGTGGTGTTCCTCGCCATACCGGTAGCGTCGAGCGTGGAGGTCGCGATCGAAATCATGGGTCACATGAAGGCCGATGGAATACTGACCGACTGCGGAAGCGTCAAGGGGAAAATATATTCCGCGATGAGAAGGTTTTCGAAAGGTCCCTTTTTCATTCCGGGTCACCCGATAGCCGGTACGGAGAAGTCTGGTTACGAAAACGGTTTCCCCGAGCTGTTCGAGGGAAAAATGGTGTTTTTGTGCCCTTACCCGGATACTCCTGAGGAGAAAGTTGTGACCGTAAGGAAATTGTGGGAGACTGCGGGTGCTCGCGTGATGTTCATGGACCCACGAACTCACGATCACGTGTTTGCTTTTGCTTCCCACCTTCCACACGTGGTGGCATACAGTCTGGTTCATTCCATTGCCACTTTCGATTCTCCCCTTCCGCTTGGGTATTCCGCCGGGGGGTTCAAGGACTTCACCAGGATAGCTTCCTCGAACCCTCGTATGTGGACGGAGATCATGCTGGACAACAGAGAGGAGATACTAAGAGCGATAAAGCACTTCAGGGGTTCGCTCGGCTACCTGGAGAAGCTTATAAGGGAGAGGGATGTCGATGGGATGATGGATTTTTTTGGGAAGTCGAAGAAGACCAGGGATTCGCTGACGGGGGAATGACATGGCCTTGAGAGGAGAGATTTCGGTTCCGGGGGACAAATCAATCAGCCACAGAGCCGTCATCGTTAACGCGGTCGCACAGGGCTCGTGGACCGTTGAGAATTTGCTGGAATCCGAGGACGTTGGAAGATCGATGGAACTTGTTCGGGCGGTGGGCGTGAAAGTGGAAAAAAGAGGGGAGAGGTTCTGCTTCGAGAGTCCGGGCAGGGGAAACTTCATGGAACCGGAGGATGTCATCTACGCAGGGAACTCGGGGACGACCATCAGAATCGGTGCCGGACTTCTGGCGTCGATAGATGGGTATTCCGTCATTACCGGGGACGAGTATCTGAGAAGAAGACCGATGGAGAGGATAGCCGTTCCCCTTCGAATGATGGGAGCCGTGGTAGATGGGAGGGACGGCGGGAGGTACCCGCCCCTGACCATAAGAGGAGGTAGGCTTAAGGGAATTTTCTACGAGATGCCTGTCGCGAGCGCTCAGGTCAAGTCGTCGATTCTCGTTGCCGGAGCGTGCGCGGGGGTAAAGGTCTCGGTGGTTGAGCCCGTTCCCACCCGGGACCACACCGAACGCATGCTTGTGAGCATGGGGGCTGAAATCGAGAAATCTAATGGAATGGTGTCGCTGAGGGATACCTCTAATATGAAACCGGTGGACATGGTCGTTCCAGGTGACTTTTCTTCCGCTGCATTTTTTATTGCTGGAGCTCTGATAACGCCGGGTTCGTCGCTTCGTATCGAGAACGTTCTGCTCAATCCCCTACGAACCGGTTTCTTGAGGGTCCTGGAGAGAATGGGTGGAAGTTTGGAGATCGAAAATCCGAGAGAAATATCCGGCGAACCCGTGGGTGATATAATTGTTAGTTACACGGAGAACCTCAAGGGGATTTCGGTTTTCGAGGAGGAGATTCCGTCGCTCATAGACGAAGTGCCGATTCTGTCGGTTGTCGCCGCTTTTGCAGAAGGGTTTACGGAGATAAGGGGAGCCTCGGAGCTTCGTGTGAAAGAATCCGACAGAATAGCGGCGATGGTATCCAACCTGAGGGAATTCGGCGTGAAGGTGGAAGAACTGCCCGACGGAATGGTCATAGAGGGGGGAGGGAGTTACAGGCCCATCGGGGTAACCCGCTCATACGGAGACCACAGGGTGGTCATGGCTATGGAGATTTTCGCAGTGGCGCTTGGGGTTGAATTAGAGGTGGACGACAGAAGATCGGTATCCACTTCGTTTCCGGATTTCTACGAGATTCTCAAAGAGGTGAGGAAATGAAGGAGGAAGTGATCGCCATAGACGGGCCGCCGGGCTCGGGCAAGACGACGGTTGCCAGGAAATTGTCAGCCGAGCTCGGATACACCATCATAGATACGGGAGCAATGTACCGCGCAGCGGCGCTTATCGCTTTGAGAGAAAACATTAAACTCGACGATGGCGAGAGGCTGAGACGTTTATTGAAAGGAGTGAGGTTCGAATTCGAGCTCAAAGATGGAATCCAGAGGATTGTGGTAGACGGGGAGGATCTGGAGGATGAGATAAGGACCGAAGAGGTCGGGATGGCAGCATCAAATGTTTCCAGAGTTCCACAGGTGAGGGAAGTTCTGGTCCAGAAACAGAGAGAGCTTGGAGAGAAGGGTAAGGTGATCTGCGAGGGTAGAGACGCCACGACCGTTATATTCCCTGACGCGAGGCACAGGTTCTTCCTGGATGCATCCGTGTTCGTCAGAGCCGGGCGAAGGCTTGTGGACCTGAAATCCAGGGGCGAGAAGGCGCTATTTTCAGAAGTCCTCGATGACGTGATAAAGAGGGACATTCAGGACAGCACGAGAACATACTCCCCTTTGAAACTTGCGGATGGAGTGGTTTACATAGACACCTCTCGAATCGGAGTAGATGAGGTGGTCCAGATAATCACGGGTTTGGTTCGCCAAGGGTGATAGACGTGAAAAGTGGTGGAAAAAAAAGGGTGAGGCTGATCGTCGCCAAAAGCGCAGGATTTTGTTTCGGCGTGAAAAGAGCAATTAGAATGGCATTCGAAACCACATCGTCCACCGACGACCAAGAGATATTCACACTCGGTCAGATAATACACAACCCGCAGGTTGTGGAGCAGTTGAGGAACAGGGGAGTTGCGATGGTTTGCGATGTGGACGAGATAACTTGCGGAACGTTGATCATAAGAACACACGGAATCACTAAACGTGAGATGGAATCCATATCGGAGAAAGACGTAAAAATAGTGGACGCCACGTGTCCTTTCGTTAAAAAAGCGAAGGACCACGCGATATCCCTGGCTGAAGAGGGTTACACAATTCTCATAGTTGGCGACAGCGACCACCCTGAGGTGAGGAGCATATTGAGCTATGTGGAAGACACGACTGAGGTTATTACAGACTACGAACAGATAGAGGGCGCGAAAAACAGGAAGCGAGCTGGCCTGATAGCGCAGACCACCCAGACGGTGGAGAATCTCGAAAGATGGGTGCTAAAGGCCCTCTCCGTCTTCTCAGAGGTGAGAGTGTTCAACACCATCTGCAGCGCAACCACCGTGAGGCAAAAAGAGACGGTGGAGATATCGAAGAGAGTAGATGGTCTCATAGTCATAGGAGGCAGAAACAGCGCCAATACCAGGCGACTGGTTGAGCTGGCGAAGAGGCACAACGAAAACGTTTTTCACGTGGAGCGTGAGAGTGAGGTTGATGAAATCGAGCTGGAGAAATTCGAATCCATAGGCATATCCGCCGGTGCTTCGACACCGGACTGGCTCATAGAAAGCGTTATTGAGAGAATAAAGAAGAGGGTCGGAGGGGGCGAGTGCGAGATCACCAAAGGCATACCCTGATAACTGCTGGAAATTAAATGTTTTCGGTGTAATAAAACTTGAAACAGGATATTTAATGGTGTACGAATATAGAGTGCTTTAAACACTTGCGGAGGTTGAACGGTAAATGGATTATGAAAAGAGCAACGGTGATTTTTCACCAAACAACGATGAGAACTTTGCCGAGGAAGAGAACTTCACCGCTCTGGTTGACGGCTCTCTCAAAACTCCCGAAGTGGGCGAGATCATAAAGGGGACGGTCATCGAAGTCAGAAACGATCTCGTGTTCGTCGATATAAATTACAAGACTGAGGGCTATTTCCCCATAGGCGAGGCCAAAGACAAGGAGGGGAACGTCACTGTCAATGTGGGCGATGAGATATACGTGATGTTCGTCAAGATCAATCAGGCCGGCGAGGTGGTCCTATCGAAGGAGAAGGCGGACAAGGCGAAACTCTGGGAGATGCTACAGGAAGCGTATGAAAAGGGGTTACCTGTTAAAGGTCGGATTGTCAAAAGGGTCAAGGGAGGGTTCGAGGTAGATCTCGGAACGAAAGCCTTCATGCCCGGTTCTCACGCCGACGTGAAGCCATTGGAAAATCCAGACAGCATCGTGGGGTTGGATGACCATTTCAAAATCCTCAAGTTCAGCAGACAGAAGCTGAACGTGGTCGTTTCGAGGAGAGATTACATTCAGGAAGAGCTCAATCGCAGGAGACGAGAGCTGCTCGATTCCCTGAAGGAAGGTGATGTCGTAGAGGGGAAAGTGAAAAACATAACACAATATGGCGCCTTCATCGACCTTGGAGGGCTCGACGGGCTTCTACATGTGAGCGATATGTCATATGGAAAGGTCTCTCATCCAAAGGAAATCGTGAGCGTCGGAGACGTGATAAAGGTCAAAGTGATACGTTTCGACAGGGAAAAAGAGCGGGTGTCGCTGGGGTTGAAGCAGTTGAAGCCGGACCCGTGGTCTACGATAAAAGAGAGATATCACGAGGGGCAGAAGGTCAACGGCGTCGTTACCAACATCACTAAATACGGTGCTTTCGTCGAGATAGAAGAGGGAGTCGAAGGATTGCTCCACATATCGGAAATGTCCTGGAGTAAGAAACTAAGAAGTCCGTCTGAGATTCTCTCCATAGGTGACAGGATAGAGGTGGTCATCCTGTCTATCGAAGAAAAAATGAAGAAGATGTCCCTCGGGCTGAAGCAGCTTTCTCCCAACCCTTGGGAAGAGATAAAGAAGAAGTATCCCGTGGACTCGGTAGTTGAGGGGACGGTCAAAAGCGTGACCGATTTCGGGATTTTTGTCGATGTGGGGGAAGAAATAGACGGCCTCGTCCACATATCTGATCTTTCCTGGAACGAAAGGATCAAACACCCGGCCGAGCTATACAGGAAAGGCGACAGGGTGAAGGCGAAGGTTTTGCGAATAGAACCCGAGGCGAACAAGTTTTCCCTTGGCATAAAGCAACTGAGGGAAGATCCGTGGAAGAACATCGGCGAGCGATACTCCAAGGGTGGCATAGTGACCGGCAAGGTCACGAGCATCGCGGATTTTGGGGCCTTTGTGGAGCTCGAAGACGGAATCGAGGGGCTGGTGAGACTCGGCGAGATCGCCGACAAGAAAATAGAGAAACCTTCTGATGTACTCAGCATAGGGGACGTGGTGACGGCGATGATTCTTTTCGTGGACGAAAAAGAGAGGAAGATAGCTCTCTCGATAAAGGCTTACCAGAAAATGCTAGAGAAGAAAGAAATGGAAGAGTTCATGAAAAGCGAAACCCGGGAAGAGGTCACCGTCCTCGGAGAGGCGTTGAAAGGGCTAAAAGACAAGCTCAAACTTTCCAACGAAAACAACTGATAATCCATGCAATCTCGTAAAAACGAAAAAAGCAAGAGGAGTCCTTTTGCGAGGGGTTGCCTCATTTTGATCCTTGTCGTTGTGGGTTTCGTGTTGGTCCTTGGAATCGTGAGCAAGATAACCGGGCCGGTGGGAATAGGAGGCGAAGGGATAGGAATCGTCAAGATAGAGGGAATTATCGACGACTCCACGCGGATAAACGAGATAATCAGGGACTATGCCAAAAACGGGAGGATAAAGGCCGTCGTCATCAGAATAAACTCGCCCGGCGGCGGAGTCGGGCCTTCGCAGGAAATTTACGAAGAGGTGAGGAAACTGAGTGAGAAAAAGGTAGTCGTGGCATCGATAGGCGCGATAGGCGCTTCGGGTGGTTACTACATCGCATGTGGTGCGGACAAGATAGTTGCCAATCCGGGGTCCATAACCGGGAGCATCGGCGTAATCATGAATTTTCTGAACGTTAAAGATCTGATGGAGAAGCTTGGTATAAAGGGTTTTGTTCTTAAAAGCGGTAAGATGAAAGACATGGGGAATCCTTTAAGAGACATGACGGAGGAAGAAAAAAGGGTTCTTCAGGAGGTGGTCAAGGACATACACTCTCAGTTCGTGGATGCGGTGGCTTCCGGCAGGAAGTTGGAGAGGAACAAAGTCGAGAAGCTCGCAGACGGGAGAATATTTTCGGGACTTCAGGCGAAAAACCTGGGTCTGGTAGATTTTCTGGGCAACTTCTACGACGCAGTCGATGTGGCCGCCAAACTGGCAGGCATAGAAGGAGAACCTGAGCTGGTCTATCCGCCACCCAAGAAGATATCCATTATTGATTTGATAAAAGGGGAAGTGAAAAGTATAATCGATGAGGTGAGAACGAAAACAATAATGGAAACTTATCTACCGAAATAACAGGGAGGGTGCGTATGACAAAGAGCGAACTCGTCGAAAAACTCGCCGAGAGGATGGAATATCTCACGAAGAAGGATTGCGAGTTGATAGTGGACACGATATTCGACTCGATGAAGGAAGCTCTGAAGAGGGGGGAGAAGATCGAGATAAGAGGATTCGGGTCTTTTACCATCAGAGTAAGAAGGGCAAAAGAAGGAAGAAATCCGAAAACAGGGGAGAAGGTGTTCATACCCGAGAAGCGTGTGCCGTTTTTCAAGGTTGGAAAAGAGCTGAGAGAGATGATAAACGAGCAGTAGAAAGGTCGGTCATGGAGAGGCTTTACACACCCTGGAGATTGAATTACATAAGGGATTCTGCCGGGAAGAAAATGGATTGCATCTTCTGCCTGAATGACATCGAGGGACCGTCAAAGGAAAAACTTGTCCTTAGAATATCCCCCAAAACAATAGTTATGTGTAACAGGTTTCCATATACCAACGGTCACCTTCTCATCGCCCCGAGGGAGCATCTGTCAGACTTTTCTGAGCTCGATGAGGGGGTGTCTGCAGAAATATTTTCTCTGATACGGCATTCGATAAAAATACTCAAAAAGCACTACAAACCTGAAGGGTTCAATGTGGGAATGAATATGGGTAGAGTGGCGGGGGCGGGAATAGAAGATCACGTCCACTTCCACGTTCTCCCGAGATGGGCGGGCGATACGAATTTCATGACTCCCGTGTCGGGTGTGAGGGTTCTGCCGGAGACTGTCGAGCAGACCTTCGAACGACTCGTCGATGATTTTTCGAGTTTGAAGATCTGAGAAATTGTCCTTCCTTCAAGCGAATACACACTAAAGGCTGCGATCGGGGTGAGGAAATGGACCTGACTCCTGCAATGAAACAGTATATGGACATCAAGAGACAGCACAAGGACGCGATACTGTTTTTTCGTATGGGTGATTTTTACGAGATGTTCTTCGAGGACGCAATAATCGCTTCCCGAATACTGGACATAGCTCTAACCACGAGGGACAAGGAATCGGGTATTCCGATGTGCGGGGTGCCGTACCACGCCAGGGACACTTATATTGTGAAACTGCTCAGAGCCGGTCAAAACGTGGCGGTGTGCGAGCAGTTCGAGCAACAGGGTAAGGGAGGCATATTCAGAAGAGAGGTGGTTGAGGTATTGACGCCAGGGTTGATACCGAGAGACGACCTGCTCGAGTCGGAGAAAGGGAACTTCCTGGTTTCGATCAGTCTATCGGAGGCACCGTCCATATCTGCTGTCGACATATCGACGGGGGAGCTTTTCTTCGAGAGGCACGAGGGTTGGGAGAAGGTCATAGACTCGCTCAACAAGATAGACGTTGCGGAGATAATATACGACGAAGACACGGCGGAGAGAATAAAGTTCTCGGACATAGACAGGAGGCTTCCTTCCGATGTCCCGAGGAGGGAAGTAATACCGAAATATATCCAAGAGACGAGGAAAATCTACGAGGAGAGGTTCTCCGACTTCGTCCCCGAGGATAGGGGATTTTTCATTCTTCTCGATTACGTCTACAGAAATCAGCCTGGTGCGATAAACAGTCTGAAAAACCCTCAACCTTTTCAGGTTCGCAAGACGGTTTCACTGGATGAATCGGCACTCACATCCCTCGAGATACTTTCGAGCGCTCAGGGAACGAAGAAGGGGTCCCTCCTGTGGGTTCTGGACAGGACGAAGACGCCCATGGGAAAGCGGCTGGTGAAGAGGTGGCTTGCGTTTCCACTCTGTGAAATAGAAGAAATAGTCAAGCGGCACGAGGCTGTGGAGGAATTATACCTCGAAAGAGACTTGAGGATCACTCTTTCGGAAATGCTGGAAGAGGTATTCGACATGGAGAGGCTTGCCGTCAGGCTCTCGTCGAAACAGGTCAATCCCAAAGACCTGATATCTATATCCAGTTCTCTCAAGGTGGTGGAGAGGATAAGCGATTCGATTTCCCAATTGGGCACACGATGGATTGCGGAGAGACTCGAAAAACTGGTTGTCAGGAAAGAGCTGGTAGAGACTATCGAAGATGCTATTTCTGACAATCCTCCAGTCAACGTCAGAGAGGGAGGTATTTTCAAGGATGGATACAACCCCCAGGTGGATGCGCTGAGGGAACTGGAGGTTGGAGGAGACAGATATCTTAAGGAGCTCGAGGAGCGAGAGAGGGCGAGGACGGGAATACCGAACTTGAGGGTCAAATACAACAGGGTATTCGGGTATTTCATCGAGATAACCAGGACCCATGCAGAAAAAGTTCCGCCCGACTACGTGAGGAAACAGACCCTGGTCAACTCGGAACGATTCATAACCCCGGAGCTCAAGGAGTTCGAGAACAGACAGCTCTCTGCGCGGGAGGAGAGGAGAAGGCTTGAGGAAACCCTGTTCAGGAAGCTGGTGGAGGAGCTCTCCGGATACGCAGGATATCTTTCATCCGTGGCCAGGGCTGTGGGAGAGATCGATGTGATGCTCTCTTTTGCCTCCGTGGCGGAGAGGAATGGATACGTCAGGCCGAAGATGACGAGAGACAGGGGAATATCCATAAAGGGGGGAAGACATCCCGTCGTCGAGGTTTTCACGGGCCGGAGGGAGTTTGTGCCCAACGACACAGAACTCGATCCTGACGAGGAACAGATCATGGTGATAACAGGGCCCAATATGTCCGGAAAATCGACTTACATAAGACAGGTGGCGTTGATTACGCTGATGGCACAGGCGGGTTCGTTCGTTCCAGCTGAGGATGCCACGATCGGTGTGGTCGATTCAATCTTCACCCGGATAGGGGCTGCCGACAGCATATTCATGGGAGATTCCACATTTATGGTAGAGATGAAAGAAGTGGCGAGGATATTGAGAGAAGTGACCGATAGAAGCCTGATCATTCTAGACGAAGTCGGCAGGGGAACCTCCACTTACGATGGTCTGAGCATCGCGTGGGCCGTCATCGAATACATCCACAATCTGGGAGACAAAAAGCCGTTGACTCTGTTCGCCACCCATTATCATGAGATTTGCGAACTCGAAAAATACCTTGAGAGGGTGGTCAATTACAACGTTGCAGTGAAGGAGTGGGGAGACCAGATACTCTTCCTTCATAAAATTGAAAAGGGGCCTTCGAACAGGTCTTACGGCATTTACGTGGGGAAAATAGCGGGACTACCGGAGGGTGTTATTCGGAGAGCTAGAGAAATACTGAAAACCCTCGAGACGGAAAAGTATAATGAGAGAAGAAAAGCCGGGAGCATAGCCGGCAGAGGGGTTCAACTCTCGCTCTTCGGCGAGGATAGAAAGTACGAGGCGATCGGGAGGTTGCTCGAGTCCGTGGATGTAAACCGAATTACTCCAATAGATGCCCTGAACCTGCTCACCGAACTTAAGGAAAAGTGGGAAGGAGGAAAGAGGTAGAACGCCGCGTGATGATTTCACGAAGAAAGATAACCGTCCTTCTCTTTTTGTATCTCGTAATCCTATCGGTGTTGTTCTCATCGGCAAAGACGGTCGTCTCGTCTTCGATAGACGACGAGCAGAGAAACAGGATCAGGGAAATAGACAGGGAAATAGAACGCCTGGGGAGGGAAACCCGGGCGCCGAAGCTGGGTTACCTGAGAGGCATCAGATACTACGCGAACGATAATTACGCGAGAGTTGTGCTCGATCTATCCAGGCTGTCGAATTACCGAATAGAGTCTCAAAAAGGCGAAAAAACGGTCGTGAAGATTTCTTCCGTCAGGTCGCTGCTCAAAGGTGACGAGTGCTTCATAACTCCTGATAGGGGTCTTCTGAAGTGTATATCCACGAGAAGACTTGGAAGTAACGTGATCGTCAGGATAGATCTCAAGGGTAGGGCCAAGAAAAAGGACTTCACGCTCCTGGACCCTCCGAGAATCGTGATAGATTTCTATGCAGAGAAAGGGAAAAAAACAGATGTTGCACGGGCGGTTACCCAGGATAGATATGACTCTTCTCCGGGGAAGTTCGTTGTCGTGATAGATCCTGGCCATGGAGGGAAAGACCCGGGAGCGATAGGAAGATATGGGACGAGGGAGAAGGATGTGACTCTCAAGATAGCTAAAAAACTCAGGAAACTGCTGAAGAGAGACAAGAGGTTCAAGGTGTTCCTGACGAGAAGCAGGGACGTTTTCATCTCTCTCGAGAAGAGAACCGCGATTGCAAATGCAGCAGGGGCGGACATATTCATCTCGATTCACACGAACGCTTCTAAGCGTAGGAGAGCGAAGGGGGTGTCAGCATATGTGCTCGGTAAGAAGGCGACCGACAGAGATGCCCTCGAACTCGCGATGCGGGAAAACGGGGAAATGATCGAGGAAGGAAAAGTATCGAGCATCCTCATGGACCTGATAAATTATGGGAAGAGCAGGGAGTCGCTGAGACTCGCCAAGTCAATAAACGATGCGCTCTACCGGACCGTGAGGAAGCGTTATAGAAGAACGGGTAATCTAGGGGTGAAGAAGGCACCGTTCTATGTGCTTTTTGGCTCATCGATGCCATCTGTGCTTCTCGAAGTTTGCTTCATAACGAACCCGAAAGAGGAGAAACTGCTGAGGAGAAACTCATTTCTGGATGAAGTGGCAAATTCCATATACAGGGGCATAATCGAATACGTCGAGAAAACGAGGACTGCATTGTATGGCGAGGCTGGTGGATGAAGAGAGAGCGTCTGCTCTGACCAGGCTGCTGGATTACTCAACGGTCAGAAGCGCAGGGAAACGGGAATTTTTCGAGTTCCTAAAGGGGAGAGTGCGAGAGTTCAGGGAATATTTGTGGACCGAACACGAGCGTGGAGCTGGAGGACTCGAACTGGTCAGAGTCCACACTGCTCTGATCGACAGACTGATATGTGAACTCTACAGGAGGGCTTCCGAAGAGTATTACTCCAAGTATCCCAGGCTCGACTTTCCCACAGCCATACTCGCCGTTGGTGGATACGGGAGAAAGGACCTCTGCCCATACTCCGACATCGACCTTCTCATTTTGTATCACTACAAGATGACACCATTTGTGGAAGCGGTTACCGAGGAGGTTCTTTACGCCCTATGGGATCTTGGCTTTCAGGTGGGGCATGCTGTGAGGAACGTCAAGGAAGTATTGAGGATGGCGGGTGAAGACGCTTCCATAAGAACGGCTCTCATGGATTATCGGTTCATTTGCGGGGAGAGGAAGTTTTTCGAGAGCGTAAAGAAGGATATGGACAGGTTTCTGCTTTTCACGTCGGGAGACAGGTTTATCGAGGAGCGAATACACGATCTCAAGGAACGTCACAGAAAGCACGGAGACGTCGTGTGCCTGCTGGAACCTCACATAAAGGAAGGAAAGGGAGGGCTCAGAGACCTTCACACGGCAATCTGGGTTATGAAGGTAAAGTTCAAGGCCTCTTCGATGAAGGAGCTCTCCCTCAAAGGCGTGCTGCCTCGCAGGTCGGAAAAAAACTACTATTATTTGCTCGACCAGCTGCTCAGGATCAGAAATCACATGCACTTTTTGGCCGGTAGAAAAAACGACCTTCTGACTTTCGAGCTTCAGGAGGAGCTCGCACGATTTTGGGGATACAGGCAGCACGGGATATTCAGGGCTGCCGAAAGGTTCATGAGGTTTTATTACGTTATAGCCACACAGTGTGCACAGCTTTCGGAAGAGCTCATAGAACAGGTGGAGAGGTATCTTCCGGAGAAAAAGATATTCCCCTCTTACTTCAGGAAGAGGCAGGTGATAGACGACAGGTTCACGATATATAGGGGAAAGATTTACATCAACAGGTCGAAGTATTTGAAGGAAGATCCCTCCCTTTATATGAAGATTTTTCAGCACGTTCAGAGGACTGGAAACCCGCTGTCGAGTCAGGCGAAAAGGAGAATGAAGAAGGTTCTGGCGGTGGTGGACAATGAGTTCAGAGGGAGGAAGGATGTGGCCGCTCGGTTCAGGGAGATTCTCGACGAGGGGAAAAACTTGAAGCTCGTCCTCACTGAGATGAATGATTGCAGGTTTCTCGGGAAATACATTCCTGAGTTCTCTCATCTTTTTTACAGGGCTCAGCAGGACATTTACCACCGTTACACAGTGGATATTCACTCCATAATGGCGGCGACGGTTTTGCCGGAACTGGAAGAGAGGGACTCGAAAGGGGAATCCTTGACGAACGAGGAACAGCAAATTCTGGAGATATTCAGGGAGGTGGAAAACAGGGCCCTGTTCATCCTGGCGGTCCTGTTTCACGATATTGGGAAAGGTCTCGGACATGGTCACAGCAGAATTGGAGAATCCCTCGTGGAGGGAATAATGAACCGCCTCGGGTTCACGAAGGAAGAGGTGGATGATTGTAAATTTCTCGTTAGACATCACCTGGAGATGGCAAACGTCGCTCAGAGAAGGGATATGCACGACATCGAGCTGATATACAATTTTGCTTCTCTGGTTGGCTCGAAAAAGCGGCTCGATATGCTTTACCTTCTTACATATTGTGACCTCAGAGCAGTCAACGAAGACTCTTGGAACAGATGGAGGGCGCTTCTTTTGTCGGAGCTTTATGAAAAGACCCTAAATATCGTGGTCCAGGATGAATTCAAACTCCCTCCCATGAAAAAGGTCATCGAGGAAGCGAAGGAAAAGTTCAGGGAAAAGCTAATAGGGAAGCCCGTGGTGGAAGTGGACAGGTTTCTGTCCGAGTTGCCGGAGCGGTATTTTCTCTCCGTCTCGGCTGACAGAGCGTCCGATCACTTCGAGCTTTTTTCCTCTTTCGAATCGGACCCGATAACGAAGGTTTTCCCTTTCGCCAGAAAAGGGTTCACAGAAGTGGCGCTTGTTTGCAGTGATGAGCATGGACTGTTTGCCAAGGTGACCGGGACGCTGGCTTCACATGGCATAAACATTCTGTCTGCCAGCGCATTCACCACGGGAGGAGGGGTCGCGTTCGACGTGTTCAACGTTGATTATTTGGGCAAACCGCTAACGGACGAGAAGAAAATAGAGAGACTCGTAAAGGACTTGAAGGACGTTCTTCAGGGCGCGGTTGAGGTCGATGAGCTGCTGGGAAAGAGGAGAGTTGTTGGTAAGAAGGGGAAGACGGTGCAATATCGCCCAACGAGAGTGATAATAGACAATGAATCATCGAGCTTTTTCACGATAGTTGAGATTTTCACATACGACAGAGTTGGTCTTCTCTATGACATATCCAGGTCAATAACGGGGGAAGGATACGAGATAAGCCTGTCCAAGATATCCACGAAGGCGGACCAGGTTGCTGACGTGTTTTACATAACCGATAGAGGTGGCGAGAAGATTCTTGATCCGAAGAAGGTGGAAAAGCTCAAGGAGAGGATTTTCGAATCCATCGAGGGATTCGAGGTAACGTAAAGTGGATTCGGCAGAGATTTTAAAAAAGTTCAGAGACAGCCTCACGGTCGACAGGGGCCTTCTACCCAACACTGTAGATTCTTACGTCAGAGATACCGGGGAGTTCCTGAAATTTCTCGAGAAAAGAGGCATTTCCGTTTCTGATTCTGATCTCGTCGACGTATACGATTTTCTGGGGGAGTTGAGGAAGAAGGAGCTTGCCGACGCGACGGTGATGAGGGTCATATCGTCGCTGAAGAACCTGTTCAGATTTCTGGCGGAGGAGGGCGAAACAGCTCCTGGAATGATGGACATGATCGAGTCTCCAAGAAGGGGGCGGGTTCTTCCCCGTTTTCTGACCGTTTCTGAGGTCGACTCTCTCCTGGAGGCTCCAGACCCCGGAAGTCCTCTCGGGATAAGAGATAGGGCTCTGCTGGAGACTCTGTACGCAACAGGAGGAAGGGTTTCTGAAGTTACGGGGTTGACACCGGACGACATAAACCTGGAGGGCGGGTTTCTGGTTTTATATGGAAAACGCAACAAGGAGAGGATAGTCCCTTTCGGAGAGGTGGCTGGTCGTTATCTCGCGATATACCTCGAGGAAGTCAGACCCGGACTATACAGGAAAGGAGGAGACACGGCCCTGTTTCTGAACAGATACGGCAAGAAGCTATCGAGACAGTGGGTTTGGAAGATGATAAAAAGATACGCGATCAGAGCTGGCATAACAAAGAAGGTTACCCCACATATCCTGAGGCATTCTTTCGCAACGCACTTGCTGTCTAGAGGAATTGACCTCAGGACTCTTCAGATGCTCCTCGGGCACTCTGACATATCCACCACGCAGGTTTACACTCATGTGACGACAGATGACATCAAAAAGATACACTCCCGCTTTCACCCGAGAGGATGAGGTGAGATGGAAATAATAACTTCACACGTCAATTCGGATTTCGACACGATTGCATCCATGCTGGCTGCGAGCAAGCTTTATCCAGAGGCGGCAATCGTTTTGCCCGGGGCGAAAGAGGAGACTGTGAACGACTTCCTTTTGAAGTCGACAATATACGCCTTCCGGATGAGAAATTACGGAGAAATCGACCTGGAGAAGGTAAAGAGGGTCATACTGGTTGACATAAGAAACACCTCGCGGATAGGCATTTTCGGGGAGGTGGTGAAGAGAAAAGACGTGGAGGTTCATGTCTACGACCACCACCCGGAGGAAGAATGCGACATAGAGCCTGACTTCGAGCTCGTAAAACCCGTGGGCTCGACCACCACCATAATGGTCGAACTCCTCAAAGAGAAAGGCCTCGATATAACCCCCGATGAGGCCACGGTCATGATGCTGGGGATATATGAAGACACGGGTTTTTTGAGTTACTCTTCCACGACCGTGGACGATTTTCACGCTGCTTCATACCTCCTTTCGAGAGGGGCGGACCTGTCCATCGTTCGCGATATTCTTCAGAAGGACATATCAGCTGAACAGGTATATCTTCTCTACGACCTGATAAATTCCACGAGGGTTTACAACATCCACGGCGTTGACGTGGTCATTGCCGAGGCTAAAAGGGAGTATTACGTCAAGGATGTGGCGGTTGTGGTCCACAAGCTGAGGGACATCGAGAGCATAAACGTTCTTTTTGCTGTATGTCAGCTCGGTGACAGGGTCATCGTAATAGGCAGGAGCAACAGGAAGGAAGTGGACGTCGGGGTGGTAATGCGGGAACTCGGGGGTGGAGGACACTGGTATGCCGCTTCTGCGACTGTCAAGAGCATGACGACGATCCAGGTGAGGGATAGAATACTTGAAATCCTCTCGGAGAAGGTGATACCCAGGAAGACGGCATCCGATTTGATGGTGTATCCCGTAATAACAATAGAACACGATAAAACTCTTCAGGAGGCTCATGACATTTTCACGAGGATGAACATAAACGCCGCGCCGGTCGTGAAAGGCGAACGAGTCGTGGGCATAATAACGAGGCAGGTTGTGGAAAAAGCCCTTTACCATCACCTCGAAAATTTGAGGGTGAAGGATTACATGAATGTGGATTTTCACGTCGTTTCCCCCGACGAGGACGTGAGCGTAATCGAGAATATCTTGATAGGAGGCACACAGAAGTTGCTTCCTGTGATGAGAGGGGACAGGCTCGAGGGGGTTATAACGAGGACGGACCTTATAAGGTACATGCACGAAATGAAAGAGATAGGGGTGGTGGAAAAGGACAGAACCGGCCACGAGTACTCGAGGAGGAAAGTGGTTTCCACTCTCATGAGGGAGCGTTTGCCCTCGAGGCTGATTTCCCTTCTCGAGAGGGCAGGGGAGGTGGCCGAGAACTGCGGCATGAGGGTTTACGTGGTGGGAGGATTCGTCAGGGACCTTCTATTGAGGCACGAAAACTACGATGTGGACCTGGTGGTGGAAGGAGACGGGATAGAATTCGCGAGGAAGTTTTCCGAACTGGAGGGATGCAGATACAGGAGCCACGATAAGTTCGGAACCGCCGTTCTTGTCTACCCGGATGGATTCAAGGTGGATGTGGCAACCGCGAGAGTCGAATACTACAAAGAACCGGCTGCGCTTCCGGAGGTGGAGTTCAGTTCGATAAAGCACGATCTGTACAGGAGAGATTTCACCATCAATGCCCTCGCAATATGCCTCAATCCGGCACATTTTGGTGAACTCATAGACTTTTTCGGTGGTCAGAGGGACCTGAAGGATGGAGTGGTGAGAGTCCTCCACAGCTTATCTTTCGTAGAGGATCCAACTAGAATCTTGAGGGCGATTCGCTTCGAAAAAAGGTTTTCGTTCAAAATTGGCAAAAACACGAAGAGCCTGATTTCGAACGCTTTGAAGCTCAAACTCCTGGAGAAGATACCCAAGCCCAGGATCTTCGCCGATCTGGAGCTGATTTTAAAAGAAGAAAATGTGGTCGAGATACTCGAGGAGATGGGGAAGTTCAAAGTGGGACCTGCCATACACAAGAAAATCACTCTCGACAAAAAGCAGGTGGATTTGCTCAGGGAGATGCGAGAGGTCTGCGTCTGGTTTGAGCTCCTATACCTAGATGTGGAGTTCGAGAAATGGATATGCTTCCTGCTATGCCTTCTCGACCCGCTCACATACAATGAAGCTGCCGAGCTGGTGAGAGAAATGGGCGTTAGGAAAACGATAAAGGAAAGAGTGAGAGTTTGCAAAGAAGAATCACAGAAAGTGATTTTGAAGTTGCTCAGTGCGAGGACTGTGTCGAAGAAAATGATCTACGATATTTTGAGCCCATTGCCGGTTGAGGTTATCCTATTCATCATGGCCAAGTCCAGGAGCCACGACATAAGACGATATATAAGCCTGTATTTCACGAAGTTGATGAACGTGAGGACCAATATAACTGGTCACGACCTTATCGAACTTGGACTTTCCCCCGGTCCGGAATTCAAGAGGATTCTGGATCGGGTCCACGAGGAGAGACTCGAGGGGAAGCTGTCCTCTAAGAAGGAAGAGATCGAGTTCGTGAAAAGGGAATTCTTGAGGAGGTAGAGAAAGAATTGGAAGAGATAGCGAGAAAACTTGCAGTGTTCGCTTTGCCGGTGTTGTTTGGGATCACGTTCCACGAGGTGGCCCACGGATATGCAGCGAAGATCATGGGGGATGACACGGCGGAGAAAGTGGGCAGGCTTTCGCTCAATCCCTTGAGGCACGTGGATCTTGTGGGCACGATCGTGCTTCCTGTAGTCTTGCTTGTCCTCGGCTCAGGTATTGTGTTCGGTTACGCCAAGCCTGTGCCGGTCAATCCGTCCAGATTCAGAAACGTCAAGAAGGGGATGGTCAGGGTCGCAGCCGCCGGCCCCGGGGCGAACCTGGTCATGGCTGTCATATCCGGCCTGCTTTTCAGGCTGATAGCCAATTTTTTCCCAGGCGTTGCGAGGGAGATCATAACCAGCGGTATTTACGCTTCACCATCGGATACTGCGGGCTACGTTCTGGTTCCCTTGGGTCTCATGCTCGCCATCTCGGTTCAATTCAACGTCCTGTTGCTTTTGTTCAACCTGATCCCGATACCCCCTCTGGACGGGGGAAGGATCGTATCTGGGCTGCTCCCGCCGCAACTCGAGGAGAAGTTCGATGCGGTTGAAAGATACGGGATGATAATTCTGCTGATATTACTTTTCGTGGACCCCTTTGGTATAATTAGCAGGCTTTTCGGGTTTTTGATGATAGGTTTGAGCACGTTCATACTGGGAATACCGATATGATGGAGGGAAAAGTGAGCAAGAAGGTCGTCCTCTCTGGCATGAGGCCAACGGGCAAGCTCCACGTTGGTCATTTTTTCGGCGTCCTCGTCAACTGGAAGGAACTTCAAGAAAGGGAGGATACCGACTGTTTCTACTTCGTTGCGGACTGGCACGCTCTGACTACTGAATACGATTCAACTAAAGAAATAAAGGGAAATATCAGAGAAATGGTGATCGACTGGCTCGCGTGCGGGATAGATCCAGAAAGGGCGACTCTTTTCGTCCAGTCGAAGGTGAAGGAGCACGCAGAATTGCACCTTCTGTTGTCCATGATAACCCCGCTTCCCTGGCTCGAGAGGAATCCCACCTATAAAGAGCAGCTCAGGGAGCAGGAGACGAGAGATCTCTACACTTACGGTTTCCTGGGATATCCGGTTTTACAGGCGGCGGACATCATAATTTACAGGGCAAACCTCGTCCCGGTGGGGATAGATCAGGTTCCTCATGTGGAGCTGACCCGGGAAATAACGAGGAGGTTCAATCACTTCTACGGTGAGGTATTCCCGGTGCCAGAACCTTATCTGACCCAGACACCGAAACTTCTTGGAACCGACAACAGGAAGATGAGTAAGAGCTATGGGAATGCCATTTTCTTATCAGATGAAAACGATGTGGTATCGAAGAAGGTGATGGAGATGGTGACGGATCCCCAGAGGAAGACGAGGAAGGATCCAGGTGACCCCGAAGTGTGCAACGTTTTCTCGTTTCACAGAATATTTTCGCCGAATGAGCTGGTTCTCAGGATAGACAGTGAATGCAGAACTGCGGGAATAGGCTGTGTGGAGTGTAAAAAACTGATGGCGGAGAACCTTCTGAAATTCATCGAGCCGATAAGGGAAAGAAGGAAGGAGATAGAGACGAAAGAGGGGTTAGTGGACGATATACTCGAAGAAGGCCGGAGACGCGCTTCGTCCATCGCGTCCGAGACGATGGAGAGAGTGCGGGAGGCCATTGGAATTTGAAGGAGATGGTTGAGAGAGAGGAGATAAAATTTTCGCTGCCTTTTCTGAACTTCGATGGGCCCCTCGATCTTTTGCTTCACCTCGTCAGAAAGAACAAGCTGGATATCAACGATATACCCATTTCCGAGGTGACGAGGCAATACCTCGAATATCTCGAGCTCATGAGAGCACTCAACATAGAGGTGGCGAGCGAGTTTCTCGTGATGGCGTCGACCCTACTTTATATCAAATCGAGGTCTCTGCTACCCAGGCACGAGGAGGTGGAGGAAGAGGAAGACCCTGAAGAAATGAGAAGAGAGATGTCGAGGCGCCTGAAAGAATACGAAAAATTCAAGGAGGCGTCCGCATTGCTCCTGGAGAAACCGATCCTTGGAAGAGACGTCTTCAGGAGACAGGAAGTTCCGGAAAAAAGAGATGTTAAAGCCGATCAAATACCCGTGACGGACGTGAGCCTCCTCGATCTGATTTCAGCGTTCAAGGAACTAATAGACCGGATAGGCGGGGAAGAGCTTCAGAACATAACCGTAGACAGGCTGAGCATTGCCGATGCTATGGCGTTTCTCATCGATCGTCTGGAAACTGAAAGGGTTGTCAAGTTCTCGGATGTCATGCTGGAGGTGAGCACCAGGTCGGAGGCGATAGCCTTTTTCCTGGCCATTTTGGAACTTGCTTTCATGAGGAGGATATCCATCCACCAGGCGGAACAGTTCGGAGACATAACGCTTATAATGAGGGATGAAGAAGGGGGAGGAGCCGGAAAATGAGTGACCTCGAAAAACACCAGGATGAATCGCATTCAGGGACAGAGGGTGAATCGTTGCAGATGGAGCCTTCCCGTGTTGCCTCGATAATAGAGTCGTTGTTGCTGGTGTCGACTTCTCCTTTGAGGCTGGAGAAGATAACAGTCATACTGAATCAGGTGGACAGAAGGACCTTATCCAGGGCTATCGAGATTCTGAAGGAAAAATACGGAGGCGATTCGGGGGTTCTGATTGAGTGCGTCTCTGGCGGTTACCAGTTGAGGACCAATCCCGCCAATCAGGAATATGTCAGGAGGTTTCTGCAAACGAAACCGCCAAGGCTTTCCAGGGCTGCGATGGAGACGCTCGCAGTGATAGCATACAAACAACCGGTGACCAGGGCTGAGATAGAGGATATCCGTGGGGTGGATTCTCAGGGCGCGATAAAGACACTTCTGGAAAGGCGGTTGATCAGGGTCGTGGGGAAAAAAGAAGTTCCTGGAAGGCCCTTCCTTTTCGGAACGACGAAGGAATTTCTCGAGGTATTCGGTCTGGAAAGCCTCGAGTCCTTGCCATCCCTGGAGGAAATAGCGGAGATTCTCGGCCATGAGGGAGAGGGTGAAGAATCTTAAATTGGGCAGATACGTGGCTGAGGCTGCCGGGATTTCCAGGAGAAAGGCCTTTGAAGCGATAGTCTCGGGGAGGGTTAAGGTCGACGGTGAGATAGTTCCTGATCCGGGATACGTCGTCGACGTAGGGAAACACGAGGTTAGGCTGGATGAAAATCTGATTCAATTCCTGGAAGAGAAGATTTACATAATGCTCAACAAGCCAGAGCGTGTGCTCACATCCATGAAGGACCCAAAAGGCAGGAGAACGGTAGCCGATATAGTTGACAACGTGTTTCCCAGGGTTTTCCCGGTCGGCAGACTCGACTATCACACCACGGGATTGCTGCTTCTGACAAACGACGGTGAGCTGACTTACAAGCTGACTCACCCCAGGTACATGGTGGAAAAGATTTATATAGCGAAGGTGAAGGGAATTCCAAATGAGAGAACCCTGAATATGCTGCGGAAGGGAATAGTGGTCGATGGGAAGAAGACTCTTCCCGGAAAATTCGACATCATCGAGACCAGACGTGACAAGGCGTGGGTGCAGGTGAAGATTGTCGAGGGCAGATACAGGCAGGTCAGGAGGATGTTTGCCAGGGTGGGTCATCCGGTTTTGAAGCTCAGGCGCGTTGGCTTCGCCAATTTGGTTTTGGGGGACCTGCCGACGGGAGAGTGGCGGTATCTCACGAAAAGAGAGGTAAGCGAGTTAAAAAAGTATATTGAACGAAGGGAGAAAGAACTGGGTTTGATTTGAAAACAGCGTTGTTTTCTGAAGCCTTAATCACCTTTACCGCACTTGGAATTTGACCGGTTCGTCCCCTTTTCTTCTGGTTTCCAATCCTGCCATTCAAGAGTTCGCAACTCAATTTTGTCTTGCCATGGGTCTTATTATGTGATAAATCCTGTTTTAAAAATGGCGGAGATAACTCTTGACACGTTCCTAACATTGTTTTACTATTTTTTCCCAAGTTGGTCCAAGCTAGATTCGTTGGGCAATGCACATCGAAATAACACATACCAGGAGGGGGGTGATAACGGGAGATGGGTATCGTGGGGAGTTCCCACCAGGTTTCAAATCACACAACTTGAGGTTTTTTTAAAACCGTAACTTAGTGGAGGAGGTGTTTTATGGCAGAAAAGGTGAATCGATGGAAGTATGTTATCGCAGCGCTCGTGATGCAGATGTGTCTGGGGGTTCTCTACTCTTGGTCGGTTTTCCGTCCGGCACTTGCATACCTGAATGGATGGGATAAGGCGACGACAGTTGCTCCATACAGGTACTCGCTTCTCTTCTTCACAATCGCGATGATTGTTGCCGGCTTCTGGCAGGACAAAAAGGGTCCGAGAATAGTCGGTGCTTTCGGCGGTGTATTGCTCGGAACCGGGTGTCTTCTCTCCGCATTCATGTACAAGAACGCAATGGGGCTGAATTTCGCATACGGAATCATCGGTGGCTTGGGCGTCGGATTCGCTTATGTTACCCCCATTGCCACGTGCATCAAGTGGTTCCCCGACAAAAGAGGAATGATCACCGGTCTCGCGGTCATGGGATTCGGTGCTGGATCGCTGATTTTCGCTCCTCTCATCGAGAAGCTCGTGGCGTTCCAGGATGGTATGGACAAGGCGTTGCTCGCCAAGAACATCTTCAAGACCTTCATGATCATGTCCATCACCTTCTACATTTTCGTCATCGGTTCTGCGATGGTCTACGAAGTTCCGCCTCCGGGATACAAGCCTGAGGGCTGGGAACCTCCCGCTCCGGCTCCTGGAGAGGCTCCAAAGAAAGAGGACTTCGTGCCCAGCGAAATGGTCAAGACTCTTCAGTTCTACCTCCTTTGGCTGACCTTCTTCTTCGGAGCGTCGGTTGGGCAGGTGGCCATCGGTCAGGCGAAACCGATTGTCAAGGAGCTTGCCGGTGCCACGGCGGTCATGTCGGGTGGAACGGCTCTCGGTATCATGTCTATATTTAACGGCCTCGGTCGACTCGGATGGGGGTCCCTCTCTGACAAGATCGGGAGGAAAGGCGCCTACATTGGGCTGTTCGTGCTGTACATAATAGCCTGTCTGTTCCTCCTCAGAAACGCGACCAACTTCTGGCAGGTTCTCGCCGGTCTGTGCGCGGTCGGTTTCTCCTACGGCGGAAACTTCGCTCTCCAGCCGTCTATAACAGCCGACTTCTGGGGAACCAAGAACCTCGGCGCCAACTACGGCCTCGTGTTCACCGCGTGGGGTATCGCGGGATTCACGGTTCCCAAATACTTCGCAAAGATCGTGCAGGCTGCCAAGGATGCCGGTAACGTCGCCGCCGGTTACAACAAGACATACTTCACGCTGGCGCTGTTCTGCGTGATCGGCATCGTCCTCGTGTTGATTCTGAGGAAGCCGAAACATGAATAATTCCTGCTGATATAGCAGGGGGGTCTTCGGGGCGGCTCCTTTTAAGGAGCCGCCTTTTTTATTGTCGGTTTCATTGTTTTTGTCTGTCATGCCTGAGCGGTTAAATTTCAGTGAGCTATCAAATTGAATCGGTTCTGCCTTGGACGCTGTCCGGGTGAAGGGAAAGGAGGTTTTTTTAGTGAAGATATTTCAAAAGTGAGGGGGGTCTTCGGGGCGGCTCCCCCCATAAAAGCCGCCCCAAAGAAAGAGAATCAAGAGAGAGGAAGTACCGTTTTTCCGTAGGTGGTGTTGACGAGAATTGCCATGGCTATGTACCAGGCGAGTGCGCCCGTTATGAATATTTCCCAACCAACGAGCATTGGGGAAGCCTTCCCAAGTTCTTTTAAAACGAGAAGAATGAAGGCTATGAATAGAAGTATGAAAAGAATAGAGAGGAATTTGCCGTGCTTGAAAACCGCCAGGACGAATGCGAAGGTGAACATTGCCCAGACGAAGAAGAACGCCGCGAGCTGAGGTCCATCGGGTTTTATTCCGTGCGCCGGAAGCCACACCACGAGAGCATACACAGACCACCAGAAAGCGCCGTACGACATGAACGCGGAGCCCCCGAAGAGGTTTCCCTTTCTAAGGTCGATTACGCCGGCGACGAACTGAGCTGTGCCGCCGAAAGCAAGCGCGAGCGCCAGCGTGGGACCTGCGCCGAAGTAACCAGCGTTGTGGAGACCGGTCACCATGGTCGTGAGGGCGAATCCCATCAGACCGACGATTCCAGGGTTCGACCACCACTCCTGGTAGATTCCGGCGTTTTTCAGGTCGTTTAATTCTGTCATTCCCACACCTCCTCCTTAATTGAATTTTGGGGGTAACCTGGATGTGCTGAATGGTCTTTTCGAGACCCCCCCTCCATATTTAAATAGAGTAGGGTCCTGCAGACTTGAAATCTGTGAAAGGTTTCACAATTGAAATAAAAATAAAATGGCATTCACCGGTAATATAGACGGCAAGTATCGAGGAAACTTGGTTGAAGCGACCTGAGTCTTTCTGGAAGAAGTGGAAATTTATTCGAAAATGAAACGGCATTTATCCGAATCCCGGCGGGGCTTTATATGAGGTCGAAAAGCCTGTCGTGGAAAATGACAATGTGTCTTCCGGTGCGGACGACGCCAAGTTCCTCGAGTCTTTGGAGCTGCTTGGTCACAGTTTCCCTGGATGTTCCCACGATGTTGGCGAGCTCTTGATGCGTTAGGCTAATGTTCAGGATTGTTCTGTCGTTCTCTCTAGTTCCGAACTTTTCTGATAAAAGCAGAAGAGTGGAACATATTCTCTGATAGGACCAGTGATGAGTTATAGATACGAGCTTCTTTTCCAGGTATATGATTCTCTTGGACAGCAGTTTTATGAAGTTGTAGTTCATCTGTGGGTATTCCGTGAGAAGCTTCAGGAACGAGTCCTTTTCAATAGAAAGAAGTACGGTGTCGCTCACAGATACCGCCGAGAAGGGTCGGACCTTCTCAGCTATGATGAGTATGCCCAGGACGTCTCCTTCTTTCAAAAGGAGAATCGTGGGTTCTTTCCCTTTGTTGGTGTACGATACTATCTTGACGAAACCATCTTCTATTATGAAAATCTGGTTTGACGGCTCGTTCTCGTGAAATATGAAAGAGTTCTTCCTGAATTTGATTTCTTTAAAGGATTTGAGAATTGCCCTAACGTCACCAGTGGATATGGAGTCGAATAGTTCATACTTCTTTATGGTCGTAAGGTCCATTAGGATATTACCCGTTTAAACCTGAATCTAATAATCGTTATTATATTGAATATGAAACAGCATGTGGAGTTAAAATACACCAATAAATACTTGACAATAGATGTGGGAAGTTTTAGAATTTTTATTTGTTTGACGCGGGGTGGAGCAGTCAGGTAGCTCGTCGGGCTCATAACCCGAAGG
>CAYSCN010000018.1:0-48700 GCA_964429585.1 uncultured bacterium | reverse complement strand
GAAGACCCCGGAGTTTTCGAATGGATGGCTTAGAAAACGTCCGATAATGTATATTATGTTAACCATTGTTTTTGTCAGTCAATAAATTCCCGTTTCCCAGTTTCTTTGTTGTTTTACTGCCCTTTCGATATGACTATGAAGGTCCAGCGCATGAATATATCCGGTTCTCTGGAGAAAATATCCCTCAGAAACTCCTCGACCAAAACCTTCTGCTTTGAGTAAGGCTGTCTTGGAAACAGTCCTGATGCCTGTGCAGGTATAGTTAAAAAATCCAGGAAGAAATCGAAACTCGACTGAAACACGTAATCTGTCGTGAAATATCTGAGTTTCTCCCCTTCCAGAAAAGATAACAGGTCATCAAGAGAAAAAGCACCGTATTTATATTTGAAGTCCGGGAAATGCTTCTTCAATATATCGTTTCCCTCGGAATCCGATAAGCCGGCATAAAAAGAAAGGGCGATTTTACCATTTGGCTCGAGAAGCGACAGGGCTTCCCTCAAGCTTTTCCTGAAGTCCGGTATCAAAAATATTGATGCAGTATAGAAAATTCCGTCGAACTTTTCCATGAATAGATCGCTCAGATTTTCGGCGTCGCCGTGGACGAAAACGAAATTATGGTAATTAGAATATTTTTTCTTGGCATATTCGAGCATCTTCTCGGAAATATCCAGCGCGTAATATGTGCAACCGTCTCCAAAGTTTTTGTAGAGACAGTAGGTCGAGATACCGGTACCGCATCCAACGTCCAGGACTCTTCGCACCTGCTCCGCCCCCATGATTTCCACAAGGCGTGATGTAAGGTCTTCGAAGAGGCCGTGTTTTTTCTCGAATTCTTCATAAAGCTCTGCACTTGCGTCGAAGTTCTCTCGCACGGCATCCTTGAATTTCTTTTCGAAGTCGGTCATCTGCATCACCTCACCTACACTTTTTCGTGGGGGTCGAAGAGTTTTTTGTGTTCATCCAGAGCGTATCTGTCGGTCATACCAGCTATGTAATCGCAAATCACTCTTTTGAGACTTTCATTTCGAGTTTTATGGTAAAAATGTGGAGGCAGCTGTTCAGGTCTTTTCTCATAAGCTCTGAATAAATCGTTGATTATTCTCTTGGCTTTTTCTTCCATCCTGATCACACGGAAGTGACAATACATGTTCCTGTATAGAAAATTTTTGAGCTCACGGTTCTTCTCTTCCATTTCACTGCTGAACCTGATCAGCCTCTGAGGATGGTTCCTGACTTCGTCGACCGACGACACGCCCTCTTTCAGTATCGTTTCGTGAGAATTTTTCGTGAGGTCGCGCGTCAGTTTGGATATGATTCTCGAAATAGTCCTGTGCTTGAGTGTATCTTCATCGAGATTTGAATAATCGTTTTGAACTTCCCGCTTCGCCTCACGCCAGAGGGAAACTTCCTCGAGTTGCTCCATCGTCACAAGACCGCTTCTCAAACCATCGTCTATGTCATGGTTGCTGTAGGCGATTTCATCTGCGAGATCGGCTATTTGAGCTTCGAGAGAAGGTCTTTTACCGGGGAAAAATTCCTCCAGGGGAACGGTGTTGTCGTATTCGGAAGAATGCTTGCAAATCCCTTCCCTCACTTCGTAGGTCAGGTTCAGGCCGTCGAAAGACGGGTATCTTTTTTCGAGAAAATCGACCACTCTCAGGGACTGGAGATTGTGTTCGAACCCCCCTTCCTCTTTCATGAGCTCGTTCATGGCTCTCTCGCCTGCGTGTCCGAATGGTGTATGCCCCAGGTCGTGAGCGAGGACTATTGCCTCCGTCAGGTCCTCGTTCAACCTGAGCGATCTGGCAATCGCCCTGGCTATCTGAGATACCTCTATGGTGTGAGTAAGTCTCGTCCTGTAGTGGTCTCCCTCATGGTTGACGAAGACCTGCGTCTTGTATTCTAGGCGTCTGAAGGCAGCAGAATGAATTATCCTGTCCCTATCTCTTTGAAATCGGGTCCTCAACGGGTCTTCACTCTCCTCGACCCTTCGCCCCAGGGATTCGGACGATTTCACCGCGTAAGGTGCGAGCCTCTGCTTCTCCAGTTTTTCGAATTCTACCCTGCTTATCATCTCAGACGCTGTCCGCCACGCAGATTTTGTTCTTGCCTGTTTTCTTGGCGAGATAGGCTGCATCGTCAGCCCGAGAAATAAACTTGTCGGGCGATAGCTCGCCGTTCTTCATGGAGCATACGCCTATGCTGACGGTCAGACGAACGAACTCGTCCTCTTCCGGTGAAAAGTTTATGGATGAAACGGAGTTTTTTATCCTCTCGGCCAGGGACACTGCACCCGCCTGATTGGTCTCAGGCAGGATGACGGCAAATTCCTCTCCTCCATACCTCGCAACTATGTCGAGTTTCCTCACGGAGCTCTTTATCGCATCGGCTATTTTTCTCAATGCCATGTCCCCCGCCATGTGGCCGTATGTGTCGTTGTAAATTTTGAAGTTATCGACATCTATCATGAGCACTGAGATATCTGTCCCGTATCTTCTGGACCTCTCGACTTCTTTCTCGAGCAGTCGATAGAACTCTCTGTGATTATACAATCCCGTGAGGCCGTCGGTGATGGACATCTTCTCGGTCTCTTCATACAACTCCGCAATCTCGAGTGCAAGGGAGGACTCACTTATCAGGTGATTGACCGGTGATATATCGGACGGTTCGAGAAGCTTCTCGGTTCTTGAACTCTTGACGACGACCACGCCTTCCACCAGAAACATGGGGCACTGAATGCAGGAGTCCCTGCCGCCGCTTCCGGTTATCGAATGAATGTAGCACATATTCCCCTGCCTCACCCAGCACCTGCCATCGCCGGACATATAAGACGGACAGTCTCCCCTATCGCACTGAAAATACTGGTAACATTTTATGCGTCTATTCTTGACGATAGGCGAGATAAAGAACGGCTGATTTCCTAAAACGATCGAGTCGTCGTACCTCATTTCGATCTCAATCGGTTCCTTCACGAAGTGGTGTATACCGCTCCAGATGACTCTCGAAATGAAGAAGGTTTCATCCCTGAGCGGGATGGAAACAGTGGTTCTCCCGTAAACCAGAGGGTCGAGCCTGAAGTCTACAGTCCGGGTTTCCCTGTTTATGATTCCATAAACGCAGTTTTTGAATCCCAGTTCCTTTATTCCATCCACCAGGATGGGCAGTACGTTTTCTTTATTCAACGCCTTCATCATCTTTTTGGTGTATGTATGGTGTGTCAGAAGCTCGTTGTATTTTTTCTCCAGATCACGCTCCGAAGAAACCTTGAGCGCTTTGAGCTTCTCCATCAACTCCTCACGCTCTCTCTTCAGCTTTTCGTAGTTGACCGAAAGTGAACTCACCTGCAGATACAAATTGTCGCTCGGGAAATCTTCCGTTTTGCCGAGGTCGAGCTCTTCTCTTTTCTCGGCGAGGAGATCCTGTGTCATCGAAGAAGGTTTAACCACCCTCACGTGTAGAGCGAGAATGGCCACGACGAGAAGAGAGAAAGCTATCAAAACGAAAACCTGCGGAGCAAGCGGCACGTGAAAGGCGTTCTCAGGGGCTTTGATAGTCAGCTTTATGTCGAAAAATGGTATGAACTCCTCCCATTCCCTGAAACCCTTTATGAGCTTCTTCAACCTGAAATCTCCGGCTCTGTCGGTAGAGTCGTATATGACTTTGTCGGTGTCGAATGCAGTGAGCCGGCAGAAGACGTTTCTCCCTGTGAGCCCGTCGAGGAACTCTGTTATCCCAGGGATGATGAGGTCACCGTAGGCATTCTTCCTCAGATTCAGCCTGTCTCTGACTGCGAAGGGAATTACGAAACCCCGCTCAAGAGTGAGTTTTGGATACCCGATATATATAACGAGGTCGTCTTCCCCGCTTAAGGGGATCTTTTTGCGCATTGAACTTTCCAAAGCAGGGTCTGGAAAGGATTTGACCGTTATGTTGGATAAAGCCCCTGTTTCAGATGTAAAATCTTCTCCCTCCAGGACGTTCCTGCCATATCTTGTCAGGACCGTCACTCCCATCCACAGCCGCATCGAAAGTTCGTTTACCACCCTATCGGAAAGAGAATCAACCGCGGACTCCCAGTATCTCTCTCTGATGAATTTGAGCGTCACCAGAAAGAAAAATGCGAGCGACAAAAGCTCGATCAGAAGAAAGGCCGTAGCGATTCTGGTCCGTTTTTTCATGACAAGCCTGTTTGTAACCGCTTTATTTTCATTAAATAATACCCCAAAACTCATGGACATGTTAACGGATTTGTCTCAAAAGAGGTGAAAATGAGCTCGAATAGAAGAAGGAACCTGATGGTCGATACCGAGTTTCACAGGAAGATGTTCGGAAGGGTTCTTTTCGTTTCGCTTCTGGGTGTGCTTTTCATGGCGCTTTCAGTGTATTTCCTGGCTTCCGAGGAAATAGAGAGGAGTTTCTTCAGTATTCATCAGGGTGTGCGCCACGCGTGGGAAATATTGATGCCTGCCGTTTTCATTGGAGGGGGAATATCGCTCGTCCTCTCCACTCTTGCAATTTATTATTTGACTCTCCTTCAGGCACACAGAATAGGAGGGCCCATCCACCGCATTCTACAGTGCATAGATGAATTGAAAAAGGGAAACCTCTCGGTCGATATCTCGCTCAGAAAAGACGACTATCTTCACGAAATAGCAGACGCCTTGAGAGAGCTGATACACAGCAACAGGGAACGCCTGGAGTCTTTGAAGGATGACATAGAAAGCCTGAAAAGGGAACTCTCCCGTATAGAGAAACCCGATAATATTCATTCCAGTGGAGAGTCCGCTCAGACATCTAGTCTTGGACTTTTGAGAGAGAAAATAGAGCGCATCGAGAGGGACCTGGAGGAATTCAAAGCGAAATGAAACTCCGCCTTACACCGAAAAACCTGGTTTTTTTGAAAATAACGGCTTATTTCACCCTGCTCTACTTTGGACTCGTAATTGTCTCAAACTTGATTTTCGGAGAAGATTCGCCGATTTATCAAAACCCACACTCTTTGCTCGAGAAGAAGGAAAAATGCCCATCATGTCATAGCGGGACAATAGAAAGGAACGGTCAGAACGAATACAGGGTCGTCAATTTCACAAAAGATGTCCACTCCCTGTGCACCACCTGTCACAGCCCGGAAATTCATCACCCTGTGGATATATCACCGGGTGCCGGATACGCGGGAAGGTTGCCTCTCGACCCCGATGGAGAAATGTCATGCACCACATGCCACAACCCCCATGGAAAACCCTTTGCTGATGAACCCTTTGTCGGCAGAAGCGTCGCCTCCAGGTTGTTCGACCTGACCTTTCCATTCGTAAAGAGAAAGTACAGGACCTATTACCTCAGGGAAAAAAACCTGAAAGGAGAACTCTGTCTCGAGTGCCACAGCATGGAGAATCTCCTGAAAGAAAAGGAGCTTGACTATCCAAACCCGAGCGACTATGTCACCTCCAGAGTCTGTAAGAACTGCCATCCGTATGAGTTCAGTCTCTGGCGGAAGTCTCCGCACGCGTTGATGGTGAGATCACCCAGAAAGGAAAACTTCGAAGAATATCCCCCGGATACGATCGATGCCGGAATCAAACCCGAAGAAGTGGTGTTCGTCCTTGGGAGCCATTGGGTCAACAGGTTTGTCAGCGCCAGAGGAGACACCCTCGTGGTAAGAAAGCCGATATGGATCATCTCGAGCAAAGAGTGGAACTTCTCCTACTGGCGCGAATTCGACTGGGTAAAGTCCTGTGCAGGATGTCACGTAACGGGATTGAATCCCGAGACAAAGATGTTTGCCGAGACTGGTATCGCCTGCGAGGCGTGTCATGGTCCAGGCAAAAAACACTCCAAATCTAGATCTCCGACGGACATCGTCAATCCTGGCAAGCTTCCTGAAGACCTGGCACTCATGATATGCGAGTCCTGCCACACGACAGGTCATGATAGAACCGGTGAATACAGATACCCCGCGGGTTATCTCCCGGGTTACGACCTTTCGAAATTCTTTTTCGGGCTTAGACCAAAACCCGGCCAGGATGACAGCACCTTCAAAAACGACGGGTCCATCGAAGACAGACACAGGCAATTCAGATTCTGGCTCGAGAGGTATCTTTTCACGAGCAAGGAAACCTGTGATCTCTGCAAGAACTTCAGATTCAGGACACGTGATAAAAAAAGAAAGGAAACGGTGAGGAGATACTGTCTCACCTGTCACGGAGAAAGATACAGGGCTCCCTCCGATTGCGTGGAAAACAGCAGAGATTGCGTGTTCTGTCACAGAGCACCCCGAAACGACGAGGGAAAATTCACCATTCACGATCACAAATACGTTCCAGAAAACGTATTTGCGAAAATAGTCGGATCACAAGGAGGTGACCAGAGATGATGAAAAAAATCTCCAGGTTTTTCGTTTCGATTCTTCTTGTTGCGCTTTTATTTCCAGGCATTTCACAGGCCCTGTGCATAGACGTGGGGGCGGAATTTCCCGACATATCGCTTCCCACAATAGACGGTAAGACTGTGAGCATAAAAGATTTTCGTGGAAAGATCGTGTTGCTCGCTTTCTGGGCATCATGGTGTCCCAGGTGCAGGGAGGAATTGATATTTCTCGAGGGAATCTACAGGTCCAACCCCGATGTAGTGGTCCTCGCCGTAAATCAGGAAAGCCAGAACCTATCCAACACCCACCTGGAAAATCTGAAAAAGCTGCTCGAAGAGTGGCGCATAGATTACCCAGTTCTTCTGGACAGAGACCTCAAGGCATGGAGCGCCCTTTGCATAAACGCACTTCCAACGAGCGTGATTCTGGACAAAAAAGGAATGGTAAGGTTCGCGGAGCCCAACTATTACTGGGAATCTCAGGAGAAAATAGGGAAAGTCCTTCAGGAGCTCAAAAATGAATAGATCGAAAAGCTGCTTTTGGATCTTGGTGATAACCATTCTGGCAATCGGAATAGCAGTGTCGCTTAAACCCGAGGACGCCACGGCTATAGTATCTCGAGGTGATAGGGCCCCTTCCTTTTCTCTTGAGACCGTCGACGGCAAAAAGTTCACCTTTTCTCCCGGAAAAGCTCCATCCCTCATTTTTTTCTTTTCCGCTTTCTGTCCCGATTGCCGCGAAATCACACCCAGTATAATCCAAATCGTCGATTCTCTGGGAAGTAGGGTCAATTTAGTCTCAGTGAACGTTGACGGAAAACGTTTTTCAAACGCTGTGGAAAACTTCGTTTCTGAATTCAGACTTCCCTACCCCGTCGTCTACGACAGGATAAACAACGACCTTTTCGTCGCAGCGGATCCTTACGGCATCAGAAACACGCCGACTCTGATAGCAGTCGACTCATACGGAAAAGTTTGCGCCAAACTTGAAGTCAGCGAAATATATAAGAAAATCACTGAAATCAAAAGATGTTTTCAAACCCACGCAAATAAGTAGGCCCGGGGGACGTTACATGAGCGATCTAACCAGGGAACAGATGAGCAGGTAGTATTTTACCGCGTTTTCGATTGCCTCGCTCAACCAGGTCATATAGAAATGAGCGAGTTGTTTCATGGGAGAACCCATCACTGGCACCAGATAAAGTGGTGAAAAAACAAGGAACATGAAAATTACGATCGACATCGACAGGAAGTAGCCGTTTCTCCGTATGTCTTCCTGCCCCTCCGCAAACGCCTCCACATCGAATGAAAACAACATTCCCAAAGAGGCTCCGAGAAGCAGGAAGTAAAGTGAAATCACGTTGTTCACCCCAGCCTTATTGAGAAGAACTGCCCCAAGCAAAAGTCCGAACGTGAATGGTGAGAAAAAGTACGGAGCCAGATCTATCATGACATTGCTTTTCTCCATCGCTACTTTGCCACCTCGTTTGTATGATATTTGAAACAATGATATTTTTTTGAAAAATAGCTTCGCGAATATGAGGTGTGAAAACTCGTGGTTCCAAACATAATATGCTACAGGTTTTCTAAGTAAATGGATCAGGACGTATATCAATAACCCGAGCAGTAACAACAATGTGTAAACATACCCAAGCAATTTGAAAGCAATTCTCCAGGGAAAGGAAACAATTAAGAAAACATCCACAATCGTTATCAAAAATGCGACGACAAATGAAAAAACTGCGCCCACAGCAACACCTCAGGAGATATACCAAGTAAAAATATTTGAAATTCCCTGTAGTTGCAAGGTTTTTTTCTGTTTACATGGCTAAACCGTTGTGTTAAATTATTTATAAAGACGTTTTCGTTTCGGAGGATTGATGGAACTCAAAGACCTTCCGAACATTCTGAAGACGAGAGACGTTGCCATACTTCTCGATCTCAGCCCCGACACCGTCAACGATATGGCGAGGAAGGGAATTCTCAAGGGATACAAGAGCGGGAATCAGTGGCGTTTCAGGAAAAAAGACATAGAAAAATACATGAAGAAGGTAAAGGGAGAGAGAACGTCACGCGCAGGTTGAACAATTGCTCCTCGTGCACCCGGAACAACCACTTCCCGCTGCAACCTTTCCGCTTCCTGCCGACCTGAAACTGAACGTCGACATTATCTTTTCCAGGTTTTGACCGCCGCATTTCTTGCATTTTTCCCCATCGGAAGAACTCATTACCAGGTATTCGTCCACGTGTCCGCAATCTGCGCATCTGAACTCGAATATGGGCATGACAGTTCTCCCCAAATCGTTGATTGTTCACAATAAATATGTTATCATACCTCTCCGTAAATCGAGGTGCCCTCGTAGCTCAGGTGGATAGAGCGACGGCCTCCTAAGCCGTAGGCCCTAGGTTCGAATCCTAGCGAGGGCACCATTTTTTTATTCATCGAACTCTATCAGAGAAAAGCACCCATAAGGCTTGATTTTTTCCCTCCCGCTTAAAAATTTCAGCTCCGCCAGGAAAGCGCACTCAACTATATCGGCCTTCAATTTCTCCAAAAGCTGTATGACAGCCCTGACTGTTCCTCCGGTAGCAAGCACGTCATCAGCTATGAGAACTCGCGTCCCCGGTGTCACAGCGTCCTTGTGTATCTCGAGGCTGTCTTCCCCGTATTCGAGCTGATAAGTAACGCTAACGGTTTCGGCCGGGAGTTTTCCTGGCTTCCTCACTATCACCACACCCGCACCTAGCTTGTATGCCAGGGCCGCTCCCATTATGAACCCCCTCGCTTCGACGCCCACGACTGCCTCTATTCCCATTCCGACGTATCTGTGGGCGATCAGGTCTATCGCCATCTGGAAAGACTTCGGGTCAGACATGAGCGTAGTTACATCTTTGAACTGAATACCCTTTTTGGGAAAATCAGGAATGTTTCTGATCTTTCCTTTCAACTCGTTGATCTGCATCTGGAAAACCTCCATATTAGTTTACGAAATAACGTAACGGGTCGACGAGCCTGTCCCTCATCCTCACTTCGAAATGGAGGTGGCTTCCCGTGGTCCTTCCCGTACTGCCCACCTTTCCGATGACCTCTCCTCTATCGACTCGTTCTCCCTCATCCACCAAAATCGCGCTCATGTGAGAGTAAAGAGTGATGTATCCGTTTTGATGATCTATTATCACCGTCTTTCCGTAACCACGCAAACCAGAGCCCGAGTAAATCACTTTCCCTGAGGCAGCGGCTTTGACAGGAGTTCCGTATGGCGCTGCTATGTCGATTCCCTTGTGCCTGTGTCTCCTTCTCTTTTCCCAGAACCTTCCAGTTATTCGACCTGAAACTGGGCGTATGAAAATCTTCCCTTTCTTTCTCACCGGAGGTAGAGCAGTTGCCGGAACGTCAATAACCTTGCTCGCACCGGGTATGAATATCTCCTGACCTTCCTTTATCAAGAAAGGGTCCTCGATGTCATTAATCTCCACGAGCTCCTCCAGTGATACACCGTAAGTGCGTGCTATCCTGTAGAGCGTCTGCCCCCTCTTCACCCTGTGGTAAACTCCAGATGGCCCACAACCGGAAAGTGAGACTAAAGCAACACAAAACAAAATCACTTCTCGAATCCGTATTCTCCTATGAGTTTTACGAATCTGCATCCTCCCAGGAAAAACTTTTCGAGCCTCCTCCCCTTCTTGATTCCCTTCACCAGTTCCTGCTCGAAGGGACCGCCCACGGGCGCAACTATGATACCCCCTTCCTCGAGCTGTTCGATGACAGGTCTGGGAAATTCCGGCGTGGCTGCGGTTATTATGACCCTTTGATACGGTGCCTCGTCCGGATATCCAAGAGTTCCATCGCCCACGACTACCCTGAAATTTTTGTATCCTATACTCGTAAGAGTTGCCTCTGCCCTTTTGGCGAGAGTTTCGATTCTTTCCACCGTCACCACGAATTTAGCCAGCTCACACAGAACTGCGGCCTGATATCCCGAGCCTGTTCCAAGTTCCAGGACTTTTTCTGAACCCGAAAGAGCCAGTGCTTCGGTCATCAGCGCGACAATATAGGGCTGGGAAATGGTCTGATTCTCGCCAATTGGCAGGGGGCAGTCGTCATAAGCCCGTTCCTTCAAGTCTTCGGGAACGAACCTGTGCCTGGGAACCTTTTCCATCGCACCAAGGACGCGCTCATCCCGTATCCCTCTCTTTCTGATCTGAATTTCCACCATCTCTTTTCTTCTGGATTCGAAATATCGCTCGTCGCTTATGCCCGTCAAGGCTACCGCCTCCACCCATCGCTCTTCATCACCTCGAAAATCTCATCCTCCCACTTTTTCAGCTCCCTAAGAGATTTGTAGTTTGTGAGATCGAGGTGAAGAGGTGTTATGCTTATGTAGTTGTTCTTGACCGCCAGTATGTCCGACCCCCGTATCCTCTCGTATCCTATTTCTTCTCCCGCTATCCAGTAGTACTTTTTCCCTCTCGGGTCGACCTTCTCTATGACCGCGTCGCTGTATATTCTCTTTCCCTGTTTCGTCAATTTCACTCCTTTTATATCCTTCTCGTCGACATTGGGCACATTGACATTCAGAAGGGTATCTTTTGGGAGACCCTTCGTGAGGATTTCTTTTGCGAGCGCAACCGCGACTTTGGCGGCGACTTTGAATTTGAAATCATCCCTAGATACCAGAGAAACAGCGAACGATGGAACTCCGAGAAGAGTTCCTTCGATAGCGGCGGATACCGTCCCCGAGTAAGTTATGTCGTCACCGAGATTTCCACCCTTGTTGATTCCCGAAACTACCAGCGAAGGCTTTTCTTTCAGGAATTTGTTTATCGCCAGATTCACGCAATCGGTAGGGGTCCCATCCACCGCGTAATAACCGGGCCTGACTCTCTCTATTCGCAGAGGTCTTTGCAGGGTGAGGGAATGAGACACGGCACTTCTTTCCCTGTCCGGCGCGACCACCACCACCCTCGCTATTTGTTTCAGGGCTTTGGCGAGGGTGAGAATACCATCCGAATAGATTCCATCGTCATTCGAAACGAGTATTAGGGGCTTCTTCATCTCTTTTTCAGCTACTTGCTTTTTTATTTATCGCTTCGATAAACTTTGAGACATTTATCACGAATCTCTCGTGTTCACCTTCACAAATCTTTTCTTTCTCGTCGTAGCATTCCACATCGAACAGCACCCTTCTGCCCTCTACTTCCTTCACCTTCACCACTGCCTTCACTTTCATACCGATTGGAGTCGGCGCTAGATGTTTCACGTTTACTCGGACGCCCACGGAGTGTTCTCCCTCGTCACAGCACTTTTCGAGAAGGTCTATACAGGTGAACTCGATGAAATCGATCATCTTGGGAGTCGATAGAACTCCGACCTGCCCCCCGGAGAAGTGAAAAGTCGCCATTTCTTCGGTGACGGTCGCTTCCTTTTCGTAGCTTTCCCCGACTTTCAGCTCTTTCATGTTTCCCCCCCTTTTTTCATTGATATCCATAACTCGAAATTATTTTATATTTCTCGCATTTGAGATTCAAAAGTTGACGATGTGGAGTTGAAATTCGACTCGATTTCGCTTTCATCGAGGGGATTCCCGGGTATGTCTCTTCAGGTGGAAAAAAGAATGGTCGGGGCGACTGGATTTGAACCAGCGACCACTTGCACCCCATGCAAGTGCGCTACCAGGCTGCGCCACGCCCCGACCCGATGCATCAGATATTATCCAGTATTTCTTTTATTTTGACAAGCTCCACCTTCACCATTTTGAGGAGCTGTCTGTATCTAACTTCGTCGAGCGAAAGAGACAGCTGCCTGTTTCGCTCTTCTCTCTGGATCTCTTTTAGTTTTTTTTTCGCTCCTTCTATCGTGAACTTCTGGTTGTACAGGAGGTCTTTTATTTTCAGCAGCGTCTCTATGTCCCTCTTTCGATATATCCTGTGACTTGATTTCGTCTTCTCTCTTCTCAGCTTGAATTCTGATTCCCAAAAACGAATGACGTAAGGTTTTACTCCCACTATCTTGCTTACTTCTCCTATCTTGAAATATATTTTGTCAGGGATTTTCCCCCTCAAAACCTGCTCTCCATTTTATTGTGCAGCTTCTTCCTTTTCCTCGCTGTTAATGTAATCCTTCAACAGCTGACTCGCTTTGAAAGTGAGAACTTTCCTCGCTGATATCTCGAGGTCGTCGCCCGTCTGAGGGTTCCTGCCTCTTCTGGGTTTCTTGTGTCTCACCACGAAATTACCGAAACCGGAAATTTTTATTTTTTCTCCTTCTTTGAGCGTCTCTTTCATGATCTGAAAAAGGGTCTCAACGATCTCTTTTGCTTCCTTCTTTGACAATCCCACCTTCTCGTATATGAGCTCCACAAGATCAGCTTTCGTCATATCTCCCTCCTTCCCTACTTGTTCCTTTAACTTCTCAATTTTCCACCGAAGCGATTTTCAACGAGTTTTACTATGGTTCTATGAATATCATTTACCTCTTCGTCCGTCAAGGTTCTTTCATCAGACTGGAAAAGTATCCTGAACCCAACGCTCTTTTTCCCCGACCCCAGCTTCTCGGAAACGAAAAGGTCGAAAACGTAAACCTTTCTGATGGTTTCGTGAACTCTCCTTATATATTCGACAATGTCACCTACACCTATGTCATATGGAAGAATGAACGAAACGTCCCTCTCGACGGGAGGATACTTCGAGAGGGGCTTGAAGACGGCTTCTTCGGCTTTCATGTCACGCAATTTGGAAAGCGAAAGCTCCGCCAGGTAGACATCCTGATCTATTTCGTATAATTTCAAAACTTCTGGATTAACTTTACCCAGATAACCGATTGTTATTCCATCGATAACTATCCCAGCGGATTCGTTTTTTGAGAACAAAGAAGGAGTTTTTTGGGGAGCGATGGCGTATTCCCTGAATCCCAGACCTGGCAACAGGTTCTCCATGACGCTTCGTGTCAAATAAAAGTCGACTTCCCTTCCACCATTTATCGGCGTTTCCGGATATAATTCTCCCGACAGAGCCATCCCCAGCCTGATTTCCTCGAAAAGGTCATTCTCCAGATTTTTTCTGAACACCTTACCTATTTCAAAGATTCTGAGGTTCTTTTCATATCTCGATAGGTTAAGTGAAATATTTTTCAAGAGACCGTGGACCAGCGATGGACGCATCACCGCCGTGTCCTCCGATATCGGGTTCGAAAGTTTTATTGGTTCTCCATCGAAATCGTGAGAATACCCCTTCAATGCATCGTACTTCCTGACCGGCATAAATGAGTAGTTAATTGCCTCTGTAAAACCGAGAGACACAAGGTTATCCGCAAGCCTCTCCCTGAAGATTGAAAATTCGTGGTCCACAGATTTATGGGGGGAAGGAGCATTCGGATAGGTCGTGGGAACCTTATCGTAACCTTTTACACGGACGAGTTCTTCTATCAGGTCGATTTCCCTTTCCACGTCGAACCTGTGTGGAGGGACCGTGACACTGAACTCTCCTTCTTCTCGGTGGACATCGAATCCAAGGCGGGAGAGTATCCCTTCGACCTCTTCTTCCTCGAATTCGAGACCCGTCACGTATACCGCTCTCTCCTTTCTCAAAGAGACTTTCTTCGTGAAATCGCCTTCCTTCTTGACGTCTATGAATCCCTTGCAGACTTTGAAAGAAGAAAATTCCCTCATTATTGAAATCGCCCTGTCGATTGCGAACAGAGTCCCCGACGGATCAACCCCCCTCTCGAACCTGTAAGATGATTCAGTCGAAAGTCCGAGGCGCTTCGCTGTTCTCCTGATCGAAATCGGAGAGAAATGAGCACTCTCGAAAAGAACTCTTTTGGTTTCGTCTCGCACTTCGGTGTTTTCTCCTCCCATGACTCCTGCGACGGCAACCGGCTTTCTCCCGTCCCAAATGAGGAGCATGTCTGGCGCTATGTTCCTCTCCACCCCATCCAGAGTTCTAAATACGAGGTGTTCTTCTGGACACTTAACCACAATCCTGCTCTCGTCGAGCAGGTCGAGGTCGAAAGCGTGCATCGGCTGACCGAGCTCCAGCAGTATGTAGTTGGTAATGTCAACGACGTTGTTTATAGGTCTTATACCGGAAAGCCTGAGCCTCTGCTGAAGCCAAACGGGTGAGGGGGAAATCTCCACGTCATATATCACCCTGGAAGAATAGCGCGGGCAGAGATCCAGATTCTCGACGTTTACTCTGGCTACATCTTCAATCTCCTCTCCATCCTCCACGACGTTCACTTCAGGAACTTTGAGAGGAACCCCGTAGAGCGCAGAAACTTCCCTGGCGACGCCTAAAACCGAGAGGCAATCTCCCCGGTTGGGCGTTATCTCGATCTCGATCAGGTAATCGTCTAGCCCAAGGAAGTCTTTCAACGATTCTCCGATTGGCGATCCTTTTGGAAGTATCATAATTCCCGAGTGGTCGTCCGAGATTCCAAGCTCCCTTTCGGAACAGAGCATCCCTTCGGACGTCACACCACGAATCCTGACTTTTTTTATCTCGAACCCTCCGGGAAGAACCGCTCCGGGCAATGCGAGCGGCACAATGTATCCTTCCTGGATGTTCGTTGCCCCGCAGACTATGGAATATGTGCCTTTACCGTCGCTTACCTGACATAGAGAGAGTTTGTCCGCGTTGGGGTGTTTCTCTATCTTTTCGATCCTCGCCACGACTATGTTATCGAACCCCTCTCCAAGGTAGTCGACTGAAGCGACCTCGATTCCCGCCATCGTCAATCTGTCCGCAACGTTATACGGACTCTCTGAAACATCCACGAATTCTTTCAGCCATGAGAAAAGGATCTTCACCTTCGCCCCCCGGTTATTTTCGATTTAAAACTGGGTGAGGAAACGCAAATCGTTTTCGAAGAATAGTCGGATATCGTTGATTCCGTATTTGAGCATCGCTATGCGCTCGACGCCCATGCCGAAAGCGAATCCGGTGAACTCTTCGGCGTCGTAGCCAACATACCTGAAAACTTCGGGGTCTATCATCCCGCATCCGAGAATCTCTATCCATCCCGTTTCACTGCACACCCTGCATCCGCTTCCACCACAGATGACGCACTCTATGTCTACCTCGGCGCTCGGTTCGGTGAAAGGAAAGTAGGATGGCCTGAATCTCACCTTCCTCTCCCGCCCGAAAATCAGCCTGCAAAACTCCGTCAGCACCCCTTTCAAATCCGAAAAAGTTATATGCCTGTCGACCGCGAATCCCTCAACCTGATGGAACATTGGAGAATGCGTAATGTCCGAATCACACCTGTAGACTGTCCCGGGGGCTATCACTCTGACGGGCGGTGACAGTCTTTCCATGACCCTTATCTGAATTGGCGAAGTGTGCGTCCGAAGGAGCATATCTGATCCGAGATTTTCGATGTAAAAGGTATCCTGCATGTCTCTGGCAGGGTGGTCGCGCGGGATGTTCAGGGCCTCGAAGTTGTAATAGTCGGTTTCGATATCGGGTCCCTGAAAGATTGTGAAGCCGAGACGACCGAATACTCTGTTTATTTCATCCATCGTGGATGATATGGGATGTCTGTGCCCACGGGGAAGCATCCCCGCGCGGAGAGATACATCGACAAATTTCTTCGCTTCCTTTTCGAGCCTGGCCTTCTCTCTGAGCTCCTCAAGTTTACGGTTAAACCGTTCCTCGAGATACTTTTTCGCCTGGTTCGCCTTCTGCCCCACTATCCTCCGCTCTGCAACAGGTAGCTGCGCCAGGCCTTTTAAGATTGCGGAGAGCTCTCCCTTCCTCCCGAAATATCTCCCTTTTACTTCGAGGAGATCCTTTTCCGTTTCAGCGATTTCGAGCTTTTCCTCGGCTTCCCGTTTAATCGCTTCTACTTTTTTCTCGAGGTCGCTCATTTCCAATCATCCGAGGGCAGACTTTGCTATCTCCACCAGCCTGGCGAATGCCTCTTGATCATTCACAGCCAGGTCGGCAAGCATCTTCCTGTCTACCTCGACATTGGCGAGTTTCAGCCCGTGGATGAACTTGCTGTAGGAAAGGCCGTGAGCTCTGACTCCTGCATTTATCCTCTGTATCCAGAGGGCCCTGAACTCCCTTTTCCGGACCTTTCTATCCCTGTAGGAATACTGAAGAGCCCTCGCAACGGCCTCTTTGGCGGTCCGAAGGAGCCTGCTCCTGCCGCCCCGGTACCCCTTCGCCATCTTGAGGATTTTTCTTCTTTTCTTCTTCGAATGAACGCTTCTTTTTACCCTGGGCATTTTTATCTCACCTCTCTAAAAGCTTTCTTTTATCTGGTTTCAATACATCAATACACTCAATCACGTCAGGCGTTGGGAAGTAGTCTCCTGACTTTCCGGACGTCCGTTCTGTCCACGAGGTCTCCTTTTCTCAGTCTTCTTTTTCTCTTTCTCGTTTTGTGCGTGAGAAGATGGCTCTTATTAGCCTTGTTTCTCCTTATTTTTCCCGTTCCAGTGATTTTGAACCTCTTCGCCGCTGCCCTGTTCGTCTTGATTTTAGGCATCTTTATTTTCCTCCATCACTGTTTCTTCTTAGAGGCCAATGGAGCGAGGACCATCGTTATCGCTCTTCCTTCCATTTTCGGATGAGCCTCGACCTTACCAATTTCTTTGACCTCATCTATTATCCTGTGCAAAAGCGCCATTCCCTGGTCCGTATAAGACATCTCTCTTCCTCTGAACCTGCAGGTGACCTTGACCTTGTCGCCCGAGGTCAGGAATCTCTTGATGTGTTTCAGTTTCACCTGGAAATCGTGCTCATCCGTCCTGGGTCTGAGCTTCATTTCCTTCACGTTTATTATCGTCTGTTTTTTCTTTGCCTCGTGCTCTTTCTTGCTCAAAAGATATTTATACTTCCCATAGTCCATTATGCGGCACACGGGAGGGTCCGCGTTGGGCGCAACCTCAACCAGATCCAGACCCAAATCCCTGGCCTTTTCCAGCGCATCTTCGAGAGGAACTATTCCCAGCTGTTTTCCATCCGGATCTATCAACCTCACTTCTTTCGCCCTGATCCTGTCGTTTACTCTGACTTCTTTTACTATTGTCTCCCTCCTTTCCCTGTGGTTGACTCCTTTATCCAAACGCTTATAGCATTTTCTCAGAGCTCATTTTCGAGATGACTTATAAACTCTTCTATTTTCATAGGCGGAAGCGTCTTCCCTCCTCTCACCCTGGGAGCAACAGTTCCATTCTCGACTTCCTTGTCACCCACAACCAGGGCGTATGGTATTTTCTTGACCTGCGCCTCTCTTATCTTGTAGGAAAGCTTTTCGTTCCTGGTATCTTCCAAAACCCGGAAGCCTCTCGAGCGCAGTTTCTCCGCCACTTCCGAGCAGTAGCAGTTGTGCCTGTCGGTGATTGTCAGCACCGCGACCTGCACAGGAGCGAGCCAAAGCGGGAAAGCCCCAGCGTAGTGTTCAATCAGTATTCCGAAGAATCTCTCGAGGGATCCCATCAACGCCCTGTGGATCATTATAACCCTGTGTTCTTTACCGTCGGAACCTATGTAGTTGACATCGAACCTTTCTGGGTTATTGAAATCAACCTGGATTGTGGAGCACTGCCACGCTCTTCCGAGAACGTCCTTGATCTTTATGTCGATTTTCGGTCCGTAAAAAACCCCTTCTCCGGGGTCTATGTCGTAATCCAGCCCCTTCTTGTCCAGAGCCATCCTGAGGGCACCTTCAGCCTTGTCCCAGGACTCCACCGTGCCCACGTATTTTTCCGGCCTCGTAGAAAGGTATATTTCATATTCTTCGAAGCCGAATTTTCTCAAAATGTCTATTGTCATGTCTAGAAGGCGAAAAATCTCTTCTTCGAGCTGGTCCTCTGCCAGAAATATGTGAGCGTCGTCCTGGGTGAATCCCCTCACCCTCATGAGCCCATGGAGAACTCCGGACCTTTCGTATCGATAGACGGTCCCTAGTTCTGCATACCTCACCGGAAGATCCCTGTAGCTTCTCATTTTCGTTTTGTAGATGTTTATGTGAAACGGGCAGTTCATAGGTTTTATCTGATATTTCACTCCCTCCACATCCATTGGGGAGAACATGTTCTCGCTGTAAAATTCGAGGTGTCCAGAAACTTCCCATAGATTCAATTTTGCTACGTGAGGAGTGTAAACTATTTCGTAACCCTTTCTCAGGTGCTCTTCTTTCCAGTAATCTTCTATTATCTTCCTCACTATCGATCCTTTGGGAAGCCACAAAATAAGCCCTGGTCCAATCTCATCGCTCGTGTGGAAAAGCTCGAGCTCTTTTCCGAGCCTTCTGTGGTCCCTCTTTTTGACCTCCTCCAGAAAATCGAGATATTTTTTGAGTTCCTTTTTATTCGGAAAGGAAGTTCCGTATATCCTGGAGAGCATGGTGTTTTTCTCGTCCCCTCTCCAGTAGGCACCTGCCACCTGAAGGAGTTTGTAAGCCTTCACGACCCCGCTCGATGGAATGTGGGGCCCTCTGCAGAGGTCCACGAAATCACCAAGTCTGTAAAGAGAAACCTTTTCGTCTTCGATTTCCTCGAGAAGCTCTATTTTGTATGGCTCGTTTTCAGTTGAAAAAAGCCTTTTCGCCTCTTCCTTTTCGATTTCCAACCGCTCGAATGGAAGATCGGAATCTATGATCTCAGCCATCTTCTTCTCAATTTTCTCCAGGTCCTCCGGAGTGAACGGGGTCTCCACGTCGAAGTCGTAGTAGAAGCCGGATTCAATGGCAGGTCCGATGGTCACCTTCGCTTCCGGGAAAAGCTGTTTGACTGCGTAAGCCATGATGTGGGCGGTGCTGTGCCTCAATATTTCCAGGCCTTCCTTGTCCGTGGTCTTTATCCACTCCACTTCTGCGTCGTCGTCTATTTTGGAAGAGAGATCGCGAAGCTCCCCGTTCACCTTGACGGCTACCACTTCCTTCACGATTCCGGGAAATCTCTCTCTGAGAAGAGATAGGTAGGTCTCCCCTCTCTCGAACTCCTGTTTTTCACCGTCGACAGTGACCGTCGCCAATCCCTTCACCTCTCTCTGAATCTGGACAAAATAAATGGTGGGCGATACTGGACTTGAACCAGTGACCTCCTGCATGTCAAGCAGGCACTCTAACCACCTGAGCTAATCGCCCACCAGATGGGGAAAAAACATCTTTTCGACATATCATATTTACCAGATAACACCTCAAATTGTCAATAATTTTCCCATTCAGAGCTAATTAGTTTACCATCAGTTCCTTTGTTTTTCTATAAAAAATAACGGGATCGGGCTCGAACACGACGACTTTCTTCCCAGAAATTCGTTCCAGCTCAGAAGGAGTCAGGTCATCGAGGAATCTGTCCCCACTTTCTCTCAACATGACCGAGGGAACGAAAAGATACTCTCCCTTCTTCTTTTTTAGAGCGTTCACCACATCCCTACCGGTCAGAAGACCCGTAACCGTAACCGTTTTTCCCAGGAAAGCGTTCTCTACAGGAACCGGCTCTACCTTGGCTCCAGTGAGTTTATTGAAACCATCCAGAAATTTCCTGACATATTCGAAGGCAAGAGTCCCAGTGGGCACGACACCGGAGAGATGACCGAGGTTTCTATGTTCCATCCTCTCAAACCTCCTGACGGCATCGAGAAATTTCCTCAATATTCCCACTCCGTTTTCTATCTGCGGGAAATCCCCGTACCTTTTCCTGGAAGGCAGTCTTACGCCGCTTAGTATGTAAAACTCGTCGGAGGCGTAAACGAAATCTTCACCCCATTTTTTCCTGTTTTCTCTCGCCCTTCTTTCGACATACTCCACTATTGTTTTTGCATACTCACCAGTTACCGGCGTAAGCTTAGGTAGTCGCTCCCTGAATCTGGTGAGCCCAACGGGAACCACGGCGAGAGATTTCACGCCAGGATACATTTTCTCGAGCCTGGACACAGTTTCCTCCAGCTTGTCTCCGTCATTTATCCCGGGACAGAGAACAACCTGCCCGTGCAGGGTTATTCCTCCCTCTATGAGCTTTTCCATCACTTCGTTCACGTCTCTCGCGTATGGATTGCCCAGCATTCTTCTCCTCAGTTCGTTGTCCACCGTGTGGATGGACACGTATAGCGGAGACAACCTGTATCTTACGATCTTCTCGATTTCCTCGTCGGTCAAATCCGAGAGAGTAACGAAATTCCCGGACAAAAATGATAGCCTGTAATCTTCATCCTTTACGTAAAGCGATTTTCTCAAGCCCTTTGGAAGCTGGTGCACGAAGCAAAATATGCATTTGTTCTTACACTTTTTGACCTTCACGGGTTCTGGTATAAGTCCCAGAGGAAGATCCGACCGGTTGTACAGAAACCTCTTTCTGGCTCCGTTTTTTTTCTTCACCCGTATTTCAACCGGTATGGAGGACGTGAGAAAATGCAGATCCAGTAGATCTTCGACGGGGATACCGTTTATCTCGACAACGTAGTCGCCCGCCTCTATTCCCTCACTGTGGGCGACGCTCTCTGGTTTCACACCGATTATCTTCAACACGCTTTTTCATATCTCCGAAAGTAGTTTGAACCCAGCCAGAAGGTACCGGAACCCCGAGTAAAGCGCCGTTCCCTCGCAAAGATAAAACAGCGAGACCTTCACGGCGACCATCAATTCTTCGAAACCGCTTGCTTCGATCCTTGCCGGGAATGAGAGCAGGAAGAGTATGAACCCTATCGTCAGAACCTGAATCACAGTATTCACTTTGCTGGAGGGAACCACGAATATACCATCGACTCCCATGAAAATGAGGATGAACAGCGAACCGGTTAGAATTATGAGATCCCGGCTTATGACCGTGACAACCAGCCATATGGGAACTTCCTTCATCAAACCGAGCAATGTGAACGCTGTGAGCATCAGAGCCTTGTCCGCTATCGGGTCGAGCAACATGCCTATCCTGCTTCTCACTTTGAAAAGCCTGGCCAGAGCGCCATCGATGCCGTCACTCAGTCCGCAGAGGACGAATACGATGAATGCCAGGTCGAATCGCCTCTGAAGAACGAACTCGGCGAAAAAGGGAATCAGGATGATTCTAGATATGGTGATTACGTTCGCGATGTTCAGAACCTTCTCAGTATCGAACCGCTCCCTGTACCTTCGCTTTCCCATATCTTTCTCGAAATCTCCTTTCTGAGCTCTTCTATACCATCTCCCTTCCTCGCGGAAATGAAGAGCTCTCCGTCGTTGCCAGACGGGACTTTTGTGGTGGGCAGCTTGTCTATCTTGTTGTAGACTGTAATCACCGGTTTTCCATCCGCCCCTATTTCGGACAATATTTTTTCCACGATCATCTTGTTTTCGAGGTAGAAGGGTGAAGATATATCCACGACGTGCAATATCACGTCGGATTCTGTGATGCCCTCGAGAGTTGCCTTGAAAGCTTCGATAAGCTCCGGAGGAAGATCCCTTATGAAACCCACAGTGTCGACGAGGAGAAATCCGTCTTTCCTCCCGCTTTTACCCACCCTCCTGGTTGTGGGGTCGAGAGTCGAGAACATCTGGTCTTTCGATGTGACCGATGAAGAAGTGAGAACATTGAATAAGGTGGACTTTCCCGCATTCGTGTAACCGACCAGCGAAACCACTGGTATCCCGTTTTTCCTCCTTCTTTTGTGATGGAGTGACCTTGTTCTTCGGACCTTTTCCAGTTCCTTTTTTATTTGAGTGATTCTTTCCCTTATTCTCCTTCTGTCAACCTCGAGTTTCTTTTCTCCTGGACCTCTCGTGCCTATTCCACCACCCGTTCTAGATAGCTCTATTCCCTTCCCCACTATCCTGGTCAACCTGTACTGCAACTGGGCAAGTTCAACCTGAAGTTTACCTTCCCTGGTGTTCGCCCTCTGAGCGAATATATCCAGAATCAGCTCTTTTCTGTCTATCACTTTCACGCCCAGAGCGTCCTCGAGTGCCTTCTGCTGCCCCGGCTTCAGCAGATTGTAGAAAATCACCACGTCGGCATCGTGTGCGTGCACGATTTCATGTATCTCCTCGACCTTCCCAGTCCCAACGAGAGTACCCGGATTGTATCTGTCCAGGAGAACCTTGACTCTCTCGACGACCACCGCACCGGCGCTCTGTGCCAGCTGTTCCAGTTCGTCCATTAGATCATCCGCACACGCCACCTGATTGGGTCGAAAATGGCCGTTTTTCTCCCTCCTCTTGAGAAAGGCGCTTACAAGTATGGCTTTCTCGCAATTTTTTCGTGATTCCGAATCAGTGAATTTCAACGGCGTCATACCCAAGAATGGTCCTCGTTTCGGAAATGAATTTTCTCGAGGGGCTGACATAGAGGGAGTCGGGTAGTTCTATTTCTACTACTATGTCGTCTCTCGTTACGAATTTCAACCTCGTCTCTTTGTCGCCTTTCACGCTCTCCATGAGAGAAAGGAGTCGATCAACGGCTTCTTCCGTAGAGAAACTTTCGTAAATAGTTATGATCACTACCTTTGCGAGTCTTTCCTTCGCCTCGTTAACCGGTATTATCTCCCTTACGATTATTTTAGCATCCCTTTCGGAGGTTTCCACGGTTCCCTTTACGACGTAGGGCTCTCCCGATTTCAATGTCACCTCGCTTTGGGCGTACACGTTGGGGAAAACAACCAGATCTATCGACCCATCCAGGTCTTCCATCTTAACTATCGCCATCCTCTCTTCCTTTCGCGTGATCCGCTCCTGAAGAGAACTCGTGAGCCCGGCAGCCACCACTCTGCTTCCGTTTTTCTTGCCCTTTACCTCCTGTGTCGATTGAACTCCCAGCGAGCTTAGCAACTCCCTGTATTCCTGGAGGGGATGACTCGAAATATAGAATCCCAACGCCTCCTTCTCATAAAACATTTTCTCTTTCTCGGACCAATCGCCGTACGAGCTCAAATCGATTCTTACACCTCCGTTTCCGGTTTCCTTTGCGGATCCGAATAGATCCATCTGTCTGTCGTCGGCTCTCTTCTTCTCTCTCTGGACGGAACTCAAAATGTCGTCCAGGGCGTTGAAACAGCGCCCTCTAGACTCCTCTACCGTGTCGAATGCGCCGGCCTTTATGAGGCTCTCTATCGTCCTCCTGTTCACCCTTCTCAGGTCGACCCTCGATATGAAATCGACCAGGCTTTTGAAAACCCCATCTCTCCGTGCTTCCTTGATCGCTTCTATCGCTGATAGGCCAACGTTCTTTATAGCCGCCAGGCCGAACCTTATCTTTCCGCCTGTGATGATGAATTTTTCTTCGCTCTCGTTCACATCGGGAGGAAGAACGTCGATACCTTTCTCCCTGCAGTGGTTTATATAGGTTAAAACTTTGTCCGTATCGCCGGATTCGTATGTGAGAATTGAGCAAAGATACTCCACTGGGTAATAAGCTTTTAGATAGGCAGTATAGTACGCTACCAGGGCATACGCAGCGCTGTGGGACTTGTTGAAACCATACTCTCCGAATCCCTTTATCGTGTTCCACATCTGCTCCGCTTTCTCTCTCGGGATTCCATTCGCCACACATCCTTCCACGAATTTCTTCTCGTGCTCCTCCATCTGGCTGGCTATCTTCTTTCCAATTGCCTTTCTCAATGAATCGGCTTCGCTCATGGTGTAGCCCGCAAGCACTTGTGCGAGTTTCATCACCTGTTCCTGATAAACTATGACCCCATAAGTGTCCCTCAAAATGGGCTCGAGCTGCGGAAACAGATACTTTATCTCCTTTCTCCCGTGTTTTCTGTCTATGTAATCCTCCACCATCCCGCTCTGGAGAGGCCCGGGTCGGAAAAGGGCTATTGCGTCTATCAGTTCGGAGAACCTGTTTGGGGCAATTCTGACTATCAGTTCCGTGAATCCGGGGCTTTCACACTGGAATATTCCCTTCGTGTCCCCGGCCCGAAGCAGCGAGTAAACTCTGTCGTCGTCGAGTGGAATCTTGGACAGGTCTACCTCGACACCCCTGTGCTTCTTCACCAGTTCGAGGGCGTGCTTTATTATTGTCAGAGTCTTGAGTCCAAGGAAGTCGAATTTTATGAGACCTATCTTTTCGACATCTTTCATGTCGAACTGAGTCGTGATATCGCCGTTGGAGTTTCTGTATAGAGGAACGAAATCCGTGATGGGACCGTTCGAAATGACGACGCCAGCCGCATGGGTCGACGCGTGCCTGTATGTCCCTTCTATAGCCAGAGCCGTCTGGAAAACCCTCCTCGCGCGCTGGTCCTTCTGAATCATCTCCCTTATTTGAGGAACAGTTTCTATCGCGTCCCTGAGGTCCATTCCCTGGGGAACCAGTTTGGCCATGACGTCCACTTCACCGTAAGGCATATCGAGAACTCTTCCCACGTCCCTCACTGCCGCCCGCGCTTTCATCGTTCCAACAGTCAGGATCTGAGCCACGCTCTCTTTCCCGTATTTTTCCTCGACGTAGCGTATGACCTCGTCTCTGCCGAGCATACAGAAATCACAGTCTATGTCCGGCATGCTGACCCTGTCGGGATTAAGGAATCTTTCGAAGAGCAGTCCGAACTGTATCGGGTCCACGTCCGTTATACCTATGCAGTAAGAAACAAGCGATCCGGCGGCGCTACCTCTGCCCGGTCCTACCGGGATCCCCCTTTTCTTTGCGTAATTGATGAAATCCCAGACTATGAGGAAATATCCGGAGAATCCAGTCTTCTCTATCACAGAGAGCTCGTAATCGAGCCTCTTTTTGTACTCGTCTATTCCCTCTCTGGATAGCTCTTCACCTCTTGATTTTTTCTCGTTGACCCTGCGTTCGAGACCTTCCCAGGCCAGTTTGCGGAGGAACTCGTGGTTCGAAAAACCATCCGGTGGCGTGAACTCGGGTATCTTGTACTTTCCGAGCTCGATGGCGACGTTGCATCTCTCCAGAATGGACAGAGTGTTTTCCAGCGCCCCCTTCACGTGCCCGAATTCCCTCTCCATCTCCTCAGGCGTCTTCACGTAAAACTCGTCTGTCTCGAACCGCATTCTGTTTTCGTCCGTTATCTTTCTGCCGGTCTGGAGACACAGAAGTATATCGTGTATTTCGTGATCTCCCTTGTTCAGATAATGGCAGTCGTTCGTCCCAACAACATCCACCTTCATGTACTCCGCCAGCTCTACGAGCTTTTCGTTCATCGCCTTCTGCTCGGGGAGCCCGTTTGCCTGTATCTCCAGGAAGAACGAGTCTCTTCCAAAAATGTCGATGTATTCTTCCACCACAGCTGCCGCTTTCTTCTTTCCGCCCCTCGACAATGTCATCGGAACCTCACCCTGCAGGCATGAAGACAGGGCGATCAATCCCCCGGAATGTTCCTTCAAGAGTTCCTTGTCCGCTCTCGGCTTGTAGTAAAAACCCTCGACGTGAGCCCTGGATACGAGCTTTATGAGGTTTCTGTATCCTTCGTCGTTTTCGGCCAGCAGGACCAGATGATAGAGCCCTTCCTCTCTGACACCGGAGTTCTTCTCGAACCTAGAGCCTGGAGTGACGTAAACCTCACAACCGATCACCGGTTTCACCCCCGCTCTGATCGCCTTCTCGTAAAACTGCACCGCCCCCATCATGGACCCGTGATCGGTGATAGCCACTCCCGGCATGCCGAGCTCTTTGACCCGATTCACGAGTTCTTCTACTTTTATCAATCCATCCAAAAGGCTGAACTGCGTGTGAAGGTGCAAATGAGCGAAGCTCATGACATTCCCACCCGATTACTCCCACTCGATGGTCGATGGCGGTTTGGAAGATATGTCATATACCACCCTGTTAACGCCTTTCACTTCGTTTATTATCCTGTTGGACATGGTCTTGAGGACTCCGTAAGGAAGCTCAACCCAGTCAGCGGTCATTCCGTCGGTGGAGTGCACTGCTCTTATGGCGATGACGTGCTCGTATGTTCTCTCGTCTCCCATAACTCCCACCGTCTTGACCGGAAGAAGCACGGCAAAGGCCTGCCATATAGACTCATAGAGACCCGATCGACGGATTTCCTCCTCGACTATGAAGTCGGCCTCTCTTAGAATTTCCAGTCCCTCTTTCGTTATTTCCCCTATGATTCTAACCGCCAAACCAGGTCCCGGAAACGGATGCCTCGTCAAGATCTTCTCGGGAACCCCGAGTTCACGCCCAACTTTCCTTACTTCGTCCTTGAAAAGCTCCCTCAAGGGTTCGATGAGCTCCAGGTCCATCTTCTCAGGCAGGCCACCAACGTTGTGGTGTGTCTTGATCGTCGCGGACGGGCCTTTGAATGAAATGCTCTCTATCACGTCCGGATATAGAGTCCCCTGCGCCAGATATCTCACGTCACCGATTTTTCTCGCTTCCTCCTCGAAGACCCTGATGAACGTCTCCCCAATTATCTTCCTCTTCCGCTCTGGGTCCACCACCCCATCGAGGGCATCCAAAAACCTCTCCGCAGCGTCCACGTAGACCAGATTCAACCCGATGTTGTCCCTGAAAACCGACACGACTTCCCGGGCCTCGTTCTTTCTCAGCAGGCCGTTGTCGACGAAGATACAGTAAAGCCTGTCTCCTATCGCCCTGTGTATCAGCACTGCAGCCACCGATGAGTCAACCCCACCAGACAGCCCGAGAATCACTCTTTCGTCTCCCACTCGCGTTTTTATTCTTTCCACAGTCTGTTCGATAAACGACCCGACGGTCCAGTCCTTTCTGGCACGGCAAATCCTGGTTATGAAATTGTCCAGAATCCTGATGCCGGACGGGGTGTGAACCACTTCGGGGTGAAACTGAACTCCGTAGACATCTCCCCTCCCGCTTTTCACCGCAGCGTAAGGTGTGTTTTCCGTCTTTCCTATGGAGATGAAGCCCTCAGGCAGAACCTCGACCCTGTCCGAATGGCTCATCCAGACGGAAATCTCTCCGTCATGGGAAAAATCCTGCAAATTTTCGAACAGAGGGTCGCTCTCGTCTATCTTCACCTTCGCGAAACCGTATTCCCTTCTTTGGGAAGGTTCTACCTTTCCCCCAAAGGTCTTGGTGATGAGCTGCATACCGTAGCAGATGCCCAAAACTGGAACACCCAATGCGAAAAGATCCTTTTCTACTACGGGGGCGTTTTCATCGTATACGCTCGCCGGCCCCCCGGATAATATTATCCCCTTGGGTCCAAATTCCCGGATTTCTTCTATCGACATGTTGAACGGGTGAATTTCGCAGTAGACAGACAGTTCCCTTATTCTTCTGGCTATGAGCATCGTATACTGCGAGCCGAAATCGAGTATGAGAATCTTGTCCATTCGAGCTCTCCTTCAATCCATCCAGTAATTTGGCGCTTCTTTGGTTATTATCACGTCGTGCACGTGGCTCTCTCTCAGCCCAGCGTTGGTTATCCTCACGAACACCGCCTTCTCCTGGAGTTCCTTTATCGTTCTTGCGCCGACGTAACCCATTCCCGCTTTCAAACCGCCCACGAGCTGATAGATGCTGTTCGAGAGCGGTCCCCTATACGGGACCCTTCCTTCGATCCCCTCGGGGACGAATTTTGACTCCTGCTCGACATCCGCCTGGAAGTATCTGTCCTTGCTTCCGCCTTTCATGGCACCTATGGAACCCATTCCCCTGTAGACCTTGTAGGATCTGCCCTGGAACAGCACTATCTCTCCCGGCGATTCGTCTGTTCCGGCAAACAGCGAACCTATCATGACAGTGGAAGCACCTGCTGCGAGGGCCTTCGTGATGTCACCTGAATATTTGATTCCTCCATCAGCAATGATCGGTCTCCCGAATTTTCTCGCCACTTCGGCGCATTTGATTATGGCGGAAATCTGGGGCACGCCGACTCCCGCGACTATCCTGGTCGTGCAGATGGACCCGGGTCCCACTCCTACCTTCACGCAATCCGCCCCAGCCTCGAAAAGGTCCTCAGCCGCGTCACCAGTCGCCACGTTTCCCGCCACTACCTGTATTTCCGGGTATTTTTTCTTTATCCACCTGACTGTCTCTACGACCATCTTTGAATGACCGTGTGCCGTATCCACGCAGATCACATCTGCCCCGGCTTTTATCAACTTCTCCACTCTTTCTTCCGTATCAGGTCCCGTTCCCACGGCCGCGCCAACTCTCAACCTTCCCAGGCTGTCTTTGCACGCGTTTGGATATTTCTGAATCTTTATGATGTCTTTTATCGTTATCAACCCTTTGAGGTTGTAATCGTCATCCACAACCAGCAACTTCTCTATCCTGTGCTTGTGAAGAAGCTTTTTCGCTTCTTCGAGCGTTATACCCTCCTTCACTGTCACCAGGTTTTCACTGGTCATCAGGTTCTTCACCGGCTGCTCGAAATTCGTCTCGAACCTTAGATCCCTGTTCGTCAGTATCCCGACCAGCTTCCTGCCTCTCGTTACGGGCACCCCCGATATTCTGTACTTTTTCATCAGCTCGAGTGCATCCGTAACCTTCTGGTCCGGCTCCACGGTTATCGGGTCCACAATCATGCCCGATTCGGATTTCTTCACCCTGTCGACTTCGCTAGCCTGCTCATCGGGAGTCAGATTCCTGTGTATTATCCCTATACCCCCCTCCCTTGCCATGGCTATCGCCATTTCAGATTCTGTGACGGTATCCATGGCCGCAGATAAAACAGGGATGTTGAGCCTTATCTCGTTGGTCAGATTGGAGCTCACGTCTACCTCGGATGGAAGTACATCCGAATCCCTCGGCACGAGAAGAACGTCGTCGAACGTTAGTGCCTCCTCAAAATTCTTGAAGCTCATATTTCCACTCCCTTCAGATATTTCCTCCCCAGGGATAAAACTATTCCCTCCAGTATGCTCCCGTCCGAGACAATGGTCTCTTCAGAGCGGAATTCCTCCATCGTCTCGCTCGCTACTATCACCCCTGGAACGATCAAATGCTCTCTACCTTTTTCCATACCATTTATTTTCAAACGTTCTTCCGATGAAACCGACAGCAAGGTCTCCTCCAGACTTCTGATTTCCTCTCTCGACAGGGTCGTGCCGTTTATGGCGGCAGGTTCGTATTTTTCCATACCGAGCTTGATCGCGGCTAGCGTTGTATAGGTCCCGGCGGTTCCCACGACCTTCGATGCCTTTCGGACGCCGAGCCTTCTCTTCACCTCCTCGAGTCTGCTGCGGACGAAAAGCCTGAGGTTCGTTATCTCCCACTTTTCCGGTGGGTCTGATATGGGAAACAGACTCAAAAGGTAAACGACACCCAGTGGAGTCGTCTCGTATTTCATCTTCGAGCTTCGGTTCAAGATGAATTCGGTGCTGCCGCCTCCAATGTCGACCATGAGAGCTCCCCTCGTCTTTTCCGGCGGAAGGACCGTTTTTATTCCTATCGACGTGAGGGTCGCCTCCTTGTCCGGCTCGATTACTTCAATCGAAATTCCCGCCTCTTTTTTCATCCTATCGATGAATATCGCGGCGTTTCGTGATTCCCTCAGCGCCTGAGTTCCCACAGCGAAGTACTCATTCACTCTCATCTCTTCCATCTTCTTCCTGAACCTCTTCAATACGGCTACGGCGCTTTCGATCTCGCTTTCTTCGAATTCACCCGTCTTTTTCAAGTTCCTGCCAAGCCCTATGATCTCCCTGTCACGCAATATCGGGCTAATATTCCCGGAATCGACTTCTGCTATGAGAAGGCGCAAGGTGTTGGTCCCAACGTCTATACCCGCTGTTCTCACAGGACTTCCGCCTCCTCGTACATTCTCATTATCTCGAGGTAACTGTCGCGGAAAACTTTCGTGGCATCCAGCGAGCCTTCTCCGAGGTTCTTGACAACTTTTGCGGGAACACCCATTACGAGAGAATGAGGAGGAATCACGGACCCGGAAGTGACCAGCGCCTTCGCTCCTACAATGGAACCCTTTCCTATTACGGCACCATCCAGCACGACCGCCCCAATCCCTATGAGACAGCCGTCTTCTATCGTGCAACCATGTATCACTGCCCCATGCCCCACGGTCACGTCGTTTCCTATGGCGAGAGGGTATTCACCTTTTGTCACATGAAGAGTGGAATTGTCCTGAATATTTGTGTTTTTTCCTATGGTTATGCGATTCACGTCCCCCCGAACGACAGTTCCGAACCAGATACTGGAACCCTCTCCAATTTCCACGTCGCCGATTACCACCGCCGTTTGAGCCACGAAGACACCCTCGGAAATTTTTGGTGTTTTATTCCCCAGCGAGATTATCATCTCCTACCACCTCTTCGAATTCCCTTTTGTGAGATAGAGCTTCGTAGATGACACAACCGATAAAAAGAAAAAAAATAGCAAACAGGTATGAGGCAATTATAAAACAAACTATCCCGAAAATTGAACCGTAAATAACGTTCATCCTGCTCAAATACCTCAAATACAAAACGAATCCGGTTTTCCCCAGAAAAGCCAACCCTCCAAACACGAATCCCCCGGTGAGGGAATGCTTGAAAGGAACATGCACCGGTGAGAAGTGCCTGTATATGAACCCCGAGGCAAGCGCCAGCACAAGGAAAGGAATCAGGTGCCTCGCAATCCGCATAGACTCGTCCAGAAGGGTCTTTATGAGCTTGTATTCTATTCCTATTTTCGTCTTTTCCACGAATGTCAGAGCCGACAGCGTGACCATTATCCCCATCAGAATAACGGAAGCTGCAACTATTATGACCGAGTGGGACAGAAATATGGACAGAAAGCTCTTTCTCCTGCCGTCGCCCCACATTGCTGACAGCGATATGTGAATCGCGTTGGTGAACGAAAGGGTCGCGAGGAAAAGGGCCAGAAATCCAACCAGCCCGAGCGCACCGCTGTTTTTATGTAGAAGCTGAAAGTTTTTTACTATTATGTCTGTAGCGAACGGAAATAGGTCTTCCAGAAGGGGGCGCCACCTCGATTCCGTCTCCAGTATTCCCTTGAAAAACAGACCGCCTATCATCGATATGAGGAAAAGGAACGGTATGACTGCGAGAAACACGTTGAAGGATATGGCGGCGCTGTAAACGAATCCGTTGTTTCCCAGAAAACGTCGATACGCTCCGATTACTACGGCTCCAGCCTTCGAGCCTCTTTCTTCTTCCATTTCCTCTGCCGTTTCGGGCAATTATTTCCTCCGATAGTGGACTCTTATGGGACAACCCCTGAACTCGAACTCCTCCCTTATCCTGTTCGTCACGAACCTAGTGAAAGATTCCGGAATGTTCTCTGTCTCTTTCACGAACACAGTGAAAGAAGGAGGCTCCGTCCCCGTCTGGGTCATGTAATATGCCCTGTTGAGCCTTTTTCCACCAGGGATGCTGGCTCTGAAGACCCTTTCCCCCACTCTTTTGTTTAGGTCGCTCGTCTTTATCCTCATCCTCATGTGAGCTTGGACCCCACCCATCTCCTTCAAAAGCTCCTTTATTCCCTTCTTCTCGAGTGCCGATACCGGAACCACAGGAGCAAAACGGGCAAATGCCAGTTCTTCCCGTATCCGATTGAGAACAGATGGGACTTCTCCTCGTGGCAGCGCATCTATCTTGTTGGCGGCAACCACTACGCCCCTCCCTTCGTCGATTATATAACGCAATATTTGCTGGTCGTTGTGGGTGGCACCCTCGGTCGAGTCCAGAACGAGTACAACCACCTGAGCGTCCCTGATGCTTTTTATGCTTCGTATCGAGGTTATTTTGTCCACAGCGTCGGCTGTTTTCCTCCTTGGTCTGATTCCCGCCGTGTCGAGGAAAAGGTATCTATTCCCTCCTATTTTCACCTCCATGTCTATGGTATCTCTCGTGGTCCCCGGTATTGGGCTCGCGATGACCCTTTCCTGGCCGATTATTGCGTTGAAGAGAGTCGATTTTCCCACGTTCGGCCTTCCAACAAGAGTAACCCTTACTGCGTCCGAAGCCTTTCCGTCCTCATCCGACTCGATTTCGGGAATCCTTTTCTCTATTTCAGCGAGCAGTTCCCCTACACCGGTTCCATGCTCCGCCGAAACCTCGAAGAAATCGCCAATGCCCATCTCGTAGAAAGCAGGAAGGTTATCCCTGAACCGCTTGTAGTCAACCTTGTTCACGGCAACCACGAAATCCTTCTCGTTGTCCCTAAGTATCTCCAGTATCTCGTTTTCTATGGAGGTTGGACCCTCCTTCCCGTCGAGCACCAGAACTACAAGGTCCGATTCATCGATAGCTTTCAATACCTGTTTTCTCACAAGCTGAGGCAGTTCTTCGTCCGGGTCGGGCACATATCCGCCGGTATCCAGAAGTTCGAATTCCTTTCCACCTACCTCCACCTTCTCGGAGATGAAATCCCTCGTTATCCCGGGTCTCCCGAAAGTGAGCGCTTTTCTTTTGCCCGCTATCTTGTTGAAGAGGGTCGACTTCCCCACGTTCGGCCTTCCGACCAGCGCAACCCTGAAGGTTCTTCCCATCATTCACCTCAGTAACCTAGTCTTCTCGCTATCCACTCTTTTCTGCTCCACCCTTTCTCGACTTTCACGTGGAGGTCCAGATAAACCTTTTTCCCGAAAAGGTGCTCCATCTCTTCCCTCGCCAGACGCCCTATTCTTTTGAGGTGTTCACCCTTCTTCCCTATCACTATACCTTTTTGAGAATCTCTCTCCACATAGATGTCCGCTCTCACCAGGACCATGTTTTTCTCCGGAATTTCCCTCAACTCCTCGACGAGAACGGCTATGCTATATGGCACTTCTTCTCTAAGAGAGTTAAAGAGTTTCTCCCTTATTATCTCCTTGCACAGAAACCTCTCCGTCCTGTCGGTTACGTAGTCTTCCGGGTAATAAAGTGGTCCTTCGGGCAAAATCTCGAAGAGATATGAAATCAAATCGTCTATTCCGTATCCCGCGAGTGCGTTTGTGTCGAATATTCTCTCGTATTCGCAGCGCTTGGTCACCCAGGATATTATCTTTTCCCTGTCTGCCACCGTCATCAGGTCTATTTTGTTTATCACGAATATCTTCTTCTGCCTCGCTTTCGCCAGCGCCTCGGTGACGAGCTCTTCCTCGTCCAAGAACCTGAATATCTTGTCGTCGGTTATGTGCATTATCACGTCACATTCTTCCATCGCCCTCATTGCTTCTCTGACCATGTACCTGTTCAGAGCCGCTTTTGGGTCGTGTATGCCAGGCGAATCCACGAATATTATCTGCCCTCTTTCGTCCGTGTAGACTCCCGAAATTCTGTCCCTCGTCGTCTGCGGTTTGTCGGTTACTATGGAAACCTTGAGTCCCAGCACCCGGTTCATGAGTGTAGACTTGCCGACGTTTGGTCTTCCGATTATCGCTACGAACCCCGACTTTTTCATCATTTTCAACCTTCCCGAAGCACCCTGTTGATGAAATTCTCCGCGAAGTAAGAAAGCCTAAAAATCACATCCCCAGTATCATTATATTTGAACACCCTAATAAACTCACCGTCTTCAGCGAATTCCACGGAACACGAACGGTTCCTCCATTTGTCGAGGAGAGCCTCGAGCCTTCTTCTTCCTTTCCCTTTGAGTGAAGTTTCATACTTCTTCGGAACCACCACCCTGACGGTGTCTCCGAAGACTTCGAATATCTCGGTCAAAACAAATTCCAGGAAGATTCCTTCCCCCTCCTGCCTGAGATTTGAAACACTGGGAAGCGAGATTATTTTGTTTTGAACCGCATCGCCCAGATGCAGGCCGACTCTCGCTACCTCGACCCCCCACCTGGCGCAGGCGGCGACGAATATGGCGGCCGCCCACAGGTGATACGAATCATCTCTCGGTTCGAATTCTCCTCTTTTAACCATGTCTCCCAATGGAGTCCCCTCAATTACGACCAGCGGGTAAAGCCTCGCGAAGTTGGGCTTCTGAGACAGGACGTCATTTAATGATCTCGAGAATTTCCCGTGATCGTCGCCAGGTAGACCGGATACGAATTGCACCCCCACCTCGAAACCCGCTCGCATGCACGCTCTAATAGCCTCCAGTATGGCTTTCTTCCCGCAATTTCTTCCGGCACGCCTCAAAACCTCCTCGTCAGTGGAGACCACACCCACCTCTATCGTTTCAAACCCAAGGTTTCTCGCCAGCTCGAGTTTCTCTTCCGTGAGCGCTTCCGGCGTGCACGATGCTCTGTATCCCACCCTCAGGCCAAAACGCTCCCTCGTCATTCTCTCCACTTCTGAGATCGTGGACCTTATCACCTCCTCATTCATATTGAGAAAGTCGCCCCCGTAGAACGCTATCTGATCTGGGGGAGTGGCAATCGACGAAAGTTCTCTTTCAAGCCTCTCAAGCGCCTCGCTCATTGATGGAGATGCTCCTTCGATCACCCTCTGGTCGCAGAAGGTGCACCTCCATGGACACCCCTGATGCGTCACGAAGAATGGCAGGATCTTCTTAGTTTTCTTCATTTTTGATGAGTTCAAAGATTCTCCTCGCCGCTTCCTGCTCCGCCTCTTTTTTGGACTGGCCTTCACCCGTAGCAGTACCCAGAGTCCCGACTCTGACCGAAACGACGAAAGACTTGTCGTGCTCCGGCCCCTTCGAATAGAGAAGCGAATATTCAGGCAGGGGTATTCCGTTTTTCTGGCACCATTCCTGTAATGACGTCTTGAAATCAACTTCCACTTCTTCGATGTTCCGTATTTTTCCCAGAATCGCCCTCTCTATGAATTCTTCGGCCGCATCCATACCACCATCCAGGTAAACAGCGCCGATTATGGACTCGAATATGTCCCCCATCACTTTCTTCGAGAGCCTTCCCGAAGTTTTTCTCCTTAACCTCTTCCTAGCGTCGTTTAGGATATCTTCTATTCCCAGATTTCTACCAACTTCCGCGAGAAATCTGTTATCCACTACTTTGGCGCGTAGTTTCGACAGAAAACCCTCGTCCTTCCCGGGATAAACTCTGAACAGGTAACTCGACACGATGTATGAAAGTATCGAATCTCCGAGAAATTCCAGACGCTGGTTGGAAAGGGTGAGCCTGTTGCTTCGCCCCATGAAAGCCCTGTGGGATACCGCCTCCACAAGGAGGGACCTGTCCCTGAACTGGTAACCGATCGTCCTCTCCAGATTTTTCACGTCCTCTTCAGACACAAACGCCCCTGACCCTGGCACCAATAACCTCCTCGATCCGAACCCTCACCAGTTCTCCAACATCGGCGGTACCCGCCGCCTCAACACGTATGTAGTTGTCCGTCATCCCCTGACACTTCCCTCTATCCACCTTCTCGCAGACTATCTCTCCCTCGGCACCCATGAATTTCATCAGGAACATCTTCCTTTTTTCTTCACTCAGCGCGCGAAGCACCTCGGTTCTTCTCTTCTTCTCGTGTTCCGGGATCTGATTCTCCATCTCAGCCGCCCTCGTTCCTCTTCTCCTCGAATAAGAGAACACGTGGATATAGTCCACCGGGATTTCCTTCAAAAAAACCTCCGTCCTCTCAAATTGTTCCAGCTCCTCGCCTGGGAATCCAGTTATGACGTCCGTCCCCACGCATACCTCCGGAACGGAGGACTTTATTCTCCATATTGCATCACTGAACTGCCTGGTGTCATACCACCTGCCCATTGCCCTGAGTATTCCGTCATCCCCGCTTTGAAGCGGCACGTGGAGATGTCTGCAGACTCTTTCTTCCTCCGCTATCATCGAGAGGAGCTCATCGTCTATTTCGTCCACCTCCAGCGAGCTCAGCCTGAATCTAATTTTCTTGGTGGAGTCGAGAAGTCTTCGAAGAAGCTTCGAGAGGGTCCGCTTTCCATCAAGGTCCACGCCGTAATGCCCCAGGTGAACACCGGTCAAAACCACTTCCCTAACACCTGCTTTCTCGAGACGTCCCACCTCGCCAACCACCTCGTCCGGTTTCCTGGATCTGCTTTTTCCTCTCACACGCGGAACTATGCAGTATGTGCATGCAAGGTTGCAACCGTCCTGAACTTTCACGTATCTCCTGACTCTCCCCCCCTCAACCGGGAGATCTCCCAGCACTCCCTCACCACGGCATACGTCTATCCCAAGCCCCCTGGCTATATCATCCGGGTCAGGCGGCTTAACCAGATCCGCGAGGCCCGAAAAAGGCTTTCCGTCATCCAGCGACGCACCGCAGCCGGTCAAAACCACCCTGGCCCCTGGGTTTATCCTTCTTAGCCTCCTCAACGCTTTTCTAACGTCGGATTCGGCCCTGTGGGTCACGACGCAGGAGTTAACAATAAGAACGTCCGCTTCCTGAGGAGTTCCGCTCAGGGTCAACCCTTTCTTCACGAGCCCCTCGGCTATTCTGGTAGAGTCGGCATAATTCGTTTTACATCCAATAGTTTTGATGTAAACCTTCATCTGCTACATCACCTCTTTTTCGTCCATTTCCCGGATGACTTCCGATATCACTCCCCCCCCTATCACTTCTTCACCATTGTATAGAACGAGATACTGGCCCGGAGTAACACTTTTAACCCTTTGACGGAAAACCACCAATCCCGAGCTCTCTTTTACTTGAATCACGCAATCGACTTCGGGGCTCCTGTAGCGCACTTTCGCTTTCGCCTCGAAAACGTCCATTGGGGGCTCTCCCGACACAAAAGACAGTTTTGCCACATAAGCTCCTTCGGCATACAGGAACTCTTCGGGACCCACTATTACCCTGTTTTTAGAAGGATCCAGATCCACCACGTAAAGCGGAATTCCTGCCGATATACCCAGCCCCTTTCTCTGGCCGATTGTAAAATTGAACACGCCTTCATGATGTCCCAGAACCTCTCCGTGTACACTCACTATCTCGCCCTTTCCGGTTGTAATTCCTCTTCTCATGAGAAAATCCCTGTATGAGTTTTCTGTTATGAAACAGATCTCCTGCGATTCCTTCTTCTGCCTGACCGGAAGTCCTGCTCTATCGGCTATCTCCCTCACCTCGCTCTTTCTATACTCGCCGCACGGGAACAGGATATTCGGAAGGGTCTTTTGATTGAGCATGTAAAGAAAGTATGACTGGTCTTTTCTCGAGTCCACGCCTTTGAGAAGACGATAAACGCCGCCTCTCTTCTCTATCCTGGCGTAGTGCCCGGTTGCCACGTAGTCGAAGCCAAGTGCAATCGCCCTATCAAGAAGATAATTGAATTTGACCTCCTCGTTGCATATTACACACGGATTCGGAGTCCTCCCGGAGGCATATTCTCTGACGAAATTCTCTATCACGCTTTCTTCGAATATATCTCTGAAGTTGAACACGTAGTGCGATATTCCGAGAGTGAAACATACCTTCCTGGCGTCGTAAATATCGTCCAGGGAACAGCATGTACCCGCCCTGTTTTCAATCACTCCCGAGAAATCGTAGAGGTCGAGCGAGACTCCAACCACTTCATATCCCTGCTCTTTGAGCAGAAAGGCAGCAGTGGAGGAGTCCACTCCCCCGCTCATTGCGACGAGAACCTTCTTTCTCATACGATATAAACCTTAATTTACTTGAATTTTTTATTATAACACTATCATGCTAATTCCGTGACAATTATGGGGAGTCGAATTCGGAAGGATGCGGTGGGTTCACTTTTCTTTTTCTTTATTATTCTCTCCTTTGCTCTTCTGCTTCTTTTCTGCCTGCTTTTTCTTTTTCTCCTCTCTCTTCTTCAATGCCTTTTCCAGCGCTTCCACGAACTTGTCATACTTTTCAGTTAGTTTCTCGAACCTTTTCTCGGGTATCATCAAAACTTCCACCCTGTCTCCCACCTGAACTGCAACGCCGTTTTCTCCCTTGACCGGTTCGTATATCCTCACATCCACAACAGATTTTTCCTTTTCTGACCTGAAAGAAGCTTCTATCTTGACTTTTTTCGGTTTCTTCCCTCCATATATGTCCGTAGCATTCAGAAAGCATATCTCCCTCACAAAATCGTCTACCGACTCTCTGTCGACTGACTCATCACCCAAATACCATGATCCATCTTTTTTGACCAGATCGATCCTCTTTCCCTTCACCTTGACGCTCAAGCCACTCAAATCCGCAGGGTAAAGCGGCAAAACGTCCCTTTCGAAAAGATCCTTCCTCTTAGCCGTTATGGTAACCTTCACGTCTTCCACAACTGCATATATGGGATCGCTCCCCTGCACTTTGACAAAACATCCTCCACCAACCGGGCGCTCTCCCCCCGCCACGAGAGTAAACTCGTCCTCATTCTTCGTAACGAACGTTATCTTTTCTTCGCCTTTTCCGAAGCCGTATTTAGCCGGGTCATCGGGTTTGGATATCTTTGTGACGTATTTCAGATCGACCAGGTCAAGCAGGTTTTTCACCCTCATATCGTCAGCGAGAGATGATACTGGCTCTTCGAGAAACCATTTGTCACCCTTTTTCACCAGAACGGCCTCACTGCCTCCCTCGCTCAGCATCATGGCCTTGACATCGTCTTTATCAAACGAAAATATCTTCTTCTTTTCCTCTTCCCTTTTCTGTCTCTCCGTTTTGAGCTTTTCCGAATATTTTATTCCTGCAAATACGGCTATCATCAGGAGAACGAGTATTCCCGTCGCGGCGAATCTCTTCTTCATATCATCCTCCTTACTTCCTCCTTCTCACCCTCCAGGTGGCAAATCCCATCCCGAATATCAAAAGCGGCAATCCCACGACTGCCCCAGCGAACCACATTTTCTTCGCAGTCGCAGTGAGGAAGTAAGACGAGGTCTTGGGCCGCTTCGGCTTTATGTTGATTATCTTCTCCTCGGACAGCATCCACTTGACCAGATTCATAAAGAGGTCCCCGTTGCCCGAAAAGCCCACGTAGTGGTTGGATATGAAATCGGAATCCGCCACTACCAGAAGCCTGCCTTCTTTCTTTCCGCCGACTTCAGACTCCGTCCCTTCCGGTTTCTTCTCCTTCCCCTCTTTCGATTCATTCTCCTTCTCTTTCTCCTTCACTTTCACTATGGAAACCGCCGCCACGTCTATCGGACCGAGTCTGTCTTTCCCTGGGTCGAACCTCACCCTGTCAAGGACTTTGCTTTTTTCAAGCCACGCGCCTCTCCCCGTCCTGAACAGGACAAACGTCGTGACTCCTTCTTTCCTTTTCACCTGCAGTCCCCCGGCAAGAGCCAGAAATGTCGCGAGTCTGAAATTCTGTACAGATGGATGCGAGGTATAAGAAGTGATCAACGCCGTTACTGGAGTCCCGCCGAAAATCCTGGAAGCGGGGTCGATTATTATTCCGTCCTGGTACTTAATCCCGTATTTCTCCAGGAAGTCCTCGAACCAGCGCTTCTCGGCCGGGTCGATGAGCGCTATCACCTTCCCACCATTTGAAATGAAATTCTCCAGAACATCCAGCTCCTCTTTCAAGAAAGGCTTCTTTACACCCGGTATAAGGACAACCGTATCGTCATCCCATTTCTTGTAGTAACCCAGAACATTACCCTGAGTAACCTCGTATCCCTGCTTCTTCAGGTCCTCGACTATCACGCTTATGTCTCCCCCTTCGGGAGACTTCACATCTCTCTCCCCGTGCCCCTGGGTCACGAATATCTTTTTCTTCCCTTCCCGGGTAACCATTATAAGCAGGTTTGTTATGGCCTCCTCGGTGAGCTCGTAGGTCCTCTTGGTATTCTCTCCGGACTCGGCCACTATCGTGCCATATCTGGTGATGCCGTAGCTTTTCGCCGTGACAGGGTCCTCATCGGGATCCACCAGGCGGAAAGAGACGTTTTTGGAATTTTCTTCGTAAAGCTTCATGAAGTCCGTGAACCTATCTGCCTGGGGCGAGTTTTTCTGGAAAAATCCGGTGAATCGGACTTTTTTATCAAGGCTCTTCAAAAACTTCACTGTTTGAGGATCCAGCGAGTAGAGTTTCTCTTCGGTGAAGTCGAACGATTTGTTATACTCCGTCGCGAGATACCCCACACCCGCTGTTATCATCAACAGAACAAGAGCCATCACCAGGGAGTTCACACCGTATGCAATTCTCCTCTTCCTGCTCATGTCACTACCCCCTCCATCTCCTCGATTCGATTGACAAGTAGGAAAGGGCCAGGAAGTAGAACGCCATCAGCAGATAGAACACGACGTCTTTGGTATTTATTACCCCCCTTATGAAATCCCTCTGATGCTGGATCACAGAAAGGTTGGCGAGAATCTTCTGGAGCGCGTTCCCGGTCGGGTCTCCCGCAAGGTGTATCAACCAGAGAAGCACAAGGGCGCCGAAAGTCAACACTGCCGAAACTATCTGGTTTTCCGTGAGCGATGATACGAAAAGCCCCACTGCCCCGAAGGACGCTCCCAGGAGGAACAGACCCAGGAATGCAGTCAGAACAGGCGGAAGGGATGCGTCAGACGTTGCAACGAGAACCAGCGGCGGCAGGAAAACAAACAACAGACTGGCAAACAGCACCGCCAGATAGGAAAAATATTTCCCGATGATTATCTCAGCCGGCGAAACTGGAGAAGTGAAAATGAACACGAACGTTTTCAACCTTTTCTCCTCGGCCAGAAGCCGCATCGTTATGAGAGGTACGGTTATGAGAAGAAATACCGCTGTATCGTAGAAAACCGGGTCGAGGACCACGTTGTTCAGATTTATCCCCGCATCGTGCATCCTGAACATGTTTATCTTTATCAAGTTGAACCTAAGGAGTGCACCATAGAATATGTAACCCGTGACGGCGACTAGCACCCCGACCACGGCGTAAGCTATCGGCGAGAAGAAGAAAGATTTCACCTCTTTTCTGAAAATTGCAACGGTTTTCTTCATTGCTCACCACCTCCTGCCGTTTCCTCAGTAGTGAGCTTGACGAATACCTCCTCGAGGGAAGCGGCCATCTGTTTTATCTCTCTCAAACGCAGGTTTTTCTCCACTGACTTTCTAACGAGCTCGTCTATCCTTTCTTCACCTCCATCGAAAGTGACCAGGAATCCGTCTCCTTCCTCCCTCACATCCTCTACTCCATCGATCGACTTCAAGAATTCGTGAGCCCCTGCTCTATCTTCCTCGGCAAACCGGATGAAGTAATCTGGCTTCTTCTTGACCCTCCTGGAGAGACCATCGAGGGTGTCCTCGGCCACGATCTTCCCCTCATTGATGATTATGACCCTGTTACAAATCATCGTCACTTCAGGGAGTATGTGCGTGGAAAGTAGAATCGTGTGGTTACCGGCCAGACTCTTTATTAGAGATCTGATTTCCTGAATTTGTATGGGGTCGAGACCAATTGTGGGTTCATCCAGTATCAGAATCGGCGGATCGTGAACTATAGCCTGGGCAATTCCGACTCGTTGTCCGAATCCCTTGGAGAGGTTTCTTATCAGTCTCTTCCTCACATCTTCCAATCCACACGCCTTTATTGCACCGTCTACGGCCTCCTTCAACTTCTGCTTCGGAACATCCCTTATCTGAGCAGCGAAAGTTATATACTCTTCCACCGTCATGTCTGGATAAAGAGGCGCCACCTCCGGGAGATAGCCGATCCTCTTTCTAACCTCCATCGGGTTCTCGACGGTATCGAAACCCTCGATGGAGATTTCCCCGGAGTCTGGAGATATGACTCCCGTGATACAATTCAGGGTGGTGGACTTCCCGGCTCCATTGGGACCGAGGAAACCCACGATATCCCCGCGATTGACGCTGAAAGAAACGTCGATGACCCCGGGTTTTCCATCGTAGAACTTTGAAAGGGAATTGACCACGATAGCGTGACCGCCACCCACCGCATTCACCTCCCTTCCAGGGTCTATTAGGAGGGAAAAAATGAGGCAAACATTTCAGTATCGGAATGTTACTAGATTATAAAACGATTCTACTTCATGTCAAGGAATTAATACCAGACTCAATTCTCTTCATTTTCGACAAGTGAGATGCAGGAAACGGGACACAAGTCCACTGCTTCCTTTATTTTACTGAAATCCACTTCTTTCGCATTCTTAACCTCGGCGATGTCTCCATCGCCTAGTCTGAAAACTTCAGGGCATATGTCTGCGCACAGGCCACACCCTATGCACGTGGTGGAATCCACGAGGGGGACCATCTTCTTCCTTTTTACCATTCCGCGGTTCTCCATGTTGTGCTAATTTACTCGTTAGTAATGAGATAAACTCTCAGTCGTTCCAGTTTCATTCAAACGCAGGAAGGAACATTGAGCGAAGGAAAAAACGCCATATGTCCGGTTTGCGGGATGCCTGTGGTTTCGAGCGCTGGGGCGTTCAAACACCCGAGGGTGTGCCCATATCAGGGCTCTTCACATCCCGAGCTCTGCGCATTGCACGACGAGCTTTTCTTCGGGACCTGGCGAAAGATGAACGCAGGTCCAATCGACATCAAGAAAGCCTACAACAAGCTGAAGCGGTTCCTGATACGGGTAAAAGAGACAGCCTGGGATGAAGACCTTCAGCCAGCGAAATTGAACGTGAAGAAGGCTTTCGACTCCTTAGCCGACGCTGCCGTCGATGAAGACCCCTATCACGCGGTCAGGATGATGGACAGGGCGCTCTCCTTCGCCCACCACGCGATAAACGACCTGTTACACGAGAAAGGGGAAAAACCCCATGACCCGGGCGAATACGAGAAATTCTATGACATAACAGACCTGCCTTTCAGGGAGGAACTTTGAAACAGGGGGAATGAAATGCTTGAGAGGTACCCGCGATACATCACATTGAAGGATGGAACGAAAATACTTTTGAGGCCCATGAGCAGGGGTGACGGTGAGAAGCTCTGGGAGTTTTTCCAGTCTATACCCGAAGAGGACAAAATATACTTCAAGGATGACGTAACCAAAAAGGAAACCATCCTCAGGTGGGAAGAGGAGCTAGATTACGAGAGAGTCCTCCCCATCCTCGCCTGGGACGGAGATAGGGTCGTGGGGGACGCAACTCTTCACAGACGCAAGAAAGGCTGGAAATCCAAAGTCGGCGACGTGCGCGTGGTCATACACCAGGCTTACAGGAGCAAAGGTCTGGGGACAGCTCTCATAAGAGAACTTAAGAGCATAGCCAGCAAATCCGCTCTTAACTACCTTGTTGCGGAAATCATCGAAGACCAGAAGGCGGCGATTGCGGCTTTCGAGAAGATGGGTTTCGAACACAAGGCAAGATACGAGGACTTCGTCACCGACTGGCGGGGGAAGACGCACAACCTGGTCGTCCTCGTATACCCTCTTTTCGACGTGAGCGAAATATATTACTGAAAACCAGAGGAGGTACCCATGAAATCGCTGACGAAATACCTCGAATTCAACACGAAGGAGAGGGTGGACCTCATCAACATCACTTCCGATGTGGAAAGAATCGTCCGGGAAAGTGGAATAAAAGAGGGTTTGTGCCTCGTGAACGCGATGCACATAACGGCGAGCGTATTCATAAACGACGACGAACCGGGCCTCCACGAGGACTTCAAGAGATGGCTCGAGGAACTCGCCCCTCACGAGCCCATATCGCGCTACAGGCACAACCTTACAGGCGAAGACAACGGGGACGCGCACCTGAAAAGGACCATCATGGGGCGGGAAGTCGTCGTTGCAGTAACCAATGGGAGGCTCGACTTCGGCCCCTGGGAGCAAATATTCTACGGCGAGTTCGACGGAAGAAGGAAAAAGAGGGTCCTGGTAAAGGTGATAGGCGAATAACCGTTGTTGACCGCCTAAATTCCATCGGCAATAATCTAAAGGAAAAAAATCCGGGGGTGATAACATGCTGACCATGTTCAGGAAACACGGTAGCTTCGCGCTTATCGCATCCATCCTGGCACTTGTCTTCCTCGTCCTCTCATCCATGAGCAGGGAAGCCGCCGCCTATATGGTGGCATCCAAGTTGACGGAGAGCGCGAAGAAGGAAATGCGCGAGAAAGATTTGAGCACCGTTAAACAGTTCCTCGAGAAAAAAATCGTTCTCCAGAAGCTTCAGGATTTCGGCATGACCCGAGAAGAAGCGGTGGCCAAGGTCTCACAGCTGAACGACGAGGACCTCCACACACTGGCCAGCATAGCCAAGACGTCGCCGGCAGGAGGTGATGGGGTGGGCGTCCTCATCAGCCTGGCGGTCCTGGCAATTCTGGTGATAATAATACTGAAGTTGCTCAACAAAGAAATAATCATCAAGTAGACTTTCCTGGTGAAAAAGGGGATATACATACTGGCGGCTCTTCTGCTCATTTCGGGGTGCGCCGTCTCAAAAAGAGCCGCCTTCGAGTGTCCTTCGTCCCTTCCTCGATTCCGAATGCTCCGTGTTCCTTCTTTTCTGCAGACTGCCTACCAGTGCGGTCCCGCCGCTCTCGCCATGGTTCTCAATTTTTACGGCGCAGACGTCATTCCAGACGACATAACCGCCTCGGTCTATTCTACAGCTCTAAAGGGAACCCTGATTACAGACTTAAAAAACTACGCCCGAAAATTCTTTCCCCGGACCAAGATAGCCAAGCTCGACATGTGTGAGTTGCTCGCCTATATATCGAAGGGCGTCCCACCCATACTCTTCGTAGACCTTGGCGGAAGCATCGTGAAAAGGCCTCACTATCTGGTTGCTACAGGCTATGACCTGGACAAAGGAATCGTCTACGTCCACACGGGATACGAAGCAAATGCTCCCTCTGATATGGGTTCGCTAGAGGAGGCGTGGAAAAAAACCGGACACCTTGCAATCATCGTGGAGAAGTAGATGAGTAAACACCCTGGAAAGTCCTCCTTTATACGAATTCTTCTCTTCGCTCGATTTCCTCTCTTTCTCATCCTCATTTTGATGATCAACTGCGGCGGAAGGATAATCGTTATTTCCGACCCGCTCACAGCTGAAGAGCACAACGACCTCGGTGTGGCATACGAGAGAAACGGAGAATACGAACTGGCTGAAACCCATTACAAAAAAGCAATCGACATGAACCCGGACAAAGCATTGTTCCACTTCAACCTCGGGAACCTTCTCTACCGAACGGGTAGAAAAACAGAGGCTCTGGGCGAGTTCGAAAAGGCCCGTGAACTCTCCCCCGATTCTCCCGACATTTTGAACAACCTCTGCCAGGCGAGGCTCGAGCTCTCCATCCGCCTCGAAAATTGTGAGGAAGAGGTAAGGTCATTCATCGAGTCCGGAAATGAGGTCCCCTGGTACCTGTTCGAGACTGCAGGAGACCTGGCTTCCATTTCAGGAGACGCATCAGGAGCTTTCGAGTATTACGAGAAGGCCATTTCCACCTGCCAGGGTTGCGGAGATGATATATTGAAAAAACTGAGGGATAAAGCCTCGATTGCTGAGAGGCTCTCTGGAAAAAAAGAGGAGGAATGAAATGGAAAAGAGGATGAAAATCAAAATAAACGACGATGTACTGAAGGGCTCATATGCCAATTCCATGGTTGTAACCCACACGAGGGAGGAGTTCGTCATTGATTTCATAAACAGTTTTCCCCCAGAAGCAATCGTGACCGCCAGGGTGATTACAAGCCCGGGGCACCTGAAGAGGATAATACACGCTCTCACGGAAAACCTCAGGAAGTATGAAGAAAAATTCGGCGAAGTGAAGGAAGCTCCAGAGCCCACAGGCGAGGGAATTCAGTGAGCTCAACCAACGATGGTTTCGATGTCCCACATCCCATCGAACCTGTCCAGCCTCAAGATAAACACCTTTCCCCGGTCGGTCTTCACCTTGAAGTAATCCGCTTCCTGCCCAAACCACCTGTCGATGATCTCTTCCACCCGATAGACCACCCCGTTCAGGATGAACCGCGTCGGCCTCTCGTCCCCTCTGTAACCGGAATAAGTCCAGACCTCTATCATCTCGACTAATCTTTCACGACTTTGAGATCGCTGTCGAACTGAACAGTCCTTATGGGGAACGGAATTACTATACCTTCCTGCTCGTAGCGTTTGTGGAGTCTCTTTATGAACTCGTGCTTCATCAGGAAATTGTCCACGTATGTCTTGGCCCTCATTATCACCGAGAAGTTTATGCTGAAATCACCGAAGGTGTGGTAGCGAATGAACGGTTCGAAGTCGTCCACGCCTCCCGGAAGCTCCCTTTGTACTTCTTTTGCCACCTCGATGGTGACCCTCTCCACCTTTTCCAGGTCACTGTCATATGCAACCCCTACCTGAACTATCACCGAAAGAAAAGACTCGGGCAAATCGTAATTGGTCACAATTGCCGATGAAACCTTCGTGTTGGGGATGATTATCAGGTTGTTTCCCAGGGCTCTAACGTATGTGTATCTCCATGTTATGTCTTCCACGTACCCTTCCTCACCGCTGTCCAGCCTGATGTAATCCCCCTTCTTTATTTTTCCCGTCAGGTTTATGTAGAAACCGGCAAAAAGATTTGAAAGGGGCTCCTGAAGCGCGAGCGCCACGGCGAGACCACCGACGCCGAGGGCGGTTATTATCGGCGTTATCGATATCCCGAGGGCGTTTGCAATAATCAAAAAGCCGACTATCAGTATCACGCCCTTCGCCACGTTTTCGAGCAAAGATGTAGAGGGGAGCTTTCCGTCCGTCCTCTCACTGAGCTTCTGAACATAGACGCCCCCGAACTTTGCTGAGGCGAAGGTTATCGTCCCGAGAAAAATCACCTCCGCTATCTTCTGAAAAACCGCCCTCCCCTCCTCTGGAATCCTCACTATGGAAAGCGAGATGAATATGACAATCACCAGCAGAAGAGGGAGGTAATATTTTTCGAAGATATCGATAAATTTGTCGTCCAGGGTCCATTTGCTCTTGTGTGCAGCACTCCTCAACCTGCTGAAGATAATATTCTTGACGAAATACCCGCCAAGGTAGAGAACCGCGAATACAATGGTGAAGAAAAGATAGCTCTTCCATTCAACGGAAGCTCCATTTATACCCATGAAACACACCCCCGTAATTTGCGTTCTAACAATAGAAACTATAACAACCCTTAAAGCTCGTGAGAAGGTTAAATTGTTCAATGAATATATGGAATCGTCATACGTCTAAAACGCTGAAAGGAGGAGAGAGATGAAAATCAAGAAATCTTCGAATATAGCGATTCTCTTCGCGTTCTCGACGCTCCTCTTCGCCATACTGCCCTCCATCTCTTACGGAGATGACCATATCCCGGCAGATAGAATCCTCCGACTCAAGAAGGTAGAAGGTGCCGTCTGGTTCAAAGAAGTCAATGGAAAAGAATACGAGGAAGCATACGAAAACATCCCCGTCTTCGAGGGTATGAGACTTATCACCGATTTCGATTCAAGGGCCTGCCTGGAATCTTCCTGGGATAATCTGATTTGTCTCGATGAGGAAACCGAGTCAATCGTCACTCGAATAAGTGATAACTCCGTCACTGTGAGGCTCGTGCAGGGAACCCTCCTGGTATCACACAGAGGGGGCATGAGCTCTTTTGAGACTGTGGTCAAAATGGGCGTGTACGGGTCTGTCGCTCTCGTCGGAAGAGGTAAACTAAAAGTTGAAAAAATAAAGGGAAGCATTCCGAAAGTAAAGGTGAAAAAGGGTAAGGCAATATTGAAAACAGGCGGGAAAAAATTACTCATAACAGAGGGCGAAGAAGCTGTCGTGAGGCTTGGTTCGGTAGCCTTAAATCGCGTATACGAGGCCGACCCGTTCGACTCCTACGCAGACGAAGTCGAGCGAGAACAGGGAGAGCACGACGAAGAAAATATATACGAGGAGGAAGATTCTCACGACATCCCACCCAAGCGAGTTTACAGAGAACTTTCCCTCTACGGCGAGTGGATAGAGGTTCCTTCCTACGGAAGGGTCTGGCGACCGAGGATCTATGTAGAGGCATGGGCACCTTTCACTTACGGCAGGTGGGTCTTCATTTCCCCAGCAGGCTGGGTCTGGGTATCTTTCGAACCCTGGGGATGGGTCACCTACCACTACGGATACTGGGCCAAAGTGAGGGGAACAGGTTGGGTCTGGGTGCCCGGTCGAGACTTCAGAAAATGGTACCCCGCCAGGGTGAGGTTCAGGATAACGAGAAGAAAGGTCATATGGGTTCCCGCCAGGCCCGGAGAGAAGGTCGTCGTAATCCGGAAGCGAAACCCCATTAAGAGGTTTTCCATAATAATCAACAAGCGTGTCGTCCGCGCGAGACCCGTAATCGTGAGGGAGAAAAGGGTCTACGTGGTGAGAGACTTCAAACCGTTTGAAAAGTGGAAAAGGCATAATCGAAGACACATCTATTATAATCGCCGGGACGGCGATAACGACCGTGGTTACAAGAGGAAAAATTTGAGAAGGCTCCGACCCACCGAGCATCCGAACCACTGATCTTTGTGGAAACGGAATAGAGGTAAATCCTAAATCCTAAGCACGAAATCCGAAATAAATTCAAATACATAAATCCGAATGACCGAAACGTGGAGTGAACGTGGTTCGTGGTTCTGTGGTTGCGTAGTTATCGTGGTTGCGAAAAACCACACCCAATCACGCAGCTACGCAACTACTCAACCACTCAGCTACGCAACTACTCAACCACTCAGCCACGCAACCACCCAACCACGATAACCACGTCAACTACGG
>CAYSCN010000017.1:0-49104 GCA_964429585.1 uncultured bacterium | reverse complement strand
ACGAACCAGTTGTTTTAAGTGGGGCAGAGGGGGTTTCAGGGGGAGAATCCCCCTGAAGTATTATCGTCAGATTACCTTCTCTACCACTCCGGTCCTCAGACACCTGGTGCAGATGTTTATCCTCTTGACACTGCCGTTAACTCTCGCCCTGATTTTCTTTATATTGGGCTTGAATACTCTCTTCGTCTTGTTGTTGGCGTGAGAAACGTGATGTCCAACCATGGGACCCTTGCCGCATATATCGCATTTGGCCATTTACCCGACCTCCTCTCAAGACGCAAAAATGAATTGTAAATTTAACACAAATTTCTGAAACTGACAAGGTCTTCGCGAAGAGAAGATGGTTTTGGTGTCAATTCTACACGTCGTACGGATTTATGTGGGCGAATTCTGGGATCTTCTTCTGGTCCTTCAGAAGAACTTTTCTACCAACTATCTGTAGTCTTCCTTCGAAGAAATACCTTATGGCTAGGGGGTATATCTTGTGTTCTTCTTTAAGTATCCGTTTCGCCAGCGTTTCTTCCGTGTCGTCGTCGTAGACGGGGACTACCGCCTGTATGATTATGGGGCCCGTGTCGGTGCCTTCGTCGACGAAGTGGACCGTGGCTCCTGTGAACTTGACTCCATAGTCGAGCGCCTGCTTCTGGCCGTGAGTCCCCGGGAAGGAGGGTAAAAGCGCCGGGTGGATGTTCATGATCCTGTTTTTGAAGTGGTTTACAAAAAGTGGAGTCAGCACGCGCATGAACCCAGCAAGGCATATGAGTTCCGGCTCGTGGGGTTCGATCACCCGTATGAGTTCCTTCTCGAATTCTTCCCTCGTGGGAAAGTTCCTGTGTTCCACGACCGCCGTTGGGATTCCGTGCTTTTCCGCCCTCACGAGCCCGTAGGCTTCTTTCTTGTTGCTCAGAACGAGAGCGATTCTGCAAGGGATGAATCCGTTCTCGCAGGCGTCGATTATCGCCTGCAGGTTGGTTCCACTGCCGGATATGAGAACTACTATGGGGTGCTTTTTATCCGTCATTTCAGGATCACCTCCACGTTTCCGTTGTTGTGCTCATCCCTGATAATTTCCCCGATCACTTGAACCTTTTCTCCGATTGATTTTAAATGAGAAGTTATTTCACCCGCCTCTTTTTCCCCGGCGATGATGATGAAACCGATGCCCATGTTGAAGGTTCGGAACATTTCTTCATCTTCTACATTTCCGAGCTTCTTGATGGTTCCGAAGATGGGAGGCACCCTCCAGCTTGATGCCCGTATTACCGCTTTCAAACCGTGTGGGAGTATCCTGCCTATGTTTTCGTAGAATCCGCCGCCTGTAATGTGTGCCATCCCGTTTATCCTGAAGCGGGATATGAGATCCAAGACGAGTTTCACGTATATTTTTGTGGGCCTCAAGAGGACTTTCCATATGGGAGTTTTCATCCCTGGGAAAGGGGAGTCCGCGCCGAGTTTCAATTTCTGGAAGAGCAACTTCCTTATGAGAGAGTAGCCGTTGCTGTGGAAACCGCTCGATGGGAGTCCGATGATTAGGTTCCCCTCTTCGATTTTTTCCCCGGTAACGATTTCCGACTTGTTGGCGATTCCCACGCAAAAACCCGCGAGGTCGAACTCGCCAGGTTTGTAAAACGACGGCATTTCCGCAGTTTCTCCGCCGACGAGAGCGCAACCGGCTTCCTGGCATCCTTTCGATATTCCCTTTATGACTTCCAGTGCCTGTTTCGAGTCGAGTTTGCCCGTGGCGAAGTAATCGAGAAAGAAGAGGGGCCGACCGCCGTGAACGACGATGTCGTTTGCGCACATTGCAACCAGATCTATACCGATGGTCGAGAATTTTCCCGCGGCGAATGCCACTTTCAGCTTGGTGCCGACTCCGTCCGTCGCGGACAAGAGTACAGGTTCGTTGTAATCTTTCAGATTCAGGGCGAAGAAGGAAGAGAATCCCCCGATTTCGCCCATAACCCCTGGAATTTTCGTTTTTTCTATGTATTTCCTGGCCGATTTTATGAAGCGTTCCGCTTCTTCTATGTCGACCCCTGATTTTTTATAAGACAATTTTTCTTCTTGCCTTCTCATCGGGTAGCCCTTATTTTCGTATTGATAGAAAAAATAATCTAAAAGGAAGGTGTTGTAAATTGGAAATCTCTCAAGGTCCCTCACGTGTGGCACTCGGGATAATAGGGGATGAGGTTTTGAAGGGAGAAGTAGAGGACAGGAACACCTCTTACTTCATCAAGCAATTCGGGGACATGGGAGTCGAGGTTTTCTGCGCGATGATTTTGCCCGACGAGATAGAAGTAATATCGGAATTCATACGTTTCGTGAGAAGCAGGGTCGACTTCCTCATTCTAACGGGAGGGATAGGGCCGACTCCGGATGACGTTACGAGGGAAGCAGTTTCTGTGGCTCTCGGAAGAAAACTAATTCTTCATCCCGGTGCGGAAGAGGCGTTGAAGGGATATTACGGAAACAGACTGAACGAGGCGAGGCTGAAGATGGCCATGCTGCCCGAAGGTTCTACCCTGATAGACAATCCGATGTCTGGTGCGCCTGGGTTCATGGTGGAAAATATTCTTGTGTTTCCGGGAATACCCGCGTTGATAGAGGAGATGTTCCCGAAGGTGCAATTCCTTTTCAGGTGCGCGTCTGTGAGGAAAGGGATAATCTTCCTCGATTCGGGAGAGTCGGCTTTTTCCGAGCTCATGGGGGAAATAATGAGAGATTTTCCTTCTCTGTCGGTCGGTTCTTACCCTTCATGGGAGAGGGGCTACAGGGTGAGGGTTGTAATCAGGGGGACAGACGGCGAGGAGGTGAAGAGATGCGTGGAGGAGTTCGTGCGAAGATGCGAAGAGATAGGCATAAATGTGAAGGGGACCGAATATGAAAACATCGACTAGAATCGCAGCAGCTGTTCTGTTTGTTCTGTTTGGTCTCGCCGGAGTTATATATGCGTTGAGCTTTCCGCCCGTGGAGTTGATCGGCGGAAAACGATTATTCGAGGTGACAGGGGATGCTTCCGCTCTGAAACTCGATGAGGGTAACGGGGTTCTGAAGGTGGATCTGGCCGGTGGAAAAAAAGTTTATCTTGAGAGCGACGTCTTGAAAAACGTCCCTCCCGGTAAAATCGAGTTTTCGTACAGGTGTGATGGCGTGAATCAGAATGAGTCGGATTACAGGGTGAAGGAAGCCAGATATCCGATATACGTTCAGGTCATTTTCGATGAGAAGCCTGACCTTTCATTTCGCAAATACGTCGCTCTTGCGTTTTCTGCCGCGTGGAACAGGAAAATATGGACGAGAAGGAGCCTACTTTACGCGTTTGGGAACAGGATTCCCAAAGGGAGTATCGTGAACTCGACGGTCTCTGTAGCGATCGTTTCTGTGGGTGATGAAACAGACGTGGGAAAGGATGTGAAAGTAGACAGGGACTTGAGGAAGGATTTCACGCTGGCATATGGTAAGCCTCCAGCCTCCGGTGTTTACAGAATTGTCATAGGGTTCGAGGGGACGGATGGCAAAGGCGGCGCAGGTGGAGTGTTTTTTTATGGACTGAGTCTATCGGAAGAACAGGACGTCAGCTCCCGCCTGTGAGCGCGGATATGATCTTTTCCACCTGTTTCTCGGTTTGAGCGAGAGGGCCTGAGTTGTCTATCACGTAATCGGCTAGTCTGGCTTTTTCTGCCAGGGGCATTTGAGATCGAATTCTTGCAAGTGCTTCGTTCACCTCGATTTTGTCCCGTTTTATCAGTCTTTCCAGCTGTGTTTTTTCGTCTACGTAGACGGTCAATATCTTGTCGAATAGCTTGCTCTTGCCCTTTTCGAAGATTAGCGCCGCTTCTATTGCGCACAAGCGGTGGCCTTTTTGGGAACACTCGGTTACGAATTTTCTCATTTCTCCCTCGATTGCCGGGTGAGTGACTCCCTCGAGGAATTTTCTGGCAACAGGGTCGGAGAAAACGATGTTGCCGAGCTTCTTCCTGTCTATCTCCCGTAGCTCGTTCAAGATGGAGTCCCCGAATCTGTCCACGAGAAGCTCGTAAGCCCTGGTTCCTGGGAGGTAAACGTTGTGGGTAACCTCGTCCGCGTCCAGGACGGGAATTCCTTTCTTCCTGAAGAGCGAGGCGACGGTCGATTTGCCCGAGCAAATACCTCCTGTGATTCCGATGACTGTCGTTTTCATTTCCCCGGGGTGTTTACCTCCTTCGAAATGGAGAATAATATGATAAAAGATGGACTTCCAAATTGCCATTGATTTTGGGGACTCACCTGTGCTAAAAAATGAATAACCATTCATTTTAAGGAGGTAGAAATGTCCGAGAACATCGTAAGAGAGTTTTTCGAGGGTCTTTCAGAAAAACTGGAGGCTGATCCGGGCAAGCTCTCGGGTTTGGACTGCACCTATCAGTTCAACATCGAGGGAGATTCCGGTGGAAGGTGGTTCGTCACGATAAAAGATGGCAAGGTGACCGTCAACGAGGGCGGTGCCGAAGACCCGGATTGCGTCATCACCGTCAAAGACAGCGACTTTGCCGACCTTCTCTCAGGCTCGTTGAATCCCCAGATGGCGTTCATGATGGGGAAACTGAAAGTGGCGGGTGATATGGGGCTGGCTCTTAAACTAGGGACCTTCCTTCAGGGGTGATTTTCCGTGGACAGGATAAGGGAAGCCGCCGAACTTCTCCTGAATGCGGAAAACTGCGCGGTCCTGACCGGTGCAGGGATTTCGGTCGAGTCCGGCATACCCGCCTTCAGGGGATACCAGGGGCTATGGGAGAAGTTCGATCCTATGGAGTATGCACACATAGGGGCGTTTCTCGCAGCCCCCGAGAAAGTGTGGAGGATGCTCGGAGAGTTGATGGATACTCTCGCTTCTGCCGAGCCGAATTACGCGCATTTTGCCCTGGCCGAGCTGGAGGAGAAAGGAAAAGTTGGGGCGATAATAACGCAGAACGTGGATGGTCTCCATCAAAGGGCGGGCAGTAAAAACGTTATCGAGTTCCACGGGAACGCGGATTATCTCGTGTGCGTTGCATGTGGGGAGAAATATAATTCTGCCGAGAAGGTTTCGGAGGGGATGCCGCCGAGATGCATCTGCGGGAAGATATTGAAACCCGATGTTGTGTTTTTCGGCGAACCCATACCGGAGAAAGCCATAAAGGACGCGCTCAGAGCAACGGTGACCTGTGACCTGTTCATGCTTGTGGGAACGTCGGCGACTGTCGCACCGGCCAATCAACTGCCCGAGATGGCTCTTAACAGGGGAGTCAGGGTCATCGAGATAAACCCTGAGCCGACGCATTTGTCCAGCAGAGAAGGGGTCATATGGGTTGCGGGGGGGGCATCGGAAGTCCTGAGAGGGATAACAGGGATGATGGAAGACATCTCATGAGATCCCGCCGGTTGTATCTTCTTTTCACAATCGTGACACTTTTGCTAGTCGGATGTGCCCAGAGAAGGATCGCGGAGGTTGGCCTTCCGAAGAGAGTTGTGAGGGCGATTCCTGGGAAGCAGCCTCTGGTGAGAGTGCTCGTTAACTCCGAGTTCGGACGAGTCACGATAACACCGGGTAATTATGTGATAAGAGGAGATTCTGGAGAGGTAGTGAGTGATGGTTCCTCGACCGTTACGGTGGAAGAGAGAGAGGGCTTGCTTGTTTGTCTTGGGCGGAGTTATAGAAGCCTCGAGATCGATTCGGAAATTGGAGTCGTCATAGGTGGAGATAGGTTCCCGGGAAGAGTCTGGATGATCCCTCACGATGGCAAAATTGGAATAGTAAATGAGCTTCCTCTCGAGGAATATGTGCGCCTCGTGATGACTCAGGAGGTTCCATCTTCTTTTCACATGGAAGCTCTCAAAGCGATGAGCGTAGCCGTGAGAACTTACACTCTCTATCAGATCGAGAAAAACGGTGATGCTCCGTTTCACCTGACCTCCGTGATTTCACACCAGGTTTATCGGGGGGTGAAGAGGATTGAGGACAGGGTGGAAGAAGCGGTTCGAGAGACGAGAGGTGAGGTGTTGATGTTCGAGGGAGACTACGCTCTGACGGTCTATCACTCTACCTGTGGGGGGAGAACGGAAAGTTCCCGCAATGTTTGGGGTAAGGGACTTCCGTATCTAGAGTCGGTAAAGTGTGGGTACTGTCAGAGTTCCCCTCGATTCAGGTGGAGTTACGTGGTCAGGGGAAGCGAGTTCGTGAGCCTGTTGAAGAAAAAGGGAATAAGGGATGGCTCGTTGAGAGGAGTGCGGGTGATCTCCCGATTCCCCTCTGGCCGCGTCGAACGACTGAGAGTTTCGACCGATGTGGGTTCTGTGGTTTTGAAAGGAAAAGAGCTGCGGAGATTGGTGGGCTACGATAAAATACGTTCTCTCCTTTTTGACGTTGAATTTGATGGAAGTCTCGTGAAGTTCACAGGGTCGGGTTATGGGCACGGAGTTGGATTGTGTCAGTATGGTGCAGACGGCATGGCGCGGTCTGGCGCGGGTTACAGGGATATATTGAGGCATTATTACAGTGGAAGGCTTGAACTCGTGAAGATTTACCGCTGAAAGCGAAATGCTGACAAAAGAACTCGATTACATATTACCTCCAGAGCGTATAGCGCAATACCCCGCCGAGAAGAGAGACGAATCTCGCCTGATGATCTACGACAGAGGCAGAGGGGTCATAGAGCACAGAGTGTTCAGGGACATCGTGAAAGAGCTGTGCAGCGAAGACGTTCTCGTGTTGAACGATACCAAGGTCCTCCGTGCGAGGGTTGTGTTCAGGAAGCCCACAGGGGGGCGCTTGGAAGCTTTCTTCTTGAACCCTCGTAATGATTTTGGGGAAGATTGCTGGGAGTGTCTGGTCAGGCCCGCTGGTCGGGTGAAGAGAGGAAGCAGATTCGAGGTGGTGAAAGGATTTTGTGTGACTTTCCTCGAAAGGAATTCTCCCAAGACGTGGATAGTCAAAGTCGAGGCCGAGGGAGATGTTCAGGATGTGCTCGAAAAGATTGGACACGTTCCATTGCCTCCCTACATAAAAAGAGCGAAGGGCGAGCCGGAGCCGTTAGACGAAGAAAGATATCAGACCGTGTACGCAAGCAAACCCGGTTCGGTGGCTGCTCCTACAGCCGGTTTGCATTTCACTGAGGAGCTTCTGTCTGCCATACGAGAGAGAGGTGTTCAAATATTTAGAGTGACCCTCGACGTGGGTTACGGGACATTTTCCCCTATCGAGACCGAGAGGGTGGAGGATCACAAGATACATCCTGAGAAATATACTATCTCCGGGGAATGCGCTGAAGCTCTCATAGAGAGCAAGAAAGCGGGAAAGAGGATCGTTGCGGTAGGGACCACTGTGGTCAGGGTGCTCGAAACGGTTTTCAGAGGGGATGAGATAGTGAACAGGCTGGAGGGTGAGACGGGATTGTTCATCTATCCTGGATACGTTTTCGGATTTGTCGATTCGATTATTACAAATTTTCATCTTCCCAGGAGCAGCCTGCTGGCTCTTGTCATGGCGTTTGCCGGTGTGGAGGAGACCAAGCGCTGTTACAGGGTTGCCGTCGAGGAGGGATACAGGTTTTACTCCTACGGTGACGCGATGTTCATAAAGTAGGGGCAACTGGCGACATGGAATACGGATTCGAAGTTGTCGAGAGGGATTTAGGCTCCAGAGCGAGAGTGGGACTCATCACTACTCCTCACGGTACCGTCGATACGCCCGCGTTCATGCCGGTGGGAACTTCTGCGGCCGTCAAAGCTGTGAGGACCGATGAACTAGCGGATATGGGTTACGAGTGCATTCTCGCGAATACGTATCACCTTTTCCTCAGGCCAGGCACTGAGGTTATTTCCAGGCTCGGTGGGTTGCACAGGTTCATGAACTGGAACAGGGCGATTTTAACCGATAGCGGGGGGTTTCAGGTTTTCAGCCTCGCACCGCTCAGAAAGGTGACACCAGAAGGCGTGGAGTTCAGGTCTCATCTGGATGGGAAGATGATTTTTCTTTCTCCCAAAATAGCCATGGATATTCAGAAGGCCCTTGGCTCGGATATTGCGATGCAACTGGATGTTTGCGTGCCATATCCGGCAGAGGAAAAGGAGGTGAAAGAAGGCGTCGAGCTCTCGGCCAGGTGGGGGAAAGAATGTTTGAAGCATCACCCTGGCGACGGGAGAGCCGTGTTCGGGATAATCCAGGGGGGGATGTACAAAAAGTGGAGACGGATCTCGGTTGAGCTTACGGTGGAAAATGGGTTCGATGGTTACGCCATAGGTGGGCTTTCCGTTGGAGAGGAGAAGGAAAAGATGTGGGAGATGGTCGAGTACACTGCGCCTCTTCTACCGGATGATAAGGTCAGATATTTGATGGGAGTGGGAACTCCTGAGGATATAGTTTTTGCGGTTTCTCGGGGAATTGATATTTTCGATTGCGTTCTCCCCACCAGAAATGCGAGAAATGGTTGGCTGTTTACCTGGAAGGGACCGGTGATAATAAAGCAGAGCAGATATAAGGATGATTCTGGGCCGGTGGATCCTGAATGCCGCTGTTATACGTGCAGGAATTACACCAGGGCATATTTGAGGCATCTATACGTCACCGGAGAAATTCTCTCGTCGATTTTGAATACGATACACAACCTTTTTTTCTACAGGGAACTGATGAGAAAAATCAAAGAAGCAATTTGTAATGGAAATTTTGGTTCATTTGTGAAAGAATTTCAAAGTTTATACGGCACTGAATAAAATGGCCACATATATGGAGGTGTGAAATGCTTTTTGAGACCCTTGCTTACGCCGCAGGTCAAAAAGGGGGAGGGGGAACTCAGGGACTGGTTGGATTGATTCCTCTTATATTGATGTTCGTCATTTTTTACTATCTGCTCATTCGCCCCCAGCAGAAGCAGGTAAAGAGACACCAGGAATTCATCCGAAACCTGAAGAAAGGCGACAGGGTTGTTACCAATGGCGGTATTCATGGAACCATAACCGGCCTGACCGAAAACGTCGTGACGCTGGAGGTGGCCGACAACGTGAGGATCAAAGTTTCTCGAAACGCGATTGCCGGATACAGCAGGGATCAGTCCTCTCAGAACCAGTAGTTTGTTGATGGCATCCCCCAGAACTGGAACGAAAGGAGATTTTTGAGATGAAGAGGAGTATACTGTGGCGCGCGCTACTCATCCTTGCGGTATCTATTATTGCCATAGTCCTCATTGTCCCCAGCCTGACAGACAGGGCGCCGGAGTTTTTGAAGAAGAAAGTCGGCACCATTCATCTGGGGCTCGATCTTCAGGGGGGAATATTTTTGAGGCTTCAGGTGGATCTTGACAAGGCAGTCGAGAATACCATTACCAGATACGCCGACGATGCCAGAGCTTCATTGAGGGAGAAAGGGATACCGGTTCTTTCGATGAGAAAGCTGAGCAACAGGTCTTACGAGATAACGATACCCCCGGGAGAGTTTGTCGAACGTGCTAAAAGCATACTTTCTGATCGTCTTGCCAATCTCGACATCCAGCTTTCAACAGTCCAGGAAGATATGGCGAAATTTGTGATTTCCCTAAAGGATGCCGAGGTGAATTTCATTCGAGTGAACTCGGTGAAGCAGGCGGTCGAGACCATAAGAAACAGGATAGACCAGTTCGGCGTAAGAGAGCCCCAGATAGTGGCAGAGGGGGAAGACAGGATCGTCGTTCAGCTTCCAGGGATAAAGGAAAAACAAAGAGCCATAGACATCATAGGGAAGACTGCGCTTCTCGAGTTCAAGCTGGTGGATGAGGAGCACAGCCTGGAGGATGCTCTGGCGGGGAACGTTCCTGAAGGATCCGAGGTGCTGTATCAGAAAATAGTAGACAGATCGACTGGAATGGTTACCAGAAGACCGATACTCCTCAAAAAGAAAACTCTTCTCACCGGAGATCGAATAAAAACGGCGAAGGTGAATTTCGACTCGAGGACCGGGACACCTTACGTGTCGATAACTTTCGACTCTCTTGGTGCCAAGATATTCGACAGGATAACTGCAGAAAACGTGAAGAAGAGGCTGGCGATAGTCCTCGATGGAACCGTTTACTCGGCTCCTGTCATCCAGGAGAGGATTTCCGGTGGACAGGCTCAGATAACGGGGAACTTCACGACGGAGGAGGCATCGGATCTGGCGATAGTTCTTAGGGCTGGTTCTCTGCCGGCTCCGGTGAAAATCATCCAGAATGTTTCCATCGGGCCGTCTCTGGGCAGGGACAGCATTCAAAAAGGGATCAGGGCATCCTTGATAGGGCTTGTTCTGGTGGTTCTATTCATGGCCGTTTACTACAAGTTTTCCGGACTCATTGCCGACCTGGCGCTTTTCCTGAATCTGATCTACCTTCTCGCGGCGATGGCGATGCTGGATGCGACTCTCACACTTCCGGGAATAGCGGGTATCATCCTGACGATCGGTATGGCGGTGGACGCCAACGTTCTCATTTTCGAGAGAATTCGGGAAGAGCTCAGGTTGGGTAAGACGGTGAGGGCTTCGATTGACGCCGGCTATGACAAGGCGTTTTTCACCATCATAGATTCTCACATAACTACCCTCATAACGGCTGCTGTGCTTTTCCAGTTCGGAACGGGACCGATCAAGGGCTTTGCTGTTACCCTCTCGTTGGGCGTGATAATAAACCTGTTTACGTCTCTTATTTGCACCAAGGTCATTTTCGACTACATAAATGTGAAGCGCCCGATGAAGAAACTGAGCATATGAGGAGGATCGGACGATGCGGATAATCCGAGACACGAAAATAGACTTCATGAGGATGAAAAAGTTCTCCTTTGCCCTATCCGGATTTCTGATCGCATGCGGGATCCTCTCTCTAGTCTTTGTTTTCACAGGGAGGGCAAATCTGGGAGTGGATTTCGCGGGTGGCACATCGGTACAGATCAAATTCAATGAACCTGTGAAGGTGGACAGGCTCAGGAAGATTTTGAGAAGCGCCGGCTTCAAAGACGTCAATATTCAGGACTTCGCTGGATCCAATGTCGTGTTGGTCAAAGTGGGGCAGAAATCGGGAAAGGGCGAAATGGTGGCAGATCGAATAGCCAAGACGATCAAAGACTCTCTCGGAGCGGATTTCGAGGTTCAGGCGGCGACGGAAATAGGACCGGCGGTAGGTGAGAAACTCAGGAGAGATGCTCTGATAGCCGTGGTAGTGTCGACCATAGGAATCATTCTCTATATAGCCTGGAGGTTCGAATTCAAGTTCGGTGTGGCGGCGGCTATAGCCACATTTCATGATGTGCTCGCCGTTCTCGCGGTGTTCACACTGCTGGGTAAAGAGATAAATCTTTTGATCGTCACCGCTCTATTGACGCTTGCCGGATATTCTCTCACTGATACAGTCGTCGTTTTCGATAGAATAAGAGAAAACCTGCGAGCCAGGAGAGGTAAGACTTTCAGCGAGATAACCAACAGGAGTATAAACGAGGTGCTGAGCAGGACCATAATCACCTCTCTCACCACTTTCATCGCGGTGCTGTCGCTTTTACTCCTGGGTGGCGAGGTCATAAGAGATTTCGCTCTGGCACTCGCGATAGGGATCATTGTGGGAACTTACTCGTCCGTTTTCGTCGCCTCGCCTTTGGTTGTGGTTTGGAGAGGGGAAAAACTGGCTCAGGTCAAGAAGTGAAGTTTTATGGAACATGGCAGGAACAAACATTGGGATGTTAAAAATCCCGAAAAAGGTCTCATAGAAGAGATTTCACGAAAACACGGTGTCACGAAATTAACATCCAGGGTGCTCATCAACAGAGGGATAGTGGATGATGGGAGGATAGAGGAGTTCCTCAGACCGTCCCTTTCTCACCTCTCCGATCCAATGGAAATGGAAGATGTCGAAAAGGCTGCGAAGAGGGTAATCTCCGCGTGTATAAACGACGAGAAAATTTTGATCTACGCCGATTACGATGTTGACGGTGCCACAGGCGGGGCGCTCCTTTATCTTTTTCTCAAAGAAGTATTCCCCGATGCGAAGCTGATCATACATCAGAATGACAGAATTTCAGACGGTTATGGGATAAAGGCGGAGTATGTCGAGATCGCCGGTCGCAGGGATGTGGGGCTGATAGTAACGGTGGATTGCGGCATTTCAAATTTCGCTGAAATTGAGGTTGCGCGTGAACTTGGGATAGACGTCATAGTTACGGACCATCACACGGTGAAGAACGGAATTCCTCCTGCGTTTGCGGTGTTGAATCCGAAAAGGGAAGATTGCCGTTACAGGTTCAAAGATCTTGCCGGTGTAGGTGTGGTTTTCGTTCTCGTGTGTGCCCTCAGAAAGATTTTGAGGGAAATGGGTTTTTTTGATGGAAAGGATGAGCCGAATTTACTCAAATATCTGGATCTCGTCGCCCTGGGGACGGTTGCGGACATAGTACCGCTGGTGGGAGACAACAGGGTCTTCGTGAAGTTCGGATTGGAACAGCTCAAGAAGAATCCTCGTCCCGGTATGAAAGCTTTGATGGATGCTACAGGGGTGAGGAGAGAGTTTCTGACGGAAGTCGATCTCGGGTTCAGGATCGGTCCCCGGATAAATGCCGCCGGGCGCATTGGTGATTCGTCGCTTTCGTCTGCCATTTTGATCGAGGATTCTTATACCAGGGCGATCGACATGGCCAAGCTCCTCTCCAGGCAAAACTCCAGAAGGCAACTTGAAGAGGAGAAAATTTTGAAGGAGGTGGAGGAGAGAATAAAAGTAGAGGGGCTTGATGGGAAGAGATTGATAGTTGTTGGGGCGGAAGGATGGCACGTCGGAGTAATAGGAATAGTTGCTTCCCGGATAATGGACAGGTATGGACTGCCAACGTTGATTTTCTCTTTCGATGGAGAGGTGGCCAAGGGGTCTGCCAGGAGCATGTCGGGAGTGAACATACTCGAGATAATATCGAGCTGTTCCCATCTCCTCGAAAAATTCGGTGGGCATTCCCAGGCCGCTGGTCTGGTGGTGAGAAAAGAAGTGTTCGATGAATTCGAGGTAAAAATACAGGAGGCTGCATCGAAACTCGTGACTCGGAAAGATCTTGTGAGGAGCATAGAAATAGATGGAGAAATACCCTTACCGGACCTGTCTGAGAGGTTCTTCGAGGAGCTATCGTTTCTTGCCCCGTTCGGTCTCGGTAATCCCGAGCCTGTATTTTTGACGAGGAATCTCGACGTGTTTGGAGTTTCAAGGAGGAAAAACTTTCTTTCGTTCAACGTGTCACAGGGAAACGCGAGCTTCGAGGTGATATGTTTCGGAGAATACCTGGACAATGGTGTTCCTTCGAAAGTAGACCTGGTGTTCAGTCCTAGAAGCGGCAAAGCAGGGGCAGGAATCAGGGGAAAACTTTTCGCTCGGGACATGAAGTTTATATGAACCGGCTGGAGAGGTAATTGGCTGGCTGGAAAAAGGTAAAGGAATACTTAAAGAAAGTTGTCAAAGAAGATGGAGATGAAAGGAAAATTGCCCTTGGTTTCGCGATAGGGGTCTTCATCAGCTTCACCCCTTTTTTTTCGATCCACACGATTCTCGCAATAATCCTCTCCATTCTGCTCAGGTTGAACAAGATAGCGACGATAGCGGGAGCGTGGGTGAACAATCCGTATACGGTTCCCTTCGTATACTACGCCTCTTACAAGTTCGGAGCTCTCATTCTAGGCTGGGAAATTCCTCCGCCGGACTTCCACAATTTCAACCTGGATAAATTCGTACACTATGTGAAGATCTACGGAGTCCCGCTTCTGCTTGGCACGACTATTTTAGGTGTGATTGCAGGCTTCATTTCTTTTTATGTTATGTTATATTCAATCCGCACATTCAGAGAAAAAAAACCGGGAGGAGACGAGTGAAAGAGCTCCACATAAACTTCGGTGCCATACCCGAGAGATACTCTGCCTGGAAGAGTTCCAGGTTTGCCGTGATACCGGTGCCCTATGATGCAACCACAACTTACGTTAGTGGAGCCAGGAACGGTCCCATAGCCATTCTCAACGCTTCGGCCAACATAGAACTCTTCGATGATGAAATGAAAGTTGAACCATACAAGCAGGGAATATTCACCGCCCCGTTCGTCGAGCCGAACCTTTCTTCCGTCGAGGGGATGATAAAAGACGTGGAGAGAGCAGTCGATAGATGTGTCAAGGTCAACAAGTTTCCCATAATAATTGGTGGAGAGCATACGGTGACGCTTGGCGCACTGGAACCGCTCAAGAAGAAGTATGGTGAATTCTCCGTGCTGGTACTCGATGCGCATGGAGATTTGAGAGACGAGTATCTTGGCACGAAGTGGAACCACGCGTGCACTTCCAGAAGAATCTACGAGAGCGGCGTGAACATGGTCCAGGCGGGGGTCAGAAGCCTCTCGGAAGAGGAGGACAGATTTATAAGGAAGAACAATCTAAGGACATACTATGCTCATGAACTCAGGTTCAACACCTCCGAAGTGATAAACGCCATCATATCGAACCTCAGTGACAACGTATACGTGACAATAGACCTGGACTTCTTCGACCCGAGCGAAATGCCTGCTGTGGGCACTCCGGAGCCAGGGGGGCTCGATTGGTACACGGGTCTCGAAATACTCCTGGAAGTATTCAGAAGGAAGACGGTCATAGGTTTCGACGTAGTCGAGTTGTGTCCCATTCCTGGAATCGTGGCGCCGGATTTCTTCGCTGCGAAACTCATTTACCGGCTCATGGGTTATGCGATAGCATTCGAGTCTGAAAGGTGAGATACGGGAGGTCAAGCGGATGTTCGTTCCCAGAAAAGTGTTTTTCACGAAGGGTGTGGGCAGACACAGGGAAGAACTGCAATCGTTCGAGCTTGCTCTTCGAGATGCGGGGATAGAAAAATTCAATCTGGTTTCCGTATCGAGTATTTTCCCGCCTGGATGCGAGATAATCAAGAAGAGCGAGGGACTCAAGCTTCTCAAACCTGGACAGATCGTCTTCGTGGTACTCTCACGGCTGACCAGCGACGAGCCTCGACGGTTGATTGCCGCGTCTATTGGGTGCGCGTTGCCTGCTGACAGGAGCTCGTATGGGTACCTGAGCGAACATCACGCTTTCGGTCAGACTGAGAGGGTTGCAGGAGAGTATGCGGAAGACCTGGCAGCGGCGATGCTCGCTTCGACGCTGGGGATAGAGTTCGACGAGGACAAAAGCTGGGACGAAAAAAAGGAAGTGTGGCAGATAAGCGGGAAGATATACAAGTCCTTCAACATAACTCAGTCCGCCATAGTAAGAAACGAATACACCACGGTAGTGGCGGCTGCAGTCTTTGTTCCATAAGGAGGGAAAGATGAGAGGAGCGAAAATTTTGGGGACAGGAAGGTATCTACCGTCGCGGGTGGTTGATAACTTCGAACTAGAGAAGTACATGGATACTTCCGACGAGTGGATAGTTCAGAGGACGGGGATCAGAGAAAGAAGGTATGTTTCCAGTGGGGAAACTACGTCCACGATGGGGGCTGAAGCCGCCAGGAAGGCCATGGAGAAGGCGGGGATAGGCCCTGAAGATATCGATTTCGTGGTTTTCGCGACACTGTCACCGGATTACTTCTTTCCTGGATGCGGGGTGTTCATTCAGGAGATGCTCGGGTTGGATACTGTCGGTGCCCTTGATGTCAGGAACCAGTGCTCTGGTTTCATCTACGCACTTCAGGTGGCGGAGTCGCTGGTCAAAATGGGCAGATATGACCACGTACTCGTGATAGGGTCGGAAGTTCACAGTACCGGCCTGGATTTCTCAACCGAGGGGAGGGATGTGACCGTCATATTCGGTGATGGTGCCGGAGCGGTCGTGGTGGGTCCTGCTCCAGAGGGCAAAGGAATAATAGGGACGTATTGTCATTCGGAGGGCAAACACGCAAAGCACCTCTGGTGTGAAGCGCCGTCTAGCGCCTGTAATCCGCGGATTTCTGAGGATATGCTGAAAGAGAGGAAGCATTTCCCGATAATGAACGGACGTTACGTTTTCACTCACGCGGTGAGGAGATTCTCGGAAGTGGTTTACGAGGCTCTTACTGGAGCGGGATATGATATTTCCGATCTCGACCTCTTGATTCCTCACCAGGCGAATTTGAGGATTAGTCAGGCAGTTGCAAAGACGCTTGGAATACCCGAGGAGAAAGTGTTCAGTAATATAGAGAGATATGGGAATACGACTGCCGCGTCGATTCCGATAGCTCTCGATGAGTGCGTGGAGATGGGCAGAGTGAAGGAAGGAGATCTGGTTTGTTTGGCGGCGTTCGGCTCCGGTTTCACCTGGGGATCCGCTCTAATCAGATGGTGAGAGATTTCTTCATCCGGAGGATGAAAGAGGAAGACTTAGAGAAAGTGATGGAGATAGAGCGAAGGAGTTTCGTCTCTCCCTGGAGCGAGGGGCTTTTCAGAGAAGAGTTGTGGAGGGAATTTTCCAACCCCCTGGTTGCGGTCGACCCTGATACCGGGGAGACAGTCGGTTACATAGTATTCTGGGTCATCCACGACGAGTGCCACATACTCAACATAGCCGTGGATCCATCGAGAAGAAGGGAAGGGATTGGGGAAAAACTCATGAAAGCTTGCGAGGAGGTTTCGAGAGAGGGGGGCGCTTCTTATTTGTATCTCGAGGTCAGGGAGAGCAATCTGCCTGCCATAAACCTCTACAGAAAGCTCGGTTACAGGTTTTTCGGGCTGAGAAAGGGCTATTACACGGATACGAAGGAGGATGCGTGGGTCATGGTCAAAATTTTGAGGAGGAGGAAGTAGGGTGGATTTTTTCTCGGGGTATGTCTATGAAAACAGGAAGATTTCTGAAAAATGCTATCTCATGAAGATCGAGACCCCTGTTTTGTTGTCCTTCCTCCCTGGTCAGTTCATAATGATAAGAGGGTGGAAAGGTTATGACCCACTTCTTCCGCGACCTTTTGCTATTTATTCGTGGAAGGAGGAGGGAGGAAAGAAGCTTTTGACCTTCATATACAAGGTCGTGGGCAGAGGGACTTCTATTTTATCGGGGCTGCACGTTGGTGACGAGGTGCAGGTCAATGCTCCTTTAGGGAACGGTTTCTCTCCCGTGCCTGGAAAGAAAAAGTATATACTCGCTGGCGGTGGGGTGGGCTTCAGCACTGTCCTGCCGGTTGCAAGACTCCTGACGGATTCTGGAATGGATGTTAGGGTAATAATCGGCGCCAGGACCGCCGGTGAGATACCGAGGGTGGGGTATATAGAAGAAGCCGACGAGGAGCATCTTCTGCTGACCACAGATGACGGATCGGTAGGGGTAAGAGGCCTGGTGACGGACTATCTTGAAAAGGAGCTTGGGAACCTGAGCGAACTGGAAGATGTCGTCCTTTTCGCATGTGGCCCACCGAGGATGTTGAAAAAGGTTCAGGAATTGTCGAAAGAAAGCCGTATCGAGACTTATCTCTGTCTCGAAAATTATATGGCATGTGGTTTCGGTGTGTGCCTGGGGTGTGTGGTGAACAGAAATGTGGAAGGGACCGTTCAGAAGGTCAGGGTGTGCAGGGAAGGACCCGTTTTCAAAAGCGATGAGGTGGAAATAGATGACTGATCTAACGGTCAAAATAGGGAAGAGTTCTTTCAAGAACCCCGTGTTCACCGCTTCGGGAACATTTGGGTATGGGATTGAGTTTTCAGAGTTTTTCGATATTTCGGAGCTCGGTGCGGTGACTGTCAAAGGCCTTTCGCTGGAGCCTGTGAGCGGTAATCCGGGGCCAAGGATATTCGAGACGCCTTCTGGGATGCTGAATGCCATTGGTTTGCAGAACATCGGAGTCCGGGAATTCGTGAGAACGGTTCTCCCCAGATTGAGGGAGCTCGGTGCGACGGTGATCGTCAACATATACGGCAGGACAGAAGAGGAGTACAGCGCCGTGGCGTCGGTTCTCGACGGGGCGGAGGGGGTAGAGGCGCTCGAGCTCAACATCTCGTGTCCGAACGTAAAGGAAGGCGGAATAGCGTTTGGCGCCAACCCCTTGCTCGCCTACAACGTGGTGGCGGCTGTGAGAAAGGCCACGAGTAAGACTCTTATAGTGAAGCTCTCTCCAAATGTGACGGATATCACCGAAATAGCTGTGTCGGTGGAGGACGCGGGGGCAGACGGCATATCGCTCATAAATACGCTGCTGGGGATGGTAATAGATGTGGAAAGGAGAAGAGCCCTGCTCGGTACCACGACCGGGGGGCTTTCCGGACCGGCGATCAAGCCGGTTGCTCTCAGGATGGTGTATCAGGTATTTCAGAGAGTGAGTGTCCCCATCATCGGTGTTGGGGGCATAATGAATTACAGAGACGCTCTCGAATTTTTCCTCGCAGGTGCTACAGCGGTTCAGATTGGAACGGCGAACTTCGTGAACCCTTGCGCGTCCATGGAGATCCTGAGAGACCTGGAAAGATATTTCGAGGAAGCCGGGATAACCTCGCTCTCCGACTACGTGGGAAAACTTTCGGTAAGCGAATAAGGACAATATTCTCTTGATTTTTAAGAGGAATTGATTTAACATTAATTGTGTTATCAAAAGTGGGCGGAATAGCCCACTTTTTTTTTGGAGTTCCGGGAGTCCCATGAGCGGCAACGAAAAAAATATTAGATCAAAAATCCTTGAAATCGCAGAGGAAGTGGCGCTTCAGGAGGGTCTCGAGGTGGTGGACGTGGAGATTGGGGGGGCACCCGGAAAATACATTGTGAGGGTGTATATAGACAGAGAGGGCGGCGTTTCTATGAGGGATTGCGTGGGATTCAGCAGGTTGTTGAGCACTGTGCTGGACGTAGAGGACCCTGTTCCCACGTCATACGTGCTGGAGGTATCCTCGCCCGGCGTAAACAGGGTGGTGAGAAAACCCGAGCATTTCAAGCGATATATTGGGGAAAAGGTGATCATAAGACTCGAGACGCCGATGGAAGGAAGAAAAAAAGTGTCAGGCAAGATAGTGAATGTGAGCGAGAGTGGCGTCGTAATCGAGGATGGTGACCTGATGACAGAAGTGCAATTCGACAACATAAAGAGAGCAAACTTGAAGATTATCGAATAAATTACAGAGGTGACGATCATGATTTACGATCTCAACCAGATAATCAACCTCCTTGGCAAGGAAAAGGGAATCGAAAAGGACGTGATAATCAAGGCGATCGAAGAGGCCCTCGTTTATGCTGCCCGAAAGAGATTCGGGCAGGAGAAGGAATACGAGGCTTTTTACGACGAGGATACGGGAGAATTCGAGATCCTTCAATACCTGGAGGTGGTTGAGGAGGTTACGGATCCTGAGACCGAGATCTCACTCGAAGAGGCACAGGAATACGACCCTGACGCGCAGGTGGGAGACAGCATAGGGTTCAAGATAGAGGCGAAGGAGCTGGGAAGAATTGCCGCTCAGACGGCCAAACAGATAATAATGCAGAAAATCCGGGACGCGGAGAGGGAAGTAATATACAACGAGTTCATAGGAAAAAGAGGAGATATAGTTAACGGCATAGTCCAGAGATTCGAGAGGGACAATATAATTGTGGATCTGGGCAAAACAGAGGCGATTATGCCATACAGAGAACAGGTCAGGAAGGAGAGGTACAGACAGGGGGACAGGATAAGGGCCTATGTTAAGGACGTGGTAAAGACTCCGAGAGGCCCGGAGATAATACTGTCGCGTTCCGATCCAAGGTTCGTACTCAAACTTTTCGAGATGGAGGTCCCCGAGATATACGAGGGGATTGTTTCGATAGTTTCTATAGCCCGTGACCCTGGTTCCAGGACCAAGGTCGCCGTCAAATCGAGGGACAAGGACATAGATCCTGTGGGTGCGTGCGTAGGGCTTAGGGGCACGAGGGTGCAGAAGATTGTAGAGGAGTTGAAGGGAGAAAAGATCGATATAGTTCAGTGGGATGAGGATCCAGCCAAATTCGCCTGCAATGCTCTGTCTCCCGCCGAGATAATAAGGGTGCTCGTGAACGAAACCGAAAAAACCATGGAAGTCATTGTGCCCGAGGATCAGCTCCAGGTGGCTATAGGAAAGAGAGGCCAGAACGTCAAACTCGCGTCGAAGCTGATCGGCTGGGAGATAGAGGTCAGAGAGGAAGGCAAGGCCGAAGAGGCTCTCAAGAGAGCGGAAGCTCTGTTCAGTGGGATGAACAAAAAGGGCTCTACCGGAGAGATTGAGGATGAAGAAGCGGTTTCGGGAGACGTTGCTCAGGGTGAAGGAGCTGAAGCCGCGTCGGATGTCACCGAGGTCGAGGAGAAGGTTGAGGAAGAATCAGCTGAAGCTGGTGAAGAGACCGATGTTGCAGAAGAAAGGGAAGAAACTGTTGAGGGAGGAGCTGAAGCGGGCGGAGAGCCTGAAACGGAGGAAAAGTGAAGAGGAGGCACATACCCGAGAGAACTTGTGCTGGATGTGGCTCCAAGAGAAAAAAGGAGGAACTCGTAAGGTTCTCGATACAGAAGAAAGACGGCGTGTTTGAGCTTGATGAGAAAGGTTGTTCTACTGGAAGGGGGATATACTCGTGTGCGAACATGGAATGTTTGGTTGAGTTGTTGAGAAGAGCCAGTAAAGGAAAGATCCGCCACCTGAGGGGGATAGACAAAGACAGGGTAGAAGTTGCGGTTCGGAGAGCAATGGAAAAGTTGAAGGACGACGACACGAAGGTCCAAAGATAGAGAAGGGGGTTCTTGATGGCGAAAATCAGAATACGCGACCTTGCGAAGGAGCTCGATGTGAAAAACTCTTACCTCATCGAGTTGCTCGAGGAGCGTTTCGGCCTCTACAACCTCAAACCGGCGAGCAGCATAGAGACTGAAATCGCTGAAAAGCTGAAAGATCACGTGATGAAGGAAAAAGACAAGGGGTCGGAAGCGGAGGTGATAAAAGCGGAGGACGGGACGGTCATTCGAAAACACAGGACCTTCGTGCTGAGGAAGAGAAGACCGGTCAAGAAGAAAGTGGAGGAGAAACCTGCGGAGGAGAGCGCGGAAAAAGAGGAAGATGCAAAGGCCGATGTCAAGGAATCGAAGGAAAAACGTGAGGTAAAGGAAAAGGAAGAGGAGAAAAAGATCGAGGAGAAAAAGGTCACTCCTCTGAAAGTGGTTCCCCCTGCGCCCGAAGAAGAAGCAGTGGCCGAAGATGTGACTGATAGAACCTCAGCCGCCGGAGCTACAGCAGAAGGAGAAGCGGAGAAAAAACTTGAAATAAGTGAGAAAGAACTCGAGGGCGCGGTGAGAGTCGAAGGGGAAAAGACTGATGAGGCGAAAGAACCCTCGGTTGTGGTTCAGGAGAGCAAGCCTGGTAAGGTGATAGAGCTAGAGGAAAGAAAGCTGAAGAAAAAACCCAGACCCGAGAAGAAAACCCACAAAGGGGTTCTCAAGAAAAAGGCGCTGGAAGAGTTCATAGAGGAGGAAACGATAGACGAGCCGGTCGAAGCGACAGAGGACAAAAGCGGGGTGGTCGAGAGGGTATTCGAGCCCGGGAGGCAACCGAGGAGGAAAAAAGCGGTAGAAAAGGGGAAAAAAGAGCCCTCCACGCTTCCACCCAAACCAAAGAAGAGGGTCATAAGAGTGGAGGAAGTGATATCCGTGACCGACCTGTCCAGGACGATGGGGGTCAAGCTCGCCGAGATAATAAAGAAGTTCATGGACCTGGGGCTCAAAGTTCAGGCGAACCAGACGGTCGATGCCGATACGGCGGCACTGGTTGCGGAGGAATTTGGCTACAAAGTTGAGAATATAGCGCCTGAATACGAGAGCCTGCTGGAGGACGCGGAAGAGAAGGAAGAAAACCTCGAATCCAGGGCTCCGGTCGTAACGATTATGGGACACGTGGACCACGGAAAGACGACCCTTCTCGATGCAATCAGGAAAACTAAGGTGGCTGAATCTGAAGCTGGTGGAATAACTCAGAGCATAGGGGCGTACGAGGTCGAGATAGACGGCAAGAAGATAACTTTCATCGATACGCCGGGACACGAGGCGTTCACCGAAATGAGGGCCCGAGGAGGGCAGGTGGCGGACATAGTCGTGCTGGTTGTCGCTGCGGACGACGGTGTCATGCCCCAGACGCTGGAGGCGATCGATCACGCGAAAGCAGCCGGAGTGCCGATAGTGGTCGCGGTCAACAAGGTAGACAAACCCAATGCAAACCCCGATAGGGTCAAGAACGAACTGGCGGAACAGGGGTTGATACCTGAGGATTGGGGTGGAGATACCCTTTTCGCCCACGTGTCGGCGCTGAAAAAAGAAGGGATCAGTGAGCTCCTCGAACTCATACTTCTGCAGGCCGAGGTCATGGACCTCAAAGCGAATCCCAACAAGAGAGCGAGAGGGGTGATCATAGAGACTTCGACCCAGAAAGGAAAGGGTAACGTGGCAAACGCTATCGTGAGAGACGGCACGCTAAGGGTGGGCGATGCCGTCGTGTCCGGAGCCTGTTACGGAAAGGTGAGGGCTTTGTTCGATCACCTTGGTAAAAAGATCAAAGAAGCTGGACCGTCGAAGCCCGTCGAGATACTCGGATTCAACACTATACCGGCGGCTGGGGAAACCTTCGTGGTTTTGGAAAGCGAGAAGCTCGCCAGGGAAATTGCGATGAGACGGCTTGAAAAAGAAAGGGAGAAGGAAAAAGTAAAAACGCCGAAGTTATCCCTGGAAGAGCTCTATTCCAGAATACAGGAAGGTGAAATAAAGGAGCTCCCCGTTATCGTAAAAGCGGATGTTCAGGGAAGCGTCGATGCTCTCAGGGATTCACTCGAGAGGATCGGAACGGAAGAGGTCAAGGTGAACGTCATTCATGCCGGTGTCGGAGGGATAACGGAATCCGACGTGAACCTCGCATCCGCATCCGATGCGATAATTATCGGGTTCAGAGTAAGACCCGATGGTAATGCCAGAAAACTTGCAGAAAGGGAAAGAGTGGAGATCAAAGTTTACGAGGTCATCTACGATCTGCTGGATGACGTCAAGAAAGCGATGGCTGGCCTTCTGGAGCCCGAATACAAGGAGATCGTGCAGGGGAGAGCCGAGGTCAGGGAGACCTTCAATATTCCCAAGGTGGGGACGGTTGCCGGATGTTACGTTCTTGAAGGTAAGATCTCGAGGAACAGCAATGCCCGCGTTTTGAGAGACAATGTGATAGTTTACACGGGGAAGATTGCTTCGCTCAGACGTTTCAAAGAGGACGTGAAAGAGGTGGCACAGGGCTACGAGTGTGGTATAGGACTGGAGAATTTCAACGACGTCAAGCCGGGAGACGTTATCGAGGCGTTCGTGCTCGAAGAAATAACTCCCGAGCTATGAGTGAGAAACATGATAGTGGGGATAATCTGTTTCGACATTTTGCTTTTCGGGCCTTCTAGCTTGAAAGAGAAGAGGAGTTGTGTGAAGAGACTCGTCGAGAGGATAAAGAGCAGGTTCAGCGTTTCAGTTGCGGAGGTGGATCATCAAGATCTCTGGCAGAGAACCCGTATAGGGATTGCAGTTGTAGGAAGCGACTCGAGGACTGTCCAGAGCGTGCTCGATAGAATTTCGGATTTCGTCGACTCTGGTGGGGAATACGAGGTCCTCGAGAGAATGGTAGAAATCGTCAGGTATTGAGGATATGGTTCACAAGTTCGATAGAAACGTTCGAGTCGCCAATCTGATTCGTGAAGAAATAGCGCTGATCATCTCGAGGGAGATGAAGGACCCGAGTCTGAAGATGGTGACGATAACTCACGTGAAGGTGAGCAGAGATTTGAGGAGAGCGCGGGTGTTCTTCTCTGTTTTCGGTTCGCCCGAGGAGATTCAGAGGACTGCTCAGATATTGAATCGAGCGGAAGGGTTTCTTAGAGGAGAGTTGGGCAGGAATCTGAGGTTGAAGAGAATTCCAGCTCTTGCTTTCGAATTCGACGATTCATATGAAAAAGGGATGAAGATAGAGGATTTATTGAGGAAAATAAGGGAGAGCGACACGGATGAGTGAGGGAATAGAGTCGGTTGTGGAAGTGATCAGGAGTCACTCTTCATTTTTGCTGACGACCCATGTAAACCCTGAAGGAGATGCGATAGGCTCTGAGGTGGCGCTTGCCCTCGGGCTCGAGAAGTTGGGAAAGGAAGTCTACGTTTTCAATCAGGATCCCGTTCCCTATTTTCTCGAGTTTTTGAGAGGATCCGAGCTCGTGAAAACCACGCCGCCGAACGGGACCTATGAGGTTGCGATATTGCTCGATTGCGGTAGTCCGGAGCGAACCGGGGTGGTGGGAGGATTCGTAGAGTCTTTCGACAAACTTGTATGCATAGATCACCATATAACGAATGGAGGATATGGGGATAGTTTTTACGTGGTTCCGGAGGCTTCCTCCACGGGGGAGCTCGTTTGTGATCTCCTGGAATGCCTTGAGGTCGATATCGATATCCCCATAGGGGAGGCCATCTGGGTTGCCATAGCTACGGATACGGGTTGGTTCAGGTATTCCAACACCACGGAGAGGTCCCTTGATATTGCGAAAAAGTTGCTCTCACTGGGCGTGAAGCCGTGGGACATATCCGAAAAAATGTACGGAAACGACCCTCCTGAGAGATTCAGACTACTGTCGAGGATTTTGAGCAACATGGAGCTGGTTGCGGGTGGAAAGGTTGCCGGGATCACGATCAGGAGGAAAGACATGGAGGAATTTGGGGCTACGTTCGATTATCTCGAGGGGTTCATAAATTATCCCAGGTCCATCAAGGGCGTGCTGGTCGCAGTTTCGTTTAGGGAAGAAGATGATGGGAGGGTGAAAGTTTCGTTGAGGTCGAAGGGAGATGTGAGGGTGGACGAGTTTGCAGCCAGGTTCGGAGGTGGTGGACACGAGAAAGCAGCTGGTTTCACGTTGGCTGGGAACGTTGATGATGTGAAAAAGATAACTTTCGAAAAACTCGAGGAGATGTTGTCTGATAATGGGTGACAGGTTCAATGGGGTAGTGAATCTATACAAGGAAAAGGGATTCACCTCTTTTGCCGCCACGGAAAAGGTCAGGAAAATCTTCCGCGTGAAGAAAGCCGGTCACGGTGGAACTCTCGACCCGGAAGCTGAGGGGGTTTTACCCATCCTTCTGGGGAAAGCTACCAGGATAAGTTCTCTTTTTCTAGGCGCCGACAAGGCGTACAGGATGTGGATAAAATTCGGGATGGGAACAGATACGCATGACATGACAGGAAATTTGGTCGAAGAGATGCAGGATTTCCAGATAGAAAAGAAGCGTCTGGAGGAAGTTCTGAAGGGGTTCGTCGGAACGTATGAACAGGTTCCGCCGAAATTTTCAGCAGTTAAAGTCAAAGGCAGAAGGGCTTATGAGCTGGCGAGGCAGGGAATCGACTTCGAGCTTCCCCCCAAGGAGGTAACCTGTCTGGAGGTGAGGCTCGAGAACTTTGATGGTGAAGTAGCCGAGGTGTATGTGAGGTGCAAGGCCGGTTTTTATCTGAGAGCGATGGTGCGGGACCTGGGCGAGCGGATCGGCGTCCCAGCGGTTGCTTCCAGTATCAGAAGGGAGGAGGCTGGGTTCCTGAAGATAGAGGACTCACTTAAGATCTCAGATATCGTCGATATGAGGAAAGAGGGAAGGCTCGAGGAGGCAGTGAAAGACATAGACGAGGCTCTTTCAGCGTTTCCGGCCATAAATGTGCCTGAGTTCGTTGAAAAGAGGGTTCTCAAAGGGGCTCCCCCCGAGGAATACATGCCCATGTCGCCGCCGCCCGGCGTATACAAAATAAAAAATGAGGATGACAGGGTGATCGCTCTGGTCGAGAGGCGCGAAAATGGGAGATTCGAATACGTATGCGTCCTCGGAGATTATTGAAGTGGGTTTCAAAGGGTTGATTTATGATATAGAATAAATCGCTTTATTTGAATTGAAAAGGGAGGTCGTTATGGCACTAACGTCGGAGAAGAAGAGAGAGATCATCGAGAAGTTCAAGACTCACGAGAGCGATACCGGCTCTCCGGAAGTTCAGATCGCTCTTCTCACTGCGAGAATCAACGAGATCACGGAACACCTCAAGGTCCACAAGAAGGACTACAGCTCTCGCAGAGGACTGCTCAAGCTGGTCAGCCAGAGGAGAAGGCTTCTCGATTATCTCAAAGAACGAGACAGTCAGCGTTACAAGAAAGTCATCGAGGAACTGGGTCTCAGGAAGTAAAGAGAAGTAAAGAAAAGAGTCACGAAACCAAAAATCAGGAGCGGAAATGGAGAAGAAGTATACTGTAAATGTTGGCGGAAAAGAAATTCATATTGAAACCGGGAAGCTTGCAAGGCAGGCGGGAGGCAGCGTCATAGTGAAGATGGGTGAGTCCGTGGTCCTCGTGACCGCCTGCGTTTCCGACAAACCGAGAGAAGGAGTGGATTTCCTGCCGCTGGTAGTAGATTATCAGGAGAAAACTTTCGCGGCGGGACGAATTCCCGGAGGATTCTTCAAGAGAGAGGGCAAGCCGTCTGAGCACGAGGTTCTGGTTTCGAGGCTCATAGACAGGCCAATCAGGCCTCTTTTCCCGGACAATTTCTTTTATGATACTCAGATAATAGCAACGGTTCTGTCGATGGATTACGACAATCCCCCTGATACACTGGCCATCGTGGGGGCATCGGCGGCGCTTTCGCTTTCGGAAGCCCCATTCGAGGGCCCGATCGCAGCCGTGAGGGTCTCACGGAAAAACGGTGAGTTCGTAATCAACCCTTCTATTGACGATTCCGAGCAGTCCGATCTGGATATCATAGTTGCCGGAAGTGAGCATGGCATAACTATGGTGGAAGGGGAGGCTTCCGAGGTTCCGGAAGAGGTGCTGCTCGATGCGATATTCCACGGATGGGAGCGCCTTCAGCCTCTGATACACGTTCAGCACAAGATGGTCGAAGAGATTGGCAAAAGAGCTGCCGATTTCGATATACCATCGATCGACGGCGAAACGAGGAAGAAGATCGAGGATATGGCCAAGGAGCGTCTGAAGGAGGCTTTTCTTATTCCTGACAAGCTGAAGAGAAGAGAGACTGTGGCGGAAATCTGGGAAAAAGTCCGGGACTCTTTCACCGAGGAGGAAATTCTCGAGAAGGGCGTCGTCATTGCCTCTGCGTTCAAAGATCTCGAGAAGGAAGTGGTTCGCAGAAGGATTCTCGACGAGGGATTGAGGATAGACGGCAGGAAACCCGAAGATATTCGTCCAGTCTGGTGTGAGGCGGGTGTGCTTCCGAGAACACACGGGTCTGCAATTTTCACGAGAGGCGAGACGCAGGTTCTTGTGACCACGACTCTTGGAACAGCTGAGGACGAGCAGATAATAGACGACTTCTCTGGCGAAACGTCTAAAAGATTCATGCTTCACTACAACTTCCCCCCGTTTTCGGTGGGCGAGGTCAGAATGCTCAGGGCACCCGCCAGAAGGGAAATAGGACACGGGGCTCTGGCCGAGAGGGCTATTTCCAAAGTGCTCCCTCCCGAGGAAGAATTCCCATACACGATAAGGGTGGTTTCAGAGGTTCTGGAATCGAATGGCTCTTCTTCGATGGCGACAGTTTGTGGAGCTTCGCTGTCTCTTATGGATGCCGGAGTTCCCGTGAAGGCGGCTGTTGGGGGGATCGCCATGGGGCTGATCATAGAGGGAGACAGGGCGGTAATCCTCTCGGACATACTCGGAGACGAGGACCATCTCGGAGACATGGACTTCAAGGTTGCCGGGACGAGAAAAGGTGTGACCGCGATACAGATGGACATAAAAGTGGAGAGAGTCGACAGGGCCGTTCTCGAGAAAGCTCTCGTTCAGGCGAGAGAGGGCAGGATGTATATTCTGGACAGGATGGACGAGGTGCTGGAAAAGCCGAGACCGGAGCTTTCGAAGTACGCGCCGAGATTTGAGATAATAGAGGTGAAGCCAGAGAAGATCAAGGACATCATCGGCCCTGGCGGGAAGACGATAAGAGGCATAATAGACAAAACTGGTGTGAAGATAGATATCGAGGAGAACGGAGTTGTCAGGATATATTCTCCGAACAAAGAGAGCGTCGACGAGGCGTTGAATATAATCAGGGAACTTACCAAAGAAGCCGAGCTTGGAAGATCATATGTGGGTAAGGTGAAGAGAATCACCGATTTTGGCGCGTTCGTGGAAATATTCCCTGGAACCGAGGGACTCCTTCACATATCGCAGATATCGCACAGGCGGATCAGGGCTGTGTCGGACATTCTGAAAGAAGGTGATGAGGTTCTCGTAAAAGTCATAGAGATCGACGGCGACGGAAAGATCAGGTTGAGCCGAAAGGAACTGATAAAAGACGATGAACCGAGGGAGAGGCACAGACCTCCTGACAGGAAGCCCAATCCGCGCGGAAAACCTTCCCCAAGGAAGTAAACAGACGTGTTTGAAAAATCGGTCCTTCCCAATGGTGTGAAGATACTCACAGAGCGTTTGACCCACGTTCCTTCGGTCTCTCTCGGTATATGGGTCGAGGGCGGGTCGAGACATGAGCCGTTCGCCCTGAACGGGGTAACTCACTTCATAGAACACATGCTTTTCAAAGGGACGAAGAAGCGCACTCCGTTCATGATTTCGAGTGAGATCGAATCCGTCGGAGGGGTTCTGAACGCGTTCACGAGCAAAGAGTACACGTTCTTTTATTCAAAGGTTTTGAAGGAACACCTTCCGCTTGCAGGGGACGTTCTGCTGGATATTTTCACGTCCTCGATTTTCGATGTTGAAGAGTTGAGACGAGAGAAGGAAGTCGTCAATCAGGAAATATTGATGATCGAGGACAGTCCCGAAGATTACATTCACGATTTTCTGTTCATAAAGTTCTGGCCCCAGAACACGCTCGGGCTTCCGGTTCAGGGAGTGAGCGAGACTGTCCTTTCTTTCGATAGGGAACAGGTTGTGGGGTACTTCGAAGATGTGTTCGCGAAGCTGGGCCTGATGGTGGTTGCAGTTGGAAACCTGGACCACGGAGAGCTGGTGGATATATTCTCGTCCCGTCTCGGTGGGGAGAGGTTCAGGACTAAAAAGCGTGAGCTGGAGCCCCCGTCACCCTCCAGAGGAGTCTACGTCGAGGCGAGGGACATAGAGCAGGTTCACGTGTGCGTTGCTTTTCCCGGTCCGAGCAAGAAAGACAGACTTCTCCACGCTGGAAAGGTGTTGAGGACGATAACCGGTGGAGGAATGTCGAGCCGCCTCTTCCAGGAAGTTAGAGAGAAGAGAGGGCTTGCATATGCAGTTCATACAGGGCTGTCGACGTTTTCGGATTCGGGTCTTTTTCGGGTTTACGCCGGGACGACTCCCGAGCACCTTTCAGAATTGCTGGAGCTGACACTTTCTATACTCAAAGAGGTCAAAGAAGGTGGCGTGACCGAAGAGGAGCTTGAAAGGGGAAAGGAACAGTTGAAGGGCAATCTTCTCCTCAACTACGAAAGCACCGACTATCGGCTCATACAACTTGCAACGAATGAAATGTATTACGGCGAATACGTAACCCCAGACGAAATCTCGAGACGGATTGACCAAGTTACCCTCGACAACGTGGTGGAGTTCTGCGAGAAGTATTTGAAAGAGGAATATATGGTTATCACCGCGGTTGGGAACGTGAAAGAGGGTGAACTCTCGGTGGAGGCTTCGCTGTAGATGCCCTGTGAGGTCAAGGTAAAACTCGTGGGCGGGGCGGACGAATCATTTCTTCCAGAAAAGAAAACGGAAGGCTCTTCGGGTTTCGATTTGAAAGCTTTCGTCGAAAATTCGATTACTCTCAAGCCCCTCCAGAGAGCTTTGATCCCGACGGGCGTGGCTATATCGATGCCCCCTGGAATGGAGGCACAGGTCAGGCCGAGGTCCGGACTGGCTCTGAGGGAAGGGGTAACACTGCTTAACTCGCCCGGCACGATCGATTCGGATTATAGGGGGGAAATAAAGGTTATAGTGGTGAATCTCGGCGAGAAAGAGGTTACGATAAGGCGGGGAGATAGAATCGCGCAACTCGTATTCACCAGGGTTCTGGATGTGTCCTTTTCGGTAGCAGAAGAACTGGACCCGACGGGACGGGGAAAGGGTGGTTTCGGAAGCACGGGAAAATGAAGGAGGTTTGACGTGATCGAAAGATATTCACACAGGGAAATGGCTTCAGTATGGGAGCCGGAGAACAAATTCAGAATATGGCTCATGATTGAGATATACGCCGCTGAGGCGATGTCCCACATCGGGGTCGTTCCCTCAGACGCTGTTCTTAGGATAAAGCGGAGAGCGCGTTTCGACATAGAAAAGATAGAGGAATACGAAAAAGTAGTGAAACATGACGTAATAGCGTTTCTCTCTTCCGTGGCGGATTACATTGGAGAAGATTCTGCTTACCTTCACCTCGGGTTGACCTCGTCCGACATTCTCGACACGGCGTTCGCCGTTCAGCTGAGGCAGGCATCCGACATATTGATCAATGATATCAGGGAGGTAATAGAGGTTCTGGAGGAGAAAGCGGAGAGGTTCAGGGATTTGCCGGTTATGGGAAGAACCCATGGGATTCACGCTGAGCCGGTAACGTTCGGTCTCAAATTCCTCTCCTGGGCAGAGGAGATGAGGAGAAACCTGGCTCGCATGCGAGAGGCAAGAAGGGAGATTTCTTACGGAAAAATAAGCGGTGCAGTGGGGACCTTTGCCAATGTTGACCCATATGTGGAAGAATACGTGATGAGGAAACTTAGGCTCAGGCCAGAGCCTGTGTCTACTCAGGTGGTTCCGAGGGACAGACACGCCAGGTTCTTCACCACTCTGGCTGTAATAGGATCGTCCATCGAGAGGTTCGCTGTCGAGATAAGGCACCTGCAAAGGACCGAAGTGAGGGAAGCCGAGGAATTCTTTTCCAAGGGGCAGAAAGGGTCGTCTGCGATGCCTCACAAAAGAAATCCTATTCTCTCTGAGAACCTCACGGGGCTATCCCGTCTGTTGCGGGGATACGCGATTTCTGCTCTCGAAAACGTTCCTCTGTGGCATGAAAGGGACATTTCGCATTCGTCCGTTGAAAGGGTTATAGGGCCGGATGCTACGATAGTTCTCGATTTCATGTTGAGAAGGTTCCTGGGAATCGTGAAGAACCTGGTGGTCCATCCTGAAAACGCTCTCGAGAACATGGAGAAGAGCTTCAATCTGTTTTATTCGCAGAGGTTGATGCTCGAACTTGCGAAGAAAGGGATTCCGAGAAACGAAGCTTACGAGATCGTTCAGAAAATAGCGATGGAATCCTGGGAGAAGAAGAAAGATTTCGTCAAACTCGCCAGGAGATCGGCCAGGGTGAGGAAGCACCTGTCTCCATCCGAGATGGATTCTGTTTTCGATTTGGGTTATTATTTCAGGCACGTAAACTACATATTCGACAGGTGTGCTAAAGGAAAGCAGAAAAACAAAGGAGAGGGGAAGTGAAGGCACACGTTTTCGTCACCATGCGGAAGGGCGTCCTAGAGCCCCAGGGGAGGGCGGTAGCGAGGTCTTTGAACGACCTGGGTTACTCAACCGTCAAGGACGTTCGGATAGGGAAGTTCATAGAGGTGGAGCTCGATCTTGACGACAGGGAGAGGGCCCTTAAACTTCTGGATGAAATCTGCAGAAAACTCCTGGCAAACCCGGTAATAGAAGATTACAGGTTTGAGATAGTCGAGGAATGAACCATGAAAGCAGCGGTCTGCGTGTTCCCGGGATCCAATTGCGATCACGACTGCTATCACGTTCTCAAGCACGTGATCGGTATCGACACGACTTTCGTCTGGCACAGGGAGCGTGATCTGTCTGGTTACGATCTGATAGTGGTTCCCGGAGGGTTCACATACGGGGATTACCTGCGCACGGGAGCGATGGCCAAGCTCTCTCCGATCATGGAAGGAATAAGGGAGGCCGGAAAAAGGGGTGTTCCCATAATCGGGATTTGCAACGGTTTTCAGATTCTCATCGAGGGAGGGCTGCTTCCTGGAGCCCTGATAGCCAACGAATCGCTGAAGTTTATCTGCTCATACGTTCATATAAGAGTAGAATCGACCGACACACCGTTCACGCAGGGTATCGAGGGTGGAACGGTGTTGAAGATACCCATCGCGCACTATCAGGGGAATTACTTCGCCCGGGAAGATGATATCAAAAGGCTGGAGGACAACGGACAGGTTGTTTTCAGGTATTGCGACGGCAACGGGGTTGTGACCCCAGAGTCAAACCCCAACGGCTCCATCGGTAACATCGCGGGAGTCTGTAACAGGGAGAAAAACATATTGGGGATGATGCCTCATCCTGAGCGATGTGCGGAGCCGGAGCTCGGGTCCACGGATGGGAGACTGCTATTCGAATCCGTAATAAAATTTCTTTCAGGGTGAAAAGATGAGGGACGACTTGAAGATAACACCCGAACTGGTCAGAGAGCACAACATCACCGAGGAGGAATATGAGAGGATTCTGGAGATCCTCGGGAGAGAACCCAGCATAACCGAGCTGGGTATTTTTTCCGTTCTCTGGAGCGAGCACTGCAGTTACAAGTCTTCGAAGGTCCATCTCAAGAAGTTCCCAACGAGGGGGCCCTACGTCATTCAGGGGCCGGGAGAAAATGCGGGCGTCATAGATATAGGGCATGGGCTTGCCGCCGTCTTCAAGATGGAATCTCACAACCACCCTTCTTACATCGAGCCGTATCAGGGGGCAGCGACCGGTGTGGGAGGAATTTTGAGGGACGTTTTCACGATGGGAGCCAGGCCGATTGCTCTGCTGGATTCGCTCAGATTCGGTGCCCCAGATGAATCGAGAACGCGTTATCTCGTCGAAGGTGTGGTTGCGGGAATAGCCGGATACGGCAACTGCATAGGGATTCCGACGGTGGGAGGAGAGGTCTATTTCGACGATTGTTACAATGGTAACATCCTGGTCAACGTTTTCACGGTTGGAATAGCCAAGAAGGATCGAATCTTCAAGGGGGTGGCGTCCGGCGTCGGCAATCCCGTGATTTACGTGGGGGCGAAGACGGGAAGAGATGGAATTCACGGCGCCACCATGGCGTCCGAAGAGTTCGACGATGAGTCCGAAGAGAAGAGACCAACTGTCCAGGTGGGAGATCCCTTCATGGAGAAGCTTCTTCTGGAAGCCTGCCTGGAACTCATGAAGAAAGACGTCATAGTCGGAATTCAGGACATGGGAGCTGCGGGACTGACCAGCTCGTCGTTCGAAATGGCCGGTAGAGCCGGCAACGGGATAGAGCTGGACCTTGACAGGGTTCCGCTGAGAGAAGAGGGCATGACCCCATATGAGATAATGCTCTCCGAATCGCAGGAGCGGATGCTCCTCGTTGCGGAAAAAGGAAGGGAAGACGAGGTAATAGAGGTATTTCGAAAGTGGGACCTCGATGCGGTGGTCGTGGGGAGGGTTACCGATGATGGTTACGTTAGAGTGAAGAAGGATGGAAAGATCGTTGCCGAGCTCCCGGTTGCTCCTTTGACCACCGATGCGCCCGTTTACGACAGGCCCTGGAAGATGCCGGATTATCAGGATGAAATTCAAAAGCTGAACTTGGACGAACTCTCTTTGCCGGATGACCTGGGCGAAGTTTTCATGAAGATGATCTCTTCCCTCGAGATTTGCAACAGGTCGTGGATATACAGGCAGTATGATCACATGATTCGCACCAATACCGTGGTTCTACCTGGTTCCGATGCCGCTGTTCTCAAGGTCAAGGGAACTCCCCTGGGGCTTGCCATATCAGTCGACTGCAACAGCAGGTATTGTTATCTCGACCCGTACGTGGGGGCGCAGATAGCTGTTGCGGAGTCGGCGAGAAACGTGGCTGTGTCTGGTGCAAAACCTCTGGCTTTGACCGATTGTCTGAATTTCGGAAACCCCGAGAAACCCGAGGTAATGTGGCAGTTCAAAAACGCAGTCGAAGGGATGGCGCGTGCCTGTGAAATTCTGGAGACGCCGGTTGTTTCCGGGAACGTAAGCTTTTACAACGAGACGATGGGGAAGGGTATATTTCCAACTCCCACGGTTGCAGTGGTGGGGGTCATTTCTGATTATGAGAACGCCGTGACACAATTCTTCAAGGGAGAGGGTCACTTCATCTACCTTGTCGGCCCCGAAATGGCGGAGGACGATATCGGAGGAAGTCTCTACCTGAAAGAAGTTTTTGGAATGGTCAGGGGCGTTCCTCCCAGAGTGGATCTCGTTCATGAAAAGAGGCTTCATCAGTTTCTGGTGGAGGGAGCGAAACGGTTCTACTTCGAGTCTGCACACGACGTCTCGGAAGGTGGGCTGGCGGTGGCGCTTGCCGAATGCTCGTTCAACCCATACGGTGATAGAGTGGGGTTCAAGGTTTCGAATCCATACAAGGGTATCAGGGAGGACGTCGCGCTTTTCGGTGAGACCCAGGGACGTGTTATAATAACGGTAATTCCCACGAAGGAAAAGGATTTTCTCACTTTTTCCGAAGAGATGGGCGTATCTGTCAAAAAGATCGGAATAACCGGCGGGGGAAGACTCGAGGTAGAAGGTCTGATGAGCGTCGACCTCGAAGAAGCCTACAGGATCTGGGACAGCTCCTTCAGGAAAAAACTCCGTCTGTAACAGGGAAACTCCATGTCGTATGAAATAAGGGAAGAGTGTGGAATATTCGGCGTCTACGGTCATCCGGAATCCTCAAAGCTGACCTATCTTGGTCTTCATGCCCTTCAACACAGGGGGCAGGAATCCGCGGGAATCGCTTCGTCCGACGGGGAGTGCATTTTCTTTCACAAGGAAATGGGGCTTGTCGCCGATATTTTCGACGAAGAAACTCTCGAAAAGCTTCCCGGTCACCTCGCCATAGGACACGTCAGATATTCAACTACCGGGACGTCCGAGCTCAAGAATGCTCAGCCCATAGTCGTGGATTTCGAACAGGGTTCTCTAGCAATAGCGCACAACGGGAATCTCGTGAACGCGCACGTGATCAGGAGGGAGCTAGAGAGAGAAGGGTCAATCTTTCAGTCTTCAATGGATACGGAAGTGATAGTTCATCTCATAGCGAGGTCGAAAGAGGAGCTTCTGGAAAACAGAATAGTCGACGCCCTGGAAAAGGTGAAGGGAGCATATTCTCTCGTATTTCTGACATCTGACAGGTTGATAGGCGTGAGAGACCCACACGGATTCAGACCTCTCGTTCTTGGTAAGGTTAAAAACGGGTGGGTATTGAGCTCTGAATCCTGCGCGCTCGATCTGATAGAGGGGGAGCTGGTGAGGGAAGTCGACCCGGGGGAGATGGTAGTGATAACCGAGAAGGGCGTGACTTCACTCAGGCCATTTTTGCCTTCACCGCAGAGATTTTGCATATTCGAGTTTGTTTACTTTTCCCGTCCCGACAGCATATTCATGGGAACGAGCGTCTACAACATACGGAAAGAGCTCGGGAAACAGCTCGCCAGAGAGCAGAGCGTGGAGGCAGACATAGTGATTCCGGTTCCCGATTCGGGCCTTCCCGCGGCTCTCGGGTTTTCGGAGGAATCCGGAATACCGTTCATGATGGGACTCATCAGGAATCACTACGTGGGGAGGACCTTCATAGAACCCCAGCAGTCGATCAGACATTTCGGCGTCAAGCTCAAGTTGAACGCCATAAAAGACGTGATCTCCGGGAAGAGAGTCATTGTGATAGACGACTCCATTGTTAGGGGGACGACCGGGAGAAAGATAATAAAGATGATAAGAGCTGCGGGAGCCAAGGAAGTGCATTTCAGGATAAGTTCTCCCCCCACGGAATTCCCCTGCTATTACGGAATTGATACTCCAATAAGGAGAGATTTGATTGCCGCAACCCACTCCATTGAGGAGATCAATAGATACCTCACATCCGATTCTCTCGGGTATTTGAGCGTTTCCGGCCTGCACAGGTGCTGTCCAGGTGATGGAGCAGACATATACTGTAACGCGTGCTTCACAGGCAGATACCCAGTTACTTTCGATTTTGCCGAGCAGGAACAGTTGCACCTGTTCAAGTCTCAGGCAAGCGTCAAGATCAAAACGAGGTGAGGGGGAAGGCGAAATGACGGATAGGGAGAGGTTGAAGAAACTCATAAAAGATCTGGCGTACGAGAAAGGAGAAGTCATTCTCGCGTCGGGCAAGAAGAGCGATTTCTACGTCGATTGCAGGCAGGTGACTCTGAACGCCGAGGGAGCATATCTGGTTGGGTCTGTAATCTACGACATGCTCGTCAAGGGAGGCGAAAGGGTAGAGGCGGTTGGCGGATTGACGATGGGGGCCGACCCGATGGTGACTTCGGTTAGTGTCCTTTCCTATGTAAGAGGCAATCCTTTACATGCATTCATCGTCCGCAAAGAAGCGAAAAAACACGGAAAAGGCGCCTGGATAGAAGGAACGAAGAACCTCAGGCCGGGCATGAAAGTAGCGATTCTGGAGGATGTGGTTACCACGGGCGGGTCGACGTTGAAAGCGGTGGAGAAGGCCAGGGAATTTGGACTCGAAGTGGTCAGAGTTATTTGCCTTGTTGACAGGCAGGAAGGCGGGAAGGAGAATATAGAGGGCGCAGGGCTCAAACTGGAGTCAATATTCAAGAAGGAAGAAATAGTCGATGTTTGAAACAGCCAGGAAGCTCACGCTTTGCCTAGTGATTTTATCTGTCTCGTTTATCTTTCTCTCGTGTTCTCCCAAGAAAATCTCCTTATACGAAAGGTTCACAAGTTCCAGAGAGTATAGAGAAAGTTTCAGAAAATACACGAGGTCCAAAAAGGTTTATTCCGGGCTGGAAACGAGGTTCATAATTTACAGCACCTATCTTTCACCCCAGTTTCAAAGGGCCGTTCTCTCTGAGCTTTACAAGATGTATTACCTCGATGAAGAGAGAAAGAGGGCCCACGAGAAATACATCGTGGAAGAGTCGAAGGGAAAAGCCAGGTTCTTCGTGGCTCTTTTTACTCCCGACGACAGGCTAAACGACCTTGACAGGGAAGACGGGCACTGGAGTGTCAGGCTCGTTACGGGAGACGAAAAATCCTATTCTCCCGTGAGTGTGGGGATGGTGAAACTGTCCGAGGAGGAGATAGACAGAATTTTTCCTCTGGAGGATACGAGATGGTATAAATTCTACGACGTCACTTTCGAATTGCCCGGGGAAGTGATGGAAAAACTGGAGGATTCGTTTTTCAAGCTGGTATTTCTCTCTCCCCTTGGGAGAGCGGTCCTCGTCTACACTCCGAAGTAGCGTTCCAGCCTTATTATCGTGTCTTTCATCATGTTTTCGTCGTCTCTGTAGGGATAATCGATGTTGTAGTGCAATCCCCTGCTTTCTTTTCTCGAGAGGGCAGAGCGGATTATGATGTCTGCGACCGTAGCTATGTTCCTGAGTTCTATGAGGTCCGTATTCAATATGAAGTTCCAGTAATACTCGGAGATTTCTTTTTTTATCAGGTCTATTCTCTCTCTGGCTCTGAGGAGCCTCTTGTTGGACCTGACTATGCCCACGTAGTTCCACATGAGCCTCCTTATTTCGTCCCATGTGTGGGATATCACCACCAGCTCGTCCGGGTCTATCGCTCTCCCTGGATCCCAGCGCGGGATCTCAATGGATTTCGTCTTCTCCGTGCCGAGATACGTCTCAACTGCCTTTTCGCATGCTCTCTTCGAGAATACTAGAGCTTCCAGGAGAGAGTTGCTGGCGAGCCTGTTGGCTCCGTGAAGGCCGGTGCAGGCGGTTTCTCCGACGGCGAAAAGCCTTTTGATTTCAGTTTCGCCGTTTGTGTCCGTCAATACGCCTCCGCACTGATAGTGAGCAGCGGGGACAACGGGAATCGGTTCTTTGGTCATGTCGTAGCCGTATTCGAGGCACTTGAGGTAAATGTTGGGGAAACGCTCTTTTATGAAATCGGGATCCTTGAAGGATATGTCGAGGAGAACGTAATCATCCCCTGTCTTTTTCAGCTCGGAATCTATCGCCCTGGCGACGATGTCTCGTGGGGCCAGTTCCCCCATTTCGTGGTAATCCGGCATGAAACGTTTCCCGTCTTTTCTGAGGAGAATCGCCCCTTCTCCCCTCACCGCTTCGGATATCAAAAAAGACTTCGCCTGGGGGTGATAGAGGCATGTCGGGTGAAACTGCACGAATTCCATGTTCGCCACGGCAGCCCCGGCTCTGTATGCCATTGCCACGCCGTCTCCGGTCGCAATGTCGGGGTTGCTTGTGTACAGATATACTTTCCCCGAGCCCCCGGTGGCCAGGATGGTGGAATCGGAGATGAAAGTGTGAATCTCTCCGGTTTTGTTGTTCAATACGTAAGCCCCCAGACACTCGTCAGCCTCATATCTGTCGAAGGATTGGACCCTGTTCAAGGTTATTAAGTTGATGGCAGTGTGGTACTCGAAAATGTGGATTTTTTCGTGTGCCCTGACCCTCTCGACCAGCACTCTTTCAACTTCCCTTCCGGTCAGATCGGCGGCATGGAATATTCTCCTGTGAGAGTGTCCGCCTTCTCTCCCAAGGTCAAATTCCACGCCATTTTCGCTTCTCCTGGTTGTGAACTTGACGCCCCAGCTCAGAAGTTCCTTTATTCTGTTGGGACCGTCTTTTATGACCATTTCCACAACGTCTTTGTGGCAGAGGCCGGCTCCAGCGTTCAGGGTGTCGCGGATGTGGTCATCGAAACTGTCTCTTTCATCCCATACTGTTGCTATCCCGCCCTGGGCGACGTTGGTGCTCGACTCAGTTATTTCTCGCTTGGTGATTATGAAAACGTCTCCGAATTGGGCGGCTCGAAGGGCGAAACTTAGTCCCGCGACTCCGCTCCCGATGACGAGGAAAGAACTCCTGTATTCCACTTCGCCAACTCCCTTCTTCAATGAGTCTGGTGGGTTGACATGGTCTGGATGTGTCTATTAGATAATAAAACTATGTGGAGGTTGGGACAAGTCATTATTTTTTCCGTTGTTTTGGTCGTTTGTCTGCGTTGTCTCTCCTCGGCGGATATATACAAATACGTCGACGAAAATGGCGTGATTCATTATTCTGATTATCCGAAACATTCCGGATACAAGCTGTATATCAAAACCGGGCGGAAGAAGAGGGGAAAGGAAATATTTTCTCCATCCAGGGAATGGATGATGAAGTATGCTGAAAGGGTATCACTGAGAGAGGGCGTAGACCCAGCGCTGGTTAAGGCGGTGATGAAGGCGGAATCCAACTTCAAGTATCACGTGGTGTCCAGGAAGGGGGCGAAGGGAGTCATGCAGCTTTTGCCGGCGTCTTTTCCTGGTGTGGACGAAGAAGAAATGATGGACCCTATAAAGAACATCGAGCTCGGAGTCAAGCACCTGAAAAAGCTACTCAAGAAATACAACGGGAATGTGATGCTCGCGGTCGCTGCATACAATGCTGGTGAGGGGGCTGTATCCAAATACGGTGGGGTCCCACCTTTCGACGAAACCAGGAGGTTCGTGGACAGGGTGATGAAGTACTACAGGGCTTTTCGGGGCCTCAAATGAGCAAGAGCAAGAACCTGAACCCGGCAAACATCCTGACACTTTTCCGTATAGTCATAATCCCGGTTGTGGTTCTCCTTCTTCTCGACCCTGGAAAAAAAAGCAGCCTGATAGCTGCGATACTGTTCATAATAGCATTCATTACTGATACGATTGACGGGATCGTGGCCAGGAGGTTCGAAATGGTGACTGACCTGGGGAAGCTTCTCGATCCCTTAGCTGACAAGTTACTCGTTTCTTCGGCACTGATAATGCTCATACCTCTCTCGCGGGTGCCTGCCTGGATAGTGGCCATAATCGTTGCCAGGGAAATCGGGGTTACTGCCTTGAGAGGAATGGTTTCAGCGGAGGGAGTGATAATATCGGCATCGGCGCTTGGAAAGTTGAAGACGGTGCTGCAGGCTCTGGGAACGTTTTGTCTCATCCTCAACTTCGAGTATTTCGGGATCAACTTTCATACTCTCGGGATGATATTGATAGTTCCCGCACTGGTCCTGACAGCGTGGTCGGGAATCGACTACTTCATCAAATACCTTAAGGAAGTTTTTTGACTGCTACTTGTTTTTCGGACCAGAGAGGGCTTACCTGCAAAGCGAGAAAATATCACCAAATGAGATTGCTGTTTATAGGAAGAATTGATTAGGGGAAAATGTTTTGCTTGTGATTGAGGATATAAGTAATTGACTTAAGAAAATGATGGAGCGGGCGACGGGATTTGAACCCGCGACTTCGACCTTGGCAAGGTCGCACTCTACCGCTGAGTTACGCCCGCGATTTTGTCCTCGTGCGAATAATATTTTTATTCTAACCTTGCCGTTTTGTCAACAGGAGATTAAATACTGAATTCTAGGAACGAAAAAATTCCGGCTATCGAAATTCTAATGGCCGAAACGCGTTATTGCGTACAAAGCCGGCTCGATGGGTCCGAGGTTTGGCGGTTCTGAATATTAGTTTGTCCCGCAAGACGAGCTGCATTTCGTGGGTGTAAAGTAATCTGGTAAGGCATACATTTCGGGAAAATGACTTTGTATGAATGAATATATGTGTTTAAAATCTTCACATGAATTATGGGGATTACGGGAAAATTAAACTCGTTTCTGTGCGACCCCTTTCCCGCTCGCCCGAAAAGGTGAGGAATTTGATAAGGGCAAAGGGGGACACGCTTAAGCTGGAAGCATTGGTTCTGGTGGACAGGTTGAGCGGATATGGTCCGCGGGTGCTCGTTCACTCCACTAAAGAAGAGAAGATACGGGAGGCGCTTAAAGACTGCAAAACCCTTCGAATCCCTTTCGCCGTTTTCTCCGCAGACGAGGTGATGCGGGGTCCCACACCGGAGAGAGTCAAAAGGATAATTGTTGGAGAAGATAAAATCTCCTTCGAAGGGACCGGCACAAATACATTTTCAGCTGATAGAGAAGAAACTGTCTTCATAGTGATGACGTCGAAGAACCAGAAAAGGCTCTCCGCCAAGAGACGGAGCGCATTGCTTTTGAAAAAGGAACCCAGCATTCCATTCGAGGAGGCTTATCGGCTTTTTCTAACAGATGGTGCGTATCTAGACATGTATTTCCCGGAAAGAAAAATTTACCTCCGAATTGACACCCGTAAATTCGATTACTCCAGCTTGGGTGAAAAGATGACTCCGTCAGTTCTAAGGAATTCCGACATATTGATACGGGAGCTGACGTTGTCGTTTCGCCTCGCTCTTGTAGATTTTTCTTTCGGCGAGGGATTCTTCCCCTTCGTTTCGGAAGTGGGGGACCTCGAGGGTGAGAAGCTGGAAGATGCGTTGTCCAGATATTCCCGTTTCGTTTTTCGGTCACTGGAAAAAGGCCTTTACGGAAGCCTGGACGCGTTAGCCGAAAAAACATCTGTTAGGGTCGAAGGGACGGTTGCTGGAGTTTTGCTGAGCCCCCTCGATGAAGATGATAGGGGAGGTGGAGTAGAGGAAAAAGCGAAGAGCGAGGGAACAGCTGGGGATTCAGTTTTACCTCCGCCTCCTGTGAGCCCGGTCAGGGTTTCTGGAGGAGGGTTCTATTTCCTTCACAACCTCAGAATTTTTCTCTCCGGTTTCTTCGAGAGGTGGAAGAATCTTCTTAAGCCCGCTTCGTATTATTCCACCACAGGAGTGATCTCCCTCGGTTCGATTATGATCGCCTGGTTCGGAGGTAAACAGGTTTTCCTGATTCCTGGGCTTTTGTTTGGTGGCGCGTTTTTCTTCGGCGCTTCTTTTTTGTTCCTCTCGCTAAAAAGAAAGATAGAGAATTTGCCCACCGGTAAGGTGAGATCCGCCCCAATGGGTGTGGTGGAATTAAAGGGAAGAGCGAGGTGCAAGTATTATGTAAAGGCACCGTTTTCGGGAGTTGAATGCGTTTACTACAAATATATTGTGCTCGAGACGAAGAGGGTGGGAAGGAGAACTATTACCAGGGTGAGGGAGTGGGGGGAAAGCGGACGAGTGCCCTTTTACCTGGAGGATGATACGGGAAGGATACTGGTGAATCCGGATGGGGCCGTTTTCGAAGGTGGGAGGATTCAGATATTTCACGGGGGGGAGCATTTGAAGATGTCACCGGGAGGCGAACCTTTGGGGTTCAACGCCGAGGTGATAGAGACCGTTTATCCTGATGGGGGAAAACTCTACGTTCTCGGTTACGCTCAGCCGGCAAGGTCCAGCGTAGAGGAGAGAAAGATGAGGATCATGCAAAGGCTCATGGAGATAAAGCGAAGTTCCGATGAGATGAAGAAGTACGACCAGGATGGAGATGGGACAGTTGATTCTTATGAATGGGATAAGGTCCGGGAGAAAGTGGAGCTGGAAATCATGATGAGCGAAGACGGTGATGGGGAAGACAGAGTGGTGATAGGAAGGCCTCCTGGAAGCGGCATCTTTTTGATATCCGACAGAAAGGAGAAGAATTTATCCGCCTGGATGGGAGCCAGGGCCTTTGTGTTTTTCGCTCTCAGCCTGGCGTGTGTTGTCGTCGGTTTTATATTGCTTTTCAGTATATCTGGTTGAGACGGGAGGAGTCGATGGGAATTATATTTTATGCTATTTTGGGGCTTTTGGTCCTGGGGCTGATTTTCTATGGGGTTGCCATATACAACGGCCTCATCGAAGTGAAGAACAATGTGGAAAAAGCGTGGAGCAACATTCAGGTGCTTCTCAAGCAAAGGCACGACGAGCTGCCGAAGCTGGTCAAGGTTTGTGAGCGTTACATGAAGCATGAGGCGGAAACCCTGGAGAAGGTGATCATGGCGAGGAATTTCTCCGAGAGCGCGCGCTCCATCGAAGACAGGGAGAAGGCGGAGGGAATGATAAAGGAGGCACTCAAATCTCTTTTCGCGGTCGCAGAGAGGTATCCTGAACTCAAAGCGGACGAGAGATTCGCCCAACTTCAGAGCAGGATCTCCCAGCTTGAGAATGAAATAGCAGATCGAAGGGAGCTTTACAACGACTCGGTAAACATATACAACATCAGGATCGAGAAGTTACCCGATACGTTTTTGGCCAGAATGATGGGTATGGAAAGAAAACCCCTCTGGAAGGCTTCTCCTGGCGATACGACGGACGTGAGGATCGAATTCTCGACGTGAGTTCTGTTCGTTCTCGCAAGAGGTGTATTAAATGGCTCAGCGTGTGCAATAATTGAAATGTGGTCTGGCGAACGGGAGAAGAAAAAGGAGCAAGGAGCAGGGCGGGGATCGTATTATTGATCTACCTCATTGGTATTTTCTTTTTGCCCCTCGCAGGGGTTTTCCTCAAAGGCGAGTCTCCAGTCGAGTATCTGACTTTTCCTCCGGCAGTGAAAAGGTCCTACACACCAGGCCCCAGTTCCTTGTTCACATCAATTGTATCAGTTTTCGGCGCCTTGATTCTTGGAGCAGCGGTTCTTGTATATCTCCGGGAAGTGAGGGGTAATACTGGGGCTGGAAAGAAAAAATTCTCGACAGGGAAATTTCCCGCCTGGGGAGTTGCAGCAGCTGTTTACACGACCGTCATCTGGTTTCTCGCCTGGAACAGGTTCGGTTGGTTCAAAACGTTGCAGCCTCACACGTTTCCATTGCTCTGGTTGGGGTATATATTGGTCATCAACGCACTGTGTGTCTGGAGGAAGGGAAAGTCGCTGATGACGAGCGACCCAGGATTTTTTCTCTTTCTCTTCCCGGTCAGCGCCCTTTTCTGGTGGACCTTCGAGTTCCTGAACAGGTTTTCCCAGAACTGGTATTACACAGGGTATGTTCCAGGTACCGCTTTTTCGTATATTTTCTTTGCCTCCATATCGTTCTCTACCGTTCTCCCGGCGGTGTTCGGCACGTGGGAGTTCCTGATGTCATTCGCTTCCAGTGAAGACGGTCACGCGGACCGTGCGAATGTGAAGCCGCTGGTTTTTCCGGGAAGGCCGCCGGTTCTACTGTCTGTATTCACGCTTGCCGTATCTGCTTTTTCGCTCATCGGAATTTCGATGTTTCCCGATTATCTTTATCCGCTCCTGTGGATTTCACCGGGAATGCTCATTCTGTCGCTTAAATGGCTTTTGGGGGGTGAAGAGTTGCGAAGAAGGCTCTCGTCCACGGGAAGGGTCACTGTCGCCGCTTTTGCGCTATCAGCTCTTTTGTGTGGTTTTTTCTGGGAAATGTGGAATTACAAAAGCCTCGCGAAGTGGAAGTACACGATTCCCTTCGTTAAAACGGTTAAGCTCTTCGAAATGCCTCTACCGGGTTATTTTGGCTATCTGCCATTTGGAATAGAGTGTATGCTTTTCATAATGCTGGCAGAAGGAGTCGTGCGCAGGAGGAAGAGATGAAGCGGACGGGAACGACAGACTTGCCGCTTCATGGGGGGAAAGCTCCCGGATGGCTGTTTTCGAGGATGTCGTTACTCGCGGGTGAGGTCATCGAGGCGATAGCGGTGGAGTTCGGACCGGATGAAGTCCTGAAGAAAATCTCAGATCCATACTGGTTTCAGGCTTTTGGATGTCTTCTCGGCTTCGACTGGCATTCATCGGGAGTGACTACCACGGTTACAGGAGCGATCAAGGAAGGGCTTAAGGGGAGGGAAAAGGAGATAGGCATTTTCGTGTGCGGTGGAAAGGGAAGAGCCTCCAGGAGGACTCCCGATGAGATACAGGTGTATTCTGAGGCAGTCGGTGTGGATGGTGAGGAACTTGTCACAGCGAGCAGACTTTCGGCCAAGGTAGACAACACGGCCGTTCAGGATGGGTTTCAGCTTTATCATCACGCCTTCATATTCACCCTAAGCGGCAGGTGGGCGGTGGTCCAGCAGGGGATGAACGAGGAGACTAGAACTGCCAGGAGGTACCACTGGCTTTCGGAGGGATTGAAAAATTTCGTTGTGGAGCCGCACAGCGCCGTGTGCTGCGACGTGAGAGTGGAAGGGCTCAACATGGTCGCCTGTGAGAGCGAAGGGGCGAGAAGGACCGTTACGGAAATTGCGAAAGAAAATCCGGATAAAGTGGTCGGGATGCTCGCTCGGATGCTCGAAAAGGAGGAGTCACCGAGACTGGTCATGCCGAGGAGACACGAGGTCGGAACGTTTGATATAAGACCCGAAAACATGAGGAAGATTCTGATTGCCGCTTACGAAAGGCAACCTTCGGATTTTCAGGAGCTTCTTCAGATAAGGGGTGTGGGGCCGAAAACGTTGAGGGCTCTGGCGCTTCTATCGGAAATCGTTTATGGAGAGGCGCCGAGTTACAGAGACCCGGCCAGGTTCAGCTTCGCCCATGGCGGCAAGGATGGGACGCCTTTTCCTGTTGAGAGGAGAGTCTACGACAGAACGATAGATATAATGAAAAAGGCCGTGGAGAGTGCCAGACTGGGAAACAGAGAAAAGCTGCAGGCATTGCGCAGACTGTCCAGATTCTATGATGTTTGATCAACGCGGTTACCGGAATATCAGGTGGTATAATTTTAACTGAAAACAGATGACCGTATTTCGACTTCCAACTATCGATTTTCGACTCTCGACTGACCCCTGACGGACACGCCATAAGTCGAACTTCGGTCTTTATCGATTCTGGAGATTAAATGACGAAGATCATTCCCGTTTATCTTCCCAAAAGAAGCCCCTGCTACTCGCGCGACTACCTGGGGAATGAAGGCTGCCCGGCGAGAAACGACATTCCCAGGTTTCTTTTCGCGATGCACAGGGGCGATTTCGAGCTCGCTTACCGAATTTTGAAGAATACCAATCCATTTTCCGGCGGGTGCGGGAGATTTTGCGACCATCCATGCGAGACTGCCTGTAACAGAGCCAAGTTCGACGAGTCCGTCGACATAATGGCTCTGGAGAGAGCCGCGTCGGATTACGGGTTTGAGAGAGGTATATTGCCGGAGCTCATAAGGGAGAGGACCGGCAAGAGAGTCTCCGTAGTAGGTTCTGGCCCATCCGGGTTGACGGCGGCTTACTTTCTTGCCCTTGAAGGGCACGATGTCACCGTTTTCGAGAGGGAGAAAAAACCAGGAGGCCTCATGCGATTCGGGATTCCCTCCTACAGATATCCGAGAGATGTTGCCGATTACGAGATTGAGTTCGTCAAAAGGGTTGGCGTCGCTATTGAGCTCGGGGCGAATGTCGGCTTCGAGGATCTGGTCGAGATGTGTAGAGAGGACGATGCAGTGATTCTTGCGACCGGTGCTCTAAAAGGCAAGAGAATCGGATGTCCCGGCGATGACCTGCCTGGAATTTATCAGGGAGTCGAGTTTTTGAAAAGAGTGAACCTGAGTTATGAATCCGGTCAGAGAGACGTGGCTCGGTTGCGGGATGAAATGGGAATATGTGGAAGGGTAGCTGTTGTAGGTGGCGGTTACACGGCATTCGATGTGGCAAGGACGGCCGTGAGACTTGGTTGTGATGTGTCCGTTTATTACAGAAGGACAGCTTCTCAGATGACCGCTCATCCCGGGGAAGTGGAGGAAGCGTCGAAGGAAGGGGTGAGATTCGTTTTCCTCGCGATGCCTGAGTTGATAGAGAAGGATGAGAAGGGCGGGTTTGCAATTACATTCAGAAAGACCAGCCTTGGAACTCCCGATGAGACGGGAAGGGAGAGGCCGATACCTACAGGGGAAACTTTCGTAGAGCGTGTGGATACAATCATCACGGCAATAGGGGAGGATTCTGTCCTGGAGGAGTTTTTTGATGAGTTTGAGTATCACGTTGGAAATGGCCTTATAACCTTTGAATATAAAAAGGAATATTTCGATATCTTCCTCGCCGGGGATGTGAGGAAAGGATTTGAGGGAGCCACCGGTATGGTGGTCAAGGCAATAGGGTCAGGTCAGGATACGGCTTCCAGGGTGAATGTCCGACTGACCGGTGAGCCGATTTCCTTTACCGGGGATGAGCCGATTGCTCAGTACCAGTCGATAAAGGTGAGGTATTTCGAAAAAAGGGCGAGGGCCAGGTTGAGCAGGTTGCAATTCGAGAGAAGGCGCGGAAATTTCGAGGAGGTCGTTGCCGGGTTGTCCCCCGACGTGGCGAAAGACATGGCTGGCAGGTGTTTCTTTTGCGGAATCTGCATACAGTGCGACTGGTGTTTCGATTACGGTAGGGGAGCGATAGCGAAGATAGAGAAACCATGGTCTTCAGAGAGAGACGCTCTTTTCTACAAATTCATAGAGGAGAGGTTGGGTGCTGACGCGGAGAAGGCTGTGTGGGCATGTCCGAGGAATACCATGGACCTTATCCCGGATCTGGATGAGTTCAGGAAGGTGATCGAGAAACAGTATATTTGAAGAAAAAGCCTATCTGACCGAACTTACCTCAGGAGGTTATTTCTTGTGGAAAGGGGGATCTCGATAAGCGAATTCTCAGGTGGTGAATCGGGCATTCCACCGGGTGCGTGCGGGCTTCTGGCTGCGGCAGGAGAGTTAGATGTGATGGCCCTTTTGCACGCAGCGGAATGCCTGCAATACAGGGCAAGGACCGGTGCGGGAGTGACTTTGAAGGGGATATACGGTGACCAGCCGTTTTACGTTTTCCATGTGATGTACAGAAACGACGACAAGAGGAAAGAGCTGGAGTCGTGGTTCCAGCAGTATGGGATTCATCTGCTGGAAAAGGAAGAGATGGTCAGAAAGAAGTTCTATTACGAATACGACATGCCGAGGATGATTCGATATTCCGTTTCTCCTCCCAGCAGGGAGGAAATGCTCGAGGTAGCCAAGCACGATGACCCCGATAGGTTCGTGACCGAGAGGGTGAAGGAGTTCAACTCCAGGTTCAGGGACGACGCCAGAATATTTTCGTCTTCGAAGAACATGGGAACGTTTCTCACCGCATTCGAGCTAAAAGACACAATAAAGATTTTCGAACTGGATAAGTTTTGTACGGAGAAAGTAGAGGCACTTTTGATACACGTCAGGTGGCCGACCAGCGCTGGGAGGGGGCTGTGGTGGGGACCTCAGCCCATATCGCTGTTTGATTTATCGGGTATTCACAATGGGCATCTCTCCTCTGATAGAGCCAATGCCAGGGCGCTGGAGGCACTCGGAATAATGATGCAGGTTGGGACGGATTCGGAAGCAATATTCCTGGAAATATCGTATCTGCTTAATGAGGGGTATTCCCTGGAGGAGATAGAGTGGATAATGGCCCAGAAGTTTCCCGAAGAGGCTTCTTTGATGGAACGGGATAAGCAGGAAAGATACTTCGAGCTGACAGGTCACCCAGTTTTATCTCAATTCAAGATGAGCGGTCCTTCTACCGCCATCGTCCTGGATGGAGATGTCATGTTGGGCATCACTGACAGAGACCACCTGAGACCGTTTGCCGTGGGAGAAACAAGTGACCTGGTGATTCTGGGAAGCGAAGAGAGAGCTGTGGTTTCCGGAGCATATCTTCTCGGCAGGGACGTGAAACTCCACACACCCGATGCGGGGAAATTGGTTGGATTCAAAATAGAAGGGAGAAAGGTGAAAAAACTGTCATACGAGTGGAGGAGAAAAGTGTCTTATGAATGAGAGAATGAAGGTCATTCGCTCTAGTAAAGTGGTTTACGACCCCCCTTCCAGGCTGGGGCTTTACAACCACTCCCCAAGGTTCAGAGTTGTAGTGACGACGGAAGCGGAAGAACCCGGACACGGTTGCGTTTTCTGCGGGACCTGTGTGAGGGAATGCACTCACAATCTGAATCATCCGGAGCTTCCGGGTGGAGTTTTCTGGATGGAAGAGATAGCTGTCGACGAATCGGGGAGAAGAGTGGAAGAACCTGAAACCGGAGTGCTCCTGGTGGACAGGATTCTGCACGTGGTTGAGGAGGAATGCTGCAATTGCAAGAGATGTGTGAAGTTTTGCCCTCAAAGGTCAATAAAAATCTTCGATAATCCGGATTTCAGAGACGTAGGAAACCGGGTTACGGATGCCGAAGTGATCCACATGAATCTCAAACGCTCGGATGGAGAGAGCCTTTTGGCCTCAGCCCACAGGGGAGCAGTCAGGCCGGCGCTTCGGGATTACTGGATGATAGATGCAGCCGAAATCTTGAGCCCCCAGCGCGACCACAGGTTCGAGTTTGCAGGGAGGTTGAGGAGCGCGTATCTTGGAAAAAAGGTGGCGAGGTATCCCGTGAGGACACCCATATTCGACTGCAACATGAGTTACGGCTCGAATGCTCACGAGACGGTCCTCGCCAGGTT
>CAYSCN010000016.1:0-56162 GCA_964429585.1 uncultured bacterium | reverse complement strand
AAATGCGCTGGAATTCGGCATGAAGAACCCGAAACACATGATCCTTTTCGTGTTGGGTGCTCTGACTGCAGGAATGACGGCATTTTACATGTTCAGGATGGTGATAATCACCTTCTTCGGGAAGCCCAGGGACGAGGAGAAGTTCCATCACGCTCACGAGTCTCCACTCAACATGACGATTCCTCTCATCATTCTCGCCGTTTTGTCGTTCCAGTTCTTCTTCACTCCCTGGTTCGGGAAACTGATAAATCACCCTGTTTACCCGCCCGAGGTGAAGGAAAGGATAGTCCAGGCGGCGCTTTTGGCGAAGGAGGAAGGGAAACTTGGTGACGCTTACGTGTTCAGGACCATAAGCCTTGGAGAGGAAGAGTCTGTTTCTCCTGCTCTGAAAGTCGAGGAAGAGGGAGCCATTGAGGAAGGGTCCAAGGCTGAAGCAGAGAGTGAAGGCGAGGAGATCGCTCACAGGGCTCATGAACTGGCTGGTAAGATTTCCCTGGCTCTTGCTTTCGCGGGGATAGCTCTGGCTTTTGCGATATACATGTTCGGTCTCATAGATCCGGCGAGAGTCGCCGCGTCCCTGAAGCCTCTCTACACATTTCTGTCTAACAAGTGGTATTTCGATGAACTCTACTATTACACCGTCGTCAAGACTACGATCGCTCTGGCCAGGGCCCTTGCGTGGTTCGACCTGCACGTGATAGACGGGCTCGTCAACCTCACCGCACAGGTGGGGGCATGGATGTCGTTCATGACGGGCAAGTTCGACAATTTCGTTGTGGACGGTGCGGTTAATGGAGTGGCTCACACGACGATCGGCAGCGGAAGCATACTCAGGAAGATTCAGACTGGAAAAGTCTATCATTATATAGGCGTTCTCGCAGGTGGAATTCTCCTCATATTCGTCTTCAAAGTATTTTAAGGGGGTCTGTTGACAAATGGAGAGCCACATACTCACATTGCTGACGTTCATCCCGCTTCTGGGGGCTATTCTGATAGTTTTCGTCCCCAGGGGGAAGGACAACGTGGTGAAAATCATAGCGGCTGTATTCACCTTCATCCCCGTCATACTGGCTGTGAAGCTCTACTTCGCTTTCAACAGGGCTATGCCGGGTGTCACGGACTTCGGGACGTTTCAGTTCATCGAGAAGTATCCCTGGATAAAGACCTTCAACATCGAGTATTTCATGGGGGTGGATGGGATCAGCGTCCCGATGGTGCTTCTGACCGCTCTTCTCTCGTTTCTCGCGGTGATCGGTTCATGGAACATCGAGAAGCAGGTGAAGGGATATTTCGCCCTGTTCCTCCTGCTCGAGACGGGAATGATGGGAGTTTTCTGCGCTCTCGACTTTTTCCTTTTCTACGTCTTCTGGGAAGTGATGCTTCTGCCCATGTACTTCCTGATAGGCATATGGGGCGGTCCGAGGAGGGAATATGCGGCTATCAAGTTCTTCCTCTATACACTGCTCGGGTCCGTTCTCATGCTCCTGGTCATTCTCGCTCTCTACTTCAACACAACTGATCCTGAGACGGGCAGGCACACATTCAATATGCTTCATTACATGAACCAGGCCACACACAATGACTGGCTCAAGATATTCAATGTCAGGGTGATTCTGTTCCTGGGATTGTTCATCGGGTTCGCCATCAAGGTTCCCATATTTCCATTTCACACGTGGCTTCCAGATGCTCACGTCGAGGCGCCGACCGCCATTTCCGTCATCCTGGCAGGTGTTCTCCTCAAGATGGGCACTTACGGGATTCTCAGGATATCTTTTCCCATTTTCCCGGATGTGACGCGCTGGTTCGCGATTCCTCTGGCTGTGCTTGGAGTCATAAACATTCTATACGGGGCACTCTGTGCGATGGCGCAGAGTGACCTGAAGAAACTCGTCGCCTACTCGTCGATCAGTCACATGGGATACGTTCTTCTCGGTATGGCGTCTCTTACGCCTGCTGGAATCAACGGAGCGGTCTTCCAGATGTTCAACCACGGGACGATAACCGCCATGCTGTTCTTCCTCGTCGGCGTGGTTTACGACAGGGCTCATCACAGGCAGATCGACGGGTTCGGAGGTCTGGGGGCCGTTGTGCCTGTGTACACGGCTTTCGTGAGTCTCGCGTTCTTCGCCTCGCTGGGTCTGCCCGGGCTTTCCGGTTTCATATCCGAGGCTCTCGTATTCATAGGGTCGTTCCCGGTTTTCAGGACCCTCGTGATCATTGCAACGGCTGGTATCGTGTTCACCGCGGCGTATCACCTCTGGGCTCTTCAGAGAATTTTCCTCGGTCCTGTGAATCCGAAGTATGTCGATCTGCCGGAGATAAACGGCAGGGAAATCTTCTGCCTTGCTCCTCTGGCGGTCATAGTGATGTTTTTGGGGGTTTACCCGATGCCCCTTCTTAAGCTGATAAACACGAGTCTGCTTCACTTGATAGACTTCGTGAAGAATACAGTCGTTTGAAAACCTGGAGGGTGTGCCTGTGCTTGACAATGTACAGAGCCTGAAATTCTTTCTGCCGGAGCTGATACTCACCGGCGCCATTCTGTTGATAATTGTTTTTCACGTTGTCACGGGCAAGAGAAAGTCACTCTTTCCCGCGTACATATCCATACTTTCCATAATATCGGCGATGCTCATTGCCGGAGGAATAGGCTCTGCTGGGACCAGGGACCTGTTCTTCGGTATGGTTCGTATTGATGAATTTTCCACGTATTTCAAGGTGATATTCTCGCTGGCGTCACTGTTTACTGTCTTCACCTCGATGATTTCTTCGGAGCTGATGAAAAGGAGGCAGACTGAGTATTACGTCTTCCTTCTCAGCGTCACTCTGGGGATGTACTTGATTTGCGGTGCTACCGACCTGGTGATGGTTTACCTGGCTCTCGAGCTGGTTTCCATACCTTCGTATTTGCTGGCTGGATATCTCAAGAGGATGGAACCCTCGGTCGAGGGTGCTGTCAAATACGTGATATACGGTGCTACTGCGTCGGGGATAATGATTTACGGCTTTTCTCTTTTATATGGGCTCACGGGGAGCACGAGCGTTCCTGAAATTGGAAGACTTCTGATCCAGAGCTCCCAGCCGTTCATTCTCTACATCGCAGTGTTTCTCGTGGCGGTTGGTTTTGGATACAAGATAGCGGCGGTGCCGTTTCACATGTGGAGCCCCGACGTGTATGAGGGGGCCCCGACTCCCGTGACTGCTTTCCTCAGCGTTGGGCCCAAGGCGGCTGGTTTCGCTGTGCTTCTCAGATTCTTCTACGCGGTTTTCGCACAGAAAGTTGAAGGTGGCAGGTGGCTTCTTGTTTCCGGCGTGGATTGGGTGACTGTGTTCGCCGTCCTTTCGGCTCTCACCATGACGGTGGGCAACCTGATAGCGGTGGTTCAGAAAAACGTGAAGAGGCTTCTCGCTTATTCCAGCATTGCTCACGCGGGTTACATGCTCATGGGTTTTGTCCTCCTGAACGTTGAGGGTATAAAGGCAATTCTCTTTTATCTCACTGTCTACCTGTTCATGAATATGGGGGCGTTTCTCGTGGTGGTGCTGATAGCCAATCATATTGGCAGCGAGGATATAGAAGATTACTCGGGGATGGGCATTAGAGCCCCGTTCATATCGGTGTGCATGGGAATATTTCTGTTCGCTTTGACGGGGATTCCGCCATTTTCCGGTTTCATCGGGAAGGTTTATCTCTTTGCAGGAGTGATTGACAAGGGACTCTACTGGCTCGCCCTGATCGGGGTGATAAACAGCGTTGTTTCTCTTTACTACTACGCCAGGATACTCAAGGTTATGTTCCTCGAGAAACCGAAGAGCGAGGTTGAAGTCCCGGTTGGTATATATTCAAAGGCGTTCCTCGCGGTTCTGGCGTTTCCTTCTATTTTGCTGGGAATTTACTGGGAACCGATAATCCGGGCGGCTGAAGCTTCCGCCAGGCTGCTCGGTGGTTGAGTTTACATGGGGTGATGTTATGTGGGAATACACGCCGATTTTGATTCTTCTCGTATTTGCGATCGTCGCAGCGGTGGGATTCGTTCTGCTTTCGGGGGCTTTGGGACCCAGGAGATTCGAGAGAGGCAAGGAGAGCCCGTTTGAATGCGGGATGCCCCTGTTCTCCGATGCGAAGAGGAGAATAACAGTCAAATTTTACCTCGTAGCTATCCTTTTTCTTCTCTTCGACCTGGAAACCGCCTTTTTGTATCCCTGGTCGGTTATGTTCAGGAAACTGGGACTTTTCGGTTTCATTGAAATGATGGTTTTCATCCTCATCCTCGTGGTGGGGCTCATATACGCCTGGAAGACGGGGGCTCTGGAATGGCAGTAGACGATGCGGTAAAACAGCTGGGCAATCAGGTTCTCTTGACCAGGTTCGACAAGGTTCTCGCCTGGGCGAGGAAGTATTCTCTGTGGCCGCTCCCTTTCGGGACAGCGTGTTGCGCCATAGAGTTCATGGCGGTAGTGGGGACTCATTATGACATCTCGCGTTACGGCTGGGAAGTCGTCAGGTTCTCCCCGAGACAGGCGGACCTTTTGATCGTGGCGGGAACGGTGAACTACAAGATAGCGCCGGCTCTCAAGAAGGTTTACGAGCAGATGCTCGAACCCAAATGGGTCATCGCCATGGGGGCCTGCGCCACTTCGGGCGGTTTTTACAACAATTACAGCGTGGTGCAGGGAGTGGACAGGATCATACCCGTCGACGTTTACGTTCCGGGGTGTCCTCCCAAACCGGAAGCGTTGATAGACGGGATCATGATAATCAAGAGGATGATAGAGACGGGGGAGAAGAGGAAAAGAGACCTCCTTGAAGAGGCGAGGGCGAGATGACGGAAGAACGTAAGAGCTCGGTTCTGGACAAGATAGAGGAGAGATTCGGGGAAGCCATACTCGAAACTCACTCGTTCAGGGGCGATGATACGGTGGTTGTTGAAAGAGATCGCCTCCTCGAGCTTCTCGATTTTCTGAGAAACGACCCGGATATGTCATTCGAGTTCCTCATGGATTTGACCGCCGTGGATTATCTCGGCAGGAAAAGTCCTCGTTTCGAGGTCGTCTATCATCTTTATTCTTTTTCGAAGAACCAGAGGTTGAGGGTCAAGACAGGAGTCCCCGAAGAGGATCCGGAGGTCGATTCGGCCACCGTAATCTGGAAGGGGGCCAACTGGTTCGAGAGGGAAGTATACGACATGTTCGGGATAAAATTCAGAGGCCATCCGGATTTGAGGCGAATACTCCTGTATGAGGGCTTCGAAGGGCATCCTCTCAGGAAAGATTATCCTCTGGATAAGAGGCAACCAACGGTTCCGACGGATGAATTCCCTGATCCGGAGAAGGACGTGAAAAAGCACATAGACGAGTGGAAGGGGAGAGAGGGCTGAGATGGAGAAGGACGTGAAAATTACGTCTGAGGACCTGCGGACTGAGAAAGTTACGCTTAACATTGGTCCCACCCATCCTGCCACCCACGGTACCCTGAGGATCATCGTGGAGCTGGACGGGGAGACCATCGTGAACTGCGACAACGAGATAGGGTACCTCCACAGGTGTTTCGAAAAGGAGTCGGAACACTCCACCTGGACGCAGGTCATACCATACACCGACAGGCTCAACTACGTGTCTCCCCTCATGAACAACGTGGGCTACGTCATGGCGGTGGAGAAGCTCCTCGGGATAGACGTCCCGGAGAGGTGCAAATACATCCGTGTCATAATATCCGAGCTCTCAAGGATAATAGATCATCTGGTCTGCATTGGCACCAACCTGGTCGATCTTGGGGCTCTCACCAACTTCTGGTATTTCTGGGAGGCTCGTGAAGAGGTCTACAACCTCATCGAGGAGCTGACCGGAACCAGGATGACCACTGCCTACACGAGGGTAGGAGGCTTGAGGGACGATCTCCCGGAGGGGTGGGTCGAGAAGGCACTTCACGTGATTCGTAACGTGATACCTCCGCGAATAAAGGACGTGGATGCCCTCATCACGAAAAACAAGATTTTCATGGACAGGACCATAGGGGTGGGGGCATTGTCGAAGGAGGATGCAATTTCATACGGATTCACGGGTCCGTGTTTGAGGGCCTGTGGAGTTCCGTATGACATAAGAAAAGATCAGCCGTATCTCGTTTACGATCGCTTCGACTTCGACATTCCGATCGGTGAGAACGGCGACACCTACGACAGGTACCTCGTTAGAATGGAGGAGATGTGGCAGTCGATCAGGATTCTGGAACAGGCGTTCGAGCAGCTGCCCGATGGACCTGTGAACGTGGATGATCCGAGGATCACTCTGCCCCCCAAGAGCGAGGTTTACACGAACATAGAGGCTCTGATGAACCACTTCAAGCTGATCATGGAGGGGATTCAGGTTCCTCCAGGCGAGGTCTACTCGGCGACTGAGGCGGCCAACGGTGAGCTCGGCTTCTACATCGTGAGTACCGGCGGGGGCAAACCATACAGGATAAAGGTGAGGCCGCCCTGCTTCGCCATTTACAGCGCATTTCCCGAGATGGTCAGGGGGCACATGATAGCCGATGCCATAGCCATACTTGGGAGCATCAACATCATCGCTGGTGAACTTGACAGGTGACGAGGGATACCATGGCGGTTGAGTTTTCGGAACAGGCGAAAAGGGAATTCGAGGACATCCTGAGAAGGTACCCGGACAGGCAGGCGGCTCTTCTGCCGGCTCTTCACCTCGCGCAGAGGGAGTTTGGTTACATATCGGGCGAGGTGGTGGAGTACCTCTCGAGGCTTTTGGGCTTCACGGAGGCGAGAATATACGGTGTCGCCACTTTTTACACGATGTATAACAAAAAACCCGTGGGAAAGTATCACCTGCAGGTTTGCAGGAACATTTCCTGCTCACTTCTTGGCGCGAAGCACATAATCGAGCACATATCCGAAAAGTTGGGGATCAAGCCGGGTGAGACAACTCCCGATGGAAAGTTCACCCTTTCCCTGGTGGAATGCCTCGGTTCGTGCGGGACTGCGCCCGTCATGCAGATAAACGACGATTATTACGAGAATCTCTCGATAGAGAAGGTGGACGAAATACTGGAGAACCTGAAGTAGATACGGGAGCGTGCGATGGAGCTCGTCCTGACGAAATACTTTCACGACGATGATTATCGGCACATCGACAGGTACATCGAGTACGGGGGTTACAGCGCCCTGAAGAAAGCTCTCTCCATGAAGCCGGAGGAGATAATCGAAGAGGTCAAGAAGTCAAACCTCCGGGGGAGAGGAGGCGCCGGATTCCCTACGGGAGTCAAGTGGGGGTTCATTCCAAAGGAGTCTCCCAAGCCCAAATATCTCGTGGTGAACGCCGACGAGGGGGAACCGGGGACGTTCAAGGACAGGCTGATAATGGAGAGAGGGCCTCATCTCTTGATCGAGGGGATAGCGATAGCGTCATACGCCATAGGTGCTCACACGAGCTACATATATATTAGGGGAGAGTTCGTAAAGCCCGCGAGGATTCTCGACGAGGCGATAAAGGAGGCATATGATAGGGGATTTCTCGGGAAGAACATCCTGGGGTCGGGTTTTGATCTGGACGTTTACATCCACAGGGGTGCCGGTGCGTATATATGCGGTGAAGAGACTGCTCTTATCGAGTCTATAGAAGGGAAGAAGGGTCAGCCGAGACTCAAGCCCCCCTTCCCCGCTCAGGTGGGCGTTTTCTCAGGTCCCACGATAGTCAATAACGTGGAAACAATAGCGGACGTCCCCTATATAATAGAACACGGCGGCGAGAAGTTTGCCTCTCTCGGTTGCGAGAAAAACGGAGGCACCAGGCTTTTCGGCGTCTCCGGGTACGTAAACAAGCCGGGGATATACGAACTTCCAATGGGAACGAATCTCAAGGAGATCATCTTCGAGCACGCGGGCGGGGTGAAGGATGGGAGGAAACTCAAGGCGGTGATCCCGGGCGGGTCGTCCACGCCGGTTCTTCTGCCCGATGAGATAGATGTTCCAGCTGATTTCGATTCCCTCATGAAAATCGGCACCATGGCTGGTTCGGGGGGCGTGATAGTTATCCCCGAGGGCGTCTGCATGGTCAGGGTCCTCCAGATTCTGGAGGAGTTTTACGCCCACGAGTCGTGCGGCCAGTGCAGTCCATGCCGGGAGGGAACCGAGTGGCTCAGAAAGATTGTGGGCAGGATAGAGGCTGGAAAGGGAAGAGAGGGGGATCTGGACCTGATCCTCGAACTTTGCGACAACATGATGGGAAAGACGATCTGCCCGCTGGCCGACGCGGCGGGTATGCCGGCAGTCTCGTTCGTGAAAAAATTCCGCCGCGAGTTCGAGTACCACATAAGAGAGAAGAAGTGTCTCGATAACGAGTTGAAGATATGAAGAGAGGTGGAGCGGACAGGCCATGCCCAAGGTAACCATAAATGGCATAACGATTGAGGTTGAAGAGGGTACGACGATTCTTCAGGCGGCTCAACGAGCCGGCATCGAGATACCCCATTACTGCTATCATCCGAGACTCTCGATAGCCGGAAACTGCAGGATGTGTCTGGTCGAGGTGGAGGGTGTTCCCAAGCTCCAGACCGCCTGTTCCACCCGGGTTCAGGACGGGATGGTGGTGCACACCGACAACGAGAGGGTGAGAAAGGCGGTAAGGGGTGTCCTCGAGTTCATCCTGCTCAATCACCCGATAGACTGCCCGGTCTGCGACCAGGCGGGAGAGTGTGGGCTTCAGGATTACTACATGAAGTACGGTCTTCACAGGTCCCGGTTCGCACTCGAGGAAAAGGTTCTCAAATTCAAGGCGAAGTACATAGGTGGATTGATCATGCTCGACTCAGAGCGCTGCATCCTCTGCACGAGGTGCATAAGGTTCCTGAGGGAGGTGGTCGGGACCGACGAGCTCAACATATTCGGAAGAGGATCCCATTCTGCCGTGGACATATATCCTGGCAGGCCACTTTCGAACAAATACACGTGCAATCTGGCTGATATATGCCCTGTTGGTGCGCTCACTGACAGGGAGTTCCGGTTCAGGTGCCGCGTGTGGTTCCTGAAGGCGACCAGGTCGATATGCCCCGGTTGCGCCACCGGCTGCAACGTGGAGCTGCACTATCACAGGGGTAAGGTTTACAGAATCAAGCCTTCCCTGAATGAGGACGTCAACGGCGTCTGGATGTGCGACATCGGGAGGCTCTCATTCAAGTTGGTGAACGAAAACAGGATAGACAGGCCATACGAGAGAATCGGCGGAGAAAAGGTGGAAACGGGCTGGGACGCGGTGTTCTACTCCGCGTACTTCAAAATAAAGGGTATCATCGAGAAACACGGGCCTTCTTCGGTCTACGTTCTCGCATCTCCCAGGTCCTCCAACGAGGAGCTTTATCTCACGAAGAAATTCGCCTTCGAGGTTCTGAAGACACCCAACCTGACGTTCACATCGAGAGTGAAGGCGGACCCGTATCACGACGATTTTCTCGTGAAAGAAGACAAGAATCCCAATACCCGGGGAGCGCAGGAACTCGGCATAGCTCCTGCCGAAGGAGGCAGGGACTTCGAGGGACTGCTGGAGGACATGAGAAATGGTAAGGTCAGGGCATTGCTCATCGTGGGTTCCTGTCTCGGGGATCTCGAGGATGACGAGGTCAGGAGTCTCCTCTCGGGGGTGGATTACGTGGTGAACATATCTTCCAACGAGAGCGTCGTTTCGGGTTCGAGCCACCTGGTTCTTCCCTCTGCCAGCTTCGCAGAAAAGGAGGGGACTTATACGAATTTCTCGGGGAGGGTCCAGAGGTTCTTCAGGGCTTTCCCGCCCAGATGGGATGCAAGGGATGAGATACAGGTTTTCAACGGGCTGGCCAGAAAATTCGGGTTCGACTGGAATTACAGGGATGCTCAGGAAGTTTTCGACGAGATGGCTCAGAAGGAGCCGTTTTTCGCGGGATTGAGCTACTCTGTCGTAGGTTATTACGGATTTCAAGTGGGGGAAAAGGTGTAACCATGCTTATCGATCTGATCATCGTCGTGGTCAAAATAGCGATAATGCTCGCCTTCGTGCTCGGCCTCGTGCCGGTTCTGGTCTGGGCCGAGAGAAAGGGAGCGGCATTCATCCAGGACAGGATGGGACCCGCAAAGGCGGACATATTCGGGATCACTCTCGGCGGGATGTTTCACCCCCTGGCAGATGCCATAAAGCTCCTGTTCAAGGAGGATTTCGTCCCCGAAGAGGCGAACCCGATATTCTACAGGCTTGCTCCCGTTTTCGCGATGGCGCCTGTTATACTCACGTTTGCCGTGGTGCCCTTCGGTGACACGATAGAGATATTCGGGAGAAAGGTAGCCCTTCAGGTTAGCGACCTGAATGTGGGGATACTCTACGTGTTCGCGTTCTCTTCTCTCACGGTGTACGGAATAATACTCGCCGGTTGGGCTTCCAACAACAAGTTTTCTCTCCTTGGAGGTCTCAGGAGTTCCGCGCAGATGATAAGTTACGAGATTTCCCTGGGACTCTCCATCATTGGCATCGCGATGGTGTTCGGTTCTTTGAAGCTCTCCGACATAGCGAGGGCTCAGGGAGAGCTGATTTTCGGGATCATACCCAAGTGGGGCGTGGTGGTTCAGCCGCTCGGTTTCATTCTTTTCCTGGTATCGGCGTTCGCGGAGTCGGCGAGGATTCCCTTCGATCTTCCTGAAGGTGAGTCCGAGATAGTGGCGGGCTTTCACACTGAATACGGGTCGTTCAAGTTTGCCATGTTCTTCCTGGCGGAATACGTCCACGTGGTGGTGGCCAGCGGGCTTATAGTGACCCTTTACTTCGGTGGCTGGCAGATACCCTACCTTTACGCCGACGGGTTTCATTTCTTCGGGAAGATTCTTCACCTGCCGGGCGCGCTGGTGGTGATAATGCAGGTGGCAGCTTTCGTCGTCAAAGTCCTGTTTTTCTGCTGGTTCTTCATTTGGGTGAGGTGGACGATTCCAAGATTCAGGTATGATCAGGTGATGAGGCTCGGGTGGAAGGTTCTCCTTCCCCTGGCTCTGTTCAACATATTCATCACTGGGGGGGCACTGCTCCTCCTGGGTGGAGCGAGGTTGGTATGATCGGGATAAAGAAGGTTTCGAGGCCCAAGCAGATTCCGCTGAGCGAGAGGGTTTACCTGGTCGAGATACTCAAGGGTCTCTCGGTGACGATAAACCATTTCTTGAAGAACGTCGCCAACCCAAAGGGGCTGCCCACGATAGACTATCCCGAAGTCAGGCGGCCGGTTCCCCCGCGCTTCAGGGGAAGACACAGGCTGACCAAGAGGGAAGACGGGACTCCCAAGTGCGTGGCCTGTTTCTGCTGTGCGACTGCGTGTCCTGCGGAATGCATAACCATCGAGGCGGGGGAGCATCCGGATCCCAAAATAGAGAAATACCCGGTCAGATTCGACATAGACATGCTCCGGTGCATATATTGCGGCATGTGTGTGGAGGCTTGTCCGGAGGATGCTATCAGGATGGACACGGGGTGGTTCACGGTTCCCGAGAGGTCCAGAGAGGACCTCATATACACGATCGACAAGCTACTTTCCGATTGAGAGCGGAGAGGAATATGGAAAAAATTCTCTTTTTCGTATTTGGGTTCGTTGCGGTGATTGGGTCGATCATGGTTGTGACGAGACGTCATCCCATATCGAGCGTGATGTATCTGCTTCTCACTCTTTTCGCTGTGGCCGCCCTCTTCGTGCTCAGGAGATCTCATTTCATAGCGGCCATACAGATAATCGTCTACGCCGGGGCTGTGGTTGTTCTCTTCGTGTTCGTCATCATGCTGCTGAATGTGGCAGAGTCGAAGATTCTTATTGAGAAGCCGACTGTTGCCATGGGAATTGGAGTCGTTGCAGCGGGTCTTCTCATGCTCGAGGGGGCCATAGTTGGGAGCAGGTACGGGGCCTACGTTGACAAGGCGGTCGAAGTGGGCACGGTGGAGGCTGTGGGTAAGGCTCTCTTCACAAAGTACCTGTTGCCGTTCGAGATAACGTCCGTTCTTCTGCTGGCGGCGATCGTCGGGGCGATTGTCCTGGCGAGGAAAAAGTTCTGAGGAGGATTTTGAGAGATGGTTCCTCCCTCCTATTACTTCGTTTTGAGCGGGATACTTTTCGCCATAGGCGCAGTCGGCGTCGTGGCGAGGAGAAACGTCCTGATAATGCTGATGAGCATTGAAATAATGCTGAACGCGGTGAACGTGGCTTTTGTCGCTGCGGGTTCTTATCTGGGTGATGCAGGCGGGAACGTGTTCGCGTTCATGGTGATGACGGTCGCGGCTGCGGAAGCCGCGGTGGGTCTCGCCATAATAATAGCCATTTTCAGGCACAAAGAAACGGTGGATGTCTCGAAGCTAAACGATTTGAAACTTTGATGACGGTGTGAGAGGGGTTTGGATATGTTGAAGCTTCTCTGGCTGGTTCCTGTTCTTCCTCTTTTCGGCGTGTTCTTGAACGGAGCGCTTGCACTGTTTTTCGAGAGACCTCTCCTGCTCAAAAAATATTACGAGGATCTCGAGAAGGGGAAGGTAGACGAGGAAGACGATCACGGTCACGGCGATCACGACGATCCTCTGTTCAAGGCGTGGTACAGGCAGCTGGTGAGCATAATGGGGCCCAGCGTGGTAGGTTTCTCTTTTCTCGTGGCAGTGGTTTGCGTTCTTTCTCTTATCAAGCTCCCTCCGCATGAGCGGGTTTTCCAGCAGGATCTTTTCACCTGGATCAAGGCGGGTGAGTTCAGCGTCAAGTTTTCACTCTACCTGGACCCGCTCTCTTCTGTGATGATACTGGTCGTGACGGGTGTGGGTTTTCTTATTCACGTATATTCGACGGGTTACATGTGTCACGAAAAGGGCTATGCCCGGTATTTCGTATATCTGAACCTTTTCACATTTTCAATGCTCATTCTCGTTCTCGCGTCCAACTACCTGCTTCTGTTTGTCGGATGGGAGGCGGTGGGGCTTTGCTCGTACCTCCTGATAGGTTACTGGTATGAGAAGAAATCCGCCTCGGACGCCGGCAAGAAGGCGTTCATAGTCAACAGGGTGGGGGACTTCGGGTTCATACTCGGCGTGTTCCTGATGTTCTGGACTCTGGGTTCTCTCAATTTCTCCGAGGTGTTTCCGAAGGCGCTCGAGATGTGGGAGGGCGGCGCTCTGTCGCCCGTGGTGGTGACAGCGATTACTCTGCTTCTTTTCGTGGGTGCCACCGGAAAGTCGGCGCAGATACCTCTTTACGTGTGGCTTCCCGACGCGATGGAAGGTCCGACTCCGGTCTCGGCACTTATTCACGCCGCTACGATGGTCACAGCCGGTGTTTACATGGTCGCGCGTTCGAACGTCCTCTACCTCATGTCTCCCACGACGATGACGGTGGTGGCGGTTATCGGTGCCGCGACTGCTCTGTTTGCGGCGACAATAGGCATGGCTCAGAACGACATGAAGAGGGTGCTGGCGTATTCGACGGTGTCCCAGCTCGGCTACATGTTCCTCGCATGCGGCGTGGGGGCGTTCACGGCTGGAATTTTCCACCTCATGACTCACGCGTTTTTCAAGGCTCTATTGTTCCTCGGTTCCGGTTCTGTGATGCACGCCCTGGCGGGGGAGCTGGATATCAGGAAGATGGGCGGTCTGAAGAAATACATGCCGATCACGTTCTGGACCTTCATGCTGGCGACTCTCGCCATATCGGGAATTCCGGGCTTTTCCGGTTTCTTCTCGAAGGACGAGATTCTGTGGAAGGCGTTTTCTTCGCCCCACGGCAACGTAGTCCTGTGGCTCGTGGGCACCGTGGCGGCGATGATCACGGCATTCTACATGTTCAGGATGGTATTTCTCGCCTTCTATGGTGAGTCGCGCATGACGCCGGAGATCGAGGCGCACGTGCACGAGTCGCCGAAGGTCATGACGATTCCGTTGATGATTCTCGCAGTTCTCTCCGTAGTGGGCGGTTATGTGGGGATACCTCCTGTTCTCGGTGGGTCCAACAGGTTCGAGCGTTTCCTGGAGCCGGTTTTCGAGAAAGGAGCGGAAATTGTTCCCGAGGCTCACGTGCAGTTTTCTCATGGGCTCGAGGTCGGTTTGATGGTCCTGGCTGTGGCGATAGCGGTTGCCGGCATATACATCGCTTACGTGCTTTACCTCAGGAAGCCCGAGCTGCCGGAGAAAGTGGTGGAGAGGTTCCCGGCTCTTTATGACGTGGTCTACAACAAGTATTACGTGGATGAGATCTATCACGCGATCGTCGTTTATCCGATTTACAGATTTTCGATATTTTTGTGGGAGATATTCGACGTGCTGGTGGTAGACGGCATCGTAAACGGCGTCGGCAAGGTTCTGTTGGGATCTGGTCAGGCGGTCAGGAGATTGCAGACGGGGATAGTGCAGAATTACGCCCTGTCCCTGCTTCTCGGAGCTGTGATACTGATCGGGTATCTAATATTCGGATAAAGGCTCGTAAAGGGAGTGGTTATGAGCATCTTCGGCTACCCAATTCTGTCGGTTCTCGTTTTCCTTCCTCTGGTAGGGGCTGCTTTCGTCCTGATCATCCCGAAGAGGGAGGAGAAATTCATCAAGGACGTGACTTTCTTCGTCACTCTCGTCGTTTTCGGGATCTCCCTGTACATGCTCAAAAAGTTCGACGGAAGCACCGCTGCGATGCAGTTCGTGGAGAAAAAGTCCTGGATACCGGATTACGGCGTCCAGTATTTTCTCGGTATAGATGGGATCAGCCTGTGGCTGGTGATGCTCACCACGTTCATCATGCCCATAACCATTCTCTCCTCTTATTCTGCCGTCAAGAAACACATCAAGGAATACATGGTCTTCATGCTGGTTCTCGAGACTGGGATGCTGGGCGTCTTCCTCTCGCTCGATCTGTTCCTCTTCTACATTTTCTGGGAGGTCATGCTCATTCCCATGTACTTCCTGATCGGGGTCTGGGGCGGTGAGAGAAGAATTTACGCTGCTATAAAGTTCTTCCTCTACACGATGGCAGGTTCCGTTCTCATGCTCGTGGCGATTCTCTCCCTTTACTTCTATCACCACAAGGTGACGGGAGTATACACTTTCGATCTTCTCGAGATGTACAGGCTTAACATCCCGCTGAAGATTCAGATGTACATGTTCCTGGCGTTTTTCCTCGCGTTCGCCTTCAAGGTTCCCATGTTTCCGTTCCACACGTGGCTTCCGGACGCGCACGTGGAAGCTCCGACTGCAGGTTCTGTCATCCTCGCCGGCGTTCTCCTGAAGATGGGGACATACGGGTTTCTGCGCTTCGCCATGCCGCTTTTCCCGCAGGCTACCGTCGACATGATACCGGTGGTTTCGACCCTGGCAGTGATAGGGATTATTTACGGGGCGCTGGTGGCGATGGTGCAGAAAGACGTGAAGAAGCTGGTTGCTTACTCTTCGGTGTCGCACCTGGGCTTTGTAATGCTGGGTCTTTTCGCTTTGAACATACAGGGCATAGAGGGTGGGTTGATACAGATGGTCAATCACGGCCTTTCCACGGGCGCCCTGTTCCTGATTGTGGGGATAATCTACGAGCGGAGACACACCAGGCTCATCGCAGAATTCGGTGGGCTCTCCAAGGTGGTTCCCCTTTTCGCCCTGTTTTTCATGATAGTGACTCTTTCCTCCATTGGTCTTCCCGGTCTGAACGGATTTGTCGGCGAGTTTTTGATACTTCTCGGAGCGTTCAAGGCGAACAAGCTTTTCGCCGTCCTGGCTGCCTCGGGCGTGATTCTCGCTGCCGTTTACATGCTCTGGATGTTCCAGAGGGTAATGTACGGGAAGATAACAAGGGAAGAGAACAGGCGAATTCCCGATATGAATTTGAGAGAGATAGTCTACATGCTCCCGATGCTCCTGTTCATCTTGTGGATAGGTGTTTACCCGCAGCCGTTCTTGAGGAAGATGGATGCATCGGTGACGAAACTCATAACACATATAGAGTCGAAGGTGGAGACCGCAAGCAGCGATCTCCCCTATCACGAGAGGATTTACGCTCGCTACTTCTCGGGTGAGTCTAGAAGTGAAGAGGGGAGGAGATGATGGATTACCAGAGCGTCATGCTCTCGCTGAAAGCTATATTTCCCGAGCTGGTATTGACCATAACCGCGATGCTCGTGCTTTTGTACGATCTGCTTCTCCCGGATGAAAACAGAGGCGTGAATGCCGGCGTCTCGGCGGTGGGTGTGATAGTGGCTCTTTTTTCCGTTCTGTTGCTTGGGACGAAGAAGATTGAGGCATTCAATGGCATGGTCTCCATGGATTCGTTCGGAGCGTTCTTCTCTGTCGTGGTTCTCGTTGCTCTCCTTCTGACTTTGATGGCTAGCAGATCCTATAACGACTGGGAGGGCATTCAGAAGGGGGAGTTTTACGCTCTTCTGCTGTTTTCATCGGTCGGCATGATCATAATGGCGAAGGCGACCGATCTGATGACGATATTTTTGGGTCTCGAGCTCCTTTCGATACCCATATATGTGCTTGTTGGCTTCGACAGAAAGCGCATGAATTCGATCGAGGGAGCATTCAAATACTTCATGCTGGGCGCGTTCGCCACAGGCTTTCTCCTCTACGGGATGGCGCTTCTCTACGCCGCTTGCGGGACGACGTCGCTCTCGGGTATAGGTTCATTCATAGAAAAAAGTCGAGTTCTCGAAAATCCTCTTTTCCTCGCTGGGGCGGGATTTCTGCTCGTTGGGTTCGGGTTCAAGGTGTCTCTCGTGCCCTTCCACATGTGGACGCCCGACGCCTATCAGGGAGCTCCCACGCCCGTGACGGCGTTCATGTCCGCTGCGCCCAAGGCAGCCGCTTTCGCGGCCGTGATCAAGGTTTTGACAGTTTCCTTCCCGGGGCTTCACCCATATTTGCTCAAGGGGCTGTGGGTGGTGGCTGTTTTGACGATGACCGTGGGGAACGTCTCTGCTCTCGTTCAGGATGACGTGAAAAGGATGCTAGCTTATTCGTCCATAGCTCACGCAGGTTACGTTCTGGTGGGTCTTGTTTCCGGAGACACGCTGGGTGGTCTGGCTGCCATGTACTATCTGTTTGTCTATTCTCTGATGAACATAGGTGCCTTCGCTATTCTGATGCTGATGACCGAGAGCGAAGAGACGGGATACGATATAAGAAACTTCCGTGGATTGGGCTTCAGATTTCCGGTTCTCGGCGCTCTCATGACGCTATTTCTCGTATCTCTAGGGGGGATACCTCCCACTGCTGGGTTCGTGGGGAAGTTCTACCTGTTCTCGGCGGCCATAAAGAAGGGCCTCGTGTGGCTCACCGTTATAGGCGTGCTCAACAGTGCTGCTTCCGTTTACTATTACTTGAGAGTGGTTGTTTACATGTATATGCTTCCAGAGGGTGAGGCGCAGCTCACACCGAGACCCGTTGGAGTTGGTGTGGCTCTTGCGCTCCTGGTTACTTCGGTGGGGGTTCTGGGGCTCGGGATTTTCCCGAAAGCGTTGCTTTCCTTCGCCGAAGCTTCGATATTGTCCATAATTCTCTGATCATCTTTTTCGGACGTGTTTGGGGCAGGGGTGAACCAGTTGTCGTGAAGTGTAGTTTGAGCTCGGGATTCGATCATCTGTTATAATTCTTTCCCATGAAGCGATTAATCATAGGCACAGCGGGGCACATCGACCACGGAAAGAGCGCTCTCGTCAAGGCTCTGACCGGGGTTGATCCCGACAGGTTGAAGGAGGAGAAGGAGAGGGGTATCACCATCGACCTGGGATTTGCCCATCTCGATCTCCCCGGAGGGGTGCGGGCTGGAATCGTGGATGTCCCGGGACACGAGAGGTTCGTCAGAAACATGGTGGCCGGTGCCTACGGCATCGACCTGTTGCTTCTGGTGATTGCCGCCGACGAGGGAATAATGCCTCAGACGAGGGAGCATCTGGATATATGCGAACTGCTCGGCGTCAAAAGGGGAGTGGTTGCTCTCACCAAGCGGGACCTGGTTGACGATGAGTGGCTCGAAATGATTGTCCAGGAGGTGAGGGATTATTTGAAAGGTTATTCTCTCTCCGAAGCCCCCATTGTCCCCGTCTCGTCCATCACGGGTGAGGGGATCGACGAGCTGAAAGAGGCGCTCGGTATCGTGGCGAAGGAGGTTGAAGGGAAGGAGGCGGACAACCTCCTGCTTTACCCCGTGGACAGGGTTTTTCCCGTGAAGGGCGCGGGAACTGTTGTGACCGGGACTCTCTTCTCCGGGAGGATAAGGGTTGGTGACGAGCTGGTTCTTTTGCCTGGAGGAGTGAGATGCAGGGTTCGTGGCGTTCAGTCCCACGGTCAGGAGCTCGGCGAGGCGGTTGCTGGGATGAGAGCGGCGGTGAATCTCTCGGGCATAAGCAGGGAGCAGGCTTACAGGGGATGCGCCCTGACGAAAAGCGGTGAGGTCCTGGAAACCACGGAGATAGATGCAAGCGTGGTGAATCTTGTGGTTAACAGGAAGCCGCTGTCTTACGGTGACAGGGTTTCGTTTCACTGCGGGACCGCCAGGGTGGAGGCGAGACTCTTTCCTTATGGAAAGGAGGAGATTCCTCCCGGGAAAAGCGGGTTTGCCAGAATAAAGCTGGATGAGCCGGTAGCAGTCCTTGGAGGGAACCGGTTCATTCTCAGAGGATACTCGAGGCTTGAGAATTTCGGATACACAGTGGGCGGCGGTGTCGTTTTGAATCCGGTTCCTCCTAAGAGGAGCCCCGCCAGGTGGGGTGGGGTGAGAGGCATCCTGGAGGCTCTTTCGAGTGGGACAGACGAGGAGAGGGTGCGTGCGGCTCTTATCGAGTCCGGGACATCCGGCTGCACGAAGATAGGTATCTCCAGGATTACAGGAATGACACCGGCCAGAGCTCAGGAGGTGCTGGAGGCTCTCTCGAGCAGGAAAGAGGTGTTAGAGGGAGAAGATGGAATTTTCTACCACGCGCCTTTGATAAAGGAGATTGGTGAGAGGATAGAGGGGAGAGTGAAAGAGTTGCACTTAGCGGAACCCTTGAAGGAGGGCTTCCCGGTGGAGGAGGTTGCCTCGGGGCTGAAAGATGCCAGGTCCGGGGCTTTTTCGCGTGCCCTTGCCCTTCTGCTCGAGGAAGGCAGACTGGTCAAGGGTGAGAAGGGGTTGCTCCCGAGTGAGAGAGGAGATGCTGGAGCCGATCTTCTGGACAAAATAGAGAAGATCGTGCTGGAGAGGGGAATCGAGGGTCCCACTCCAAGGGAAATTTCGGTTGAAACGGGCATTCCGGAAAAAGACGTTCGAACCGTTCTCTCGAGGCTGGCGAGAGAAGGAAAAATCAAAAGAGCCAGAGATTTCTACTTTTCTTCGGAAACGGTCGAGGAAGTGGCGGCAAAAGTGAGGGAATACCTGAGTGAGAAGGGAGAAATGACCGTTTCCCAGTTCAGGGATCTCATCGGAACCACGAGGAAGTATGCGGTGCCGCTGGTGGAGCTCATGGACCAGGAGAGGGTGACGCTCAGAAGAGGGGACGTTCGAGTTCTCTGGAAGAGGTGAAGAGAGAAGCATCCATACGTGCTATACTGGAACGGATTTTTCTCTTTAAAAACAGGGGGGTCAGGCAGGTGGCATACAAAGATCTTCAGCATTACATTTCGGTGCTGGATAGCAGGGGAGAGCTGGTCAGGGTCAAAGAGGAAGTTTCTCCCGACCTCGAGGCGGCGGAGATAGCAGATAGACTTGTTAAATCGAAAGGCCCGGCGGTTTTGTTCGAGAACGTTAAAGGCTCCAGATTCCCCCTCGCGATGAACCTTTTCGGGACGATGGAGAGGATGCAGCTTGCCCTTGGGGTGAGTTCATTCGATGAGATAGCGGAAAGGGTCAGGGAGATTATAGAGCCGGAGATACCCACCGGAATCGTCGAGAAAATAAAGATGCTGCCGAAGCTCAAGAGGCTCTCGGATTACGTGCCCAGGGAGGTTAAAGGTGGGCCCGTCAAGGAAGTGATATTGAGGGAGAACGAGGTAAATCTGAAGGAATTGCCGGTGGTTCGAACCTGGCCCGGTGACGGAGGACCCTTTATAACGCTGCCGCTGGTTTTCACTCAGGACCCGGATTCCGGCATGAGAAACGTGGGTATGTACCGCATGCAGGTGTTCGACGAGAAGACCACCGGCATGCACTGGCACGTTCACAAGGGCGGTGCAGGGCATTACAGAAAGTATGCGCGAAGAGGAGAGGTCATGCCTGTGGCGGTCGCACTCGGTTGTGACCCCGCCACGATTTACGCGGCGACGGCTCCTCTGCCCGAGGACACCGACGAGATGATATTCGCAGGTTTCCTGAGAAATTCTCCGGTGGAGCTGGTCAGGTGCGAGACGAGCGACATTCTGGTTCCCGCGAATGCCGAGTTCATCCTGGAGGGTTACGTGAAGCCCGGAGAGCTGAGGGTAGAGGGACCATTTGGAGACCACACGGGTTATTACTCTTTGTCCGACCTCTACCCCGTCTTCCACGTGACGTGCATAACCAGAAGGAGAGATCCCATCTATCCCGCCACCATAGTGGGGAAGCCTCCGATGGAAGATTGCTACATAGGCAAGGCTACGGAGAGGATTTTTCTCCCGCTTCTCAAGAAGATTCTCCCCGAAGTTGTGGACATGAACCTTCCCGTGGAGGGGATCTTTCACAACTTCGCCTTCATCTCCATAGACAAGAGGTATCCGGGCCACGCGAGGAAGGTCATCTCTGCCGTATGGGGCCTTGGCCTGCTCATGTTCACGAAATTCGTGGTCGTGTTCGACAGGGATGTGAACGTGCAGGATATATCGGAGGTTATCTGGAGAATCGGGAACAACGTGGACCCCGAAAGGGATACCTTCATTGTGAAGGGTCCCCTGGATGCTCTGGATCACGCCTCGCCGCTGCCCCACTACGGCTCGAAGATGGGAATAGATGCGACGAAGAAGTGGAAGGAGGAAGGGCACGATAGGGAATGGCCGGACGTGATCGAGATGGCTCCAGAGATAAAGGAGCTGGTGACGAGGAAGTGGAGGGAGTACGGGTTCGAGTAGAAGAAAAATAGACCGGGGAACGGAGCCACCGAAGAGCCGAACCACAGAACATCCGTAGGGGCGGGATTTACTCCCGCCAGTTCAACTGGAACTTTTGTAATCGGCTGTTATTTGCCTTGGTTGCTCATTTTTCAGGGGTTTTAGATAGAGATGATAGCGAGAATAAGAACGTACCTCGAAATGATAAAGTTCTCCCACACCGTGTTCGCCCTACCGTTTGCCCTCGCTGGGGCGTTCGTGGCGGCCGGTGGTATGCCTGACGGGAGGACTCTTTTTTACATACTGCTTGCAATGGTGGGTGGGAGAAGCGCTGCTATGGGGCTCAATCGCGTCATCGATGCGGAGATAGACGCGAAAAACCCGAGGACCATGGACAGACACATTCCAGCGGGAAAAGTGAGCAAGAAAGAAGCATGGGTCCTGATACTTTTGAGCGTGCTCCTGCTCGAATACGCGGCTTACAAGCTCAATCCTCTTTGTTTCAAGCTGTCTCCTCTGCTCCTTTTCGTGCTTTTCGTCTATTCGTACACCAAGAGGTTCACCTGGGCGTCCCACCTGGTTTTGGGCCTCGCTCTGGGAGCTGCGCCGCTTGGTGCCTGGATAGCCGTCAGGGGCTCGGTGGACTGGGGGATATTTCTGCTTTCTTTCGCTGTTATGTTCTGGGTGGCGGGTTTCGACGTGATTTACTCCCTGCTCGATATAGACTTCGACAGGTCTTTCGGTCTCTTCTCGATTCCAAAAGTTTTCGGCCCCAGAAGAGCGCTCCTCGTGTCGCGGGGATTTCACGTTCTGACGATTCTTTTGCTCGTGGCGTTCGGCCGTGCTTTTTCACTCGGGTATCTTTACATGACCGGCGTTTTCATTTCCGCCGCGCTTCTCGTATACGAGCACAGTATGGTGAGACATGATGATTTTTCGAAAGTGAACGTGGCGTTTTTCAACATCAACGGTTATTTAAGTATCACCTTTTGTCTGTTCACTTTTCTTGATATTCTTTTAATAAGTGGTTAGCATGCGTTTTTTCGTGGCCATCACCGGAGCGAGCGGTGCCATATACGGGGTCAGGCTGGTTGAGAAGCTTCTTGCCCTGAGGCACGAAGTGTTTCTTTGCGCTTCCAAGACGGGGCAGGATATACTGAAAGACGAAGTTTTCTCGTCGGATGCGGAGAGAGAGCTCTCATATGAGGAGCTCTTGTCGAGCTGCTTCGCCGGGTCGGGAGAGAAGCCGATAGTTGTGAGGCCGGATGATTTTGCGGTTCCTTTCGCCTCCGGGTCGAATCCGCCCGACGGGATGGCTGTCGTTCCTTGTTCGATGGGGGTTTTGGGGCGCATAGCTGCTGGGGTTTCCTCGAATCTTATAGAGAGAGCCGCCGATGTCTGCCTGAAGGAGAGGAAGAGGCTGGTGCTGGTCACGAGAGAGGCGCCCTTCAACCTGATACACATAAGGAATATGGAGAAGGTGACCCTCGCCGGGGCGATTGTCATGCCGGCGTCGCCATCTTTCTACCATAGACCTTCAACTGTTGAAGAACTTGTAGATTTTTTCGTCGAGAGGGTCATGTCGGTCATGGGTGTCGATGGCGCTTGCACGTACAAATGGGGTTCGTGAAAGGAGGTCCTCCCATGAAGAAGATTCTGGTCGTAGATGATGAGGAGAGCATTCGTCTTCTTTATCAGGAAGAGCTTTCTGACGAAGGTTACGAGGTGGAAGTGGCGGTGGATGGCGAGGATGCGCTCGCCAAGTTCGAGACTTTCAAGCCCGATTTGATAACGCTCGATCTGAAGATGCCCGGCATGGACGGGCTCGAGGTTCTGACCAGGTTGAGGGAAAAGGACAGGAATGTGCCGATAATCCTGCTGACCGCGTACAGTGAATTCAGGCAGGATTTCACCACGTGGGCGTCCAATGCGTATGTCGTGAAATCGTCCGATACGGCAGAGCTCAAGGAGAAAATAAAAGAGCTTTTGGGTGAGTGAGGAGTGGATTCAGATGGCTGGACCGTTGAGGGTCTTGAAAGACGTTCTGTTCAGAAGGGAAGAAAAGGAGGCACTCAGGGGCTACGTGGATTCTGCGAAGTTCACCTCGGCACTTTTGGAGATTAGCCGTGCCATGGCGGTTTCTTCTGGTGACCTTTCCGAGAGCATGAGGCAGATAGTGAACGCCGTTCCTCTGATAATGAACGTCAGCAGGGCGGTGCTGTTTTTGTTCGACGAGGAGAGGAAATTCATATCTCCCAGGGCCGGCGCAGGACTCGTCTATATGGGGCTTTTTCGGAAGCTCAAGCTGAGCGCGAGTGGAAGAGTGGTCAACACCATATCGAACGCCAAATCTCCAATCGTCATCTCCGTGTCTGATCTCGAGGACGAGCGGGTCAGGGGTGTGTTGGAGAAGCTGGGAGTCAAGGAGTTCATCGCAGCGCCGGTGATGATAGATGGGGAAGTCGTGGGATTCATAACAGCAGATACTCCGGTCGATGGGAGGCTTTTCAGTTCGGATGACATGAAGTTCATGTCTGTGATGGCGAACCTCTCGGGTGTCGCGATAAAAAACGCCCTGATGTTCGAACGTCTGTCCTGGAAGGCCAAGAAACTCAGGGCGATTTACGAAGTCAGCATGCTCATGGACGCCACATCAGACCTGGACACGCTTCTCAAGATGATAATCGACAAGGCTGTGGAGCTCATGGGCGCAACTTCCGGGTCGGTGGTTCTGGTGGAGAAGAAAACTGGCACACTCGTTATCAAGGCGTCGAAGGGGTTGCCCGAGGGTATAGAGGAGAGCGTTAAGCTGAAGGTGGGTGAAGGGATAACCGGATGGGTGGCAAAGGAGGGGAAACCTGCTCTTATAAAGGATGTGCGGAAGGATGACAGGTACGTTATGGTTCACGAGGCGATACAGTCGGAGATAGCGGTACCCCTCAAATGGGGGCAGGAAGTTTTCGGGGTGCTCAACCTCGATCACGTCGAGAAGAACGCTTTCAGGGACGAGGATCTGGAGGTGCTGGAGATTTTCGGGCACAACGCTTCCGTTGCCCTCAGGCAGGCTTTTCTCCTCGACCGGTTGAAGAACAAAGGCGGTAGCTGATCGATCGAAGAGGTGCTGAGTGGGAGTGGTCGTCGTTGTCAACAATTTCTGGCCTCTTGTCAGAGCCCTGACCGACAAGTTGAGGGAAAAGGGATACGAGATCCTTGTGCTCAAGGGGAAGGATCTGATTGACGGCGTGGGGGGGCTGCCGTCCGGCGGAAGAGTGCACCTGGTCCTGATCGGGGACGACGGGGACGTCAAAAGATACATCCGTCTGTTTCGTGCCAGGGAGACAGACCCACTTTTGTCAAATCTGCCGCTGGTTCTAATTGGCGGGTTCAACCTGGTCCTTAGAGCCAGGGAACTGTATGCGGAGGGTGTGGACGAGATTATAGCCGCCGACTCCCCGGTGACGGAAGCCTCTATGAAAATAGAATCTCACCTGAGGTTGAGGAGAGCTTATCTGGAACTCATATCGGTTAACGAGCGTTTGAAAGAGCTCTCCATGACCGACGACCTGACGGGGTTGCCCAACAGGAGATGGTTTCAGAGGGACATCAGGAAAGGGCTCGAGATGGCGAAGAGGCTCGGAACATCCATATCGTGCATCATGGTGGATCTGGACGATTTCAAGGACGTGAACGATCGATACGGGCACAGGGTCGGAGATATGGTACTGGTAAAATTCGGAGCAACTATGAACGAGATAAGAAGAGGGTATGATGTCGTCGCCAGGCTGGGTGGCGACGAGTTCGGATGGATAGTTTACGATGCTGACGTCAAGGCGGCTTTCAGAGTGGCGGAGAGGGCCAAGAGAGTCCTCTCCTCGCACCCTTTCGTGATTCTCGGTCATCGTATCTGTGTGACTGCCAGTTTTGGAGTGGCGTCGTTCGAAGGAGGCTCGATCGAGTCGCACGAGGAGCTGATTGAAAGGGCCGATCGAGCTCTTTACATGGCCAAAGAAAGCGGGAAAAATAGAGTGGTTTCGGTTGACGAGAAAGGAGAGGAAATTGAAGCTGGAAGTGTTGAAATATCCTGATCCGCGCCTGAGGAAGAGGGCGGAGAAGGTTTCTATCGTGGACGGGTCGGTGAGAGATCTTATACGCGACATGTTCGAGACCATGTATGCCGAGGGTGGCGTGGGTCTGGCCGCGACTCAGGTGGGTGTTCTGAAGAGAGTGGTGGTTCTCGACGTATCCCCCGTGGTGGAGGGCGCTACTCCTGTGGCTCTCGTGAACCCTGAGATCCTGGTTCAGGAAGGAGAGCAGGAGGGGGAAGAAGGGTGTTTGAGCGTGCCCGAGTTCACGGCAGTGATCAGGAGAGCCGAAAGGGTTAGCGTTCGGGCACTTAACGAGAATGGGGAAGAAGTGGAGCTTAACGTCGACGGGTTCTACGCCAGGGCAATACAGCACGAACTCGATCACCTCGAGGGGATTCTGTTCGTGGACCGGTTGAGTCCCGTCAAAAAGAGCATTTTCAGGAGAAAGTACGCGAAGCTTCAGAGAGCGGAGGCGCAGAGTTGAGTCCCGAGAGATATCGGATCGTTTTCATGGGCACGCCAGAGTTCGCCGTGCCTACTTTGAAGACCTTGTGCGATACCGAGAACGTGACGCTGGTCGTGACGAATCCCGACAGACCCAGAGGAAGGGGCAGAAAGCTTACCCCCCCGCCGGTGAAGGTTGAGGCGGAGGAAAGAGGCATACCCGTATATCAGCCTCAGCGACTGAAGGGTAACCAGGAAGCAGTCGAGAGGATATCGGGAGAAAATCCCGACCTGATAGTTGTTGTGGCCTACGGAAAGATACTTCCGCCGGAGATACTCGAGATACCGCCTCTTGGGTGCATCAACGTCCACGCGTCGATTCTCCCGGAGTTGAGAGGGGCCGCTCCCATCCAGTGGGCTCTCATAAAAGGGATGAAAGAGACGGGTATCACGATAATGAAGATGGATGAGGGGATGGATACTGGCCCGATACTGCTGGTAGAGAGGGTGCCCATAGAGGAAGATGACGATGCGGGGACTCTTTCAGGGAAGCTATCTGTTGTGGGAGCTAAAGCCTTGAGGAAGGCTCTTGACCTCTTGAAAAAAGGAGAACTTACTGAAGCTTCTCAGGACAATGAAAGGGCGACCTATGCCCCGATGATAAAAAAGGAGATGGGAGAGATCAACTGGAGAGAAGATGCGTGTAAGATAAGAAATTTGATAAGAGGATTGAACCCATCGCCAGGCGCGTTCACATGGTTTCGGGGCAAGTTCTTGAAGATAACCAGGGCTGCTGTCGAAGAAGCGGGAAGCTTTGGCCGGGGCGAGCCTGGAAAGGTGGTCGAGGTGAGGAAAGACGGGCTGGTTGTGGTCTGCGGAGAGGGCTTCCTGCGGATAGAGAAAGTCAAGCCGGAAGGCAAGAAGGAGATGGATGCCTGGGCGTTCACCCAGGGATACAGGGTGGAGCCGGGAGAATGTCTGGGGAGGTGAGGAGCAGGGCGATAAAAGCCCTGTGTCTCATTGACAGGGGCGCTTTCGCCGACAGGGTCATTGGCTCGTTCGTTCACGGTGTTTCGTCCCTGAAAAAGGAAGACTCGGCTTTGATTTCCGAGATGGTTCTCGGGGTGTTGAGGAACAGGCTCTTCCTCGATGCGGTAATTTCCAGGCATCTGAAAAAACCAATTGGGAGGACGGAGCCTTTTGCTCTGAATGCGTTGAGGGTGGGGGCTTATCAGATTCTTTTCCTCGATCGCGTCCCCCCGCACGCCGCTGTTTTCGAGACAGTCGAGGCGGTCCGTTCGGAGAGGGGGCAGTCGCTGGCTGGTTTCGTAAATGGAGTTCTCAAGAAAATCGTGGGAGAGAGCATGGAGGAACTGAGGAAGGCAGTTTCTCCTTCGGTTCTGCATTCGATCCCGCCGTGGATCGAGAAATATCTGTTCCATTACTTTCCCTCAGGCGAAGTGACCGGTCTGATGGAGCATTTCTCCAGCAGGCCTGAAAAATACGTGAGAATACTGAGGGGCAGAAACATCGACGAGGTCGGAGCCGAACTGGCCGATGATGGGGCCGAGCTCATTCCTCACCCGCGTCTTCCCGGGTTGTATCGTCTCGAGGCGTCTAAGCCTGTGGAGGAGCTGTCGGCATTCAGGACGGGGAAGATATTGATGCAGGATCCCGGTTCATTTTTCGTGGCATCGGTCGTGGCCGATGAGGCATCGAGTGCGTTTCCCGGCGGCGGGAGATTCATGGATGCCTGTGCCGCCCCCGGGATAAAGGCGTCTTTGTTCAGAGAGAGCCTGACTGGGTGGGAAATACTGGTGAACGAGCCCTCTAAGGAGAGGATGAAAGACATGAAAAGAAACTTCAAGAGGATGAATCTGGGAGGATTCATATTTCACTCCGTGGATTTTTCCAATCCACCACCACCCGAGGTGAGAGAGCGTTTCGACGTGGTTTTCGTTGACACACCGTGCAGTGGGCTCGGTGTCATGAGGAGAAATCCAGAGGTGAAGTGGAGGGTAAGGGGGGGAGATATACCCTCCTTCGCCAGTAAGTCGGCCGCAATACTCGAAAACGCCCTCGGATGCTTGAGAGAAGGAGGGGTCTGTTTCTATTCCACCTGCACCCTCGCGCCGGAGGAGAACGAAGGAGTCGTGGAAGAGGTGGCGTTCCGAACGGGGATGGAAATCGTGCCGCCTGTGAGGGTTGTTGACCGGGAAGTCGCTTTTCTATACGATGACAGATATCTCGTAACCCGTCCCGACGCGCTGGATGGGGACTTTTTCTTCCTGGCCAAACTCGTTGCGAAAGGAGGCGGAGGTGAGTGAGATACTGATTGCGCCGTCGATTCTGTCTGCGGATTTCTCGAGGCTCGGCGAAGAGGTGAGAGCGGTGGAGAAGGGCGGTGCCGATCTGATTCACGTGGACGTGATGGATGGGCGCTTCGTGCCGAATATAACGGTGGGACCTCTCGTTGTCGGGGCGTTGAGGGAGGTGACATCCCTGCCTCTGGACGTGCATCTGATGATAGTCGAGCCGGAAAGGTACGTGGAGGAGTTTGCCGTTGCGGGGGCAGACATCATCACCGTCCACGTGGAGGCAACGGCTCATCTTCAGAGGGTACTGAGAAGGATAAGGGAACTCGGGAAAAAAGCGGGGGTTTCTCTGAATCCACACACACCGCTTTCGACGATAGAATGGGTTTTGCCGGATGTGGAGGTTGTTCTTCTTATGACCGTGAACCCCGGGTTCGGAGGTCAGTCGTTCATACCGCAGATGATTCAGAAGATAGAGGTCTTGCGGAGACAGATCGAGAAGTTCGGTTTCGCCATCGACATCGAGGTAGACGGCGGGATCAAGGTGGAGAACATCGCCAATGTGGTCAAGGCAGGTGCGAACGTCATAGTTTCGGGATCGGGAATCTTCGGGACGGTCGATTATGGAGCGACCATGAGGGAGATGAGAAAAAGAGTCTTGACTGTGGCGTGAGAAAGGGCATGCTTCGTTAAGTAGGAGAAATCCGGGCGGATTTCGCCTCTGCCATCTCGACAACTTCTGCCGTGTTGGTATATAATTTCCTACGTCGGGATGTGGCTCAGCCTGGTAGAGCACCTGGTTCGGGACCAGGGGGTCGCTGGTTCAAATCCAGTCATCCCGACCATTTTTGTTTTGCTGGCCCTTCCGATGTTCCTTTCTATCTTTTCTCCGAGATCAACCGGGACAGCTCTTCAATGAGTTTTTCGCCTTTGACCGGTTTCTGGAGATACAGATCTACTTCTGCGTTCTCAAGGGTCTCCGGAGAGATTTCTTCGCCGTATCCGGATATGAGGACGAACCTTATGCCGGGTGTGTCTTTTTTTGCCTTTTCGCAGAGGGAGAGCCCGGAAGGTCCTGGCATCATGTAGTCCGACAGTATAAGGTCGAAGTTGGCTCCTGACCGGATCAATTCCAGAGCTTCGTTTCCGTTGGCCGATGTGGTCACCTCGAATCCGCCTTCTTTTAGTATCTCCTTGAGCACTTCCCGCACCATCGGGTCATCTTCCACGAGCAAAATCCGCCCCTTTCGTTTTCTTTCCTGATCCGGTCTCGAATCTTGTAGAGCGATATCGGGGGTGTCGAGGTTGGGGTCAACGAGGGGGAAGTAGACGTTGAAGGTGGTTCCTTCTCCCACCTTGCTCTCCACATGTATGAATCCCCCGGCTTCTTTCACGATGGTGTAGACAAGTGAAAGTCCGAGACCTGTGCCTTTGCCGGGTTCCTTGGTGGTGAAAAACGGGTCGAATATTTTGTCTATTATTTCTTCTGGGATCCCGGTTCCGCTGTCTTTCACCTGGATGCAGGCATATTTGCCTTCTCTGAACGTTCCCGCGCTCACGTGGGGGGCATTTTCTCGGGTTATTTCGACGACGGATATACTGATTCTGAGTTCTCCTCCGTCGGGCATCGCGTCTTTGGCATTCGTCCCGAGATTCAGGAGAACCTGGTTGAGGTAAGAGGGGTCGATCATCGTCACGCATTTTTCCGTGAGCGGCTCGTAGACGATGGAGATGTTCTCCGGAAGAGTGTGTTTCAACAGCGATACGGTTTCCCCGATGCACTCGCATATGTTTATCTGTCTTTTCTCTATGGGCTGCTTTCTCGAGAAAATCAGTATCTGCCTCGTGAGTTCTGAGCCCCTCTCGACGGCGCTGGAGATTGTTTCCAGAAACCTGGCCGCCCGTTTGTTCTGGCCGATCTCTTTTCTCAGAAGAGGCAGGCATCCTTCTACCGACATGAGTATGTTATTGAAGTCGTGAGCTATTCCTCCAGACAATATCCCCAGTGATTCCAGCTTCTGTGCCTGGAAGAGCTGTCTCTCGAGACGTTCTCGCTCTTCCTGGGCTTTCTTCATCTCCGTTATGTCGTGAAAGACCTGGACGGTTCTCGTCGTTTTCCCCTCTTCCATGACGGGGGTCACGATGAGATCGAAGACCTTTCCTATCTCGGGGCAGTTCACCTCGGTTCTTATTAGTTTCCCGCCTTTTACTGCTTCTTCGTGTGGACATTCCTCCGGGGGACTCATACGGTGGTGGACGATGTGGTAGCACTTGATCCCTCTTCCCAGGTCTTTTGGGGAGATACCGAAGTAGTCGAAAAACGCCCTGTTGGCTCTCAATATATTGTGTTCCGTGTCCTGTACGGATATCGGGTAAGGAATGGTGTCGAAGGTTTGATACCAGTCCTGGTTGGCGTTTTCCAGCTTCCGGAGCAGGTCTATCAGCTCCCGCTCCTTTTTAACCTGCTCGGTTATGTCGTGCTCGATTACGAGGACTTCTCCAGGGATGGTTTCTTCGTCGGTTATGGGGGAGTAGGTTATGCTGATTATCCGTTCTTCTCCTCCGATGTAGTGGGTGTGCACTCTGCGAAGGGACCTGCCGGATTTCAGAGCTTTTTTCATGGGGCACTCGTCTTCGGAGCAGATCTCTTCCCTTCTGTGGAAGAGCTGGTAGCAGTAGATTTTCCCCTTCTCGAGTTCCTCCCTGTTTTTCTCGAGGAACAGCCTGTTGCCCTCCACTATTTTCCCCTGGGCGTTCAGTATGAAGAGAGGAGAGGTTACGGAGTTGAAGACAGAATTCTTGTATGAGAGCAGTTTCTTCAACTCCTGAGTCGACAGCTCGGAATCGTTGAGGGTCTTCTGTGCGGAAATGGCGAGAGGGAAGAGCATGAAAGCCGTGGCGAGAATAATGAAAGTCAGGGAGTTGACGCCGCTCGTTATTGGGGAGATCAGATCCCAGGTGTATCTGTATCCGGCGGCGTATAGGATTCTCCTCGCCAGGTGTGAGGTTCCCCTGGAGATGGAAAAGATAAGGACTCCTGCCGATAGCGCCATGAAAAAACGAAATATCGGCATATATCTGTTTTTCTGAAACGTCCGGTATGAGTGCCAGAAAAGGTACACGGAAAGCCCGAGAACGATAAGTGACCCGAGCGAGTCGATGATTGCCGTAGCCGTGAGAATCAGGCTTCCCATCTTTCCTCCACGCTTTTGTGGAGTTCCTTCAGGGCGAAGATCATGAACAGGATGGCGAATATCATGAGGAGGTGCTCCAGGGCATTGCCGGCAAACTGGACCAGGTGGAGCGGGTGGATGTGAGAGAGCGCGTCCGGCGATTTCACGGCGAATATGGAAGGGATATTCATCCTGGGCATCAGCACGTCGGATATGACGTGGAGAGACAGAGTCACCACGTTCCAGATCAGGAAGAAGATGCCGGCAATTCGAAGATATCGAAATCTGAGGAATTTTTCTTTTTTGAGGGTGAGTACGATGAACAGGGCAGAGCTAAGGAAAAGGATGTGGGCTATGAGATGCGTGGGCAAAACTCCCGGCCCCAGGTGTTCCTGAACCCCAAGGGCTCGGGATGGCAAAAGGAGAAAAAGAGCAATCCAGGGGGTTTTTTTCATTGATGTTTTCTCATTTTTCCAGATAGGGTTAACTGCAGGATCGCCCGGAATCCTTCAAAACCAATTTATTTATCGTCCATATTATAGTAAAAGTTAAATGTGATCATTGTTACACAGGAAAAATAGATGAGCGGGTTGAGTCTCTATTCGGGAGAGAGCGTTATTCTGGAAATAAGGCCTTCGAGACTTCTCTACACGATAAGGTGGTTGCCGATTTCCGCCTTTGGCGCGGGATTGACCCTCCTTTGGCTCGGGTATTACTATCTGGTGAATCTTCCTCAGATTTCGCGATCAGTAGGTGAACTGGGTTTGATGGCGCTGAAGATTCTCGGCGCTCCTCTTCTGCTGTTTGGAGGTCTGTTGTTCCTGGCCCCCCTGGTTTACAACTTTCTCGAGTCCGGTAACGTCCGGTACGTGATAACGGACAGAAGGATTTTAATCAGGAAAGGTGCGTTCAGGAGCAGGGAGGTGGAGCTTTTCCTCGACCGGGTGGGTGCGGTGGAAGTGAAGAGGTCGTTTCTTTTTGGAGGAAGAGCCGGTTCTGTGAGGATGCTGGTCATGAGGAGAGATGCGGAAAGCCCGTTTTACATGAGGAAGTTTCCTTCGGAAAAATTCAGAGGGCCAGTGATTTATGCACTCGATGCGGTGGGGAATGTAGACGAAGTGAAGGACGTTATAGAGAGAGCGATAATGCACATAAAAAACGGGAATCCGGAAGAGGAATTTTTGCATCAAAGTCTGTGAATGAAGGTCGTGTGGAATTGGGAGATATAAGCACCAGGAGGTTCTCATGGACAAGTATCGATGCATTCTTTGCAACTACGTTTATGACCCTGCCGTCGGAGATCCCGACAACGGAGTACCTGCGGGAACTGCGTTCGAAGACCTGCCCCCCGACTGGGTTTGCCCCCTGTGTGGAGCAGGCAAGGACGAGTTCGAAAAGGTGCAGTAAATCTGTGAAGGCAAATCTGCATCTCAATATAAAGGACAACTGAAACGGCCATTGGAGGTGGTTGAGTATGGGTGCTGTCGAGATCAGGGAAGGTGTGTATTGGGTAGGAGTCAGGGATCCTGAACTGGCTGTTTTCGATATAGTGATTCCAACGGAATACGGGACCACTTACAACTCGTATCTCCTCATGGGGGAAAAGATGACGGGGCTCGTCGATTGCGTGAAGTATCCTTTTGCAGGTGAGTGGTTCGAAAACATAAAAGACGTGGTCCCGGTGGAGGAGATCGACTTCGTCGTCGTCAATCACTCGGAGCCGGATCATTCAGGCGGCATAGTGAAACTGCTCGAAGTGAATCCAGATGTCAAGGTCTATCTCTCGAAGGCGGCGAAGGGATTCATGGACAATATCGTGAACGGGCCCTACAACTGTGAGGTGATTCAGGATGGTCAGGAACTGGACATGGGGGGCAGGAAAATAAGATTCATCGTCGCTCCGTTTCTGCACTGGCCCGATACGATCTTTACATACGACGAGAAGAGCAGGATTCTCTTTCCGTGCGACTTTCTCGGTGCTCATTTTTGCACCGAAAAGGTGTTCAACGACGAGCTCGAGCCGGACGAGAGAGAGAGGTCCGTGGGAGCCTTCAGATATTACTACAACACGATAATGAGGCCCTACAAGGATTACATCCTTCAGGCCTGCGAGAAGATAAAGGACCTGCCCATCGATATTATTGCTCCTTCTCACGGGCCCGTACTCAGAGATGACGTGGAAAGTTACGTCGAGTGGTATAAAGAGAGAGCTTCGATTCTGGCCAGGAAGGGTGAGGGAAAAAGGGTGGCCGTTATATTCGCTTCTGCTTACGGCAACACGGCCGCCATGGCGAAGAAAGTTGCGGAGGGACTCGAAAAGGCAGGTGTTACGGTGAAGCTGATAAACGCCGTGGAAGTTCCGATGAACGAGATAATAGACGAGGTCGAGCTGGCCGATGGGGTGATTTTCGGCACGTCAACTTTGAACGCCACCGTTCCGAAGCCCATATTGAACATAATCTCGAACATGGTTGTTCTCAACGTCAGGGGGAAGTATTTCTCGGTTTTCGGGTCTTACGGGTGGAGCGGTGAGGCGATAAAGATGGTCCAGGACATTCTCCTCACCATGAGACTCAAGCTCGTGGGTGAACCCGTGCGGGTCAGGCTTACCCCCTCCGAGGAAGATTTGAAGAAGTGCGAGGACCTGGGCAGAGCGTTCGGGAGCGAGTTGCTAGGGAAGTGATTCCCGTCAGATCCCGTAGCGTTTCATGATCGACCGTATCTTTTCGGTTAGGGCCAGGGCGTCTTTCATCTTTCTCTGCCACATGTTTCTCCCGAATATGAAGCCGGTGGCACCTGCCTCCATGCACGTTTTCACTCTTCCCAGCAACTCCTCATCGCTTATCCTGGATCCGCCGGAGAATATTACGAGGGTTTTCCCCGCGCTCGATACCACTTTCTGGATGGCTTTTTTCTGGGTCCACCTGATCTGACCGTATTCTCCAGGCAGAGTCCTGTCCCTCTTCGGGTTTATGGTGGGTATGTTTATTTTCACCACGTCGGCGCCGAGCTCGTCGGCGACGCGCACGGCGTAGTCGATGGCGTAGATGGAGTCTTTTCCTCCTTTTTCTTCTACTGCCTTTCCTCTGGGATAGGCCCACACGATGATCGGCATCCCGAACCTCTCGGCGTCACGCCTTATTTTCGCGAACTGCAGGAAGTCCCTGTCCTGAGCTGGAGATCCGACGTATATCGTGTATCCGACGGCGTGCGCTCCTAGTCTCACAGCGTCCTCCACGTCTGCCACCTGAGGAGAGAACGCCTCGTCATCGGGGGGGATGCTCGTTTTGCCGTTTAGCTTCAGGATGAGGGGAACCTTTCCCCAGTATTTCTTCATGTACTTCTCTGCTAGCCCCACGTGGAAGACTATCCCGGAGTAGCCTCCCTTAAGGGCCAGTTCGAGCTGGAACTCCGGGTCGGCGGCATCCGGGTTGGGGAAAAAGTCGATGGGGCCGTGTTCGAGTCCCTGGTCTATGGGCAGAAGGAGCAGCGTGCCTCCCCCCGGCCCGAACCTGTAGAGCAGGTCGTAGAGCCGGGCTTTTTTCCCTCCTTTCAGGTCAAGGTCGTCTAAGGATGGTCTCTTTATCCGTTTTGCTGGCATGAAGCGCTCCTCCTCTGCGAGTTTTTTTATATAATCGGTATATTATTATTTAAACTTGAAACGCCCCATAAAGGAAGGTAAATAGTCGTCTGTCTGGAGGAGCCGATGGAATTTAAAAAGGGCAAGTGCATGGTGTGCGGGAAGGAGAGGGAAATTTCCGGCGGTATATGCGACGAGTGCAAGGCGATGATCAGGGATGAGGCGGTGAAGGGTCAGAAGAAAATGAAGAAGGATGCCGAGAAGGAGCTCAGGAAGGAGGGAGTTCCCACCGACAAAACGTGATGGGGATTCTTTTTATCGGATGCCAGTATATGCTAATTTAAAGTGATTTCCGTTTATTGTCGGGAGGTGAATCCATGGCTATCACCAGGGAAGAAGTGCTTCACATTGCCAGACTTGCGCGGCTTGCTCTTTCCGAGGAGGAGATAGAGCTGTTTACAGAGCAGCTGGGGAAGATACTCGATTACATGGCGAAGCTGAACGAGCTTGACGTGGCGGGAATACCCCCAACGGCGCACGCGATAGAGGTTACCAACGTGATGAGGGATGATGTTGTCATGGGCGATGACATGAGGGAGGATATTCTCGCCAATGCCCCCGAGAGACAGGGGGACTGTTTCAGAGTTCCGAGAATTCTCGAGGATTGAGGGAGAAGAAGATGAGCTTCAGGGAGATGACGGTTGCGGAGATTGCCGAAGGCATCAGGGAAGGAGAGTTCACTTCCCGCGAGGTCACGGAGTTTTACTTGAAAAGGATAGAGGAGTTCGACGGTGCGGTGAACTCTTACGTCACGGTTGTAGCGGAGGCAGCGCTCGAGCGCGCCGAGGAGATGGACCGTGAGCGCGCCGGGGGAAAGATACGTGGCCCCTTGCACGGCGTTCCCATAGGGTTGAAGGATATATTCTGCACCAAGGGCGTTCTCACTACGTGCGGAAGCAGGATGCTCGCCAACTTCGTTCCTCCTTACGACTCCGAGGTTTACGCCAGGCTGCTGGCATCCGGGGCAGTTCTTCTCGGGAAGCAGAATATGGATGAGTTCGCCATGGGTTCTTCGACCGAAACTTCGTATTTCGGTCCTACCAGGAACCCGCATGATCTCGATAGGATACCCGGCGGTTCGAGCGGCGGGTCCGCTGCGTCGGTCGCTGCGGCGCTGGCTCCGGCGTCGGTGGGAACCGATACTGGAGGCTCGATCCGCCAGCCTGCTGCTTTGTGCGGAGTCGTCGGGATGAAACCGACCTACGGGCGCGTGAGCAGGTTCGGAATGGTCGCTTTCGCCTCGTCGCTTGATCAGGCGGGCCCTTTGACCAGGAACGTGAAGGACGCCGCGCTTCTGCTCGGAGTCATCGCCGGGCACGACCCGAAGGATTCCACGTCGGTGGATGTGGAGGTGCCGGAGTATCTTTCCTGGTGCGGCAGGGATGTGAGGGGCGTCAGGGTAGGAGTTCCCGACGAGTATTTCATCGAGGGGCTCGACCAGGGGGTGAAGAGGGAGGTCGAGAGAGCCATAGATACGCTCACGTCTCTGGGCTGTGAGGTGGAGAGGATAAGCCTGCCGCACACGGAATACGCTCTCGCCTGCTACTACATAGTGGCGCCCGCGGAGGCGAGCTCGAACCTGGCCAGATACGACGGCGTCAAATACGGCTACAGGGCGGAAAACTATTCCGGTTTGATAGACATGTACATGAAAACACGCGCCGAGGGGTTCGGGGCGGAGGTCAAAAGAAGAATAATGCTCGGAACTTACGCCCTGAGCGCGGGATATTACGAGGCTTTCTACGGGAGAGCTCTCAAGGTCAGAAGCCTCATTAAGGACGATTTCCTTAAGGCGTTCCAGAAGGTGGATGTCATAGTGGCACCCACCTCGCCGACCACGGCGTTCAGGCTCGGCGAGAGATTGCACGACCCTCTCACGATGTACCTGTCGGACGTGTTCACGATACCGGTGAACCTAGCGGGTCTTCCGGGGATATCTATTCCGTGCGGGAGGGACGAAGGCGGTCTGCCGGTGGGAGTTCAGATAATAGGCAAGCATTTCAGGGAAGAGGAGATATTCCAGGTGGCTTACGCCCTCGAATCAGAGCTTGGAACGGCGGGAGTCGTCGACCCGCCGCGCACATCCGGGAAAGGAGAGTGAAGATGGAATTCGAAGCCGTAATCGGTCTCGAAGTTCACGCGCAGCTGAAGACTGATTCTAAGATATTCTGCGGTTGCTCCACGAGGTTCGGGGAGAGCCCGAACAGAAACACATGTCCTGTGTGCACCGGCATGCCCGGTGTACTTCCCGTGTTGAACAGGAAAGTGGTGGAGTTTGCGCTGAGAGCGGCGCTTGCCACCAACTGCGAGATACAGAGGAGAAATGTTTTCGCCAGGAAGAATTACTATTACCCGGACCTGCCGAAGGGCTATCAGATATCCCAGTACGAACTTCCCATAGCCACTGGTGGATACGTTGAGATATTGACGAAGGAGGGAAGGAAGAGGATCGGCATAACGAGGATTCACATGGAAGAGGATGCAGGAAAGCTGGTTCATGAGGGGGAATTCGAGAAGGCGCATCATTCGCTGGTCGATTTCAACAGGTCTTCGGTTCCTCTACTCGAGATCGTGTCCGAGCCGGATATCAGGTCCCCCGAGGAGGGAGGGGCATATTTGAGGATGCTCAGGAACATACTCGTTTACCTCGGTATTTGCGACGGAAACATGGAGGAGGGGAGCTTCAGGTGTGATGCGAACGTTTCGGTCAGGCCGAAGGGAGCGAAGGAGTTCGGTACCAAGACGGAGCTGAAAAACATGAACTCATTTCGAAACGTGGAGCGCGCCCTGGAATATGAAATAAAGAGGCAGATTGAGGTCATAAAAGAGGGCGGAAAGGTGATTCAGGAAACGAGGCTTTTCGATCCGTCCACCGGGAAAACGGTTAGCATGAGGACTAAGGAGGAAGCGCACGATTACCGTTACTTTCCCGATCCGGATCTCGTTCCTCTCGAGATAGACGATGAATGGATAGAGCGAGTGCGGAAGACTCTGCCGGAACTCCCTCTGCAAAAGATGGACAGGTTTCAGGAGGAATACGGGCTTCCCGCTTATGACTGCGAAATTCTCTGCGGGTCCAGGGAGCTCGCCGACTTCTTCGAGGAGGCGGTGAAGATTTATTCGAACCCCAAGGCGATATCCAACTGGATAATGGCGGAGGTGTTGCGGGAGCTCAATCGCCACAAGGTGGAAATAGAAGAGACCAGGCTGAAGCCGGAACACATAGCGGCTATTGTCAGGATGATTGATGAGGGTAAGATAAGCGGGAAGATCGGGAAGACGGTTTTCGAAGAGGTATTCCAGACTGGCGACTCTCCCGAGAAGATCGTGGAAGCAAGGGGGCTCGTCCAGGTCAGTGACGAGGGGAAGCTCGAGGAGATCGCCAGGAAGGTTCTGGAGTCTCATCCCAGGGAGGTGGAGACTTACAGAAAAGGAAAGAAGGGGGTGCTTGGATTTTTCGTGGGGCAGGTGATGAAGGAGACAAGGGGGAAGGCGAATCCGAAACTGGTAAACCAAATATTAAGGAGGCTCCTCGAATCGTGAGGCGCCTCGCTTAAGAAGCGAGGTGGCGTATGAAAAGAGCTGTCCTCATTGCCCTTGCCCTCATCGTTCTGCTCGTTGCAGGTGCGGCGGTTTACATCGTGCTGACCTTTCGCCCCGATGATTACAGACCCGCCATCGAGGAGGCAATATCCAGGAAGATAGGCAGAAAAGTAACAATGGGGAAGCTCTCCCTTTCTTTTGCCGGCGGTGTGGGTGTGGAGGTCGTCGATTTTCACGTGGTGGGGGACAGGAGAAATCCCGATGAATCTCCGGTCAAATTCAGGCGGGGCAGGCTCATCGTTGCTCTTTTGCCTCTTTTCAAGAAAGAGGTGATAATCAAGAAGGTAGTGCTCGATTCCCCCAGGATCTACGTGCGCAAATACTCGGACGGGACGCTCTCGGTGGATGACGTCTTCGAGTCCCTCCGTGGAGAGAAGAGAGAAAAATCCGGGGGGAGGCGGGGCGTTCCACCGATAACCGTGCGTATCGAGTCGGTTCAGGTGAAAGATGGGGGGATAACATACGTTTCTGAAGGGGTGGGAGGAAAGCCCTCCGTCATCAACATCTATCCGTTCAATCTCAGGATATCCAGACTTGGTTTCGACAGGGACTCGGATGTCTCCATTTCAATCAAAGGGACCAGGCCCTTCAGCTTCAGCGTTTCTTATAAAGGAAAGATGAGGGTCACCTCGGAGAAGGGAGGACTGGGAAAGATAAACTTCGAGCTTAAGGGAAAGGCTTTCGGCATACCCGGCAAGATCAGCGGCGAGCTGGTGCCAAGGGGTAGGGCCTCCGAGTTTCAATGCGTGGTTTCGTCGAGCGAGGTGTCGCCTGAAGTGCTTGCGGACATTTACGAGAAATTGACGGACAAAAGGCTTCCCATAAGGTCGGAAGGCGCTGGGAAGTTTCTGTTTGCCGCAGGGGGAACTACCAGGGAGTTCGGGTTCGAGCTTGAAGTGGATGTCACGGAGTCGGCGATATTCTTCGACCGTAAATTCGAAAAGTATTCAGGTCAGAGCCTCGCTCTCGTGATTCAGGGCAGATACATACAGCCGAAGTTGTTCATATCGAACGGGGAGTTCAGGATCCCAAATTTATTGACGTCCGTAAACGCGGAGTTCGACCGCGTAAACGGGAAGTATGACGTTTCTTTATCGCTGGACGTGGAAAATGTGAGGAATGTTCTCCAGTATTTCCCCACTCTGGTTTCTTATCACGCGACCGGCGGGATCACTGCCTCGCTTCACCTGGTTGGGAAGGGAAGCAGGTGGAAGCTCGAAGGGGGCGCCGCCGATCTCAAGCGATTGAATTTCGACCTGGAAGATATGAAACTTTCCGTCAGGAACATGCAGGGACACGTGGAGTTGAAGGGAAGGGAAGTGACGTTCAACCCTCTGTCTGCGCTCGTTAACGGTCAGAGGCTCACCTTATCGGGACACGGGGAAATGGGCGAGATTGTGAAGGGTGTTTTCTCCCTCTCGGCGGATTATCTCGATCTGGACAGCCTCCTGAAACAGCTAGAAGAGGGGGGCAGAGGAGCCGGGAAGGCCCAGGGCGCAGAGGGCAGGGAGATACCCTTGCCGGAGAATCTGGATCTGGCGGTCGAATTCCGGGCCGGCGGAGTGAAGGCGGCCGGTGTGGAGCTCAAGGAACTGGAAGGCACGATTCGAGCGAAGGGTGGAGAGGTTGAATGGGAGAATACGAAATGGAAAATGTTTGGAGGTGTTTTGAACACGGAAGGTAACGTCAGCCTCGCTGGAGCGGAAAAGCGCGCCGAGTTCACGGTCGTAGCCGATGGTGTTTCGGCTTTCGAGCTGCTCAAGTCGGTGACGTCGCTTGGAGGGGTGCTCGACGGATCGATATCTCTCGAAATGAAAGGGACCTGTGAAGCGGATTCCATTCGCGGTATGCTCGAGACTCTGAAAGGGCAGGGGATACTGAGGATAAAAAAAGGGAAGATGGTGAATGTAGATGTCGTCAGAGATGTTCTGTCTGTGCTGGGACGGGACAGGACTTCTCCCAGACTGAGAAAGTTGAGAAAGTTCACGGAGTTCGAAGAGGTAGAGGCTCCATTCCGGGTTAAGGAGGGGAGTTTCGCTTCTGATGAATTCGCTGTCAGAGGGAAGGATTTCTCCCTGAAGGGGAAGGCTTCCTTCTCTTCCCATGGCCGCTTCGAGTTCACGGGTGACCTCAGGTTGCCACGCTCGCTTGCACGCGGGTTGAACGTGCCGTATTCGACCAAGAGGCCTGATGGGGTGTACATTCCCGTCAGGATATCGGGGCCGTTGAACGGCCTCAAGGTTCTGCTCGACCCGAAGAAGGTCATAGAGAAAAAGGGGAGAGAATTGATGGAAAATATTATCAGGGAGAAGCTTTTCAGAAAACGGTGAAGGAGGTGGTCGAGATGCCGAGGAAGGAGGGAAACCAGGCGCTCGTCGTTATCGATATGCTCAACGATTTCGTGCTGGAGGGGGCTCCGCTGGAGGTCCCGAGAACCAGGGATATCATCCAGGATTTGAAAAAGAGGATCCAAAGGGCGAGGAGGAGGAAAGAACCGGTGATTTACGTCTGCGATGCTCACTCGCCATCGGACCCTGAATTCGAGAGATTTGGATGGCCTCCTCACGCCGTCAGGGGGACTCACGGCGGAAAGGTCGTCGATCCGCTTGCGCCGAGAGAGGGCGACTTCGTGGTGGAGAAGAAAACATACTCGGGGTTTTACAGGACGCGCCTCGACAGAATTCTGAAAGAGCTCGGCGTTACCACGCTGCATCTTGCTGGGTGTGTGACGAACATATGCGTCATGTTTACGGCCTCGGACGCGGTTTTGAGAGGGTACGACGTTGTGGTCGACGAAAAGCTGGTGGCGGGGCTGGATGATGAATCTCACCGGTTCGCGCTCGACCAGATGGAGAAGGTTCTGGGCGTAAGGGTGATTCGGAGGAGCGAGTGACATGAATTACATACCCACTTTCGACGAGATAAAGAAAGGTCTCACCACGGATATCTATTTCAGGCGGACGGTCGAGATTTTGAAGGCGAAAGGATTGCTGGACGTCCCCGTGAAAGCGGAGATATTTCTGAAAAAACTCCCTGCCGATTACAGATGGGGTGTTTTTGCCGGGGTTTCCGAACTGCTTTCTCTCCTTGAGGGCAAGGGTGTTCGCGTTTTTGGGTTGCCCGAGGGATCTCTTTTCTTTCCTGGAGAGCCCGTTCTGGTCATCGAAGGACCTTACGGCAGATTCGCGGAAATGGAAACGGCGATTCTGGGTGTGATATGTCAGGCTTCGGGAATCGTGACGAAAGCCGCAAGGGTCAAGGAAGCAGCCGGGGAGAAGCAGGTGCTCTCGTTCGGCGCCAGGCGCATGCACCCGGCCCTTTCTGTTTTCATAGACAGGTATGCATATATAGGTGGATGCGACGGCGTTTCGGTTGTGTTGTCGGCGGAAAAGCTCGGGATAAAGCCCACTGGAACAGTTCCTCATGCGTTGATACTGGTTATCGGTGACACCGTTGAAGCCATGAGGGCGTTCGACGAGGTGGTTTCCAGGGATGTGAAAAGAATATGTCTGATTGATACCTTCCAGGACGAGAAATTCGAGGCAGTTCGCGTTGCGAGCGAGTTTGGTGAGAGGTTGTTTGCCGTTAGGCTGGATACTCCGGCGTCCAGGAGGGGTGACTTCAGGGAGATCCTGAAGGAGGTCAGGTGGGAGCTGGACGTCAGGGGGTTCGAAAACGTGAAAATCTTCGTGAGCGGAGGGCTCTCGGAGAAGGATGTGATGGAGCTCAGAGATCTGGTGGATGGGTTCGGTGTGGGCACGTCCATCAGCAATGCACCGGTTTTCGATTTTTCGATGGATATAGTGGAAGTGAATGGGAAGCTGCTCGCCAAGAGAGGAAAGCTTTCGGGCGCAAAAAAGGTTGCGATTTGCCCCAGGTGTGTTGAGAGACACGTGATCCTCATGGAGGAATCCGGGGTCTGCCGGTGCGGAGCCAGGCTGGAGGAACTGTTCGTGGAAATGATGAAGGACGGAAAGAGGCTAAGCGAGGAAGAGCCTGTTGATGTCTTGCGGGGCAGGGTCAGAGAGGAAATAAAAAGATACGGAGGGGAGTTATGAGTTTCCAGCATATCCAGTGGACAGGTGAGGAACTGATACTTCTCGACCAGAGGATTCTGCCGATACGCGAGAGCTACAGGAGGGTGAAGACCTCCGTGGAAGTGGCCAACGCCATAAAGACGATGGTGGTGAGGGGTGCGCCGGCCATAGGCATTGTGGCGGCGTTTGGACTCGTCCTTGCTCTGAGGGCCGCTCTCAGGAGAAAGAGAGCCCTGAAAGACGAGTTTAACGAGGCCTACAAGATTTTGGCAGGCACGAGACCCACGGCGGTCAATCTGTTCTTCGCGCTGGACAGAATGAAATCGATCTTCGAGCGCGTGTGTGACAAGTCGCCGGAGGAGATACTGTTCAGGATGGAAAAGGAGGCGCTGGATATCCTGGAGGAGGACGTTCGGGCCAACAGGGCAATCGGGAGAAACGGAGTGAAGTTCATCAAGAATGGAGCCACTATACTGACGCACTGCAACGCGGGGGCTCTGGCGACCGGTGGATACGGGACGGCTCTCGGCGTGATAAGGATGGCTGTGGAGAAGGGAAGGAAAGTTCACGTGTACGTGGACGAGACAAGACCGTTTCTCCAGGGCGCCAGGCTGACCGCCTGGGAGCTCAAGAAGGACGACATCCCCTGCACTCTGATAACGGACAACATGGCCGGTTATCTGATGGCTCAGGGGAAAGTCGACATGATAATAGTGGGTGCGGATAGAGTCGCCGGAAACGGCGATGTCGCCAACAAAATAGGGACTTATTCCCTTGCTGTATTGGCCAAGTATCACAAGATTCCCTTTTACGTGGCGGCCCCTACCTCCACAATAGACCTTTCGGTCAAGAGCGGAAAACACATTCCCATCGAGGAGAGAGACCCTCACGAGGTCACCAACCTCATGGGTACAAGAGTTGCTCCACAGGGGATCGAAGTTTACAATCCAGCGTTCGATGTCACGCCCGCCAAGTTCGTCACCGCGATAATCACGGAGAAAGGCGTCGTGAAGCCGCCATATGGGGCCGGTCTGAAGAGCCTCCTGAAATGAGAGAAGAACGTCTGAGGCAGGAAGTAGTTGCTCTCATCGGAGAGGAGATGTTCGCGGCGCTTCTGCGCCATATTGATTCCGTGCCCGACCAGTCCGCGTTTTTCACCAATTTCCTGAACGTTGCAGAGAGGGTGGAGAGGGCTGACCTGGAGAAGGTTCTCGGAAATGCGAGGACACTGAGGGTGCTCGTGCCCATTTTTGCATGCTCTTCCTACCTCTCGGGCCTGATGATGAAAGACCCGGGAATTTTCAGGGAAATCTTCGTCGAGGAAGGTTACAGGGTTCCAGTGGATCCGGATGTCCTCATGGAGGAGATCCTGGACCGGATGGCCCTGGTGGAAGACGAGGAGAGTGCGAAGAGGCTCTTGAGGAAGATAAGAAACAGGGAGATCGTGCGTATAGGCGCGAGGGATCTGTCCGGCATGGCGGAAGTGGAGGAGACCACCGCCGCCTTGAGCGACCTCGCGGATGCGTGTCTGGAAGGGGCTGTCAACTTTTCCCTCAGAGCGATGAAGAAGAGATTCGGCAGTCCGACGGTTAAGGGCGATTGCGGCGCAAGCGGTGAGTGCGGATTCTGCGTGATAGGGATGGGCAAGCTCGGCGGCAGGGAGCTGAATTTCAGCTCGGACATAGACATCATGTACATTTACGAGTCGGACAGGGGAGAAACGACCGGTGTCGAGACCGGATCGGGTGAGATCGAGGGGCGGGTGACCAATCATCAGTTTTTCGTCAAGGTGGCGGAGATGGTGACGAGGCTCATAGGGGAGGCGACGGATGACGGTATCGTCTTCAGGGTAGATCTCAGGCTCAGGCCCGACGGGACGAAAGGCCCTCTTGCGAACTCCCTGAGATCGCTCGAAATCTACTACGAGTCGTGGGGACAGACCTGGGAGAGGGCCGCCCTCATCAAGGCGAGGCCTGTGGCGGGGGATAGAAAGGTGGGAGAAACCTTCATAAGAATGATGACTCCCTTCGTGTTCAGGAAGTACCTCGACTTCATAGCAATAGAGGAGATAAAGGAGCTCAAGGACAGGATAGATCTGGTTCAGAGAGTGAGGATGGGCAAGCTCTGGGACGTAAAGCTGGGAGAAGGGGGCATCAGGGAAATAGAGTTTTTCATTCAGGTGCACCAGCTGATATTTGGCGGAAAAAACCCCAAACTCAGAGTTCAGGGGACCCTTCAAGCCCTCGCCATACTGCGGGCGGAGCGTTTCATCTCGCCAGCTGAAGAAGAGGGATTGAGGGAGGCATACAGATTTTTCAGAAACCTGGAGCACAGGCTTCAGATATTGAGCGGAAAGCAGACTCAGGAACTTCCATCTGGCACAGATCTGGAGAAAATTGCTTATCTCATGGGGTTTGAAGGCGGGGAGAAGCTCGTCGATGAAGTCGAGAAGCGGAAGAGGTTCGTGGCGGAGATTTTCGGGAGATTGTTTGCCAAGGAGAAGGAAAAAGAGGAGGTGGACGTTCCACCCGAAGTGATAGGGCTTCTCTATGGCGAGATGAGTGAGGCGGAAGAGAGGGAGATTCTGGAGAGATTCGGGTTCGGTGACGTGGACGGGGCGCGGGAGCACCTGGAAATATTGAGGAATGGCCCTCCATTTGCGAGGCTCTCGGACAGGGCGAGGAAATACCTGAGGAAGGTCGCTCCGATAATTCTCTGGGAAGCGATCAAATCGCCGAATCCGGATAGGGCGGTCGACAACGTGGAGGAGTTCATCCAGGCGATCGGCGCAAGAACGACCTTTTACGCCCTGCTCTACGAGAACCCGATGGTTATCCCACCTCTGCTCCACCTGTTCGGGTCGTCTCAATTTCTGTCCGGCTTCCTCATATCTCACCCGGAGCTCGTGGATATGCTCCTTAGAAAGGGGCAGAGCGAGGTCATAAAGAGCAGGGGTGACATGCGGCGGGAGCTGGGAGAGAGGCTGGTTCTGGCGGACGATTTCGAGGAAGAACTGGCGATCTTGAGAAATTACAGGAACGAGGAATTTTTGAGGATCGGTATCCATAAGCTTGCGGGCAACCTCTCCCTGGAGGAGTTCTCTCATCAGCTCTCCTCCCTTGCGGAGGTTCTCATGGGATACGCCATGTTCTTCGCGAGGCGGGAGGTGGAGAGAAAATATGGAAAGCCTGGCAGGATCGTGGAAAATGGTGTGGAGAGGGAAGTGGGATTCTGCATTCTCGGCCTGGGCAAACTGGGCGGAGAGGAGCTGAACTTTCATTCCGATCTCGACATACTGTTCGTCTACTCTCACATGGGGCAGGGGGAGAAGCTCACGAACAACGAGTTTTTCGCGAAGGTGGCGCAGAGATTTATCTCCATTTTGACGACCGTTACCCGGGAAGGGTATGTCTACAAGGTGGACATGCGGCTAAGGCCTTCCGGGAGTGCTGGCCCCCTGGTGGTTTCGAGAGAAGCGTTCGAAAACTATTACCTGAAGAGTGCGTGGCTCTTCGAGAGGCAGGCTTTGATAAAGGCAAGATTCGTGGCTGGAGACAGGGTTCTCGGGAAGGATCTTGAAAGATGGATATCGTGGTACGTATACGAGAGGCCCCTGCCGGAAAACCTGAAGCAGGAGATAAATCGGCTGAGGGAGAGGATGGAGCACGAGCTCGCCCGTGAGAGCCGGGATATTCACAACATCAAATACGGCAGGGGAGGAATCGTGGATGTGGAATTTCTGGTCCAGTTCCTCCAGCTCCTTCACGGTCGGGAACACATAAGCATCCGGTCTCAGAACACGTTGAAGGCCCTCTACGAGCTAAGGAGAGCCGGAATAATAGGAGAGGATGATTTCGAAGTGCTTGATGAGGGCTACCGGTTCCTCAGGAACCTCGAGATAAGCATGAGGCTGGTCCACGACACGTCGGTGGAGAGATTGATGCCGGACGACAGGAGTATTAGGCTTTTGAACGTCAGTTCGGTAAGGGAGTTCGAGGAAAGATACGAGGTCGTCACGGCAGGAATAAGGAAAGTTTACAGGAAATTCTTCGATTGAGGGATAAAGGGAGTTTTTCTCACCCTATTTCGTCGTCGGGGAAGTCGAAGAGTGTCGAGGTTCTGATGATGTCCATTATATCCTCGTTCAACCTCGTTTCCTTGAGAGCCCCTTCGAGGTCGATGAGCGCATTCCTCATTTCAAGGAGAAGTTCGAGATTGAACCCTCCCGCTTCCTCGGACCTGACGGTTTTCTTTTTCTTATCGTAAAAATAAGCCATATTGTCGTTTTTTTCCTCTTTTATTTGGACGCCGAAACTGGTGCCTGGTTGCAACCTGGTGAGAGCTCATATTAATTCCTGCCGGTCGGCGTGTCAATAAAATGTTGACAGAGTTCAGGAGGAATGATATCGTAGCAACAAATTTCTAAAGGTGCTACCATGGCCGGAGTGGTAAGAGTAGGAATATCCCTTGACGGTTCCCTTCTCGAAGAGTTCGACAGGTTGATAGAGAAGCTGGGTTACCCGAACCGGTCCGAGGCGATAAGGGACTTGATAAGGGACAAGATCGTCACGGAGAAGGTCGAGAAGGAAGACAGGGAGTGCGTGGGAGTGGTAACTATAGTCTACAATCACCACAAGAGAGAGATATCCGACAGACTGGTGGATCTCCAGCACGACATGGGTAGCTCAATAATAAGCACGCTTCACATTCATCTCGACGGCGACAATTGCCTCGAAGTCATCGTCCTCAAGGACAGAGCCACGAAGGTCAAGGATATGGCGGATAGAATGATCGGCACCAAGGGCGTCAAGCACGGGAAGCTGGTCATCACCACCACCGGGAAAGAGGTTTCGTGAGCGCGCACAATTCCTGTAATCGGAGGAATCGCGATGCATATCTCTGAGGGGGTGCTTTCTCCTGCAGTACTGGTCGCTGGAGGGGTTCTGACAGCAGCCGGCGTGGCTTATGGGATCAAGAAGCTCAAGCAGGAGGACGTTCCCAGAGCAGCCGTCATCACTTCCGCTTTCTTCGTGGCTACGCTCATACACGTGCCGATAGGGTTCGCAAGCGTTCACCTGGTTTTGAACGGGTTGCTCGGAATCTTTCTCGAATGGGCGGCGTTTCCATGCGTCCTAGTGGCCATACTGCTTCAGGCGCTTCTTTTTCAGTTCGGCGGGCTCACGACACTTGGGGTGAATACTTTCAACATGGCTTTTCCGGCGGTTGTGGTTTCTATTCTCTTCAGAAAGATGGTTGCCGGTGGAAACGGTAGAGTGGCGGCTGTCGGAGGTTTCCTCGCGGGAGCCCTGGCGGTGTTCGGAGGGGCATCTCTCGTGGGGCTCTCATTGATTCTGTCGGGAGAGAGCTTTCGGAGCGCCGCTGTTTTGACCGTGTCGGCCCACGTTCCTGTCATGATCGTCGACGGGATCATCACCGCTTTCGCTGTCTTGTTCATGAAAAAGGTCAAGCCGGAAATACTTGAAGGGGGCACATCATGAGTCGCACAGGCAGGTTTCTCGCCGTCTGGCTGGGGACGGCCTTCATTCTGTTTTACTCCGTGAGCAATGCTGTGGCTCATAGAGTCAACGTTTTCGCCTACAGAGAAGGCGATGTCGTCAACGTGGAAGGGTATTTCGTGGACGGGACGCCAGCGGCGGGTTCCAAAGTGGAAGTGTTCGATGCGGCTGGTAGGCTGGTTGCCCGGGGAAAGACGGACAGGGAAGGGCTCTGGTCTTTTTCCACGAAGGAGAAGGGGCAGTTGCGGATTGAGCTCGTGGCCAGCATGGGGCACAAAGGGACGTTTGTCCTTGAACGGGAAGATTCTGAGGGGAAGGCGCCCGGGTCAACGGGTGCTGAAAGAGAGATTGCGAAAGGGGTAGAAACGTCTGTTGCCCAGAAGGAATCGAAGATAAATAAGGGGGTTCTGGAGGAAATAGTCGTGAGTGCCGTAAAAAAGGAAATCAGACCCGTGATGTCGACTCTGCTTGAAATGAAGAGGGAGATGGATAAGCCGAGCTTGAACGAGGTCGTGGGAGGGCTCGGCTACATCGTCGGAATTGCGGGTATACTCTTTTTCATAAAAGGGAGAAGAGGGAAGTAGATTGCACCTGGAAATCTTTTCAGAGGGCAGCTCTTTTTTTCACCGCCTCGACCCGAGAGTAAAAATTCTTCTCGCCGCGTCGTTCACGACGGTTGTCGCAGTCACCTCATCGTTCGAAATAGCTGCGGTCTCTCTGGTGTTGTCTCTTTTGTTGCTGTCTGCCTGCCGGCTCAGGTTGAAGCCTCTTCTTTCCAGGTTCGCCGTCCTGAACGGGTTCTTTCTGTTTCTCTTCATCGTTCTACCTTTTTCCGTTCCCGGGAAGGAGATTTTCGCGCTGGGACCGCTTACGGCCACTTATGAGGGAGTGAAGTTCGCTGCTCTGGTTGCCGTAAAGGGAAACGCCATATATGGGGCGGTTATCGGCCTTCTTAGCACATCCTCCGTCATAGTGCTCGGTCACGCTCTCCATCACCTGAAGGTTCCGGGAAAGCTGGTTCAGCTCTTCTTCTTCACTTTCAGGTACATAAGCGTGCTTCACGATGAGTATGAGAGAATTCAGAGGGCACTCAAGATGCGTTGTTTCGTTCCCAGGACTTCCCTGCACACGTATAAGACGTTCGCCTACGTCGTTGGTGTATTGTTTCTGAGCAGCTTCGAGAGGGCGGTCAGAATCTACCAGGCGATGGTTCTGAGAGGTTTCGACGGGACGTTCAGGACCCTCAATCACTTCACGATGGAGAGGAAGGACGTAGTAGCGGGAGTTTTCGGGTTTTCGGTGATAGGGCTGCTTCTTATGGCGCAGGTGGTGATGAAATGATAGTTCTGGAAAATGTGACCTTTTCTTACGGCAACGGGACGAGGGTTTTTGAGGGTCTCGATTTTTCTCTGATGGAAGGCGAGCGCGTTGGCATATGCGGCCCCAATGGCTCCGGGAAGACCACTCTGCTCCACATAATTGTCGGGCTCTTGCACCCGCAGGAAGGGGAAGTGAGGGTATTTGGCAAGAAAAGAGAACGCGAGGAGGATTTTCTCGAGGTGAGAAGGAAGGTGGGTTTCCTCTTCCAGGACCCGGACGATCAGCTTTTCTGCCCGACGGTTGAAGAAGACGTGGCTTTCGGCCCCCTCAATCTGGGGATGGATCGGGAGGAGGCGAGGAGGGTGGTCGATTCCACGCTCGATATGCTGGGCATCTCCCATCTCAAAAAAAGGGTTACGTACCGCCTCTCTGGCGGCGAGAAGAGGATAGTGTCGCTCGCCACGGTTCTGGCGATGAGGCCTTTGGCGTGCCTTCTGGATGAGCCGACCACCGGACTCGACAGGGATACCACCGATAGACTGATAAGAATTTTGAGGGAACATTTCGAGACTTACCTGATAGTGTCCCACGACTTTTCATTCCTGAAGGCCACGGCTGACAGGATTTACACTCTCTCGGAAGGGAGGCTGCTCGAGGGCATGAGAATGTGAGCGAACCCCCTTTTACTCCGCTTTTTCCGGCAAGCTGAAAGGTCTCCCGCAGTGAGGGCAGACCACCGTATCTCCCGGTTTCCACTCCAGGTTCTTCGCCGTGTGTGCGCACGAGGACAGAAGAAATGATCCGGCCAAAAGCAGTGCGCCGAAAGAGGCGAGGATTCTTTTCGTATATCTGTGTTTGGTCGGTTTCAATGTCTACCTCCAGTGCATCCTCTCACCTTCTGATGAAGCCGTGGAAGGTATTATATAATACCCCGATGGATGTCGACATGGATAGGAAGCTTCTGAAACAGTTGTTCCCCCTTCTTTTCGCGGTGTTTGTCTCCATGCTGGGTGTGGGGATAATTTCTCCGATCCTGCCCGAATACGCGGAGCTCATGGGGGCGAGCGGGTTCGTCATAGGGATAATCTATGGTGTTTTCTCGATTTCCCGTTCCGTCGTCATGCCTATCTACGGGAGACTCTCTGATTTGAAGGGGAGGAGGGGCTTTATTATCTTCGGGCTTGCGGCCTACTGCCTTCTTTCTTTCGCGTACGCCGCCGCCTGGAACGTTTACGTCCTATCAGTGGTACGGCTCCTTCACGGTCTGGCATCGGCTGCGATACTGCCGATCGCGATGGCATACGTGGGAGACGTGAGTCCCGAAGGTTCAGAGGGCAAAATGATGGGAATCTACAACACGGCGCTTCTTCTCGGTTTCGGCTCGGGCCCTGTGCTGGGAGGGTTTATAAAGGATCTTTGGGGGATAAACCAGGCGTTCTACGTCATGGGTGCCCTTGTGTTCGTGGGCCTTTTGCTGATGATTTTTTTCGTGAAAGAGCCGGAGAAGAAGGGAAAGATAACCGAAAGGTATCCGTTCAGGGAGATGCTGAGCAGCAGGAGGCTCAGAGCGCTTTTCGTGTTCAGGTTGTCGAACGCCGTGGGGAGGAGCGCGGTTTTCGCATTTCTTCCAATATACGGACACACTCTCCTCAAGCTGTCGGGAACGAGCATCGGGTTTCTCCTCTCGGCGGTCGTGTTGATAGCGTCGATTTTGCAGACCCCGTTCGGAATCCTGGCAGACAGGGTGCAAAGGAGGACGCTCGTTACCGTCGGGGGCGTGTTGAATGCGTTTTCCCTCGCTGCGATTGGGTTGAGCGGGAGTTTCCTCGCTCTTTTCATTGTGGTCGTGGGCCTTGGGGTGTCCGGCGCGATAGCACTTCCGTCTCTGACCGCGCTCGCCATCGACGAGGGGAGGGACATCGGCATGGGGTCTGTCATGGGGATATTTAACTTTGCTATGAGCTTGGGGCAATCTTTCGGGCCGGTGGTGGCTGGATATATGATGGACGTGGGGTCCGTTCACGCGCCTTTTTATTTTGCAGGAGCGTTTGCGATAGCCGGCACTTTTTATTTTCTTTCTGCGATGGTCATATTCGACAGGGAGGTTGTGAGGAATGGCTGATTTCGTGACGAGGGTTTACGAGGATGCGCTCAGGATAGCCACTCAGGCAGGAGCCGTTCTCAGGAAAAATTACGGGAAGACGCAAAACATCCACTTCAAGGGGGAAATCGACCTGGTTACCGATGTGGACAGGGAATCGGAGAGGATGATAATGGGCTTTATAAGAGAGCGTTACCCGGACCATTCTATTCTCTCGGAAGAATCGGAACCCCTGAAGAGGGATTCGGCGTGGAGATGGATAATAGACCCGCTCGATGGGACGACGAATTACGCCCATGGCTATCCCTTCTTCTCGGTTTCGATCGCCGTCGAGAGGGAGGGTGAAATACTTGTAGGTGTCGTCTACGACCCTCTGAGGGAGGAGATGTTTTCCGCTCTGAAGGGGGAGGGGGCGTATCTGAACGGGAGGAGAATCGCCGTCTCCAGGATCGACAACTTAAGAAGAGCTCTGCTCGCAACAGGGTTCCCTTATGACATAAATCGGAGCGATGAAACCAACATCGACTATTTCGAAGCGTACGCCCGCAGCGCGCAGGCGATAAGGAGAGATGGTTCAGCCGCTCTGGACCTGTGCTATCTGGCGTGCGGCAGGTTCGACGGATTCTGGGAGTTGAAGCTCAAGCCGTGGGATACCGCCGCGGGTTACCTGATAGTGGAGGAAGCGGGAGGGAAAGTGACCGGCCTCTCGGGAGAGCCCTACTCTGTATACGATGGAAACGTTCTTGGATCCAACGGTCTTTTGCACGAGCAGATGATTCAGGTTGCGGGAAGCGTCAGGCGCATGAAGTCGTGAGCGACGTAAACGGGAACTTCGAGCAGTTTCGAACAGGTGCTCTTGGGATCCCTTCTCGATGTCTCCGGATATAGATGTGTGAGCACTACTTTTCCGGCACCTGCCTCTTTCGCTACTCTGGCTGCGAGTTCGGGGGTCAGGTGACCGTCTGCTGCATCCTCTTCCGACGAGAAAGAGGCTTCGATTATGAGCAGGTCGGTTTCTTTGGCGAGCTCGACGAGCCCAGGGTGATATCCGGTGTCGCCGGAGTATGTGATTGAGCCCCATGGAGAATCTATCCTGACGGAAATGGCGTTTCCGTCCCCGTGCAGGGCCTGACAGGTTCTGTATGACAGGTCTTCACCCAGCTTTCCCGATAGGGAAAGCCCTTCGGAGAGGCGTATTTCGTAGGTTTTTGGCTCGATCCACCGGTAAAGCTCGGTCATTCTCTTCATGAACAGATCGAGGCCAGGTGGGCCGATGATATCAAGAGGCTTATCCCTTTTCTCGTTGGGGGCGTAATTGTTGGCGAAAAGCAAAAGCGGCAGCTCGGAGGTGTGGTCAACGTGGAAATGAGTCAGGAAGACGGCGGATATCTCGGTGAACGAGTGGCCGCACCTGCTCAGCTTCTCGAGGGAGCCGGACCCTGCGTCGAGCATGACCAGTTCGGAAGGCGTGATAAGAGCTACTGCTGCGGGTCCCCTTTTACCTGTGGGGACGCAGGTTCCAGATCCCAGGATGACGACCTGTAGCTCGTCGAGTTCTTTCATCTCCTGCCGTATCTAACCTACTTCTTTGCTGGGATGCCCCCAATCAGGGTTATCCCGTACTTGTCGTGTTCGAAGGGGTGGACTTCAGGGTAGTTTGCGAAAAGCCACCCTTTGAAAACCACTTTGCTTCCGTCCATGATGGTGACATTCGTGGCGGGATTTTCGAGTTTGTTGGAGGCGCTGGTCATTTTCCCTCCCTCGATGACGAAAGAGGGGAAGAAATCGCCCACCTTTATCGTCAGCGTCGAGTCGGGGATCTTGAATTCTGAGTTCAGAGGGACATCGAACCTTTTTTTCACGTTCTTGTCGCGGTATGTTACCTCTATCGTCACCCCTTTCCACGCCTTCTTGACTTCGTCGGGCAGGAAGATTTCTCTTTTCTCTTTCTTGATGGGACCGTGGGGCGATTCCATCGGGCTTTCCTGTGGAGCTTTCGGGCTCATCTCTTCAGGCATCTGTTTCTTCGACGAGCACCCGGAGAGCGCGACAGCTCCTACCAGGATGAGGGCTAAAGTTGTGTGGCGGATCTTCATGAGTGAACTCCTTTCGTGGGAGTAAAAAAAAATGGCGGAGAGAGAGGGATTCGAACCCTCGAGGCGGTGGTTAACCGCCTACGCGATTTCCAGTCGCGTTCCTTCAGCCAGACTCGGACATCTCTCCGCCTCGTCGATTCCCTGGACTTGTTTCTCAATAAATGGCGGAGAGAGAGGGATTCGAACCCTCGGAACGGTTTTACCCGTTCAACCGCTTAGCAGGCGGTTGCCTTCAGCCAGACTCGGCCATCTCTCCGCAAAAGTAATGGCGGAGGGAGTAGGATTTGAACCCACGGAGGCTTGCGCCTCAGCGGTTTTCAAGACCGCCGCCTTAAGCCAGACTCGGCCATCCCTCCGCTCAAAAACCGATTTTTATATATCGCAAATTATATTTATAACAAAAATTTCGCCTGTTGGAAACACGTTGTGCCGGGTTGCTCTCAGGTGTTGGAGAAATGCAGGACCGCCCTGATCACAGCCTCCTGGTCTTTATCGCTCAAAAATGCCGAAAATGGGAGAGAAATGACTTTCGACGATATCTCCTCTGCCACGGGGAAGTCTCCTTTTCTGTAGCCGAGGAAGTCGAAGCACTCCTGGAGGTGAAGGGGGACGGGATAGTGAATTGCCGTGGGGATGCCCCTGTCCGCGAGAAAGCGGGCGAGCTCGTCCCTTCTGTCGCACAGGATCGAGAACTGGGCGTATGTTGAGGTGACACCATTTTCTATTTTCTGGAGTCCGGCCAGACCGTTGAAGGCGTTTCTGTATTTTTCGGCTTTTTCCTGCCTAACTGCGAGCTCTTCCTCGAAGTGCGTGAGCTTTGCGAGAAGCACCGCCGCCTGAATCTCATCGAGTCTGCTGTTTTTCCCGATGAATTTGTGAACATACCTGCTGGTCTGCCCGTGATTGCGCAGACATAAGGCTTTTTTTGCTATTTCGTCGGAGTCGGTGAATATCATTCCCCCTTCTCCGAAGCAGCCGAGTGGCTTTGCCGGGAAGAAGGAGGTTATGCCCACGTCTCCCATGCCGGGTGATTTCTTCCCTTCCCGGATTGCGCCGAGCGACTGGGCTCCATCCTGCAGCACGAAGAGTCCGTAGTCTCTCGCTATTTCTCTCAGAGCGCCGTAGTCCGCGGGGTTCCCGAACACGTCCACGGCTATGATACCTCTGGTCCTGACCGTGATTTTCTCTTCCACTTCCCGCGGGTCGATGTTGAAAGTGTGGGGGTCTATGTCGACGAAGACCGGTTTTGCTCCGGTTAGCACCACCGCTTCTGCGGTGGCTATGAACGTGAAGGGAGTGGTGATGATTTCGTCTCCTCTTCCCACGCCCAGTGAGAGAAGAGCGATTATAAGGGCGTCCGTTCCGGACGCGGTTCCTATCGCGTGCTTCACCCCTACGTACTCGGCGAGTTTTTTCTCCAGGAGGCTTCCCTTCTCACCCAGCACGAACCTCTGGGATTCGACCACGTCCCTGATTTCCCTGTCTATCTCTTCTCTGTATGCTTCATACTGCGATTTCAGGTTGATAAAATCCATTGGAAGGACCCTTTTCCCGCAACGTGATAGGGTGTAGGAAAACTTTATCACTTGCGGCGGGGCATTGCAAAGTGTAAGGTGTGGGCGATGAAGAGGGAGTGCGATTTTCTCATAGTGGGTTGCGGCTTCGCCGGGGCGGTGCTTGCGGAGAGAATTGCCAGCGTTCTTGGAAAGCGGGTTCTTTTGATCGACAGAAGAGAACACGTTGGTGGGAACGCGTTCGACTGTTGCGATGACACAGGCCTGCTTCTCCACAAATACGGACCCCACATTTTTCACACCGATGATGAGGCTGTGTTCAGATATCTCTCTTCTTTCACCAGATGGCGCTTCTACGAGCACAGGGTGTTAACCTGCGTGGATGGGAGGCTGCTCCCGTTCCCGATAAATCTCGACACTATAAACGGGTTCTTCGGCCTGTCTCTCACGTCAGAAGAGGCAGAAAGGTTCCTGGAAGAACGCAGGCTGAAAATCGACCAGCCGCGTAACCTGGAGGAATTCATCCTGTCGCAGGTGGGAAGGGAACTTTACGAGAAGTTCTACAGGGGATACACGACGAAGATGTGGGGAATGGATCCGAAAAAGCTGTCTCCAGAGATAGTCGGCAGAATTCCCGTGAGAACTACCAGGGACGACAGGTATTTCACCGACAGGTACCAGTTCATGCCTGCGGAAGGATACACCAGGCTATTCGAGAGGATGCTGGATTCGGACCTGATAGAAGTCGCCACGGGCGTGGATTTCAGCCAGGTGAGGGGGCACGTTGCGTGGGAACGCCTCATATACACGGGGCCGATAGACGAGTATTTCGATTACTGCTTCGGGGTTCTGCCGTATCGCTCTCTGAAATTCCGATTCGAGGTCAGGGATTGCAGGTGGTATCAGCCTGCCGCCGTGGTCAACTATCCGAACGATCACGATTACACGAGAATTACGGAATACAAACACATAACCGGGCAGGTTCACGATAAGACCGTGGTTTCATACGAGTTCCCAACGTGGGAGGGGGAGCCCTATTACCCCGTGCTGAACCGGGAAAACATGGAGCTTTACGGGAAATACAGGAAACTGGCGGATGAGGAGAAGGGTGTGACCTTCGTGGGTAGGCTCGCCGAATACCGTTATTACACGATGGAGGAAGTGGTAAGAAGATCTCTCGATGTGTTCAGAGAGCTTGCGAGGGAGGTTTGATTTGTTCTCTCGATTAATATGGTTCGTGGATACGTGGTTGTGTGGATGCGTGATTGCGTGGAAGTTCACTCAGCTACGCAACGACGCAACCACACAATTACGA
>CAYSCN010000015.1:0-57719 GCA_964429585.1 uncultured bacterium | reverse complement strand
TTCGCAATCACGCATCCACGCATCAACGTGACCACAAACCAAATTCGGTCCATGTTCGGTCATTTGAGTTTAATTATTCGAATTTGTTTCGTATTTCGTGCTTCGAATTTCGGATTTACCATCTTCTTAATATATCCACCATCTCCCCCGCCGCCGTTTCCACGTCCCCGAAGCTCACGTTCAGATGCGTGACCGCTCTTATTACGGGGGCTCTCCTGTAGTCGAGGAGAATCCCCCTTCGCGTCAGCTCCTTCTGAAACTCAGCCACGGGGAAGCTTTTCAGCCTGAAAATGACCATGTTGGTCTGAACGGGATGGTTCAGAACCTCTACCTCGTCGGTTCGGGAGAGCGCATCGGCGAGCGCGCGTGCTTTTTCGTGATCCTCCTTCAGGCGATTCACGTTGTTTTCGAGGGCGAAAAGTCCGGGCGCGGCTATGATGCCTGCCTGTCTCATCCCCCCTCCCAGAAAGTTCCGCCACTTTTTCGCCTTTTCTATGAAGTCCGATGGTCCCAGGAGCACAGAGCCGAGGGGTGCCCCGAGACCCTTGGAGAGACAGAAAGTGAGGGTGGTGCATGCCTTTCCTATTTCTTCCGGTGATTCTCCGGTTTCCACCAGGGCGTTGAAAACCCTCGACCCGTCGAGATGAAGGGGAATTCCCCGCTCTTCGAGGATTTCTTTAAGTTCCGCGAGTTTGGATGTTGGGTAGATCACCCCACCGGGGGCGTTGACGGTATTTTCCGCCGTGACGAGGGCAACTTCTGACCCGAAGAGCTCCTTTCCCCTATCCACGAGTCGAGCCACCTCGTCCGGGTCTAGCACTCCGTTTTCCCCTCCCACTTCCGCTACGGCGCAACCAGAAATCATGGAAGTTGAAACTTTCTCCTTCCTGGCAATGTGGGAGACCGATGGCGCCAGAACCACATTCCCTCTGCGGGTGTGAGCGGCTATCGCCACCTGGTTTGCCATGGTTCCGGATATGAGGAGCAAACCCATCTCCATTCCGAAGGTTTTCGCTGCTCTCGATTCCAGTTCGAGGACGGTCTGGTCTTCGTCCCTCAGAGAGTCTCCAAGCCTGGCAGTGAGTATGGAACGGAGCATTTCCTCCGAGGGAAGGGTGACCGTGTCGCTTCTCAAATCTATAGACCGTTTTTCACCTGCCTTCATTGAAAACCTCCCGGGATTCTCGAAAAACATTCCATCACAGGGTCGTGATTGTGTAAACACCTGTGATCTCGAAAATTATTGATTGACGAAATTACCGAATTTTAATAAAGAAATTACGTAACGCCGGGGAAACTCTTTTTCGAAAGGAGAGAGAAATGAAGAGGGAACGGTGGAAGTCCCAGCTCGGATTTCTTCTGGCTGCCGTAGGATCGGCGATAGGTCTCGGAAACATATGGAGATTCAGCTACATGGCATACAGTTATGGTGGTGGGGCGTTCTTGATTCCCTATTTCACCGCCCTGTTCACTGCCGGCATCCCGCTTTTGATTCTCGAGTTCGGCCTCGGACACATGAAGCAGGGTTCCGCTCCCCTGGCGCTGGGTAAGATAAGCAGGAAGTGGGAGTGGCTCGGATGGTGGGCGGTGATATTCGTCATGTTCGGGATCGAACTCTACTATACCGTTGTGATTTCCTGGTGCGTTAATTACTTCGGTCTCTCTTTCAACTTGTCCTGGGGAAGTGACCCCAACGCCTACTTCTTCAAGCAGTTTCTCGGTCTCAGCGGATCTCCCGGAGAGATAGGGAGTATAAGAACTCCCATATTCTTCGCTCTTGTTCTGGTCTGGTTCCTCAACTGGTTGATAGTCTACGGAGGAGTTGCGAAGGGCATAGAGAGGGCCAATAAGATTTTCATGCCCCTCCTTTTCGTCCTGACGGCGATTCTCGTCTTCTGGTCGATCACTCTGAAGGGGGCTGGCGTTGGCATAAAGGCTTATCTGACCCCCGACTTCAAGAAGCTGGGAGAGCCCAAGGTCTGGATAGATGCCTACAGCCAGATATTCTTCACCCTGAGTCTCGGATTCGGGATAATGATTGCCTACGCCAGTTATCTGCCCGAAAAGGGCGCAAACATAACGAGAAATGCCATACTTACCGGTTTGATAAACTGCGGATACTCTCTTTTCGCCGGTTTTGCCGTCTTCTCGACACTGGGATTTATGGCGACGAGCCAGGGGAAGGCCGTATCTGAAGTGGTGTCCCAGAGCATCGGGTTGGCATTCGTGGCTTACCCCCAGGCACTTAGCCTCATGCCGGGGGGGAAGCTGTTCGGGGCGATATTTTTCTTCTGCCTGGTTGTCGCCGGGCTTTCTTCTTCCATCTCGATAATAGAAGCTTTCACGGCGGCGGTTGTTGACAAGTTCGGTATAAGCCGAAAGAAGGTCGTCACGGTAATTTCGATCATAGGCTTCATGGGCTCGATAATTTTCACCACTCAGGGAGGTCTCTACTGGCTGGACATCGTGGACCACTTCCTCACTCATTATGGGCTGGTGGTAGTCGGTATACTCGAATGTATCGTGGCTGCCTGGCTGTTCAAGATAGCCAAGCTAAGAGACCATATCAACAAAGTCTCAACCATAAGAATTGGGGGTTGGTGGGAGACCCTCGTCAGGTATTTCGTGCCCCTCATCCTGGGTATCATCCTCATAGGGGACCTCATAGGCGAGTTTTCCAAGCCCTATGGAGGTTACTCCTGGACGGCGGTGATCGTGATCGGAGTCGATTGGGTCCTCTTGACGGTCATCGCGGGAGTGATCTTTGCCATGAGGCCCTGGAAAGGTGAGGGCTTGAAGGGCGGCAGCAAAGGAAAGTAACGGGTTTAACTCACAACCAGTCCCTCTCCTCTCTTTATTGATTTTTTGTGCTTTATCGCCGATAAGTGGAATGATAGTGTATAATAGCGTTGTCGGGGGTGAGTTTTTCGGAGTTAGATGCCCGCCATTTCTCTAAAGGTATCGAGAAAAGGGGAATAAAATGAAAAATAATAGAACCGACTCCAGGAGGGATGGCAGTCCCTCTGGTTTGAGATTTTTTTACGCCTCGGGTGGCGGGGCGTATGGGATGATTCCCGCGGATATGGCTCCCACGTGCAGGGAAGAAGGCGTTTTCGTTTCTCCTACCCACGGGGTCTGGAGGAGATTCTTATACGTTTCCTCTCTCATAGAGGAGATAGCGTGGAATGAGGGAGCGATAACCGTCGCGGGTCCATTCTCGAGGCAAGGGGTGTCGATCCCCCATTTTACGGAACCCGAGTTGGCAGAGGGGTATCCTTACCCGGAGGCCGTTCACAGGGGAGAAGGATTCAGGTTGAAGAGAACGTTCTTCCCCGTTGATGGGGAGAGGTCGATCGTTCTCAGGTATAGGATAGCCGTGAAAAGGGCAGGGGTTTTCAGGGTGAGGCCTGTATTCGGTTTCAGGCCGATTCACGAATTGTCTGGGGAGAGAGAGATACCGCTGGGCATCAGAAAGGAGAGATCCGGTGTTTTTTTCCGGTACGGAGCCGCCCCCATACCTCCTCTGGTGGTTGCCTCTCCGGGCGCCGAGTTCGCCGACGATTTCAGGTGGATCAGGGGAATATGGTTCTCCGCCGATGAGGGGAGGGGAGTCGAATTCATCGAGGACCTTCCATCTCCCGGGTATCTGACATTTCCACTCGAAGAAGGCGCCAACACTCTCTACCTGATGTTCTCCATAGAGGAGAAGTGGGAGAAGTTCATTCAAGAGAAGCCGGCACGTGTTTTGAGGAAGATAAGGGAGGCTCTCAAAGGGGGCAGGCCCCTAACGCGGGATTTGCCCAGGTTGTTTCAGAAGGACTTCAACCCGGTCAAGGAATGCGCTTTGAGGATGATATTCGATGTCGAGGGTGGAGCAACCGGTTATTCGGGGCTTCCCAGGTATGGCGTCAACGTGTACGACCTGGTGAGCTCTCTCAATGATTTCTTCGTGGAGGCAGGGCTGGTTTACCAGACCTCCTCCGTGCTGAAATTCACGCAGAAGTATCTGAAAAAGGGGCTCCTTCCCAAGTACCTGGACGAGTCTGGAGTTCCTGTCTACTCGAGTGCCGATACGTCACTTCTGCTCGTGGATGCTCTCGGGAGGTATATGACTACCGTCACGAGCATGTCGGAGGTGGAGAGGCTTTACGCCCTGGTCAAGGAGATTGTCTATTCTTACCTGGATGGCACAGATTGCTCCATAAGGGTGGACACGGATTATCTCGTCACCGCGGGGGAGGAGGGAATAGAGGCAACCTGGATGGACAGGGTCAGAGGAGATATTCACCTGACTCCGCGCCACGGAAAGGCAGTCGACGTGAATGCTCTGTGGTACAGCGCTTTGTGTGTGCTCAGGGATCTGGCGCTGTCCTGTGGGGACAAGAAGGTTGTTCAGGAGATGGTCAGGTTGATTCCCCGGGTCAAGAACTCGTTTCTCAAGACTTTCGTTCTGGACAGGGAGGGATATCTGGCGGACGTTGTGAGAGGGGATAAAAGAATTGTGGAGATAAGGCCGAACCAGCTTTTTGCCCTCGCAGCGAAGTATCCCGTGATAGCCTCGACGTTCGGCAGGAGGGTGCTTCAGAGGGTGAAGGAACAGCTTTTAACGGATTACGGACTCAGAACTCTCGCTCCGGATGATCCGTCCTACAGGGGAAGGATCGAGGGCGACGAAGTCCGGGAGATGGAGGCGATATTCAATGGAGCTGTTTTGCCCCGCCTGTCTGTGGTTCATTCCAGGGCGCTTATTGCAGTTCACGGGCATTCGACCAGAGTCAGGAACCAGATGAAGCGGTATCTGGTTGCCCTGAGGAATCTGGCGGACCTTACCGCTCCTTTCTACCTCCCTGAGGCTCTCGATGGTGATCCCCCACACGCGCCGGGTGGGGCACTCGTGAGTCTGCCGTCCACTGCAGCTCTCGCGGGACTGTTCAACCTCTACAGGAGCGGAACGGTGGATTAGTTCCGTCCCGCGCGGGTCTTTCTTTCCGGTCACTCCCGATTCTTTCCAATCGCTTCGTTCAGCTCCCTCAGTATCTCCTCTTCGCTCACATTGTGCATCATGGCGCTCAGTTTGACCGATTCGGTTGCCTGCCCCGGGCAGGTGAAGCATCCTTCGCCGTAATACTTCCTGAAGACCTCTTCTGTCTCGGGGTAGACTCTGAGAATGTCGCCCAGGATGTGGTCGCTTCTTATGGGCTCGCCTCTTTTAATGCGGCCGTTGGACCCGGTTTTCCCGGCTGCTTCGGCTCGCGTGACCACCTTAATTCCGATGAACTCGTTAAGGTCCTTGATTAGGGTATTTACGTCGACGCCGTGCTTGTTGCACGCCATCGCTATCGTTATGGGAAGTTCCTTGACCTGCTCTCTGTGAGATTCGAATGCGAGCGACTGAAACCCGTGTCTTACGAACACCTCGTGAATCCCGGGGTATTTCGAGAGAATTTCGCCGACTCTCATCCCGGGAAGTATAGGCTTTTCCTTCTCTCTCTCCGGCTCCTTAACTTCCTTCTTCTCCTCGAGAACGAGGGTGGCGACCAGATTCACCACGAAAAGCGCGATGGATAATCCCTCCAGGACTGCGAAGGCATTGAAGGCAAGGGATGGTCTCGTCCCGTAAGTGGCGACCATACCTATGAGTCCTATATTAGAAGTGTAGAAGTGAGCCGGGAGCATCCCGGGGTATCTGAGCGTTTTGCCGTTGAACCTCGGGAGTATGAAGTACCCCACGCCGTAGATCATCATAGCCATGAAACCGAGAAGGTTGAAGTGGACGTGCGCGAAACGAAACCACTCCTTTTCGAAGCCGGCACCGAGCGATATACCGAGTATCGCCGCAAGGGCCAGGTAGATGAGGGACGCTACTATGAATCCTTTCGTATATTTGTCCATCTTGATCCTCCTTTTCTTTCGACGCGGGAGTTGCCGTCGGAGATTCCTCCCGCTTCTGTTTTCAAATTCGCCTCCATGGTATCCTTTTTCTGGGTCGCCTTCATTGACCCACATCAAGCCCAACATGTGGCGGCAAAGATCTTTTTCCTGGAGGTGTTGAGTGAGTTACGAGGAGAAAAGAAAGAGCATCATCAACTATTACCTGACGATTACGACGGGCGTATTTTTCGGGTTCGTCAACTCGAACATAGTGTTCTTCGTTTCCCTGCAGTACTTGGGCACTGCCTGGTGGAGTTACGTGGGGCTGGTGACGGGGATACTCGGGATCTACTACGGGCTCATCCGCCTGAGGATCGATTACCAGACTCTCCGCCATTCGCTGGACAAGCTGAGGACCAGGATGTGAGGGGTATGAAGATGAGAACAAACGTTGCCAGCCCGGCGATTATCGAAGACGCTATGAAGGCGACCTTAGCCCCGAACAACTTCCACAGGTAGCCGAAAATGAGACTGGCCGGGAGGCTCCCCATTCCTGTTGTCAGGTGGAAGGCTCCAAACGCGGTTCCCCTGGCGTCTTCCGGAACGAGTTCGGCTACTATTGCTTTTTCCACTCCTTCCGTCAGAGCGTAGTAGAAGGCGTATATGCCGAGGCCGATCAGGAAATTCGCGTAGTCGGCGGAAAAGGCAAAGATCAGGTAGGAAACGGCGAAAACGGACCACCCCGTGCACAGCACGCCCTTCTTGCTCCACCTGTCGGCTGCGATTCCAGCTGGCAGGGAGAAGGCGGATTTGAGCACGTGGAAGGCTGCCCACATCAGGGGAACGAAAGCGGGGCTTCTGGTTCCCTCTCCCATTTTGAGCAGTATGAAAGCATCGCTTCCATTTCCTATGGTGAAAAAGAGCACGACTGTTAGGTAGAGGAAAAACTTCTTCTCCAGCTTCCCTCTGCCCTTGTGGGTTTTACCCTGGAGACAGCTCTTTTTCGCCTGGCTCTCCCTGACTCCGAATACGAGGGTCAGAAGGGCCAGGATTCCGGGAACGAAGGCCAGGAGGAAGACGGTCCTAAGTGAGAGGTTGGCGAAGGAAAGGAGCGAGAAAGCGATTACGGGTCCTGCGACTGCTCCTGCGTGGTCCATCGCTCTGTGGAGGGAGTAAGCGGTTCCGAACTTTTCGGGAGGCGTGGAGTCGGCAATCAGGGCGTCTCTGGGCGAGGTCCTGATTCCCTTGCCGAGGCGGTCGGCGAATCTGATGAGAAGGACGAATGGCCAGTTGCCGGCGAGGCCTATCAGGGGGCGTGAGACGGAGGATATGGTGTATCCTGTGATGACCAGGGGTTTCCTCTTTCTCAGCTTGTCAGAGAGTAATCCGGAGGCCCACTTGAGAATGCTCGCCGTAGCCTCGGCGACTCCCTCTATCAGACCAAGGGCAACTGGCGTGGCTTTGAGGACGCTCGTCAGGAATATGGGAATGAGAGGGTATATCATCTCGCTCGATGCGTCGGTGAAGAAGCTCACAAGGCCAAGCGAGATGACGTTAGCAGGAAGAGACAGCAGTGGACGCCTTTTCCCTCCTTTTCCCGGCTCGCTTTTCATGGCCCTTCTATTATAGCTATGAATACATCCATTACATTGGTTCCGGTTTTGCCCGTCGTGAGAACGTAGCCGAGCTTTTTCAAAATGGTGTGGCTGTCGTTTTTCTCCAGGAACGAGATCGGGTCCAGGTTCAGATTTCTGGCCCTGTCGGCGAGTTCCCCATCGAAGAATCCGCCTGCTGCGGGCGAGTTCCCGTCCCGTCCGTCCGTTCCGGCACAGAGCCCGTATATGCCTCTTGCGCCCTCAATCGCAAGCGCCGCGGAAAGAGCGAGTTCCTGATTTCTTCCTCCTGTGCCTTTTCCCCTGACGGTTACCACCGTTTCGCCACCAGCTACGACAGCCAGGCGGTCGGCCGGTCTGTTGTCCGCGAGGGAAAGCAGTTTCTCGGCCAGCTTTTTCCCCGTTTCCCTCGCTTCTCCCTCGAGAGGCTCTTCCAGGACGATTGTGGTGAACCCCAGCCCTTCCAGGAATCTCGCGGCGGCGGAAACTGCTTTTCGGTTGTCTCCCACGATTACGTGGGGCGGGAAGTATCGGGGCTTGTCTTCGACAGATGATTCCATTCCCGCCAGTTCGACCACTCTCGCGGGCAGTTCTTCAGTGAGGCCGTATTTATCGAGCACTTCGAGCGGGCTTGTGACGCCGGACGAAGGGAAAAGCGGCCCCGAGCCCACCGTGGAGAGGTCGTTCCCCGGCACGTCCGAGAGAACCAGGACGGCGGATTTCCTCGTTTTCAGGTTTCTGGCGAGCTTTCCGCCCTTGATCTTTGAGAGGCACTTTCTGACGGCGTTGAGTTCGAATATATCCGCGCCCCGCCTCATCAGCTCTTTCTGGACAAGCACTTTGTCCGACAGCGAAATCCCTTCCTCGGGCTGGGCCATCATGGATGAGCTTCCCCCTGAGAGCAGGAATATAAGTGAGTCCTGCGGTGTTAGCGATGAGACAACCTTAAGCACCTGTTTTCCTCCCAGAAGGGATCCTTCATCAGGAACCGGGTGGGAGGCGGTGATCACGCGCGCGTTGCGTGACACGGCTGGTTCGTTCGTGATAATCAAACGGGGGCCGGAAATGTCTATGACCTCCGAAGCGCCTTTCATCATGGCGTGGGCAGCCTTGCCCGTGGATATCATCGCGAGGGAACCCCCCGGTCCCGGCGTCACGTCGATGGTTTCTCCGCTCTCCTTGAGAACCAGAATTTCTCCGTTCTTTTTTTCGAGGTGTGAGGTGACGCATGTTGCGGGCTCGACCGCGGAAAGCGCTGCCTCGAAAGCTCGCCTCAACATGTGAAAAGCTTCTTCCCGGGAGATCACACCATCTTCTCCGGGTCGAGAACTTCATTGGCTTCTTCTTCTGAAAGTAGACCCTTCTCTATCACGAGCTGTCTGATTGTTTTCCCGGTTTCGAAGGCTTCTTTCGCGATCTCGGCGGCTTTGTCGTAGCCGATTCTCACAGCCAGAGGGGTCACGAGCGCGAGGCTTCTGTCCACCAGCTCGGTGCACCTCTCTTTGTCCGCCTCGATGCCATCCACGCACTTTTCCGCAAGCGAGAGGGAGGCGTTGGACAGAAGGGTCAGCGACTCGATTATGGCCTTTCCGATCAGGGGCATCATGACGTTGAGTTCCAGGTGGCCGGAGGAATTGGCGATAGAGATCGTCACGTCGTTGCCGATGACACGGGCCGCCACCTGGAGGACCGATTCGGGGATGACCGGGTTGACTTTTCCAGGCATGATCGACGAGCCGGGTTGGAGCGCCGGTATGCGTATTTCGGCGATGCCGCACTTTGGGCCGCACGAGAGGAAACGTATGTCGGAGGCGATTTTCATGAGGGACGTGGCGAGCGCGGAGAGAGATTTCGAGAGACCCGTCAGGGCGTCTTTGGAGCCCAGTTCCTCGAACCTGTTTCGCGCCGTCTTGAAGAGGATCCCCGTCGCCTCGGATATCTTCTCTATGCATTTTTCACCGAACTCCGGGTGGCAGTTTATCCCCGTCCCGACCGCAGTTCCTCCGAGCGGGAGCTCTTCAAGATAAGGAAAGGTGGCTCTTAGCCTTTCCAGGTGCTTGTCGATCTGGGTTGAGTATGCGGAGAATTCCTGTCCGAGCGTGACGGGCACCGCGTCCTGCCAGTGAGTTCTACCCACTTTGACCACGCGGGAAAGTTCTTCGCTCTTCTTAGACAGGGAATCTTTCAGCTTCTCCAGCGCAGGGATCAGGCGCTTCTCGCTGAGGAGTATCGCGGAAATGTGCAGAGCCGAGGGGAATACGTCGTTGGAGGACTGGCACCTGTTGACGTGGTCGTTCGGGTGGACCGGGTGTTTGCCCCACCTGGGGTGGCCGAGGATTTCGTTCGCCCTTGCCGCGAGGACTTCGTTAACGTTCATGTTGGTCGATGTTCCAGAGCCTGTCTGGTAAATGTCCACGGGGAACTGTCTCGTTTCCTTCTTTTCCAGAAATTCCCCACCCGCCAGGGTTATAGCATCCGCCACCTCTGGAGTAATAAGCCCGAGCTCGGCGTTGGTCTGCGCCGCAGCGATTTTTATCGTTATGAGCGCTTCTATGATTTCCCAGGGGACGGGCTCTCCAGATATGGGGAAGTTCAGGATCGCCCGCTGGGTTGATGCCCCGAAGTATGCCCATTCGGGAACTTCCATTTCACCCATGGCGTCTCGGACCTTGATTTTTTCGCTCATCACTACCTCCTCTCAGGGGACTCAAAACAGGACTTCCACCTCTCCGGTATCGATGTGGTATATCCAGGCGTGGACCTTCGCGCCGCTTTCGCGTATGACGGGGTACTTCTTCGCTCTTTCCGCCTGCAGGAGCGTGTTGGTCCTCACCCCTTCCGCCAGGGCATTTTCGAAAGAAGCCCCCTTTATTCTCTCCTGGATGATCTGTTTGACTTCCTTGCCTTCTCTCAGGTAGCGGGACACGAGGGAATCGTCTCCCGAGTCTGGTGAGGAGAGGAATCCTTTGACGGCGCCGCATTCTGTGTGTCCCAGAACGACGAGCACCCGCGCTCCCAGTTTTTTCACGCCGTACTCGAGGAAAGCCCCGATCCCTGTGGGGTTCTCGAGCTCCTTTTCATAGGGAGGGATTACGTTGCCCATGTTTCTGAATACGAAGATCTCGCCGAAGTCGGCGTCAAAGATTCTGTCCGGCAGGATGCGTGAGTCGGAGCATGTAACTAGCATTACGGAGGGAGATTGTCCTTCTTTCAGCTTCTTCAGCTTCTTTTTCTCCTCTTCTGAAAGGCGCGTTTTGAATAGCATGGCATTTTCCAGAACTCTTCCATTCATGACAGCCTCCTTTGTTTTTTTCGAGGCGCTGGGAGCGTGTTGTTGCTTGTAACAATACTTGTAACAATATGGAAATTTTATAAATAATATATATCAGGGGATATGTGGATGGGGTTTTTCTCTCCACTCCGAGGCAGTTGATAGTCAAAAGAGGAGGGCCAGAATGAAGAGGGGATTTCCCCGGTGGGGGGCGTTTTCCCTTTTGACGCTGGGGGTGTTTTTCTTGGCTGTTTCTCTTTCCCTCGTGATGCCAGATGTTGCTCCGGCAGGGGCTCTGGGAGACGAACCGTCTTACAGGCTTGTTACGCCCGCGGAGCTGAAGGAAATGTTGACGCACAAGGATTTCGTGCTGATCAACGTGTCGTTCAGGTGCAATGGTGACATACCCGGGACGGACAGAGAAATTCCTTTCAATTTGATCGACAGGTACGCGGATACTCTGCCTCCTGCTGATGATGCCAGGATAGTCCTTTACTGCAACAGGGGCTACATGTCGAGGGTGGCTGCGGGCAAACTCGTGAAGATGGGGTTCCATTCCGTTTACGTTCTCAAGGGAGGGCTGGAAGGCTGGAAGCTCTCCGGGAACGAGGTCGTGAAACGGTAGGCTTTCCGCCTCCAGACGGGGCCGAGAGGAGGTCCGCTTCGAGATTCAAAGCGGAGTTATGCCTTCGAGGGGGATTCCGCGTATCTTGGTCGGGTCTTTGCCCTCGATTTCGTCCCTGTAGAAATCTTCTATTATCTCCACCACCTCGTGTGGTTCGTCGGTCAGGTGGAACAGGTCCAGGTCTTCCCTCGATATGGTGCCCATCTTCACCATCGTGTTTTTCATCCAGGATATCAGCCCTTTCCAGTATTCGGAGCCAACGACGACCACGGGGAATCGTTCTATCTTGTGTGTCTGTATCAGAGTCAGAGATTCGAAGAACTCGTCGAGCGTGCCGAATCCGCCGGGCAGAATCACGTAACCCACGGCGTATTTCACGAACATGACCTTCCTGGCGAAAAAGTGCTTGAAGTGGAGGGACTTGTTCTGGTACTTGTTCGGCTTCTGTTCCAGCGGAAGCTCGATGTTGAGGCCAATGGATATTCCCTTGGCCTTTGCCGCTCCTCTGTTCGCTGCTTCCATGATTCCCGGACCGCCTCCCGATATCACGGCGAACCCTTTTTTGGCGAGGAGCTCGGCAATCTTGACGGTTTTTTTGTAATATTCACTCGACCTGCCGAGTCTGGCGCTTCCGAAAATCGAAACGGCCGGCCCGATGTTTCTCAGAGACTCGAATCCTTCGACGAACTCGCTCATTATCCTGAAAACCCGCCAGGTCTCGTTGCCCAGAGCGTCTCTGTCCATGTTTTCCTCCTCCTTTGGATTCACCCGAGCCGCGCGGGACGGTTCGAGCATCGTATATTTCGAGAATCGGCACAAATCTCCGAGAAGTTTACCCGTTACTCGAGCAGGAAGCGAAGAACCTTCTCGTTGAACTCCCTGTGGTTTTCCGCGAAGAACCTGTGAGGACCACCTTCCACGTATTCGAGCCTCGCGTCGGGGATTTTTTCCGCGAGGATTTCCGAGTTCTCAGGCGGTATAACAGCATCTTCCGTTCCCGTTATCACGAGGGTTTTCGCCATTATCGATTTTAAAAGACCGAAAGAGGAGTGCGATGATATGGCCGCGAGCTGGAACGCGTAACCCTCTTTGTTCTGCTTCTTGGATACGGCGTATCTGACGAATCTCTCTATTTCCGGGTTCCCCGACTTGATGAATTTTTCCGAGTAGAGGTACGGGACGAGGCGCCTCACCGAACCTTCCGGATCGTTCTCGTCGAATGATGCGAAAGCAGCCATCACCTCGGGAGAGGGCTTGATCGATTCTTCCCCCCCAAAAGCGGTGCAGGCAAGCACCAGCCTGTTCACGCGTTCGGGGTGTATCGCTGCAACCATCTGGGCGATTAGCCCCCCCATCGACACTCCCAGGACATGGGCTTTGTCTATTTCGAGGAAGTCGAGAAGGCGTGCCGCGTCGTCCGCCATCTGGGATGTGGTGTATGGGCCAGGGGGAGTGTCGCTGAGTCCGGTGCCCCTGTTGTCGTATATGATCACCCTGAAGTGCTTCTTGAAGTCGGGCAGCTGGTAGAGCCATTCCCTGTGGTCTGAGCCGAGGCCGTTTATCAGGAGAAGGGCTTGTTCGTTTCCGTCACCGTATGTTTCGTAGTAAAGTGTGATGCCTTCCAGGTTTGCCAGTGGCATGTGAGCTCCCTGTGGGAAAGTGTGTTCTGCCGAGAAATATATTATATTTCTTTTTGAAGGCGGGCAATTTCGAGTATCGCTGGGGAGAGGTCGCTTGGATTCCTTCGTTCTCAAGAAAGTGGTGGAGGAGCTGAGAGGGGTTGCCCTCGGGTCGCTCGTCTCCAAAGTGCATCAGCCGGGGAAGAGGGAGATAGTGCTCGATTTGTGGAAGCCCGGTGGGGGCGTTAAGGTTATGATTTCCGCTCACCCGACGCTGTGCAGCGTGCACATAACCAGCAGGTCACTGGCCAATCCGCCTTCTCCACCCAGGTTCTGCCAGGCATTGAGAAAACATCTATCCGGGGTGCGCTTGACCTCGGTCGATTTCAGAGAGTTCGAGAGATACGTGAGGCTCGGATTTTCCGGGAAGGGCTTCGAGGGGGAGATATCCCTCGTGTGCGAGCTTTTCGGCAGGCACTCCAACGTGATACTGGTTGGTCCCGATGGAATCGTGATAAATGCGCTGAATCTGGTCACCCGCGATTCGAGCACCGTTAGAGAGGTTGTGTCGGGGGTTCCTTATTCGCCCTTACCTCCTCTCCCGAAGGTCCTGGTGTCGGATGTGACCGTGGACGATTGCAGGGAAATCCTCAGGGAGGCATGGGACGACCTCCCATCCTCGATCCTCAAAAAAGTCCACGGCCTCTCGAAGGAACTGCTGTCAGGCGTTTCGTTTCCCGGGGAGCCGACGCCGGAGGAGCTATACGAAGAGCTGAACAAGCTGGTGGAGGCATACCGCCGCGGAAGTTACGTCGTCGGGCTGGTCAGAAGGGGAGAAAAAATTCGTCTCCTGCCCCTCGTGGATGGATGGGAACCGCCGGAGGGTTTCGAGGATTTCGATTCTCCAAGCGCGGCGGCTGACGAGTATTTTTATACAAGTTACACCCGGGAGCAGTTCGGAAGCGCCAGAAGCACCCTGACGCAGGCGATAAGAAAGAGATTGAAGAAAGCGCGCAGGAAACTCGATAACGTGCTCGCCGATGTGGAGAAACTGAAAGAGTACGAGGAATACGGGAAGCTGGGGGAGCTCCTGAAAAGCGCTCTCCACAGAATGAAGAGGGGAGACCGGGAGGTCACGGTGGTGGACTACTTCGCAGACCCTCCTGTGGAGAGGGCGGTTCCCCTCGACCCGTCTCTTTCTCCCGTGGAGAACATGAACCGCTATTTCAGGCTTTACAGGAAAGGGCAGACGGGGATGGAGGTGAAGGCGAGAATAATTCCGGCTGTGGAAGGTGACATCGAGTATCTCGAATCGGTTCTATACTACGCGGAGAGGGCGAGGTCGATGGAGGAGCTGGTGGAGTTGAGAGAAGAGCTGATCGCGTCCGGCTTCTTGAGGGACCGTGAGTCGAAAAAGAAAAAAAAGAAGCGGGACAAAGGGAAAGCGAGAAGGGAGCCTCCGGCGGTGGAGAGGCGGCGAATAGGGGATTTTCCGGTATATGTGGGGAAGAGCAACAGGGGCAACGACCACATCTTGAGACACATGGCTTCCCCGGACGATCTGTGGCTTCACGCGCGCCACCACCCGGGCAGCCACGTTTTGTTGAAGGTTCCCAGGGGGAAAGAGGTTCCGGAGGAAGTGCTCATTCAGGCGGCGAAGTTGGCCGCCGCCAGATCCGCTGCGTCGGAGGACTCGAAAGTGGAGGTTTACGTGGCAAAGGTCCGGGACCTGGCGAGGGTGCCTGGAAACAGACCAGGGCTGGTGAGGGTGAGGAAATACAACACCCTTCTGGTTGAGCCGGCCGACTGGTGAGCCGCCGTGTGTCCGACAGGGAAAGAGGTGGGAATCACGTTCTGGGGGGGTATAATTAGGGAATAGACAGAAATCGCGAGGAGGGTGAAAATGAGCAAGAGAATCGTGATCTACACCACGTCCTGGTGCCCGGACTGCAGGGCTGCGAAAAGATTTCTCGACGAGAAGGGCATTGCCTACGAAGAGGTTGACATCGAGAAGAACCCCGATGCCGCAAGCAGGGTAATGGAGCTCAACAACGGCATGAAGATAGTCCCCACCCTCGACATCGAGGGAAAGGTGGTGATAGGAGACAAGTTCAACCCCGCGAAGTTTGAAGCGGAGCTCAAGGAAGCGGGAGTTCTCTGAGAAAATCAGGATTTTTTAGAGGTTTTTGCGTAAAACGGCGCCAGCGTTTGAACAACTCTTTTGCTCCCACAGGCGGGGCAACGGTGGTTCTTCTTCGCGGCGTATTCGCTGAAGGAAAGCGAAAGCTCGAATTCGTTCCCGCATTTTTTGCATTCGTAGGTGTAGGTTGGCATATTCACCTCCTTCTGAGAGATTGAGTGATATGCCTGAACCCGTTGATTTGAAAAGCTTTTTGGCAACCCGAAAAGACCGCTCCTTGTATTTTTCTATTATATTCGAGGAGATTCGTTTTTCAAGAGGCAAAAGTCTAGTTAATCGTATGTTTAGAAACAGGGGGCGTGAGTAGCCATTCATTAAAAGTTTTATAGAGGGTTTAACATGACTGATAATAAAAAAAAGTCCGGCGGGGGGCCGGACTTTCTGGGAGGAGGGGGGAGGGTTGGGGGGATCCCTCCCAGTCTCTGGGGGAACTAGTTAAATTATAAGTCAGAGAACTGAATTTGTAAAGAGGAAAAATTCGCTCAACGCGAAAAAAATAATCAACTGATTGATTAACAATATAAGGCAGGTTTCGAGAAAATGCAAGAGAAATTTTCGGCTGCATTAAACTGTGGTGAAAAAAAAGACATCTAAAGTTGTGGGTAAAGAAAAAAGGGGCGATTTTCAAATGGGTGAAGAAGCATTTTAATGAACAAACGGGAGATCGATCATGAGAGTTTTCGTGGCAGGAGGTACGGGATTCGTTGGGAGGCACATCTTGGAGAAACTGCACGCGGATGGGGCATCGTTGAGGTTGCTGGTCAGGAAGGGGTCGGAAAAAAAGATACCGCAGAAGTTGAGGGAAAAGGTGGAGATTGTGGAAGGCGATCCGTTCGATGAAGGATTGCTTCGTGAGGGGATGAAGGGGTGCGATGCTGTCGTAAACGCGATTGGAATCATCCGCGATTTCCCCAAAAAGGGGATTACTTTCGAGAAGGTGCACTTCGAGGTGGTGCTCAATCTGGCGGATGCGGCGAGAAAAAACGGGATAAAGAGATTCGTCCAGGTGAGCGCTCTTGGTGCCGACTGGGACGAGAGGACCGAGTATTTCCGGTCCAAGTGGAAGGCGGACCAGTACCTGATTGATCACGATTTTGGATACACCATTTTCAGGCCCTCGGTGATATTCGGAGACGGTGACGGCTTCGTCAGCACCCTGGCGAGGCTGGTTAAAATGACCCCGATAATACCCGTGATAGGCGACGGCAGGTATCCCTTGCAGCCGGTTTTCATCGGGGACCTGGCGGCTGCCGTGTCGAAGTCGATTGTCGAGGAGAAGGGCGTCTTCAGAGTCTACACTGCCGCCGGTCCCGAGGTCTACGCGTTCGAGGGGGTTCTGGCTGTTATCGCTCGGGCTATGGGAAAGAGGAGGGTGGTTTTACACCTGCCGGCTGGACTCGTCGTACCGGTGGTATCCAGGCTCGAGAGATTTTCCTTTTTTCCCGTTACCTATGACCAGCTCTACATGCTTTTCAAGGGCTCGGTGGGGGACAATCGCGCTTTCGTCGAGGATTTCGGGTTGAAACTCACTTCACTGTCCGCCTATCTGGAGAAACGGTTCGCCAGGGGATAGAATCTGTGGGTTATAATAAGTTTCGCACTTTTCAGACGAAAGGAGACCTGCGATGGAGTTCGTTCCGAAGTGGATAGCCTGGGAGATAACGGGTAAGTGCAACCTGAACTGCATACACTGCAGGTCAGCCTCCTCCATGTCTTCCTTCGAGAGCGTCTTCGACACGGAGAGGGCTTTTGCACTCATCGACGACATAACTTCTTTCTGCAGCCCCGTGCTGGTGTTGTCTGGGGGCGAGCCCCTGATGAGGAGTGATGTCTTCGAAATAGCCAGATACGGCACCGACAAAGGTCTCAGAATGTGCCTCGCCACAAACGGGACGCTGGTGGACGACGAGATTTGCGAGAGGATAAAGGAATCCGGAATTAAGATAGTTTCCCTGAGCCTGGACGGTTCGACCGCTGAGGTCCACGACGACTTCCGCAAGCAGCCCGGTGCCTTCGAAGGGACGCTAAAGGCAGCGGAGTACTTCAGGAAACACGGGATCGAGTTCATCATAAACTCCTCCTTCACGAAGAGGAACCAGGACGAGATAGAGAAAACCTACAAGCTGGCCAAGGAAATCGGCGCCACCGCCTGGTACATGTTCATGATCGTGCCCACAGGCAGAGGGGAAGAGATTATGAGCGAGCTGATCTCGAAGGAGGATTACGAGAAGATACTCGAATGGCACTATGAAATGGAAAAGAACGAGACCGACATCCTGGTGAGACCCACCTGTGCGCCTCACTACTACAGGATAGTCCTTCAGAAATCCAAGGAAGAGGGAGTAAAGTTCCACAGGAGATCCCTCAAGTTTTCCACCGGAGGCGCCAAGGGATGCATATGCGGTCAGACGATTGCCTTCATCGATTGCAGGGGTAACGTGCAGCCCTGCAGCTACTTCCCGGTGGTGGCGGGCAACGTGACGGAGACATCTTTCAGGGACATATGGGAAAACTCGGAGCTTTTCAGGACCCTGCGCGATTTCTCCACATACAAGGGCAGGTGCGGCTCATGCGAGTACATAAACGTCTGCGGCGGCTGTCGCGCCAGAGCTGACGCGGTCTATGAGGATTACCTGGAGGAGGAGCCCTTCTGCGACTACGTGCCAGTGAGGATGAAGAGAGGATTTAGTTGAGACGTTTCTGGTAGTGGCGGCCCGAGCTGCCGAACTTCCGAACTGCAGAAGTACCGAGCCTCTGAATCTACGAAGCTCCGATCCACCGAGCAGCCGAGCAACCGAATAACCGAACAACCGGTTGATCGGTGGTTCTGTGGTTCGGCGGTTCGGTGGCTCCGTGGTTCAGAGGCGCGTGGTTGTGTAATTGGGTGGCTGCGTAGCTGGGTGGTTTTTCGCAACCACGATAACCACGCAACCACGCATCCACGAACCCTCGGTTCCTCGGTGGTTCGGATGCTCGGGTTTTTTTACCGTCTCTGTTCCGTCAAAAACTCGATAATCCTTTCCGCCGTCAGTCTCCCGTTCCTCACGCAGTCGTTGAGACCGATGCCCCTGTAGGCATTGCTGTTCAGGAAAAGGCCCGGCAGGTTGCTCAATCTCTCGTCTATCGCCTTCAGTTTACTCTGATGATCTCTGTTGTATTGTGGAATGCCCTTTTCGTGGCGGAAAAACCACACGCGATGGGGCTCCGCTTTTATCCCGAGGGTTTCCCGAATTTCCTCGAGGAAAAAATCGACCACCTTTTTCTCGGGCAAAAGGGCATATTCCGGATTTCTCGCTCCTCCTATCATCCCGCGGAGAAGGACCTTTCCATTGGGTGCTCTGTTTGGGAATATCGACGAGTCGAACAAAACTCCAAGAACCTTTCTTTTCTCGGCGCGGGGAACGAGGTAGCCGAACCCGTCAACCTTGTCCTTTGCTCCCTTCTCGTCGAAGGCGGCGGCGACCACCGAAATCGGCGCGTAAGGGATCGAGGAGAGGAGTTTGGAGAGTTCCGCGTCGAGTTCGGTAAGCATCGAAGAGGCGGCGTAGGCCGGTGTGGATACAACTACGGCGTCGCACTCGTATTCTATCTCTGAGCCACCCGTGAGTCCCGATACCCTGTAAGTGCCTTTCTCTGTTTTTTCGACGCGGGCGCACTCGAAGCTGGTGCTGATTTCTGCCGGCGTTCTGCCCGCCGTTTCCTCGATGAGGGTGAGCACCCCGCCGTCGAATGAGGTGAGCACACCTCCAGGGCCTGCCGAGAGCGCGTTTTCTCCCTTTGCCTTCCTTTCCCTGGCTTTGGCCAGCATTCCCCTGATTAGTCCCCCGTGTTCCATCTCGAGCTGGTGAATTGTGGGGAAGCAGGATATGAGGGACATGTCCTCGGGCCTGCCCGCATAGATACCTGAAGCCATCGGTTCGATCAGCTTTTCAAGGGCTTCCGTTCCAAGTCTCCGCTTCACGAAGTCCGCCAGGGTCTCGTCATTGTCACTCTTTTTCGGCGGTATGAAGGGTTCCATCATCACCCTGAGTTTCCCCAGGGGAGAGAGTATGGGAGACCTGAGAAACTCCACGGGGGACTCTGGGAGCCTGTGCAGCTTGCCTCCGAGCAAAAGATACCTCTTCCTCGCCTCGTCGCTACTTTTGGCAAGCCTGTTTTCTATCCCCAGTTCCCTGACCATTTCCAGGGTGTCTGGCTTGTTGGTCAGAAACCCGTTTGGCCCCCACTCGACTGTGAACCCATCTTCTCTGGTGGTTCTCATCTTTCCGCCGGGAACCGGGTCGCGCTCGAGAACGATGACTTCTACCAGAAGACCAGATTTCTCCGCCGTCTTCGTGAGGTGAAATGCCGTGGCGAGCCCGGAAATCCCGCCGCCTATTATCAGGACTCTGTTCACCTTTTTCCTCCCTCGAAGTGCTCGATGGATTCGGACAGAACCAGGTCGGCCAGAGCGTTTATGAAGGTTTCCGAGTCGTTTAAGGATTCTGCCCTCTCGAAGGCGACACCCACCCTTTCAGCCACCTCGCGAAAGTAGATGTCTATCTCGTATAGGGTTTCTATGTGATCTGATACGAAACTCACAGGCACCAGAATCAGGCGCTCGAAACCCTCTTTCTTCGCGCGGGCTATCGCTTCTTCGGTGTCTGGTTCGAGCCAGTCCCTGCCGAGCCTTGACTGGAAGGAGAGATACCAGGTGACGCCCGGGAACCCTTCCATGACGGCTTCCACCGTTTTCTCAGTCTGAGCGAGGTAAGGGTCGCCCGCAGCAATGAGGCTTTTTGGAAGCCCGTGGGCGGAGAATATCACGGCGGTTTTCTCATCCCCGCTGTTCAGAAGAGGTGTCAGCTTCTCTCGAATGGAGGCCACGTAGCCCGGGTGAGTCGGATATTCTCTGATTACCCTCACGGGGATATCCAGCTTGAGCTTCTCGAGGCACCGCCTCATCTCCCTGAGGGACGAACCCGTCGTGGTTCTGCTGTACTGGGGGTAAAGCGGAAGTGCGATCAAAAGGTCGGGCCTTTCTTCCGAGATTTCCGCCACAGCGTGCTTTATGAAGGGATACCAGTAGCGCATTCCCACGTGGACCGAGAATTCGAACTTTCCCTCCTCGTTCAGAGCCTTTTCTAGCCTTCTCGCCTGAAGCTCCGTGATGCTGTTTAAGGGGGACACTCCTCCGATCTCATCGTACAGGGGGCGCACCTTTCTGGCTCTTATCCCAGACACGATGTAGGCGAAGAGCGTCTGTATGACCGGTCCTCCGGGGATTTTTATGATGTCCCGGTCCCTGAAGAGGTTGAATAGAAACGGCCTGATCGCTGTGGGCGTATCGGGCCCTCCCATCGAGAGGAGGAGAACTGCGACTTTTCGGTTCATCTCACCCGTTTTTCCCCAGACGGTGGACAGCGTCTACCAGGGCCTTCGCGTGGGACACCTCTGTCGGCGGAAGTATCCCGTGCCCCAGGTTGAATATGTGTGCTTTCGCCTTCTTCCCCCGCCTGATTATCTCGCCAGCCAACTTCTCGATTCGTTCGACGGGGTGGAAAAGCGCCGTGGGATCCATGTTTCCCTGCACCACGACGTCTCCGCCCAGAGCGTCCACCGCGTCATCCAGGTTGATTCTCCAGTCGATGCCGTAAACGTCGGCTCCGAGCTCCCGGAATATTGGTAGAAGTGTGGCGCTCTCGTTGGCAAAGTGAATCACCGGAACATTTTCTCTGTCCAGATGAGTGATGACTTCCTTGGTGTAGGGGAAGACGTATTCCCTGTAGTCGGAGGGGGTGAGGATTCCCGCCCAGGTGTCGAAGAGCTGCACCGCCTGTGCCCCAGCCTCTATCTGGGCGTTCAGGTAGTCGGTTACCACCTTTGCTATTTTCTTCATTAGGCGTCTGTAGACGTCTGGGGCCTGGTACATCATCATCTTGAGCTTTATGAAGTTCCTCGAGGAGCCGCCCTCGACGATGTAGGACGCAAGGGTGAAGGGCGCTCCGGAGAATCCTATCAGAGGCGCTTTCCCATCCAGCTCTTTTCTGAGAAGATTTATCGCTTCCATGACGAAGCCTGTTTTTTCCGACGGGTCGAACTCGGCGAGGCGGTCCACGTCTGCAGGGGTTTCTATTTTCGAACCGAGGACCGGTCCTTTTCCTTCTACGAATTCCACGGGTATTCCCATCGCCTCGACGGGAATGAGTATGTCCGAGAAAAGTATTGCCGCGTCGACTCCCAGCATTTCGATGGGCAGCAGGGTTACCTTGACGGCGAGTTCGGGAGTCTTGCACATCTCCATGAAGGAGTGCTTCTTCCTTATTTCACGATACTCGGGCATGTACCTGCCCGCCTGCCGCATTATCCATACTGGTACCGTGTCTGTTTCCTCTCCGAAGCATGCCTTCAGGAATCGGTAGTTGTTTTTGTTCATAGGTTCTCCCAGATAGTTTTTTTGTTCGATCTCCCGAAAGGTTTCAGCCCGTTCAAATATATATTCTCTCCCGTGGCATTGTAAACATTAAACCCCGCTTGTGTGAAATGCAAGCGGGAAACCGTAAATCCTGCTTCCCACCGGCAACCGTATAAAATAAAATGTTTATCAATAACGTCTTGCTCAAAAAGGAGGGGGAAACATGGATTTCAAATGGGGCAGGTATTTTCTGTTTGCAGCGCTCATCTTGAGTTTCGTGATTTCTGGGAGTTTCGTGAAAGCTGACGAGGTCGAGGAATCGATGAATGCTGCGAAGAAGTATTACGAAAAGGGGAACTATTCCGAGGCGGTGAAGGAGCTCGAATTCGCCATTCAGCTGATTCGCCAGAAGAAGAGTCAGCGGCTGATCAAGGTGTTTCCGAAGCCACTTTCGGGGTGGAAGGCGGACAAGCCCAACTTTCAGACCGCCGGGGCGGCTTTCTTCGGCGGCGGCATCTCGGCTTCGAGGGAGTATAGAAAGGGCTCGGCGTCCGTGACGATAGAGATAACCATGGACAACCCACTGCTTCAGTCGTTTCTGGGGATACTGGACAACCCGATGCTGGTTGGACCCGATCAGAAGCTCGTGAGAGTGAAGGGACAGAGAGCGGTCCTCAGGTTTGACAAAGATAACATGGAAGGTGAGCTCAACCTGGCCTTTCAGAGGAAAGTCCTGGTGTCGGTCAAGGGGTATGGGGTGAAGAGCGGCGATGTTCTGCTCGAGTATGCGAAGAGGATAGACTACGACCTCCTCGAGAAGGTGGTTTTCGAGTGAGATCGGTCACGAGATCAATCGTCATTTTCCTCATTACGATTTTTCTCCTGTTTAGCCGACAGGTTTTCGCAGGGGACTTTTCCGTCTCAATGGTCAACGTCGACTTTCAGCAGGTTTTCGTGAACCTCCCGGCGGGCGAGGTCGTCTCGGAGGAGGACGACTTCCTCGTGGTGGATTCGACCGGAAGTCCTGTGGCTTACGTGTACCCGATGGAGGTTGCCGGGACCGGCTTCTGGAGTCAGCCTTTGAAATCCGATGTGGTTGCTTCTATGAAGCCGGGATTTCCCGTCAAGAGGGTTTCCCTCCCGGAAGATGAACACGCCAGGCTGAGAGAAGATGGAGAAAAGCTGTTGAAAGCGGTGCTCGGCAGGCTCGAGGGAGAGAAGATAGAGCGCCTGCGTGAGGAGGTGGAGGCGATCACGGATCGCATATCGAGGGTGAAGGATGAGATTCGGGAACTGAAAAGACAATCGCTCAGGGCGGAAGAGATCCTGGCCAAATATGAGAAGCGCTACGACAGAGATTCTTACTACATTGAGAGAGAGCTCGATGACGTTGAGAATGAGCTGGAGGATCTGATCGACGAGAGGGAGGACCTGTACGAGGAGAGAGACCTGCTCTCCAGGCAAAAACCCTACCCTGAGGACAGGGTAAAGGCGCTCACCGACAAGATCGCGTATCTCACGAGAAAGATAAAAAGAAAGAGGAGGGAGAGGCGCGACCTCGTGAGGGAGCTTCGGGACTTGAGAAGAGATTTGAGGGACGCCAGAAGGAAACTACGCGATGCCAGGGCACGTGTTAAGGAAGCGAAAGGCAGGCTTGAGGACCTGAAATACGAGAGAGAAAAGCTCCTCGAGGAAATAAGATCGCTCGTTAGGGAACGGGGAGATGAGGCAAGGTGAGCTGGGAACGGTGAGGGCTCTTTTTCTGAAGACCGTCGCTTTTTTGCTCGCTCTTCTTTTGATCGCCGGGTGCGCGGTGAATCCGGTGACGGGCAAAAGAGAACTGAGAATCGTTTCCATATCCGAAGAGGAGGAGGTCAAACTCGGATCCCGTTCATTCGGGCCCATAGTCCAGAGCATGGGGGGATTTTACAGGGACCCCGAACTCGAATCCTACGTCCGCTCAGTCGGCGAGAGGCTAGCCCGTGTTTCCCACAGGCCGAACCTGAAGTACACTTTCAAGATACTCAATTCATCCGTCGTGAACGCCTTCGCCCTTCCGGGAGGTTTCATTGCGGTCAACAGGGGGCTGCTCGTCGCGATATCGTCGGAGGCGGAGCTCGCGGCGGTTTTGGGACACGAGATAGGTCACGTGACGGCCAGACACGCGGTGGCGGCGTACCAGAGGGCGCTGCTTATGAACGTGACGCTTCTGGGTCTCGCCATGGCAGGAGGGGCGCAGTCAAAAGCGGTGATGGATCTGTCGAGGATAGCTCTCGGCCTGATAGAGAACGGCTACTCGAGGGAGCAGGAGAGGGAATCGGACTATCTGGGCGTCGACTACATGGTGAAGGCGGGATATGACCCGCAGGGGGCGATAGATCTGCAGGAGTTTTTCTACGAGAAGTTCGAGAAGGGGAAAGACCCGCTGTGGATCGAGGGACTTTTCAGGACCCACCCGTTTTCCAGGGAGAGGCTCGAAAACATTAGGAAATACGTGAGGGAAAGATACGCGCGTGCCCTGACCTCAGGAAAGTTCGTCTTGAATGAAGGTGTCTATCTGGACAGGACCGCGAGGCTGAGGAGGGTCCAGAAGGCTTATGACGTCTACGACGAGGGGGAGAAACTTTTACGGGAGAAGAAGAAGGCGGCGGCGCTTGAGAAGTTTCTCGACGCGATAGAGATGCAGCCAGACCAGGCTCCCTTTTACGGGAAGGCAGGGCTCGTCTACCTTCTGGACGACGACTTCCGAACGGCAGGGAGATACCTGAGAGAGGCGGTTAGGATAGACCCCGAATACGCAGAGGGGAGGCTCTACCTGGGAATAGACCTGTACGAGCTCGACGACCTTCGCGGGGCGGTTACGCACCTGGAGAAGAGCATGGAGCTGATGCCCACTAAACTCGCGGCCAGGTATCTCGCCAGGGCATACAGAAGGCTCGGCGATTTGGAGAAAGCGAGAAAATATGAGAAAATGGCAAAATAACTGAAACGAAATTTTTCGAGAGCTCTTCTGGGAGGAGAGAAATGAAAAAATGGAAGTGCACTGTCTGCGGCTATATCCACCTGGGGGATGAACCTCCGGACAACTGCCCTGTCTGTGGAGCTCCGAAGGAAAAGTTCATTTTGATTTCCGATTGAATTAAATGTGAGGAGAATGCTTTGAAGTCGTTCGTATCGAGAGACTCCAGAGATGTTGGGTGGCTGATAGAGAACATCCCGTGCAGGACGGCGTGTCCTGCCAACACCGACATACCCGGTTACATCGAGGCAATAGCCAGGAAGGAATATTCCCTCTCATACGAGATAAACAGAAGAGACAACATTTTCCCGGGGATACTGGGGAGGGTGTGCACCAGACCCTGTGAGCCCCCGTGCAGGCATGGCTTCGAGGGACTTGGCGAGCCGGTATCGATCTGTCATCTGAAGCGGGCGGCGTGGGACTTCGGCAGATTCGACGTGTCGGAGAAGTGGGAGAAAGCACCTCCAACGGGGAAGAAGGTGGCGGTGGTTGGAGCAGGTCCTTCTGGGCTTGCTTGCGCGAACGAGCTTTTGCTGTGGGGGCATCGGGTCACGGTCTTCGAGAAGCACGACGCTCCGGGCGGGATGATGATACTCGGGATACCGCGATTCAGGTTGCCGGAGGAGGTGACCAGGTTCGACATTGAATCCGTTCTGAAGCTCGGGGTTGAGCTCAGAACTGGCGTGACGCTGGGAAAGGACGTGACGGTCGACGAACTTTCCGCCAAGTTCGACGCCGTGGTGATTGCGACGGGGACGATGAGTGCCATTCGCCTGGGGATTCCCGGGGAAGAGGGTGAAGGCGTCCATCATGGACTGAACTTCATGATGGACGTGAACATGGGTGTGGTTAAGAACGTTCCAGAAAGAGTCACCATAGTAGGGGGCGGTTTCACAGCGGTGGATTGCGCCAGGAGCGCGGTGAGGCTGGGTGCTAAGAAGGTCGTTCTCGTCTACAGGAGGACCCAGGCGGAGATGAACATCGATTTCGAGGAACTGGAGGAAATGGAGGCCGAGGGCATCGAGACCATATATCTCGCGTCCCCGGTTGAAGTGATACGTGGCGGAAACGGTGAAGTTCGGGGAGTGAAATTCGTGAGAAACCGGCTTGGGGAACCCGACGAGTCGGGGAGGAGAAAGCCTGTACCAGTGCCTGGTTCAGAGTTCGTGATAGAAACGGATCTTTTCATCCCTGCTGTCGGGCAAAGAGCTGAGTTGGACCCTCTCGGAGAGAAGGTCTCGGGCAACGTGATAGGGATGGACAACCTGCCGGGGACCAACGTGTTTTTCGCGGGAGACGTGAGGACAGGCCCCTCGTCCATAATAGAGGCGGTGGCAGATGGGAAGAGAGTTGCGGACAGGGTGCACACCTTTCTCACCGGGGAGGGAAACTTACGCCTGGCGGTCAGGATAACACCGATCAAGGGTCCAGGAACCGGGAGAGAAAGAAGTTATGACTTCATAGAGAAGCAGCATATGCCCACGCTCCCTCTTAAGGATCGTTATTCGATGGAGGCGGAAGTGCTGCTCGGTTTTGACGAAGAAACGGCGGGGCAGGAAGCAAAGCGATGCTACCTGTGCGACCACGACTACCAGATTCACATAGACCGATGCATATACTGCAGCGCCTGCATAGAGGCGATGCCCAGGAAGTGCATTCTGATGGCCAGGAAGGTCGATTTCGACGACCAGGGCAGGATGAGTGTCGAGGAGGCCAGTAACTGGGATGAGGTGGCGGCGATAGTAATTGATAACGTCGAGTGCATCAGGTGCGGCAACTGCGTGAGAGCGTGTCCCGTCGACTGCATATCCGTCGCCAGGATACAACCCTTTCGCGAAAGGGGTAGGTAAATGGAGAGCGGTAGGAGAGTAGTGATAATTGGAGCCGGCGTGGCGGGGATATCTGCTGCGTCGGCGGTGAGAGAAACCGACGAGAACGCGGTGATCACCATCATCGAAGAAGAGAACGACTTTCCATATCACAGGGCGCTAATAGGCGATGTGGTTCTGGGGAGTAAGGGAGAAGACGAAATACTCATTCGGCCGGTGGAATTCTACGACGAGTGTTGCATAAGGCTGAGGAAAGGGCAAAGAGTTCTCAAGGTTTCACCTTCCGGGAGATACGTCTATCTCTCCAACAACGAACAGCTGCCGTATGATGTTCTTTTGATATCCGTCGGGAGGAGAGAGATAATTCCGGCCCACCTGCGGAAGTACGCCCCCCTGCTCACCCTTTTTTCCTGCCTCGACGATGCATTCAAGGTAAAGGGAACGATTCCAGTAGCTAAAAGAGCGGTTTTGAGAGGTAAAGGTTTCAACGCTCTCGAGCTTGCGAGGGTTTTGCTAAGAAGCGGCGTGGAGGTGGTTTTCGTGACGCCGGATGAGAGACTCAGTTACGAAGCCCTTCCCGATGAAGAAAACGAGAGGTTGAGAGACCTGATAATCGGAACGGGCATCTTACTGATAGAAGGCGATGACATAAATCACATAGAGAGAAAGGCGCGGACTTCGTTCAGAGTGGAGCTTCTCTCGGGTCAAAGTTTCGATTGCGAGATAGTCTTCGCATCCGGGGGATTCGTTCCGAACGTCCGTTTCCTGAGAAACTCCGGCATATATATAAACAGGGGAATCATCGTGGACGATTATCTTCAGACGACGGAAGAGGGGATATTTGCTGCAGGGGATTGTTCAGAGATATATCACCCGGCGATATCGAGCTACTGGGTGAATCTGGGGAGGCCGAACGCCGAGAAGCAGGGCGAGGTGGCCGGTAGAAACATGGTCGGAGAGGCGATGGAAAGACTGGAAATCGAGAGGATGCGCCCTTACACCGTATTCGGTGAAGATTTTTACGCAAAGTGGTGGGACTGATGAGCAGGAAAGAGATAACCATACAATCGTGCGGCGGAGCGGGGGATGGCTCTCTTGCCACGGGGGCGCTCATTGCTAGAGCGGCGGTGAAGATGGGGTATCACGTGATAGTGCACGATACGTTTCCCGCCGAAATAAGGGGCTTCGGAAAGACTCTTTCGGAAGTGAGGATTTCTACCGATATCGTGACCGCGAGGGCGGACTCGGTGGACGTTCTGATAGGTTTGCACAACGTGTTTGCTATCGAACAGATAAAGGTTCTGTCGAAGGACGCGGTGATAATTTACGACAGCCGTCCCGGTATCACGGTGAAGGACACGGAATCGGTTCCAAACTTTGCCGGAAACTACATGAGCTGTTACGGGATACCTCTGGAATACACGGCACAAAAGCTTACAGGAAGGAAGCTCGGGAAAAACGTCGTTGCGGTCGGGTTTCTGGCGAAAATCCTCGGATTTCCAAGGGAACCTTTCCTGGAGGTTCTGGAGGAGCTTTTCGCCAGAAAGGGCGAGAAAGTCCTGTCGCAGAACAAGGCTCTTTTCGAGAGCGGCTACGCGTTCGAAGAAGTGGATTACAAACCCATCGAGATGGCAGCCCCTTTGCCGTCTGAGGAGGAGCGCGTCATCATTTCGGGCAACGACGCGATGACCAAAGCGGCTATAAATGCTGGTCTGTGCGTTTACGCCGGTTATCCCATAACTCCCGCCTCGAAGCTAATGGAAAATCTTGCCAGGGAACTTCCCAAATACGGAGGGATAGTCGTTCAAACCGAGGACGAGATAGCTGCCGCGGGGGCTGTGGTGGGAGCATGGTACGCGGGGAGAAGGGCCATGACAGCCACATCGGGTCCCGGTCTCTCTCTCATGACGGAGATGATAAACCTGGCGGTAATGACCGAAACGCCGATGGTGATCGTTAATGCCATGAGAGGGGGACCCTCGACGGGTCTGCCCACCAAAGTCGAGCAGGCGGATTTGAATCTCGCTCTATATGGAGGCCACGGTGACAGCCCGAGAGTTGTTCTCGCTCCTTCCGACATAGCGGAGAGCTACGATGTCCTCCAGGATGCTTTCGATGTGGCGGAGAAGTATCAGACCCCGGTCGTGGTGCTCACGGACAAGTTCATCGCCATGTCCCACATGTCCGTCGCGGCGTCGCTTTTCGAGCGGAAGAGAACTTCTACGCGAGTCTCCTACGAAGGTCCTCCGGAAGCCTACAGGCGATACCGGATCACCTCCACGGGAGTGTCCCCGTGGGCGATTCCTGGAACGCCGGGTATTACGTACACGATAACAGGCCTGGAACACGACGAGTTCGGCTCGCCGAATTACGAGACTTCCATTCACAGGGCGATGACGGAGAAACGGTTCAGGAAGTTCAGGGAAATGCTGGCGGATCTTCCCGGGCCGGAATTTTTCGGTGATGAAGACGCGGAATTCCTGGTAATTTCCTGGGGGTCTACTTTCGGGGCGGTGCGCGAGGCGGTGGAGAGGCTCAAGGAAGAGGGGTTATCCATGAGGCTTTGCAAGGTGAGAACCATCTATCCTCAGCACGAAGAGGTGATGAGAGAGGCGCTTTCGAAGGCGAAGAAGATTCTCGTGCCGGAGCAGAATTTCACGGGCCAGCTGGGAAAATTCTTGAAGGGGTATTACGGAATAGAAGCCGACGAAGTTCACCTTCAGGGGGGTGAGCCGCTCTCGCCGGGGGAAGTTGCCGAAGCCCTGAAAGAGAGGATGAAGATATGAGCGATTCCGGCATGAGAAAAAAAGAGATAGTCGTCAGCCTCGATCGGGTGAAGAAGAGAAAAATCGTCGAGAAGCACGGGAGGCTGAGGCCCATATTCTGCGGGGGGTGTGGTCACTTTGCCGCTTTGCACGCGGTCTACAACATGATGTCGGAGCTCGCGATTCCGAAACACGAAATGGTCATCGTTTCGGGGATAGGGTGTTCCGGCAGGTTCCCCGGATTTGTAAACTGCTACGGGTTTCACGGGGTCCATGGCAGGGCACTTCCTATCGCAATGGGGGTCAAGCTCGCCAATCCCTCGCTGACGGTCATGGTGGTGGGGGGCGATGGGGATGGTCTCGGCATAGGAGGTGGTCACCTGCCTCACGCGGCGAGGAACAACGTGGATGTCACCTATCTTCTCCTGGACAATTCCATCTATGGATTGACGAAGGGACAGGCGGCGCCCACCACTCCCTCCGGTGAAATTTCGTCCACGACGCCATATGGGAATCCGGCGAGACCCCTCGATCCGGTGATGCTCACACTTGTTCACGGGGCTACCTTCGTGGCAAGAGGATTTTCAGGCAGACCGGATGAGCTCTCGGAAATAGTGGTGGAGGCAGTCAAGCACAGGGGCTTTTCGCTGGTTCACGTGCTCTCCCCGTGCGTGACTTTCAACAAGAACGAAACATATGAAAAGTATTACGAGGAAACGGAACCTCTGCCGGAAGGAAGAGACTTCGGGAACTTCGAGGAGGCATTGAGATATGCCGCCTCGAAAGAAAAGATCTACACTGGAATTTTTTACAGGAAGGAAGGTGTTAAGACACTCGACCAGATTGCTCTGAGCATCATAAGGGATGTGGGCGAGCAGGATGACGGCCGTATCACTTCCTCCGTTTCAGGTGGAGTGGAAAAGGGAGGGGGGAAAGTAGTAGAATAGCAAGGTAGCCTTTGGAGGGGCGTAAATCGAAGCGGGAGGGAAAAATGGACGTTCCGGAAATAGTCAAAGCGATTCACATCGCGATCGGCAACGAGAAAGGCGCGTGCAAACGATATCTCAAGTTCGCTAGAAAAACGAATGATGAGAAAGGGCGGCTCGTTTTGCTCAACCTGGCTCTCGACGAGCTGGGCCATCTGGAAAAGCTGGAGGAACAACTCGATGCGATGCTGGAGGGAAAACCCTGGGTGCTTCCTGTGACGAAGGATACAGAAAAGGCGGTCGTCGAGACCGGTGAGGCGGATGTGGACCTCTTGAACCTCGACATTGAGACGCTGGACGACATTAGAGCGCTCGAACTTGCTCTCGAGTATGAGGTTCTGGCGAACAGATTTTACCTCCGCCAGGCTGAAAAGACGGATGATGAGACCCTGAAGAGTCTTTTCCTCTCGTTGGCAAAGGAGGAGGAGAACCACAAGAAAATAATTCAGGCGGAGATAGACGCCATAAGCCAGAACGGGTTTTGGTTCGATTACCAGGAATTTTCGGTTGAGTTGGAATAAAGCGGAAGTCGCTGTATAATATTACCGTTCATGAGGACCTGTTGGGGCGGCTGACAGGTCCTCGAATTTTTTCGGGGAGAACTCGGATGTTCAACATAGGGGAAATCATAGAGAAGCTCAGAAAGGAAGCAGAGGCGCTGGAATACGAGCTCAGGGTGGAACTCCCCAAAGAGATAGGGGCAGCAGTGGCCCAGGGTGACCTTTCCGAAAACGCCGAGTACGAGTCGGCGAAGGAGCGCCAGTCCACCATCCTAGCGAGGATAAGCCAGATAAATGAGAGAATTCAGGAGCTCTCCAGGATAAGGACGGAGGATATCCCGAGGGATAGGGTGAGCCTGGGCTCCACGGTCTACGTGGAGGAAATGAATACCGGCGAGAAGAGGAGGTTCATAATAGTTCCCCACGAGGCGATGGATGGCAACCCGGATTACATTTCCATGAATTCTCCGATAGCAAAAGCCCTTATCGGGACCCGCCCCGGTGACGAGGTTTACGTGAAGATACCCAGGGGAGAGTTCGAGTATTATGTGGAGAGGGTGGTCACTTATCACGGTGATGTCCTCGAGTGATCCCGGCGGGCCAGTTCGCTGATCGAATTTCTGCACGCTTCCGAAAACATATTTTGTTTGGGCATTTCATTCAGGGTTCCTGGATGTGCCGATTTTCATCATCCTGCCCGATGATTGTAGAAAAAAGTGTAAACTTGTAGATAAATTCGGAAGGGGAGGTTCGAGGTGAACAAGTTGAGAGAACTGTTTCGAAGGTATTTCTTCGCAGGCCTCTTCGTCCTGATTCCCATAGCGCTCTCCATCTTCGTGGTGGTCTGGTTTTTCAAGAAGGTGGATTCCCTGTTTTCACCACTCGTGTATCACATAATGAGAGCGATGATACCCTTTTACGAGTTCAGGCACATTCCAGGAACCGGCTTCGTTCTCGGGGTGATCATAATCCTTCTCATCGGATTTCTGAGCAAGACCTTCCTGGTCAGAAAGTTTCTCGATGTAGTCGACGCTGTCATGAAGAAGATCCCAATTGCCAAGTCTGTGTACACAACCGTGAAGACCCTGACGGAGGCGTTTTCTCCGGAGAACAGGACGGCGTTCAGAGAAGTGGTCATGGTGCGTTATCCGAGGACGGAAAGCTACGCCATAGGTTTCGTGACGAGGAGGCTGACGTGCGGGGGAGAGGAGCTGGACGCAGTTTACATACCGACGAACAATCTCTACCTGGGTGAGGTGTTGTTCGTGAGACCTGGGGACCTGATTCCGACTCCGCTCACCGTGGAGGAGGGGATAAGGATAGTTGCTTCGGGGGGCACTGCCGCGCCGGACTGCATCGAGACCAAAAAAGAAGAGTGAAGATTAAAGCCTTGACATGTGGATGCCGAAGGGAATAACATGAACTTGAATCGCTGGACGGTGGAGATTATGAGACTTATTGTTTTGGAAATAGCCGCGGGTCTTTTCCTTGGACTACTACTATCCCTAACGGAGGTGGTGCCCGCGGTGGTGTGATCTGAGAAAGAGTTTCAGGGGGATAAAAAGCCGCGGGCGCCGCAAGGTCCCGCGGCTTTTCTTTTTTTGGGAGCCGCGGATGGACCGAAAGTCGTTCGCGGCTTTTTCAGTATCCGAGGCCTGAAAGGAGGTGTGAAAAAGATGGGGGAGAGGAAGTCGAAAGAGATGGGAATCCGTTGCCTCCCCATCTGCGTCCTATGAGGAAAGAGGGGAATGGGTATTTGAATGGATAGGGTTTTACGAAATAACGAAAACAGATCAAGTATATCTGGAGGTTTGAAATGGCGGAAAAAATATACATATTCGACACCACGTTGAGGGACGGAGAACAGGTTCCAGGCGCTAAGCTCTCGAAGGCCCAGAAACTCGAGATTGCCAAGCAGCTCGCTGTGCTCGGAGTGGATGTCATCGAGGCGGGATTTCCCATATCTTCGCCGGGAGACCTCGAGGCGGTTCAGGCGGTGGCGAAAGAGGTAAAGGGTCCCGTGATAGCAGGTCTTTGCAGGGTGATCAGGAAAGACATAGATGCCGTCTGGGAAGCGGTCAAATACGCCGAGAGGCCCAGGATTCACACATTCGTCGCCACCTCTGACATACACATTCAGAGAAAGCTCAGATCCGACAGGGAAAAGATACTCGAGATGGCGGTTGAGGCGGTCAGATATTCGAAGTCTCTCTGCCCGGACGTTGAGTTTTCCACCGAGGACGCCTCAAGGACGGATTTCGAGTATCTCTGCAGGACGATAGAGGCGGTCATAAAAGCGGGGGCCACGGTGATAAATGTTCCGGACACTGTCGGCTACGCGATTCCCGAAGAGTTCGGGGAGAGAATAAGGAGACTCCGTGAGAGAGTTCCGGCTCTGGATAAGGTGATTCTCTCGGTGCACTGCCACAACGACCTGGGGCTCGCCACAGCCAACACGCTCGCGGCAATAAGAAACGGGGCCAGACAGGTCGAGGTGACCATAAACGGTGTGGGCGAGAGAGCGGGGAACTGCGCGCTCGAGGAGGTTGTGATGGCGCTTCGGACCAGGAAGGATTTCCTGGGTGAATACGAAACAGGGATAAATACGAAAGAAATCTACCGTACCTCCAGGATGGTGAGCTCTCTTATGGGGCTGGTGGTCCAGCCCAACAAGGCGGTAGTTGGCTCCAACGCTTTTGCCCACTCTTCGGGAATTCACCAGGATGGAATACTCAAGGACAGGGCTACTTACGAGATAATGAAACCGGAGGACGTGGGCGTCCCCGCCCATCAGTTCGTTCTCACCGCCCGCTCCGGGCGACACGCTGTGCGTCACAGGATACAGGAGATGGGATATTCCCTCACGGAGGAGCAGTTCGAGAACGTTTTCGAGAGGTTCCTCGAGGTGGCGGACAAGAAGAAGGAAGTCATGAACGAGGATCTGGCGATTATCGTCGAGGAAGAGCTCTTCAAGGTCCCGGAGACCTACAGGCTCGAGCACGTTCAGATTCTCTCCGCCACGGAAGGAATCCCGATGGCGGCGCTGAAGGTATCCAAAAAAGGCAGGGTTATCAGAGAGGCGTCTACCGGAAACGGCCCGATTGACGCGGCTTACAAGTGCGTTGAGAGAATAGTGAAGCGCAAGTTCCGCCTCGAGTCATTCCACCTGAGCGCTGTTACAAGCGGGAAGGACGCGATAGGAGAGGCGACGGTCAGGGTGAGGGTGAACGGGAACGTTTACCTGGGTAGGGCGACGAGCACGGACGTCGTGGTCGCCGCCATAAAGGCGTATCTCGCTGCGATAAACAAGGCAATTTACTTCGAGGAAAAGGAAAAAGGCGATAAGAAAGCGGGTAAGAAGGTGAAGACGGCGTAATCTTTCTCCGTCTTCACCCCGGCTGGGTGTCCGGTTGCCTCCCCTCCTCCTCGCACGCCGGCACCTGGCCTTTTTTTATGCCTCTTCCGCGTGTTGAACTTTCCGTCCCTTTGGGATATCCTTTTTGAGTTCGATTCATCCGTCACAATAAAACGGAAATGTTCTCAAGGGGGGAAGGATGAGTTTCTATTCGAAGATCAGCAGGTATTACGATCTCATATTTCCTGTTTCGGAAGAACAGGAGAGGTTTTTCGCCGAGATCGTAAGGGATTTCAAGCCGGTCAGAGTGCTCGACGCGGCGTGCGGTTCGGGGAGTCAGCTTCTCTGTTTCGCCAAGAGGGGGATAGTCTGCTGCGGTTTCGACGCCGACCCCGAGATGGTGTCGCTTGCCAGGAAGAAACTCAAAGCGTATCCGAACGCGGATATCAGGAGGGGCACTTTTCGAGAGATGAGGGATCTTTTCCCACCTGGTTTCGACCTGATAATGAACATCGGAAATTCTCTCGTACACGTGACGAACGACGAGGCGAAAAAATTCATCGAAGATGCCGCTTCGATGCTGAACGATCAGGGCATCCTGCTCATACAGATTCTGAACTACGATCGGATCTTCGAGGAGAGGATAGAGGAGTTGCCGGTGATAAACATATCCGAAGAGGGGCTCACTTTCCACAGGAGGTATGAGTTCACCGCCAATGAGAGGGTCATGTTCAAGACGACCATCGAGGTGCCCTCCGAGAGGATTCGGATAGAGAACACCATTCCGCTTTATCCTTTGAAGAGAGAGAGGCTCCTTCAATTCGTCAGTGATGCGGGCCTCAAGGTGATGAGCCTTCACCCGGGTTTCGTCGGGAAGAAATTCGAGCCGGGTGCGGAAGCGGTTGTTCTGCTGGCGAAGAAGTGACCTGTCTTCTCCATTGAAAAAGAGGTTTTTATTTGATTTAATCATCCAGGATACTTGAACCTGTGAGTGGGGAGTGGATGAAGGGACGCTTTTCAAAATTTTGTAGTTTGTCGCTGGTGTTTCTCATATTTGTCATCCTCGTTCTCGCGTTTCCGATCAACGCCGAATCTCAGGAATCCATCGGAACTGGTCCGCTCAACCTGTCGCCGGAGATGATGAAGAATCTTCCTCCTGGGGCTCTCGAACTGCTCAGGAAAAACCCCGAGCTGCTCCAGAAGTCTCCCGCGGAGATAGAGAAGATTTTGAAAGAGAGAAAGCCTTCGCTGGAAAAGGAGCCTGGAAAGGAACGGGAAGAGACGAAAGAAGAGGCGAAGGAACAAATTCCTCCAGAAGAATCACGGGAAATCTCCTGGAAAAAGACCCCATACATTGCCCGGCTTTTCCTCGGCAGGCTTCACAGCGAGGAGATGAAGCGCCTCGTGTATTTCGGACACTCCATATTCAAGAAGGAGAAGGGGAAGTTCGAACCCCTCTCGACACTGCCGGTTTCGCTCGATTACGTGGTCGGTCCGGGGGACGAGATACTGATATCCATGTGGGGGCGCATCGAGGGCAGGTATCCGGTAACTGTCGACAGGGAGGGGAAGATATACATCCCCAAGTTCGGGACTCTCTACGTTTCGGGTAAGACTTACAGGGAGCTGAAGGAATTCATAAAAGAAAGGGTCAGCGTGGTGACCGGCGCCAGCGTGGACGTGACGATTACGCGCCTCAAAGGAATAAAGGTTTTCATCCTGGGAGAGGTGCTGTCTCCTGGAGCCTACAACGTGAGTTCTCTCCACACGGCGATTCAGGCCATATACACGGCGGGGGGCATTAAAGATACTGGGTCGCTGAGGAACGTGGAGGTCAAGCGAAACGGGAAAGTGGTCGCCACTATCGACCTCTACGATATGCTCCTTGCGGGGGACGTGAAGGGGGACGTGAGGCTCCTGCAGGGAGATACGGTCTTCGTTCCGATGGTGAAGAGGCTGGTGGCTCTGGTGGGAGAGGTCAGGCGCGAGGGGGTTTACGAGTTGAAGGAAGGCGAGGGGCTGATGAAGCTCCTCGAGATGGCGGGGGGCGTCTCTCCCACGGGATACAAGAAACAGGTGCAGGTTGAGAGGCTCGAGGACAACCTGGCCAGGATAGTTCTGGACATAGACCTTGCGACCCTCGAGAAGAGCGGGAGGGATTTTGCCCTGAAGGACGGGGATATAATCAGGGTAAAGCCGATTTTCTACGAGGATGTCAACGTCGTGTACCTCGAGGGCAACGTCGCCAATCCCGGCAAGTATCAGTACACCCCCGGGATGAGGTTGAGGGACGTTCTTCCCGATGAGAGCGCGTTCAGACCGGAGACGTATTTCGATTACGGGACGGTGATCAGGCTTGTTCCCCCGGATCTTCACAAGGAAATTATTCCCGTGAATTTCAGAAAGGCGGTCCTGGAGAGGGATGAGAAAGCCAACATAGCCCTTTCTCCCTGGGACAGGATAATCGTCTACTCGAAGAAGGCCTTCGAGGACATTCCAAAGGCGAGCATCCAGGGGGAAGTGAGAAAGCCGGGGAAGTATGAAGTTTTCGATGGAATGCGGGTTTCTGACCTGATAAAGCTGGGCGGCGACCTGAAAAAAACCGCCTACCTGGAGAAAGGCGAGATAATAAGGATCCTCCCGGACAGGACGCTCAAAACCATTTACTTCAACGTGGGCAAGGCCATGGAGGGAGATCCTGAGGAGGACAAGCCGATTGAAGACGAGGACAGGGTGGTCATCCACTCGATTTTCGAGAAAAAATTCAGGAAGAAGGTTTACATCTCCGGGGCTGTGAAGATACCGGGAGAATATGATCTGACTGCTGGGATGAAGCTCTCCGACCTGATATTCAAGGCAGGCGGACTTCTCGAGAGCGCGTATCTCAAGGAGGCGGAGCTTTTGAGGTATGAAGTGGTCGACGGGGAGGAGACGAAGACGAAAACGGTGCTGGTTTCTCTCGAGAAGGTTCTCTCAGGAGAGGAAGACCTGGAGCTGAAACACAGGGACCACCTGATTGTCAGAATCATACCGGATTACGAAGAAAAGATTTTCGTGACCATAACGGGAGAGGTCAGGTTCCCCGGAACCTACGGCGTCAGAAAAGGTGAGCGGTTGAGTTCGTTGATAGAGCGAGCGGGAGGTTTTACGGACGAGGCGTACCTCAAGGGTGCGGTTTTCACCAGGGAGTCTGTCAGGAAGGTTCAGCAGGAGAGAATCGACAAGCTCATCAAGGAGCTCGAACATCGCATAGCGGTTCAGGAGTCGGGAGAGCTCGTCGGGATAATAGACCCCGAGGATGTGAAGGTTCAGCAACAGCTTCTGCAGGCGAGGAAGGCCCTGGTCGAGAAGCTAAAGACCGTCAAGGCAAAGGGACGCGTAGTGATAAGGCTGCTCCCCCTCGACGAATTCAAGGGATCTCCCGGGGACATAGCCCTCGAGGACGGGGACAGGCTTTACGTGCCGAAATTGATGAACGTGGTCAACATAGTCGGGGAGGTCTACAACCCCACGTCGATTACTTACGACCCGAAACACAGAAAAGCGAGTTACTATCTCGACAAGGTGGGAGGACCCACCGACAACGCGGACGAGGACCAGATTTTCATCGTGAAGGCGGACGGCACGGTTGTGAGCACCAGGACGGTCGGCAATATCCGCAGGGTCGAACTCGAGCCCGGGGACACGATAGCTGTGCCGGAGAAGCTGGTCAAGCGCCGCTTGATGAAGGACATCAAGGACATAACTCAGATTCTCTATCAGATAGCCGTCACCGCGGGCGTCCTGATTGTGACGTTTTAACTGAGCGTGTGGTTCGAACCACAGAGCCTCCTAACCTCCGAACCACCGATCATCCGTAGGGGAGGGGTTTACCCCCTCCCGTTTAAATCCGAAACTCGAAGCACGAAATCCTAAACAAATTCGAAGCACAAAATCCAAATGACCGAAACGTGGATTGAATGTGGTTGGTGGTAACGTGGTTGTGTAGTTATCGTAGTTGCGAAAGACCACCCAGCTACGCAGCCACCCATCCACGCAACTACGAACCATCACTTCGCCTATGTTTTGAACATTTGAGCATTCGAATTTAGAATTTGTTTCATGCTTCAAGTAAACGGAGGTTCGGTTGCTCGGAGCTTCGGTGCCTCGGTTCCTCGGTTGCTTGTTGCCTCAGAAACTATTCCTCCTTATCTTCCCCCACTCCAGGCTCTCCGCTGGATGAGGGGTTTTTTTCTCCGCCGGGTAGCCGAGCCCGATTATGCACTCTACCAGAAAGTTGTCTGGTATTCCGAGAAGCCTCCTCACGTATTCTTCCGCGCTCGTATTTTCGTCGTGGTCTCTGAGCCTGATCTGGCACCAGCAGCTTCCAAGCCCCAGCGATTCCGCGACATATTGGAGGGTGATCGCGGCGATTGAACAATCCTCCACGCAGGTGTCCGATTTCTCAGTGTTTCCAATGATGACGACGGCCAGGGGAGCCCCAGCCAGGAAAGCTGCTCCGTGAGGTTTGCAACGAGAGAGTTTTTCCAGAATCTCCGGGTCGTCCACGAAGATGAATTCCCACGGATTTATCGAGCGTGACGATGGGGATCTGAGAAGAGCTTCTTCGAGCAGGCGGATCTCGTCTTCTTCTAAAGATCTTTTTTCGAATTTTCTGATTGATCTCCTCCCGCGCAAAAGATCGATCATATTTCCCTCCTTCGGTGTGATTTCAATTGCCGTGCGATCCGGCCGTGTGCATTCGAGCGAGTCTAAAAGGGAGTCGTTGACGACGTTGGGCTTCACCACGATGAGTTCGAACTCTCGGAGAATTTCGTAAGCGCCGATTTCCTCGAAGACCTCTTTCATTTTATAAGATAATCGATAGCTATCGAGACGAGAGCGTTATCGTCGCTAGTATCTCCTGTGAAGTTCAGGTTGTCCACTTTTTCGTAGATTCCCGAAAGGGTTATTCGAAGGTTTTTTATTCTGAAGGATACGCTTCCACCGACCTGTCGCCTCGTCTCCGGGTTGGATAGACTGATGCCCCTTCTCTCGAAGTCGAAGCTCCCTGTTACGCTCGCAGTTTCAGAGAGTTCCCGATACACTTCGAAGAAGAAATCTCTGCTGTCTCCTCCCGCGTGATGCCCGAGCACCTTGCCTCGGTAAGTGTATCCCGAGGTGAAGACTCCGTGGCGATACCAGACCCGTCCCTCGTTCGTCGAATCGAAGTATTCTCCCCTCAGGGATAGGCCGAAGAGGTCGGATACGTATATGCCCCAGAGATTCGCCTCGCCGCCGGAAAACGGGAAGTGGGAGAAGTGGTGTTCTCCTGCCCGTTCCCAGTACAGATCGGTTCCTATGGAGAAAAGATGGACTCTCAGGTCGAATCCTGCTATCTGATTGCTTTTGTTCTCGTTCTTGTCGCTCCTGGTCAAAATGAAGACCCTGAAGAAGTCTTCCAGGTCGAATTCGGGTGCGCCCTCTCCGCCGAAGGTCCCGGCTCTCTCGAGTCCTATTTCTAGCCAGGGAGAGGGTTTGATCGATACTTTGGCCCCGAATAGATAGGGGTGGGGGAATTCCCTGTCCCGTTCCAGCCTTGCCAGGAATGTGTCGAATGCGAGCTTCCCCAAAAGTGGCAACTCGAAAGGCTGGGAGGTTCTCACCGATGCGAGGGGAAAGCTCTCGGCGTTGTTTGTCAAAAGTATCGCGCCGTGCCTGCCCTGTCCCCACCAGCGGTTGTCTTTTCCCACCTCGAGGGCGAGTGAGGAACCGAAAATGATATATCCCCTCTCCAGGGTGAAATTTTCGTCTGATGGATCGGAAACCTTCCAGGTGAGGAGAGGCTTGGCTTCAAGGGCAAAAAACTTCTGGTTCCAGCTGATGGACGCATCGAAAAAGGCTGTCTGTTTCCCGTATTCCCGCCCATTTCTATTGTAGGTGAGGGGTTTCTGCTCTGCTGAAATACCCGGGCCAGGGTGAATGGCCACTTCTTCGTCGAGATGCGAGTATTCGACCGATAGTTTTTCCAGTTGGGGAGAATCCACCCAGTAACCCGCTCTCGCGAGATATTTTTCGATTCTGTCCATGGCTCTTTCTTCGGCCGGGGAGATGGTTCCCGTTAATCCTGCTTTTCTGCGAGCTTCCTCGATGACCTGGTTCAGATAGTCGAGGGATATGGGGAGTATTCCCTCGAAGAGGGACGGTGCCAGGCCTCTGGCGGATAGAAACTCGAGATCCCGGTAAATGGTGGAGCCGGGTTCGACGTGTGTGGAGGCGGCTTTGAGTGGGGCAGCGGAGAAAACGACCAGCGAAATGAGGAGCGCTGAAATTCCGCTCAACATAGTCCTTCTTTTCATCCCTCCCCCTCCGGTATTTCAGTCGAACACTGTCTCTAGGCCCTTCGCAGGAATCAGGTACAGGTCAGGTTTCGAGCCGTCCTTTCCTGCTTTCGGCCACGAGAACTATGAAGCAGGTGAGAAATCCCACCGAAATAGTCGTTAGCACTGCCGTTAAGCCCCTTCTGGGTTTGGTTTTCCTGTCCGGGGGCTTCGGCGGGTCTACAATGGTGAAGGCGAACTGCTCCCTGTTTTTCGCCATCATCTCTTTTTCGACTTCCCGTCCGTAAAGATAGTAGAGCCTCTCTTTTATGAGAGGATCCACCGCTATCTTGAGCTGCTTTTCTATGAATTCCTTGTTTTTGGTGGCTCTTCTCAGAGCCTCTTCCTGAAGCCTGTTCTTCGCTTCTTCCAGGTAGTATTCCACTATCTCGGCGGAAAGTTCGGGGTCTTCCGATTCGAAGGAAACCTTCAATACCCCTTTTTTCACGTCCGCCTTGACCTTTAGCATCTTATCTGCGGCTCTTATCGCGTCCCATTCACCGGGCGGTTTCGGTTCTTCCCCCCCGCCGAATATGGATACGAGCCCCTGAAAGAGCGATTTTTTGGGGACGAATTCTCCCGTTTCAGGGTCAAACTGGTCTTTGAAGATTTTGGGGTAGAGGTTGTATTTGTCGAAGACCCGCACCGTAAGGTCTTTGCTTTTCAGCAGGACTTCCAGGTCCTCGAGGGTTCCAGAGCCGCCGATTTCGATGCCCGGCACTATGCCACCGAGCTTGGAGGCGAGGGAGCTTTTTTCCGATTCGGGCCTGACGGGCTTTATCACGGCTTCGGCCCGGTAGATGTTCGGGAGGAAAAACGTTATGACTAGGGCCACTATTCCTGCGCCCAGGGAAATTCCCGAGATCAGCCATTTTTTTCTCCAGAGTATGGCGAAAAGCTCGAAAAGATCTATTTCCTCGTCCATGCTACCTGCCGTTTTTATTTCGTTTTCCATCCGGAATCTCCTTGAAACGCGGCCTTTCCTGGGATGCGCTGATTTAGGCTGTGAGCGCACCGGTGCTTATTATAGTAAAAAATCGAGAAATTTATAAATTCGATTGGGGAATTGTGGTGGCTTTTGATGTGTTTCATGAACCTCGCTCATCGTATATACTTTCCTCATCAATGCAGTGGAGGTCGATATGGGTCACCTCGACAGGGCTCATGGAGTTTACGGCAGACTGAGGGAAAGGCTCGACATGTTTCCAATAGGGGCCCCTCAGTCCGAGGAAATATACGAGATCTTGAAGATTCTTTACTCGGAGAGAGAAGCGGAGGTGGCTTCGAAGATGCCCCTCAAGTTCATTACCGCGGGAAAGCTCTCGAGCATAACGAAGATTCCCGAGAGCGAGCTCGTCCCGCTTCTCGAGGGAATGGCGGAGAAAGGCCTGGTGATGGATTTTCAAAAGCGCGGGAAGACGTATTACATTCTTTCTCCCACCCTGCTCGGGTTTTTCGAGTTCACGTTCATGAGAGTTTCGGACGTGGTTCCCCAGAAGAAACTGGCGGAGCTGATGATGAAATACGTCCACGAGAACGGGGAGACGGTCAGGGGGATGATAGGCGGGGGATTTCCTCCTGCCAGGACTCTCGTTCACGAAGACGCTGTTAGGAAGGGAGAGAACGGAGCCGTGACGGAGGTTCTGGATTACGAGAGGGCCGATTTTCTCCTGGATCAGGCGTGGAAGGTCGGAGTGGGGATGTGTTACTGCCGGCACGTGGCGAGCCATGAGGGAAAGGATTGCAAATACCCGGTCGAGGTTTGCATGGCCCTCAACATGGGAGCCGATTATCTGGTGAGGCGCGGTTTCATGAGGGAGGTGTCGAAGGAAGAGGCGAAGGATCTTCTTGCTCGCTCCAGAGAGGAAGGGCTCGTTTTCACTGCGGACAATGTGAAGACGAAGCCCACGTTCATATGCCACTGCTGCGGCTGCTGTTGCGGGATCCTGGGGGCGTATAAAAATTTCAGGCTCGAAAGCTCTCTGGCCACCTCGCATTACGCCGCATCGATAAACTCGAACAAGTGCGTGGGCTGTGGGCTGTGCGTCAAGCGATGTCAGATAGACGCGATAGACATGAAGGAATTGAACGGCAAGAAATACGCCGTGGTGGACATGAACCTCTGCATAGGTTGCGGGGCGTGCATCAGGGCCTGCAATAAGGAGGCTCTCCGAATGGTGAGGAATGGAAAGCGCATAATCACGCCTGAAACGGCAATGGAAAAATATCTCCTCATGGCGATAGAGCAGGGGAAGCTGGGGAACTTTGTGTTCGACGAGATGACTTCTCTTTCTCACAGGGTCCTTAGGGCGTTTGTCAACGCGGCGGTTAGGCTCGAACCTGTGAAGAATTACCTGAGGCGGGAGGACGTCCGCTCGAGGTTTTTGAAGAAAATAGCGGGGTGAAAGGAGCGATTAGGCTTTGCACCGAAAGCTGGTGAGGATGTGTGGTTTTTCCTTTCCGCCTCTTCTCCAGTTGCGTCAGAGGTCGAGGCTTTCGGCTACTTCCTTGCAGGTGAGTTCTCCCCGGAATGTGTTCAGGCCCATTTTCAGTCCTTCGTTCTCTTTGAGGGCTTTCTCTACCCCTTTTTCGGCGAGCTCCAGCACGTAAGGGAAAGTCATGGAAGTGAGAGACCTCGTCGATGTTCGCGCCACGGCAGAGGGCATGTTGGTCACGCAGTAGTGAACGACACCGTGGTGAATGTAATACGGAGCGCCGTGCGTGGTTGGCCGGGATGTCTCCGAGGCTCCACCCTGGTCGATGCTTATGTCGACTATGCAGGCTCCGTCCTTCATTGAACGAACCATCTCTTCGCTTATGATTTTCGGAGCCTTTTTCCCCGGGATGAGAACGGTGAGAATCAGGAGTTCACTTTCCAGGACGGCCTTCAGCAAGGTTTCTTCGCTGGATATCGCGGTTTTGGCTTTTTGCTGGGTAATGTCTCTGACCCTTTCCAGCTTTCGAGGATCGATGTCTAGGACAGTTACGTCAGCGCCCATACCGGTTGCGACTCGAGCTGCCATGGTGCCGGCTGTACCTGCTCCCACTATGGTCACTTTCGCGGGCCTGACTTCGGGAAGGCCCGTGAGAAGAACCCCTCTGCCTCCCGAGGCTTTCTCGAGTCCCCTGGCTCCTGCCTGAATGGAAAGAGCGCCTGCTATTTCGCTCATCGGCTTTAAAAGCGGCAGTTCTCCTTCATCGTCCGCGACTGTTTCATAGGCTATTGCGGTGACTTTCTTTTCCAGGAGAACACGCGCCAGTTCGGGTGCTGCCGCCAGGTGAAGGAAAGTGAAAATGGTCAACCCTTCCCTCAGGAAGTGATACTCGGACGGAATGGGTTCCTTTACTTTGACGATGAGCTCGGGTTCTCCCCAGACGGCCTCCCTGTCTACTATTTGGGCACCTGCTTTCTCGAACTCCTCGTCCGGGAACCCGCACTCGGCCCCGGCGTTTTTTTCGACGAGAACTCTGTGTCCCTTCTTGATCAGTGCTTTCACGCCTGAAGGAGTCATTCCAACCCGGTATTCCTGTTCTTTGGTTTCTTTCGGGACGCCTATTATCACTTTGAACACCTCCCAATTCCTGATTCTACCATTCAATGTGGTTCTTTTGACCTCGGTCAATTACCTGCGGGCTTACGGTCGTGTAGACTTTAATCACATGCGAAAAACAGGAGGTGTGAAATGGATCACACTAAAGGTTGTCCAAGTTCGAAGTCTTTTTCTTTTGAGAACGAGGAAACCGGCGAAAAGGTGGCTTCGGTTCCGTCCCGTCTGTCACACTGGCCGATTCAGCTCCACCTGATATCACCAACTGCCCCTCAGTATCAGGGAGCCGATGTAATTCTTGCTGCGGATTGCGTGGCGTTCGCTATGGGTGATTTCCACGAGAGGTATCTCAAGGGAAATAGCCTGGCGATTGCGTGCCCCAAGCTAGATGGTGGGCAGGATTCCTACATCGCCAAGCTACGTTCTCTCTTCGAGGATGCGAAGATAAAGAGCCTGACGGTGCTCATCATGCAGGTTCCCTGCTGCAGGGGACTTTTGGGCCTGGCTGCAATGGCGACCAAGGGGATTGAAACGGATGTTCCGGTCAGATACGCAGTTGTGGGCTTCAGGGGCGAAATCCTGGAGGAGGGAGAGGTTTCCCTCGAGGACATGATCTGGTGATGTGAGTGGGACACACCGAATTGGTGTGCCCGGGTGCAGGCGGTTTCTTCGGGAAAACCCGACCTCACCGTCTCACATTAGGTTTGCCCCAGTTTGAACCTGGCGTCCAGCCTTCAGAGGAGGTTTTCAAGTATGAGGGCGCTGCCCATGCCTCCTCCCTGACACAGCGTCGCAAGCCCGTATCGGACGTTTCTTCTCTTCATTTCATATAGGAGCGTAACCACGATGCGGCAGCCGGTGGCGCCCACCGGGTGCCCGAGCGATATCCCCGAGCCGTTCACGTTCGTGATGTTCCAGTCCAGATTGAGTCCCTTTATGACGGCCAGTGCCTGTGCGGCGAACGCTTCGTTGAGCTCTATGAGCCCTATATCCGAGAGCTGAAGGCCTGCTTTTTCAAGCGCCTTCTGGGTGGCCGGGACGGGTCCCCAGCCCATAATTTTCGGGTCTACTCCCGCCAGGCCTGAAGAGACGATCCTCGCCATGGGGGTGAGCCCGAGTTTTTCGGCCGTGTCTTCTCCCATGATGACGACGGCGGCAGCGCCATCGTTTATGCCAGATGCATTCCCTGCAGTGACGGTGCCGTCTTTCTTGAAAACCGGCCTCAGTGAGGCGAGCTTTTCCAGTGTGGTGTCTTCTCTGGGGTGTTCGTCCACCTCGAAGATTATCGGATCTCCTTTTCTTTGAGGAACTTCCACGGGGACTATTTCGTCTTTGAACTTCCCCGATTTCTGCGCTTCCACGGCCCTTCTGTGGCTGTCAAAAGCGAGTCTGTCCTGCTCTTCCCTCGTGATGTCGTACATCTCCGCCAGGTTTTCTGCGGTAACGCCCATGTGATAATTGTAGAAGCAGTCTACCAGCCCGTCATAGTATAGAGAGTCGTAGATTTCACCGTTTCCGAGCCTGTAGCCGAACCGCGCTTTTGGGAGTAGATATGGAACGTTGGTCATGGATTCACAGCCACCCGCCACGATGATATCTGCGTCACCGGCCATTATCTTCTGTGCTCCGGCGGTAATTGCCCGAATGCCGGAGGCACACTGGTTGTTGACCGTGAGCGCCGGGACTTCCACGGGAAGCCCCGCTTTTATGGTAGCCTGCCTAGCGGGATTAGCTTTCTGACCCGCCTGAAATACGTTGCCAAGTATGACTTCATCCACAGCCGTGGGATCGATGCCGGCTCTCTTCACGGCTTCTTTGACGACCACGGCTCCAAGATCTCCCGCCAGGAAGTCTTTGAGGGCTCCTCCGAAGTCTCCTATGGCGGTTCGAACGGCGCTCACTATGACTACGCTCCTCATCGTGTTTCCCCCTTTCACTTTTTCTCTTCCAGTCCGAATTTTCGTATTTTTTCGTAGAACTGGGTCCGGCTGATACCCATTCTCTTTATCATCTCGGATCTAGAGATCGGTTGCTGTATGTAAATGGAGAGGAGGTTTTTCTCCACTTCCCTCATGAAGTCCTTCCACGATTTCCCGTCCATCGTTCCCAGGATGGCTCTCCAGGCATCTTCGAGAGCCTCTTTTTCCTCTTTTTTTTCCTCTTCCCCTTCGAGTATGTAGGGAGGCAGGTTATCGGGGTGTATCTCCACCTCATCGCTTATGACGATGGCGTATTCGACAACGTTGAAGAGCTCTCTTACGTTGCCTTCCCACCGGTGGTTCACCAGGTAGCTCATGGTCTCTCTTGTAATCACCTTGTTGATGCCGTTGTTTTTGCAGTATCTGTGGAGGTAGTAATTGACGAGAATTTCTATGTCTTCCCTTCGTTCTCTCAAAGGTGGCAGGTGTATTTCGATGACGTTCAGTCGATAATAGAGGTCCGCTCTGAACTCCCCTTTGTCAACCATCTGTCGTATGTCTTTGTTGGTCGCAGATATGAGCCTCACGTCCACGTTGATGGTCTTTTCTCCACCTACTTTGATGAACTCCCGCTCCTGGATGGCGGACAGGAGTTTTGCCTGGGCAGCGAGGGAGAGATCACCCACCTCGTCGAGGAAAAGGGTTCCACCGTTTGCCAGTTCGAAGAACCCTTTTTTGCCCTCTTTCCTGGCGCCGGTGAAGGCCCCCTCCTCGTAGCCGAAGAACTCCGATTCTATGAGGGAGTCCTGGATTGCGGCGCAATTGACCTTGATGAATGGGGCGTCTTTTCTGCTGCTGGCAACGTGTATAGCTCTCGCGAGCAGCTCTTTGCCGGTTCCGTGTTCGCCCAGGATGAGAACGTTGCTGTCACTTTTACTGGCTTTGACGCCGCGGAGCACGGCCTTCCTGAGTCCGTCGCTCACTCCCACCATCACCTGAAATGGCGGTGGAATGTCCGCAGCGTGTGAAGGGATGTTCCCTTTGCTCTTGCTCATCACAGATGCCCCACAGGTTCTACTATATCCCGTATTTTTTCGACTATTCTCAGGGTGTTCGACAGGTTCACGTGGTTCACCCTTGCCACCTCGAGCACGAGTTCTGTGGGGGGCAGGATCACGTGCCTTCCGGCGATTTCCCTGGGGCCAAGTCCCCCTGCAGAGGTTGAGAACCTGTTGACGCCCACCGATAGTGCAGCTTCGATTATGTCCCTGATTTTTTCTTCCTCTTCATACAGGTGAAGTCCCACATCTGCGGAGAAGCGGTTCATTACTCCTTTGAAGAAATTTTCTATTCGATCCGGGGAGACGGGGATTCCGAAGTTGCTGAAATACAGGATCGTCACCCCCGCTTTTACGAGGGTTTCTGCAATTCTGAGCGCGTTCTCCGTGTTTTCCTCTTCCATGGCTCTGACGACGAACGCTTCCACGTCCTTTCCCGTGTTTTTCGCTTCCCTGGAGATTGCGGCGAACTCGTCGAGCATTCGTTCCCTGGGTCTGCCGAAAAACTTAACGTTTTCGGTCTCTTCCGCCGAAATGAAAAATGAGATCCTGTCCATCTTCGAGTAGAGAGCTCTTCTCAGGCCCACTTCATTCGGCACGAATCCCACATATGTCACGCCTGGGCGTCTCTCTATCATGGAAGCCACCTTTTCGGCATCCGAGACCTGGGGAATGACCTTCGGGTGGGCGAAATATGTCACGTGAACTTCCCTTATTCCGGAACTGGATATCGAGTCTATCAGCTCCTTTTTCAGGTCCGTGGGAATGAAATTCCGGAAAACCTGAATCCCGTCTCTCGGAGATAGCTCGCAAATCGAGATCATCCCGCCGTCCACCCCCCGTCAGCTACTAAAAGGTGCCCCGTGACGTAGGAAGAGGCAGGGGTGCAGAGAAAGAGAACCGCCGAGGCTACTTCCTCCGGTTTTCCGAATCTTCTCAAAGGAATTCGCGAGAGGAACTGCTCTTTGAGCTTCTCGTGGGACGAGATCCCTGCCGTCATGTCCGTTTCTATGAACCCGGGGCATATTGCGTTGACCCTTATTCCGAACCTGGCCCATTCCACGGCGAGCGTCTTGGTGAAAGTGGAAATGGCGCCCTTGGTTGCGGTGTAAACTGCTATCTTGGGAAGTCCGATGAGCCCTCCGATGGAGGAAACGTTCACGACGGATCCCCCTCTTTTGGCGAGGTAGGGGAAGGCCCTCTTGGTTACGGCCATGAGGCTCCTCAGGTTTACGGAGAGCATGAAGTCCCAGTCTTCCTCGGGCGACTTCTCGAATGATTTGTAATGAGGGCTCACTCCTGCGTTGTTGACCAGGATGTCGAGCGCATCTGTCATCTCTCCCACTCTGCTGAAGATTTTATCCGCCGAGTCCCTTTCGTTCAAATCTGCCGGGATGGGGTGAACTTTTCCTCCTCTGGCATTCAGATGAGCGGCGATTTTTTCGAGCTGTTCCGCGCTCCTGCTAACGATGAAGACTTCGGCACCCGCATCGGATAGAGTTTCCACGATTGCTTTTCCGATTCCCCTGCTTGCGCCAGTGACAAGGGCTTTTCTGCCGTCCAACCTGAATTGCTCAAACATATTTGAACCTCCTCCTCTCGAAGTCCGACCATTGCAGTTGAATTTTCAACGGCGTATAAAAGTGTATTTGATGATTGTATGGTCCAAAAAACGTGCCACCTTGGTTATGTTTCAATTGTCAATGTATTATTGCGACTTAAACGTAAAAGTTCTGAATTGGTGATATTTTTTATACCATATGTGTAAGGTAATCCGAAGGAATTTGTTAGGCATTCCGCACAATGCGGGCTGGTCGGGACGCTTTGGGTTGTTTCCATAAGTGGAATATTTCCAGGATCGGGGCTGCGGGCACATTTCTCGGGGCATTGGGGTGTAGCGATAACTGTCTAAAACAAATGATGTTTTGCGAATGATATTTCGGTCCGTCGTTTGTGAGCCGGATTCTAATTTCCAGGTTTGGCACGAATTGTGACTAATGCCTCACCAAAAAGTCCAAGGGGGGATGTATGGGGGAAAGGTATTACGAGCCATCGATTGAAACTCTCCCCAGGCGCGAGTTAGAGAGGATTCAGCTCGAACGATTGAAATGGCAGATAACGAGATGCTACGAGAAGTCCGAGTTCTACAGGGAGCGGTTCGACAAAGCAGGCGTTCATCCCTCGCATCTCGAGAAGCTTTCTGACATCACAAGGTTTCCCGTCATAAAAAAAGAGGACCTGAGGAAGGAGCAGGCCGATTATCCTCCTTTCGGCAGGTATCTCATGGCGTCGCCCTTTTCCATGAGGGAACTCCATCCGTCATCCGGAACGACGGGCAACCCGGTGAATACTGTCTGGACGGAAATGGACGTGGAGAATATAACCCACTTCACGGCGAGAACCCTGTGGGGTTTCGGTGTCAGGCCCGGATACGTGATTCAGAACGCATTCAGTTACGGCCTCTGGGTTGCGGGGATGTCTGTCCACTACGCTGCGAGGCGTATCGGGTGCTTCGTGATACCTGTAGGTGCGGGCGATACGAAGAGGCAGCTTTACTTCCTCAAACACGTCAAGCCTAAGGTTATTCTCGCTACTCCATCTTTCGGCATCTACCTTTCCGAGAAGGTCGAGGAAGAGTTCGGGGTGGAAGGAACGAGTTTGAAGATAGGCGCTTTTGGGGGAGAAGCGGGAACGGAGGTTCCCTCCACGAGGGAAAAGCTGGAGAAGAGGCTGGGTATCGACGCTTATGACTACTATGGGCTTGCGGAGATAAGCCCCACTTTCGCGGCAGAGTGCGAGAGGAAAGATGGTCTACACTGGGCGGAAGACCACTTTCTGGTTGAGATAATAAATCCTGACACGATGGAACCCGCCGTGGAGGGAGAGGTAGGGGTTCTCGTTGTGACCCACCTGACGAAAGAGGCGACACCCCTCATAAGATACTGGACGAACGACTACGCGAGGCTTGTGAAGGACAGGTGCAAGTGCGGCAGGACCCACGCCCGTTCGCCTGGTGGAATCCTGGGAAGGGCCGATGATTTGCTGATATACAAGGGAGCGAAGTTCTACCCGACGCAGGTAGAGAGGGTTGTCAGGTCCTTTCCTGAGCTGACCGACGAGTACAGGATACGGTTTATTCGCAACGTAGAAAGGTCTTTGGAAAAGTGCGTGGTTGTAGTAGAAATTAAAAAAGCGGGGGGTGAAGGAGAGTTAGGCGACCTCAAGGAAAAATTGAGAAAGGCTCTGAGAGACGAGCTTCTGGTAACTCCGGAAGTCGAGATTCTTCCTCCCGGTTCAATAGAACGAACCGCCTTCAAGGCGAAAAGAGTCGAACGTGTGGAGGAAGATTAAACCCTGGGAAGGAGGTGTTCTCATGAAGGGGAAGCAAACACGCAGGGAATTTTTGAGGAACCTGGGACTCGCAGGAGCGGGGGTCCTGGTCTGTGGTGCTCTGGGCGGAACGGAAGCGGTGGCATCCAGCAGGAAGAAGCTGAAGAAGAAGATCAAGATAGGTCACATCGCCATCTTCTCCGGTCCTTTCGGCACTTACGGTGAGCTTCAGAAGAGGGGTTCGAAGCTAGCGGAGGAGGAAATCAACAAAAACGGCGGCATCATGGGCAGTCCGGTTGAGATCATCTACGGGGACTCAAAGGGCAAGCCCGCGGAGGCGGTGAAGCAGGCAAGGAGGCTCGTGGAATCGGAAGGGGTTGATTTCCTCATCGGAATCGACTCGAGCGGGGTTGTCTTAGGGATTTCCGAAGTGATGCCCGAGCTCAACAAGCTCCTATTCGTGACCCACGCGGCGACCCACAAACTGACGGAGAACAAGGTTTACAAGAAGGGCAACAAGCACGTCTTCAGGCTTGGCGTTCCCGTCTACCAGGACGGGATCATGGCGGCCATCGTGGCGTCCAAGCTCCCCGCCAAGAGGTGGGCAGCGGTGCATCCCGACTACGCCTACGGATACGATTCCTGGGATCTTTTCAAGAAGACCCTCAAGAAGCTCAGGCCGGACGTGGAGTTCGTGGGAGAGGCCTGGGCGAAGATAGGGACGACGGATTTCAAGCCGTTCATATCTTCGATTCTTGACAAGAAGCCGGATGGAATCCACACCGTCGAGTGGGGTGTCGACCTCTTTACTTTCGTCCGTCAGTCCATCGAGATGGGGCTTTTCGACGCGGTCAAGTATGACGGCGGCTACGCGTGGATCAACCCGATGGGTTACTCGATCGACGCGATGGAAGCTCTCGCCAAGGAATATCCGGAGGGTGCCTGGGTCTCCGGCAGATATGTGTGGCAGTATCCTCCCACGCCTCTAAACGCGCACTTCGTCAAGGCTCATTACAAGAGGTGGGGGCACTTCCCGGCTTACAGCGGAACCACGTCCTACACTGCCGTCTACCTGATCAAGAAGCTCGTTGAGGCTACTGAGACTCTGGATGTGGATACTCACATCAAGTTCCTCGAGGATCTGACCATTTACTCGCCTCTGGGAGCGGTGAGGATAAGGAAGGAGGACCATCAGGCGGTGTACGACGTTCCGTTCGGTCAGATCAAGAGGGATCCGAAGTTCCCGATTCCCGTCCTCACGAACCTGGTGGGTATGCCTGCAGAGATGTATTTCAGGAGGCCTCCGTTCGACGAGGTTCCTCCGTACACGGGTTATCCGCCATTTACGAAGATCTGATTTGAATCTTTTTTCGGGGAGCGCGTTTTGGGTGTCGCGCTCCCCAAATTTATGCGCTTTGTGAGGGTGACTGCGGATGAGTATAGAGTCTCTTCTTTTCCAGCTTATGGTGGGCCTGTCCACCGCTATGCTCTACTGGATAGTTTCGGTGGGCCTGACGTTCACTTTCGGCGTAACCAGGGTATTGAACTTCGCCCACGGTTCATTCTACATGCTGGGTGCTTACTTCACTCTCGCCGCATATAGTCTTACGGGGAATTTCGTGGCCGCGGTGATATTGAGCTCTCTGGGAGTGGGTCTCGTGGGAATTCTTTGCGAGAGAGGCCTCATCAGGTTTTCCTACGTTTTGCCAGTGCCCTTCCAGCTCGTCCTGACGTTCGGGCTGGTGCTGGTTTTCGAAGACGTGGTCAGGTTTTTCTGGGGAACCGTTCCCAAGATGATCCCTGCCCTCGGGATCGGAACGATCAAGCTCATGGGTCGGAGGTTCCCCCTGTTTTCGATATACCTGGTCATAATAGGCTGCCTGATAGGCGGGGTTCTTTACCTGCTCATAAACAGGACGAAGTGGGGGATGATGATAAGAGCGATGATCTCCGACTACGAACTTGCCACGGCTTCGGGGATCAATCCAGAGCTTCTTTACGCGACCTCGTTTTTCCTGGGCTCGTTTCTCGCCGGCCTCGGGGGTGCCCTCTCTCTCCCGATAAGCGCTGCATCCCCGGGAATGGGGGAGCACATAATCATCTACTCGTTCATCGTGACGGTGATGGGAGGGCTCGGGAACATCAAGGGAGCCTTCGTCTCATCACTCATAATAGGGCTCGCCGAGGCGATAGGTGCACTTTACTTCGCCAACTTAACCATGGCGATTCCTTACCTGATACTCGCAACAATTCTTGTCGTAAGACCGGAGGGGATATTCGGTGAAGTCTGAGGCGTTCAAAAAATACGTACCCGCGCTGATTCCTATTTTGTTGGTTATTCTTTATCCGCTGTTCGGGACCAGATACGGCACGTATCTCATGATCAAGATAGGGATTCTCTCTCTGTATGCCGTGGCGTTCAACATCATTTTCGGATACGGTGGGCTTTTGAGTTTCGGGCACGCGCTATTTTTCTCGGGTAGCGCATACGGTCTTGCGGTTTCTCTTCTTGTGCTCGAGTTGCCGCTACCTTTAGCAATCGTGATCTCCATAGTCCTGCCATTCGTGTTTTCTCTGATCACGGGATTTCTGTCCCTGAGGCACAAGGAGATACACTTCGCGATGATCACTCTCGCCCTTTCCATGCTCTTTTGGGGCATCGTGATGAAATGGAGGCACGTGACAGGCGGCGAGGACGGGCTTGCGGGAATAAGCAGGGGCATGTCGGTTCAGACCTTCTACTATGTTTCGTATGCAGTGATCTTCGTTTGCATGGGGCTCATATACAGGATTCTGTCTTCCGACTTCGGGCTGATCTTGAGAGGGATAAGGGAAAACGACCTGAGGGTTCTATTTTCAGGACATTCGGTCATCAGGTGCAGGATGATCGCCATGGTGGTGTCGGCTTTCTTCACAGGTGTGGCCGGAGTTTTGTGGACTTTTCTGGATGGAGCGGTGACGCCGACGATATCTCACTGGTCCTTCTCGGCGGTGCCTGTGATAGCGACGTTGATAGGTGGCCCCCAGAGCTTCGTGGGGCCGGTGGTGGGAACGTTCGTATACGTGCTCGCAGAGGATTTCATAACGAAATACACCATGTACTGGCAGATTTTCCTGGGGCTGGTGATACTCGCCATAGTGCTCTTCTTCCGGGGCGGAATAGTGGGAATCGTGATGGAAAAGCTGCTTCCTGCTCTCAGGCCGGAGGAGGGTAAGTGATGACGGATTTCTTTCGAACCGAGGAGCTGACGAAGCGTTTCGACGGATTGGTTGCGGTCAACAAGGTGTCGGTGAGTTTTGCTCAGGGAGTAATAACGGCCATAATCGGACCAAACGGCGCCGGAAAAACCACTTTCGTCAATGTTTGCACGGGCGTGCTCAGGGCGGACGGGGGGCGTGTCCTTTACAGAGGGCAGGACATCACGCACCTTTCTCCAGACAAACGTGTGGCTCTCGGAGTGGGCAGGACGTTCCAGATAATCAACATTTTTCAGGGGCTCACGGTTTACGAGAACGTGAGGATTCCGCTTCTTTCCAAGAAGAATGAGATAGACGTCGAAAGCGAAGCGGAGAGGCTCCTCGATCTCCTCGACCTGTCAACAGTGAGGGATCAGCTCGCCATGAACATCTCTCATGGGGATCAGAAACTGCTGGAGGTGGCGATGAGCCTTGCCGTCGAGCCCAATATAATCTTCCTGGACGAGCCCCTGGCGGGTGTTACTCCGGGAGAGAAGGGGAGGATCATAGATGTTATATTTTCCTTGAAAAAGAGCGGTCTCGCGGTTGTTTTGATAGAACACGACATGGATTCCGTGTTCCGGGTAGCCGACGAGATAGTGGTGATGCACAGGGGAGCTGTCATAGCGAAGGGGCTCCCGGATGAGATAAAGAACAACGATAGGGTTATAGAAATATATCTGGGTGGTCTGGAATGAACGGCAGCGAAATACTCAGAGTCGAAAACCTTAACGCTTTCTACGGGAAGAGCCAGATACTCTTCGATGTGGAGCTCTCCGTTGGAGAAGGAGAGATAGTTGCTCTCGTGGGCAGAAACGGCGTTGGCAAGACGACGACGCTGAAGAGCATAATGGGGATGGTCGAGAAGAGGGGCAGCAGGGTTGTTTTCTCGGGAGAGGAGGTAACCGGGAAGAAACCTTACCAGATATCCCGAATGGGGCTCGTATTCATACCTGACAGGGGAGGGGTTTTCCCCAATCTCACCGTGGAAGAAAACTTCAACCTCGCTGTCAAGGAAGGCTACTTCACTCTGGATTACGTCTTCGAGTACTTCCCCCAGGTCAAGGACCTGATGAGGAGAAAGGGAGGGCAGCTGAGCGGCGGAGAGAGAAGGCTCGTCGGCATTGCCCGGGGGCTTCTGGCGAATCCCCGGATGCTGATGATAGACGAGCCCTCCGAGGGGCTGGCGCCCGCGATCGTCAGGGAAATTGCCGAGGTTTTGACTGCGCTGAAGAAGGAAAAGCTATCCATGCTCATCACCGACCAGAACCTGCCGTTCATTCTCGCTGTCGCGGACAGGATTTACATTCTCGATAATGGACACGTTAAAGCCAGCGGTACCAAGGAAGAGCTGCCGCGGGAGGTGATAGAGAAGTATCTGGCAGTTTGAAGTTTTAAAAAGCACTAAATGCTAAATTCGAATCCGAAACAAATCCGAAATTCAAATGCCCCAATGACCGAAACGCTGGTCCGTAGTTATAGTGGTTGCGTAATTGGGTAGTTGCGTGGGTTTTACGCAAAAACGCAACCACTCAACCACGTAACCACATATTCACGAGCCGTTTTTCCGACGTGAACGGTGATTCGGAGGCTCCGTGGCTCGGTGGCTCGGAGATTCGGCTCCCCGGTGGTTCGTCAATTCCTCCCGTCCCTGAAATACTCCACCGTTCCCTTCGATGCGATGGAAGCACTTATCCTTTCGAGAGCTACGACGTAAGCGGCGGTTCTGATGGAAATGTTCTTTTCAACTGCCGTCTGGTAGACGATGTTCGATTCCCTCTTCATTATTTCCGCCAGCTTCTCGTTAACCTCCGATTCGGTCCAGTAGAAGCCTGTTCGGTTCTGGACCCACTCGAAGTATGAGACGACCACTCCTCCCGCGTTGGCCAGGATGTCGGGAATGACCCTTATGCCTCGCTCGTGTAAAATGGCGTCTGCGTCACTCGTCACCGGTCCGTTCGCGAGTTCGAGGATGTTTTTGGCTTTTATCCTGTGCGCGTTTTCCAGGTGTATCTGATTTTCCAGGGCTGCAGGGACCAGAAGGTCCACCTCGAGTTCGAGCAGCTCCTCGTTGGTTATGTGAGTGTGAGATTTTTCCTTTATGAAGTCTTTCACGGACGAGTCGTAGTAGACGGCTTCCAGCTCCTTCGCTTCATCTTTGTATTTCTTTATGTCTTCCACGTTCAGCCCGTTCTCGGAGTAAATTCCTCCTTTGGAATCCGATACTGCGACTATTTTGTATCCTTCTTCGGCCATGAGCCGCGCGAAAGGATAAGCCGCATTGCCGAATCCCTGAATGGCTATCTTGCTTTCTCCGGGTTTCAGGCCGAGCTTTTTGGCCAGTTCCACTGCGACGTAAAATCCCCCTCTACCCGTGGCTTCTCTTCTGCCTTCTGAGCCCCCGAGTGTGGTTGGCTTGCCCGTTATCACCGAAGGGAGATTGCTCCTGCGGATGATGTTGTACTGGTCGGCCATCCAGCCCATGATTGTTTCGTTGGTGTAAACGTCAGGGGCCGGGATGTCGGAGTCCGGTCCGATGAAGTCGGCGATTGCGTCGATGTATGCCCTTGAGAGCCTCTCCAGCTCAAGGCGGGATAGTTCTTTCGGGTTGACCCTGACGCCGCCTTTGGCTCCTCCGAACGGGATATTGACCACGGCGCACTTGAAGGTCATCCAGAACGCTAGAGATTTCACCTCGTCCAGATCTACCTGGGGGTGAAACCTGATTCCCCCCTTGGTGGGGCCTCTCGTATCGTCGTGCTGAACCCTGTAACCCTCGAATACCTCCAGCGTTCCGTCGTCCTTCCTCACGGGAACCGACACGATGAGGGTTCTTTTCGGGTGTTTGAGCCTTTCTATGATTTCCGGGGAAACGCGAATGTATGTGGCGGCGAGATCAAGCCTCTTTAGAGCGTCTTCGTAAGTGGACCGCTTTTCCTTTTCCTTCAGCTCGTAATCTCTCAGCTTTTTCATGTTCAACTCCCCTCGTGTATTTCGTGGAGTTTTCTTTCGGCTCCTTCGATCAGCTCGGCTATTATCTCTTCCACGGTCTGTTCTCTGGTCACGAAAGCGACCGATTGTCCTGCCATGAGGGAGCCCCTCTCCACGTCCCCCTCCTGGACGGCTCTTCTTAGCGCACCGATCCAGAACTCCTCGAGCTTGATCTGCGCTTCTTCTCTGGAGATTTCACCGTTTTTTAGCTTCGTCAAAAGCTCGAGCTGAAGGGAGTTGAAGTCCTTCGTGCCCTCGTTGATTATCGCCCTTACCGGAATGACGGGTAGAGCCGGGTCGAACTGGGCGGTCGGCATCGCGTCTCTTGCCGAGGCTTTTATGAACGCCTCCTTGAATTTCGGGTGCGCCACGCACTCCTTCGCCGCTACGAATCTGGTTCCGAGCTGAGCCCCTGATGCCCCCAGGAGCAGATAGGATGCTATCATTTCGCCCGTGCCGATCCCGCCTGCAACGAAAACGGGAATCTCCCTTATGGTGGGCAGAAACTCCTGGGCAAGCACGGACGTGGAAACCGGGCCTATGTGTCCTCCCGCTTCGTTTCCTTCGATCACCAGAGCGTCTATGCCCTGCCGGATGAGTCTTTTTGCGAGGGAGATTATGGGGGAGAAGCAAATTACTTTCCTGCCGGCGCTCTTTATCTTCTTCACGTCCTTACCCGAGGGGATGGATCCGGCGAAGAATATGAACTGCACGTCTGTGTCCAGCACGGCTTCCAGCTGGTCGGCGAAATTCGGGGCAATGGTTATGAGATTCACGCCGAAGGGTCTATCCGTTTTCGAGCTGGTTTTTTTTATTTCCTCCAGGAGGAGGTCAGGGGGCATGTTACCGCCTGCGAGCACCCCGAATCCGCCGGCATTTGATACCGCTGATACGAGGTTCGATTCGCTAACCCACGTCATTGCACCACACAGGATGGCGTAGTCAACTCCGAGAAACTCCGTGCCTTTTTTCCAGTATCTGGGGAGATATTTCAGATTCATCTTTATAGCCACCTTCACAACCCCCTGAGGTAATTTTCAATCTCGATAAGAATATCACGGAAATTTCAATCATGTCATTATCGGAGGAACCAGTCAGGCAAAAAAAGAAGCGGGGTTGCCCCCGCTTCTTCACGTGCCAGTGAATATAGGACTTTTACTGGGAGGCTTCTTTTGTCTTTTTCAACTCCTCTATCAACTCCGGCACCGCCTTGAAGAGGTCAGCAACCAG
>CAYSCN010000014.1:10757-61213 GCA_964429585.1 uncultured bacterium | reverse complement strand
CACTGCTCCCATGTCGAGTGGTTCTCACACGATGCACACGAACACGGCTCCATATTCTTTCTCGTGTGATACGTGTCACACGAACGCGGGTTCTGGGACCACGCAGCACACAGATGGGGTTATCGAGCTTCCCATATCCGGTACCGTTGGGAGCGTGACGTTGAACGGAACATACGACACGGACAACAACTTGAGCACAGACGAGGCTCAAGGGATACTACCTGGCTCGGGTTACGGCAGGTGCGCCAATGTCTACTGTCACAGCGACGCGGTTGAAATCAAGAGCGGCACACAGAGTGCGACCAACACTTACGCGACTGTGACCTGGGGTTCTGCCAATCCGGGATGCGAAGGTTGTCACGGCGGCAACAGGGCTGATGCTTCCGGTTCCATTTATTACGGAGCTCCGGATTACGCGAACGGTGGCACTTCGACCAATCAGGCCAACAGCCACGACAGACATCTCGCCAACGGATTCACTTGTTCTATTTGCCACAACTCTACGATTACGGACTCTAATGCATCGGATGGCTGGACCCTGAATACGTCGAGCGCGACTCACGTAAACGCATCAATAGACGTGGTCATAGATTCCGCATATGACACGAATGGTGCTTCTTCCAACTATGATCCAGCCACCAAGACTTGTAACTCGGTTTCCTGCCACGGTGCAGGGACGCCACAGTGGGGCGGGCCATCTTTAGACTGCATCGACTGTCATGGAAGATCCAAGACATCTGGTGGAGACCAGGAAGACTACACTTACAACAACGGGACCATAGCTCTGATAGATACAGATGACTGGACTGCGAACGGACACGGAAACACCACAGGGCTGGGTTCCGGCAACACAGCACCCAATCTCGTTTGCACGGACTGCCACGATCCGAACTCGAGCCACGGCGACAGCGCCAACCCGTTCAGGATAAGAACCACCATAAACGGCAACGCGGTGACGCTCGACAGCCCGGATACCATATGTAATTCGTGTCATCCTGGGACCGTCAACGCCGACGGGAATCAGGTTACTCACAGCGCTGCCAATATGCAGGCCGCCGGTTACACGCCGCTTCGAACCCCGTGGACGTTTACACCGAGGTGCGTGGATTGTCACGACCCGCACGGAGATAGCTCTTACTGGATGTTCAGGGATGCGATAAATCACGGCGAGAATCAGGGAACCTACGGAACGGCCTCTCCATCTACCCACACGCTGAACAACGCTCCTATAACGTCTCTTACCGAACTCGACCCTGCTCCCGCATCGCAGAACAACGCGGGTCTTTGCGACAACTGTCATCTGAAGACGATACACAACAGAAGCGACACGTTTACAGAACCGGGGCACAATGAAGGTTCGAATTGCACCGGCTGTCATGACCATAAGACCGGCTTCATGCCGGCCGGGTGTCAGGCCTGTCACGATGCGAGTTCTCCTGGTGCACCAGCTCTTGCCCCGAAGGTTTACACTTACTGGTACGGTACCGATGGGACAGCAATCGACGGAGGTCACGGAGACCCGCAGATATCTTCGGTCTTCGGGCGTGACATCTCTTGCACGGACTGCCACAACATATCCGACCCGCCGGGAACCCACAATGACGGCGTGCTGAATGGGTTGAATTCGAACACATATCACCTTGTTCCCGGATATTTGACGCAGAGCCCGACCAACGACTACGACTTTCAGGTGAACTTCGACAACTACTGCTGGACGGCCTGCCATCAAAGCGTTGGGGCTCAGGATATGAGACACGAGCTGGACAGCAATCCGGCACCGGGTGCGGTAGAAATGGGTCAACACCTCACGTATTCTGATGCCTCTTCGAGAACTTATGGACCCAATGCGTATCCGGCAGGTGGTGCTCTGATATATGACGGGCTGATCAGCACCTACACCAATACGACTCAGCCTCATTACATACCGTGCGTGGCCTGTCACGACCCGCACGGCACGGGTGTGAATGAAGGAACTCCGTCGAATTACATGGTCAGGGACAAGTTCAGGACCACGAGCGATCTTTGCCTGGTTTGTCATAGATGATAAAGATTGAGTTGAGAAGTAAATTAAAAGAGGAAGTAGGGGTGATTTCATGAAGGAGAAACTTACATCTCAGATATTCATTGTCGGAATCATACTTTTGTTTTCGGCATCAGCGGTTTACCCTGCGGCTTTTGGTAGCTTGAAAAAAGAGGAAGCCTTTGGTTCCGTTGAGGTAAAGGTGATTTTTGCCGATACAGGAAAAGAGGCTAAAAACGCTTTCGTGTCGGTGGGCGGGAAAGAGTACAGGACCGATGAAAAGGGGAAGGTTTTGGCTGAAAATGTCCCGGTTGGAGACGCGATCGTGACCGCGGAGAAGGTGGTCAAAAAAGGAGGCTTTTTGGGTCTTTTTTCCAAAAAAGTGAGGTATATAGGGTTTCAGGAAGCTTTTGTGGAGGAGGGCAAGACCTCGGCTGTCGAAGTGAAGATAGAGTCTGGTGTGGATGTGAATGCCAGGTGCATGAGCTGTCACCCTCAAAAGCCCACTAGGGAGCGGCGCATAATAAAATGCCTTCACAAGTCTGGTGATGTCCTGGAAGATAAGATGGTGGAGAGAGTGAAGGCTTACAACGAGAAAATCGAAAAGCTGGAGAAGGAAGGAAAACCGCACTCTCTGCCGATGAGGCTCGAAAAAAGGAAGATAAACGACAAAACAGTGTACGTTTACACCTGCGAGTCGTGCCACACGCTGCACGTTAAGACCCCGTACAGGAGGTATGCAATTGCGCCGTTTTTCGAGAAGAGCGACCTTTGTCTGGCGTGCCATTATTGAACGAGGAATATTTGATTCATAATGTGTTTTCGGTAACAAATATTGACATTTATATGTATAAAAGAACGAGTTGATGTTGTGATTTGCCGGAGTTGAAAAGTTTGAGGATAACTGTCACAAGGATTTGAAAAAAACTGGGGGAGAAGATGGCACAATCAAGAAAATTTTTTCCTGTATTTCTATTATCCACGTTGATTGCGCTTGTTGTTCTCAGTCTCCCGCGGGTAGCGCTTGCACTTCATATCGGTGATGAATCTTCCTGTTACAACTGTCATTCGCTCAACGCTGACCTCGCGGAACCGAACACTTCATTTATAAACAATGCCGCAAGGACCCTGCCCAATATGAAGGCGGCCAACGGCGGGACGGTTCCCGACACTTTCGGATGCACTTTCTGTCACAGCAACCCGTTGAACAACAAGATGAAAGATGCCCTCTCCCATTTTGACAATACGAAGGTTTCTAAGCACCCTGTAGGTTACAACTACCTGACCCAAACTGATTCGAACAATGAATATCTGAGCAGTGTCGCAAGCGCGCCGATTTCAGGAGAGATAAGGTGCATAGATTGTCACGACCCGACCATTCTCACCTATCCCGACCACCAGACGGTGGGTAACGGGGGGACCTGGGATCAGACTAACAATCCATTTGCATTGAGAAACGTGAGCGCGCCCAAGGCATATGACGATCTATGTCGAGCTTGTCATGGAAATCCTCCTACGGGAACGTGGGGGAATCCGCAGGTTCCGGTTTCATCTCACGACGACGGAACGGCTGCCACAGGCTCTGGAGCTATTGTGGAGAACGATGGGACTCCTCTCCAGACAACTACCGCGACCAATGTCACCAACAAGACCCAGTGCTCGACCTGTCACGATTCTCACTATTCGACAAAGAGAAGATTACTCGGCGATGGTCACGAAGGGGATACGGTTATAGACGAGGCGAACTGCACTGCCGTTTGTCATTACCCGGGTGACCAGAACAACAGCTACCTGAATCACGGTCACGGGAAGCCTACTGCAACTTTGACAGGAGGAACTCTGGGGCTAGACTGCACAGCATGTCACGACGCCAATGCTGACCATTCGGGAACTTCTGTTGACTACAAGACCAGGAACAGGCTCGTGTTTTCCCTTCAGTCCGGGGAGACGGCTTCTTCATTCGGTACCCCCACGTATTCCATCTGCTATATTTGCCACGGCGGATATCAGGCGCACATGGGCAGCAAGAATGCTGGAGGTTCCTTTACCGCCGGATGTCTCGACTGCCATGACGAGCATGCAGAAGGCTCGGGTGTGGGAAGCAATATTTTTATGATTCCGGAAGTATCCAAGCCGAACGGGAACTTCGGGACCATTGATATTGTGAAGCCCGCAACTGAATCGGTCTTATATACGACTCAGCTTGATTATTATCGTTCGGATGGTGCGGGTGTGTGCGACAACACCGAGTGCCACGTTGGCATAGGTCCCCTATCTGGCATCATGGGTGTTGGAGGAACGCATCCTGGCGGTCCGCAGAATCCTGGAGACAACTGCAAAGCCTGTCATAAACATGGGAAGAGCGATACTCCTCCATATAACATTGATGAAGACCCTGCTGGCGGCTGGAGGGCTACCGCATCCTGTTCGGATTGTCATGGGTATCCGCCTAACACGAATGCCCATCTCAAGCATGTCAATACGGCGGGATTTGATTGTGGGGTGTGCCATCCGAAGCCTGGCGATGGCTCGACGGTCCACAACGAGTCCGGTGTTGTCGACGGTGCAGATTACGAGTCCAGAAACATAGCGGATATCAGGCAGAACGTGGATGTGGTGTTCGACTCGACGCTTAACCCCAATGGAACTTACAGTCAGCCCAAGGGATCCAGAAGTGGTCTCGGAGACGGGACCTGCTCCAACCTCTACTGCCACGGTGATGACACAACGAGATTCCCTGCAGCGGATCAGGGAACGAATACAACGCCTGCATGGAACAATACAGGTCCGGGTGGTGATGGCGATTGCGGGACATGCCACAAGGTAACCGCTGCCAATCCCCCGGGAACTTTTGCTCACCCGACTCACGCTGGCAGCACGGGTTACGGGTTTGGGTGCAATCTGTGCCACGTCAACACGACCACTGATGGCACTACCGTTCAGTACCCGGCTCACGTGAACGGACAGGCCGATGTGGCGTTCGACACGTCCGATCCGCGCCTCGATTCAAACTCGAAGTACAACGGCACGGCGACCGTAGGAGATGCTGCAACCGACACCAACGATACCTGTTCCAACACGTATTGTCACAGCCCCGGGAACGACACTTCGGCACCGTTCTCTCAGGCGCCGGCTCAGGCTCTTCAGTGGGATGGAACTGCGAATTGCTGGTCGTGTCACGGGGATGGTTCCACAACTCCCATGCCGTCTTACACGGACAATACCGTCATAGATGGTTCTCCCAAAGGGAACAAGCATCCTAAACACGTTACTGCTAACGGATATTCCTGCTCAACGTGCCACTCTCAGACCACTACAGATGGGGCTACTATAGCCAACAAGACTGTTCACGTGAACATGTCGTACGAGGTTGCTCCTGATTCGAACAACACTGCAACCCTCGATGATTTCACCTATTCGACAGGAACGTGTAGTTCGACCAATTGTCACGGTGGAAACACGGTGGCCTGGAATTACGACGTCTCCGCGAATGGCCACTTCACGTGTGACGTGTGTCACTCCCAGGAGGGAGGCTCGACGCTGGGCGTGTCGGATGTCAACAACTGGAGCTTCGGCGATTGGGTTCAGTCTAAGATTGACAACGACAACGAGTTCCCGAATGCTGGGCACGGTGCCAAGGGGAAAGTTTGCGCCGACTGCCACGATAGCAATGTGGACCACGACACGAGCAGCAATCTAAGCGGTGCCAATCCGTTCAGGCTCGTGGACCAGGATACTGGCACTGCTGGTGTCCAGTTCACCTGCGCCAACACCTCGATTGGTTGCCATAGCAACTCTCCTGCTAAGGACGTGGTCACTCACAGCAAGACGGAGATGGAGAATGCGGGCTACGCCACACAGGTCAACACCTGGCACATATCTCCTGAATGTGTCAACTGTCACGACCCGCACGGTGACCAGGCCAGTGGAGCGTCTTCGGAAAACCTTTACATGATTCAGAGAGAGATATACGACAAGGCTGCGTTTACGCTCCCCGCTGGGCCTCCACCTGCCGAGCCCACGGAGCAGACGAACCTCGAATTCACTGATGCTTCAACTGGCGCGAGCACCGCGGGCAATTCCTTCGCCGACCTCGATTCGCCGGCTTCGAGCCTGTGTCAGGAGTGCCACGAAACAACTGATCCGGATATGACGTCTTTTCTCGATGACACGGCTCCCGGAGTTGTGACGAGCCCTCACCCGAATGCTCCCGATACCAATCCCGGGACTTGTACCGCTTGCCATAAGCACAACGAGGCGTTCAAGCCGTCTGGCTGCAATGCGTGCCATACTTACCCAGGGCTGGATGTTCTCACGGGAACTCACGTGCTCTCTGGAGCTCACGATACACATGTGGGTGCTCCCGGAGCCGGAGGAGCGGTCAACAAGGGCTTTTCCTGCGACAAATGTCACCCGACGCCGGGCGGTGCCAACCACAATCAGAGCGGTGTGACCGGACCCTCCGACTGGAGCACCAAGTTCGATCCGGCAAACGTTCAGATTCAGTTCGACTCGTGGAACCCGGCAAACGCCAACGGACCCACCTATGCCGGTCAGGCGGCCGACGCAGCTGGAGGGAACGTTGCATCGGGCGTGGGTGGAACCGGCACGTGCGCAGGGCTATACTGCCACGGTGACAATGCCAGCACTCAGGTGGGATGGGGTGGCAGCAACACGACTCCTGCCTGGAATGGAACGATATCCTGCGGCGATTGTCACGACGCGACAACTGCTGACACGACACCGAGCACGAGAATATCAACCGGAAACCACACTGCGCATCTTTCTGCGACATATGGTCCGGGTCTCGGTGATGGTTGTTCCACCTGCCATACCGGGGCCACGATAAACGACTCGACTCACGTGAACACGGTGAAAAATTTCGTGACCTCGTCGGCTGATGCTACGCCCACAACTCTCGGAACCGACTATACGACCGGAACTCAGGTGTGCAACAACTGCCACAGCACAGCGACGGTAAACGGTGCCGTAGGAGCAACTCTTGCGAAGCAAAACTTCAGCAATGGCTCTTACAAGCTTCCGTGTCTGAATTGCCACAACGGAACTGATCCGGCCACGAACAACGTCGATGGAACGGGCAGGCTTGCGCCAGATATGCTCGGTGACGATGCCAACTACGGCGCTGAAGTTAGAGGTCACAACAGGCCGTCTGCTGCGGGAACCTATCCTGTTTCCGGCAATGCCGCGGCGGCGAGAGCCTGTACCGACTGCCACGATTCTTCTACCACTCACATTAATAACACCGACGACACAACCTATGCTGGAAACAGGTTGCTCTCTACGATCAACGGACAGACTGGTATAACCACAGTGACGGCCCTTTGTGAGGCATGTCACAGGACGACTGGAACTTCGCCTGCTTCGAAGAAGAACATAAATACCCACAGCAACCTGGATTACGCGAACAAGCTCGAGGGTGCCACATTCACGACGGATTGCGCTCAATGCCACGAGCCACACGGTATGGTTTTCAACGGAACCGGGTACAACATATATATGATTAATCCGACGATCACGATCACGGCTGGCGTCACTCAAACGGGCGTAAGGTTCGAGGCGGTTACGGGCAATTATTCGTTCAATGATACGCAGAACACTCCGTCTGATGACCTCTGCGCAGTTTGCCACACAAACACGAACAACCCAGGATATCCGATGACTTACAATTCAGACGGTCAGCACGCGGCGCCTGCATACAACAAGGACGAGCGTGGTAACAACTGCGGCGCCTGCCATATACACAACCAGGACAGCGATATAACCACACAGGACGGGTTGATGCCGCTTGCGTGTAACGGGTGTCACACTTATCCCGGATTGCCCACCAACACGGGCACGCACAGATTGAGCGCTACTCACGATGTTCATGTGGGTGTTCCTTCTGACGAGACGCCGGTTTCCAACAAAGGGTTCTCCTGCAGCAGATGTCACAACGGTTCTGACCACAATACTGCCGGCATCACCGGACCATCCGAGTGGAACCTGGTCAACGTGAACACGGATGTTCAGGTCAGATTCGACAGCTTCAACCCGAACGCCCAGGCAAACAACCCGGCGGACACGACGCTCGATTCTACGTCGTATGACGATACCAACAACGTCTGCTCCAACCTCTATTGTCACGGAGCGGACTTTGCCACGCCGAGCGGGAACAACACCACCCCGGATTGGGATGTGTCGACCGATGGCGATTGCGGACAGTGCCACGACACCGGTTTGAACGACGTGACGACTACCACGTCCATTTCGACAGGCAATCACACTGCTCACCTCACGGCAGCGTATGGTCCCGGATTTGGAACCGAGGGGTGCACTAATTGTCACACCGGATACGATCTCTCTTCGAGCGGGACTCACGTCGACGGTAGCGTGGAATTTGCCAACGTGGATACATCGGTGGCCTCTTACTCCGTCCTCGGCACCACGGCGCCGTCCGGGTCGCCGGACTCCACCAGCACGGACAGGTGTAATAGCTGCCACAGCACAGCGACGGTGAACGGGGCGGTCGGAACGGTTCAGGCGAAGACAAACTGGAGCAACAGTTCATACAAACTCGACTGCCTCTATTGCCACAACGGCACAGACCCGGCTACGAGCAATGCTGATGGAACCGGAAACGTGGCTCCCGATATATATGCTACGTGGTCGTTGAATGGTCACGGTTCCTCCTCCATTGATAATGCGTCGACGACAACCGATTCCGGCACTGTAGACCAGGTGCCACCCGTGCGCTGCGAGACCTGCCACGACATAACGACGAATCACCTGCCTCCAGCTACTAACAATCCGTGGAGGCTTCTTGCTGCGACGAATTACTCGACAGCAGGTGGTCTGGATGCTTTCTGCGCTACTCAGTGTCACCTTACAACTGCCCCTGCCGACCACACGTACAACGTCGCTCAGTCCGAGGCGAAAGAGGGAAGCGACACGCATCCTGTCGCAACTCAGGTTGTACCTGATTCGAGGTGGTTCCAGGTGCCGCCTGATGCGGACATGCCTCTTGACGGTGATTTGACCACGTTTGGAAATACCAACGCGGCTACCGACAATATCGCTTGCGTTTCCTGTCACGACCCGCACGGAGTGGGTTCGACGGTGGTCACAGGAAGAACCTTCAGTGGTGTGAATACCGAGTCGACGGATGCTCAAATGACCAGGTTCAATTACAGCGGTTCTGGAACTGGTTCGACTCCGCTTTGCGTGAAGTGTCATAAATGATGAGGAGTGACATGGGGAAGAGAAATGTCGTATTGAGAGTGAAAAACGGAAAAAGTTTTTCAAGAGAAGGGAGATGGATGATGAGACGGATAGTGTCATTGGTCATGACAGTTCTTGTGTCCCTTCTCGCACTTTCGCTGGTTGTGCCTGCCTCTATGGCGAAAGCGGAGATTGTGGCTTTCACGCAGGGGAAGAACTTCCCGGGTTCGGGTGTATCCGCTATCGGGAAATACAGGGATCTCGTTTTCCTCGGCACATTGACGAAGGGGATATTTCAGTTTGATCCGGCAAAAAGTTCTTTCAGGAGTTTTTATCCTGCTGAATTCGAGGGTGACAGGGTAAACTCGTTTGCTGTTTTCAAAGGGAAGCTTTACATAGGGGGGAAAAACGGCCTTTACGTGTATGACGGGACGAAGCTTAAAAAGAAAAAGAAAATAGGGAAGATATTTCTCAAGAATGTATATCTCGTGGTCGACGACGTGAGAGACATTCTGCTCGTTGAGTCGATGTCGCTTTCCGGGGGACTGCTCGCGTTTGACGGGAACAACTGGAAATTCATTGGCGGCGATGGGAAGGGGTTGTTCAACGACATAACGTCGTTCGCGGTGGCCAAAGAGGGTGTGTATCTTGGTTCCCTCGGTGGCGCTCTGTACCTATTTGACGGGAAAACTATAGAGCTGGCTGCTAAAGAATTCTTTCCATCCAACGTGCTTTCGATTGCCGTATACGATGGTGATGTTTACGTGGGAACCGGAAAAGGACTTTTCAAGGTGGTAGACGGGAAAGTCAGTAGGATAGGGATAAAAAGCGTGGGATCGGTTCCTTTCTACTCCCTCGTTGCAAGCGGCGACGTTCTTTACTGTGCTACACCCAAGGGGATTGTGAGAATCAGAGGCAGGAAGGCGGAAATCCTTGAGGGAGAAAAGATTTTCGGGAAAGGCAAGGTGAGAGTATTGTTCAGCTCGGATGAGTCCCTCTTTGCGGGGACTCTGGACGGTTTTTTGATAATAAAGGGATGGTGAAAATATGCGTAGAAATTTAAGGAGGAACGTTTTGATGAGGCAAGGGAAAAGAGGTGTCCTTCTCTTAGCGCTTATATTCATTACGTTTGTGGGAGTGACACTTTTGAGGAGCCCTGATCGGGCCTATGCCGCTCACGACCTTACGCAGATGTGCGGCACCTGCCACAGCATAAAGGGTGGCAACGTGTGGGCGGGTTCGCGGTCCATATGGTCGGGGAAAGCTATCGGTATGACGTCATATTCCCGCCCGATTACGTGCGATTTCTGCCACACCAGTTATGGGCAGCTTTTCACGAGTTCCTCCGAATCTCACCATCCCGTTCAGGTAATTTCCGGTAATACGATGGTTTCCGATTATGATTACGGAACGACGATAATGTGTGCCAACTGCCACGGCGGCGACACGTATAATCCAGGAACCGGGAATCTTTCTCCCGACGTTGCGCCGAGCCATTACAACGATACAACCGGCAATACGGCAACTGACGGTTACCCCAACCACGATGTAGCTTCTCCGGACAACCAGGTCAACCCGGGCGATCCGCCTCACCTGGTGGCCGCATACAATAACATTCCATCGAGCACTCCTCTCACTGATTACGCCCTTTGTTTCACCTGTCACGACGGTTCGACGAATACGAGCCGTCAGGTAGACGTTAAAACTGCGTATTCAAAGGGAGGCCATTATTACAAGTATGGTACTCCCACAGGTGGCAACAACGGCGATGCGATGCCCTGTGGGGATTGTCACAGCCCGCACGCATCAACCGGTAACGCGAGACTTTACGTGTCTCCGAGGGGAACGACAGGGTTGACATACCTGGATCCGGCGAATCCCACCGGTCCAGAGATAAGAGCCATATGCACGGATTGTCACGACGATTACGGAACCCCCACCAATGGAACGCCTCTGGTGAGAGGGGTCGAACCTCCGGCTAGGCCGACCAATGTTTCGGATCACGCGGACACGAGCACGAGAGCGTGCACAGATTGTCACAATCCTCACAATCCTCCAGCCGGAGGTCCCGACTGTTTGACCTGTCATACACCTGGCGGCGGTGCGGGAACGTACGATTACATAGACACTCTGTTCAAGGGCGTAGGTCCAGATGGCGACACGAAGCCCGCTGTCTGGTCTCAGCACGGTGGTTTTACGGGTTCGAGCGCAAACTTCGTGTATCAGTCACCATATGACAAGGCGAACAACGACTGTCAGAAGTGTCACGGGGAGAGGCACACTCTCACAGATCCTCTGATAGATCCAGACCCGAATGACACTTATGTTTTTACTTATGATGCCAACCTGACTGACATAAACGATTTTTGCCTGTCGTGTCACGATGGGGGAGCGACTGCTCCGACATCGTCCACTGATGTTCAGATAGGTGGTCAGACACCCCCGGACGTTTCCCAGAACTGGACTACAGGAGGACACGGAAATACCGGTACTTATACCAACGACTCAGGATATGCGGGAGCGGCTCTCAGATGCATCGATTGCCACGTCGTTCACGGCTCGGATATGCTCAAGCTATTGCCGTATACGCAGGTGCAGTCCACACCCGAGACACACGCGCCGACTACTGTGGGTAATGTGCAGACGAACAACATAGACTACACGGATTACTCGAATCCGTCCTCCGGGCTCGGCTTCGGCACGGCTGGCGACCAGAAGGCGGCGGGCGGAACGACTATAGGCTTCTGCGACGCCTGCCACAGGGATTCTGCCACGACAGATGACACTTTGAACAAGGCTCACACCCATGAAGGTGACACGACCGATACAAATCAGACTTCTCCATCCCAGATGAATTTCTCCAAGGACTGCGCCGAGTGTCACAATCCTCATGGTACGACAAACGATTATATGGTCAGAACCACCATCAACGGCAGAAGTGTCGTTTTCACGGCTCAGACCGGGACGAATTCCTTCGATGACAACGCCGATACGTCTGGAAACGTGGGAGACCTGTGCACCGTCTGTCACGAGAGCCCGAGCGAAAACACCACGCTCAACGTCGACCACAACTACTTTACCTCAACTGCGAACCCGGACCACAACGAAGGTGCAGACTGCACTGCCTGTCATCCCCATGGAGACCCTGCGAACGCTGCGAAGTTCGGGTTTGCTCAGGCAGCCTGCAATTCCTGTCACGGCAGATCTACAGATTCGAGTGGAATGCCTTATTACAATGACGGTGCAACATACCATACTGACGCTGTGGTGAAAATTGCTTCGAGAAGTGCGTATCCAGACGATGCGCACAGTGTCCACGTGGAATTCCTTGTCAACAAGCTCGGTTACGCTAGAGGAAATACCTGTTATGTCTGCCACCAGGGCGGTGGTGCACAGGAGAGTGGCGGTCATCCCGGGAACCCGACGAATACTTCGTTCAAGAGCGGTGCTACTCCTGATCCAACTTATGTCCAGGTTTCCGTCGATCCGGCTTTCTGGAACAACGTTGGGACAGGCCCCGTTTATAGTGGGACCGTTGGTCAGGCGGCGGATGGAACCAACGGCTGGAAGACTTGTTCGAATATCACTTGCCACTACGGTGAATCGCCATCGTGGGCGAACAAGATTCAGGCTTTGCCTGGAACTCTCACTGTAGATACGCCTGATAACCTCCCCGCTGCCGGTACGTTTGCCTCCGGGTCGACGAATAACCTGGTCGACAAGATCCGGTTGGCGGCTTCCGGCGGCGACGTGACGGTTTCCGGTATCAAGGTTAAGCAAATTGGAACGGCACAGGATACGAGCGACATTGCTGCGGTAACCTTCTGGCTCGACGACGGCGACGGCACTTTCAATACATCCACGGATACTAACCTCGGGTCGGGGACTTACAATGGAACCGACCAGACCTATGCAGTGTCCGTGAACATCGGTGTCGCCGATGGAACGAGCAAGACCGTCTTCGTCGCTGTTGACATTGCCTCTGGAGCGACAAACGGTACTACCGTGCAAACTCAGGTCAACGACGGGTATATCACGGCATCTTTTGGCACGGTCAATACGATAACATCGTTCTCGTCGAACCAGTTCACCATTCAGGCACCTGGTACTCTAACGGTTACCACGCCGGACAATTTGCCCGCTGCAGGCAACATTTTGGCCGGCTCCACTGGAAATGTGGTGGACAGGATTGCTTTGACAGCGAGCGGTGGGATTGTGACTGTGGACAGCATCAAGGTCAAGCAGGTAGGGACTGCCGTTGATACGACCGACATCGCGGCTGTTCAGTTCTGGCAGGATTCGAACAAAGACGGAACTCCAGATACTCAACTGGGCGGGAATGCTACGTACAACTCCACAGACAACACCTACACGGTGAGTGGACTGAATTTCACGGTTGCAGATGGTACCACTGAATGGGTCTTGGTAGTTGTGAACGTGGCGTCGGGTGCTACCGATGGGAACACGGTTCAGACCCAGGTGAACGACGGGTACGTGACGGCATCATCCGGTACTGTCAACACGATTACCTCTTTCAGCTCCAATACGTTCACCATTGTGGTAGATACCCTGCAGTCGGTCGTCATAACGGACACTCAGGGTTCGTCGACGCCTGTGTCGGGGACTTCTCTTGGCACTGGCCAGACCCATCAGTTTTACGCGACGGCTGTGTACTCTGTATCCGGTAACGTTGACGTGACTAATTCTGCTACTTGGACGCTTACCCAGAACCAGTCCGGAGGCAGTGTGAGCGCAGGACTGTACACGGCGGGTAGCACCGCGGGCACCGATATAGTACAGGCAACCTATGGCGGACTTTCTGATACAACTGATGTGACGGTGACGAGTGGGCCAATTGAGGGCGATGGTTATTACATTTTTGGCAGTTGGGAAATTAGAACGTCTACTGACCTTTCATCTCCTCCTGCTACAACGAGTATGCAATTTAACCCGGGAGATATAGTGAGAATATGGGTTAATGACCCAACTGGTGATTATTCAAATAAGGGCTTCAAGATTAATGACGCTCAAAATGGGAATAATACTGTTTATCAGGGTGGTCCTTCTGGAGGCGATGCAAATGGACAGTGGTATGACTGGGATACTACAGGTAGGAGCGGCTGTTACAGTATTGAGGTGAAAAATTCTGCGAATAACCCAAAAGCTCTTCTTCAGGTGCAGATAGGAACATCAGAAGTAGGGTGTGTCCGTCTCTTTAGCGATCCAGGTTATTCAATTCCGGCAAATGCTTTTAAGTCTGGCTCGGTTATATATGTTCAGGGGACACTTTCACAGTCAGATTCTCTTAAGGCTGGGCAGGAGATAAAGGAAGTCGGAAACAATATGAACACGAAAGTAACGCCTCAAGCAACCGTTGACCAGGACAACAGCACCGTTTTGAGGGCTCATTTCACGTTTGATCCTGCAGCCGCGGGTATTGCAGATGGTGACTGGGGTTACATCAAATTCGAGTCCAACGGAAAGATCATAAAAGGCGGCGTGATGGTCAAGTACGACAGTGTTTCTGGTGTGGCCCCGCCAAGACTCACCGGCCAGACCACAGCAATCGCCTGCGACACGTGTCACCAGTTCGGTCCCAGGGACGATTCTCTCGACGCCAACGGCCATCCGACAACTGGAACCAACACCCAGGAGTACACGTATTCTTCCACAGGCGACCACATCAAACATGGGGCAGGTGATCCACAGAATTGGACTTCCCCGTCGCCGGTTCCTGGCGATGAGAGCTCGCTGTCTACACCGTGCAGCTACTGCCACGGGGATATATCCGGATATACTACCAATCACATGAACGGCACAGTTGACTTGGCGAGTGGTTCGATTGGAGGCCCCGGTGATAATGGTACGTGGGACCCGGTAACGAGAACCTGCAGCAACGTTGACTGTCACGGGAATCAACAGACGCCGGAATGGGGTGTCGGGACGATAAATTGCTCGGGGTGCCATTCGGGAACTGAACCTGCTTCAAAGCCAGTGGAAACTCCGGGAGACGGACCCAATGCCATAAACTTCACTGAGTACACGACACAGGGTCACGGAAACAGCACGACCTTCCCTGGATCGGGCAACACTGGACCCGGGTTTTCTGAGGGGGCGGGATGTTATAACTGTCACGACCAGAACGCTCAGCACGCGCCGACGAAGAGTTCGACTGATCCATACAGGCTCGGTGCCTATGCCACGAACGTGAACGGGCTCTGTCTGTCCTGTCATACCACGATGCAGCCTCACGCGGAGTCCATCACAGGAGCGGGCTCACATGATTGGCCGCCAACCGGGACCACTGACTATGATTACAAGTGCGTCGACTGTCACGACCCTCACGGCGACAGCAATTACTACATGATCAGAAGCGCTATCAACAATCCTACCAGCGCTTCCGACACCACCATGGGTAGTAACACCTACGGTACTCCAAATGACACGACTCTCTCGTCTGTGACGTTTACTGACTTGACAGGGTTTGCGACGAACAGCTACGCGTGGAACGGCGCGGATGGTATATGTGAGGTTTGCCACAACCAGACGAATCATTATCAAAGGAACGACGTGAACAACACCGGTCACTTCACTACCAGGTGCACGAACTGTCACAATCATGATCAGGGGTTCAAAGGTAGCGGAGATTGTCAGCTCTGCCACAGCACAACTCAGGGGCCGAGAAGGGCCATAACTCCCGAGTTCGGACTTGCGTCTCACCACAGCGCGGCTGTCAATTCTTCTACCGTAACGAAGAATACCTGCGTGCAGTGTCACGCTGAAGGTAACGCTGACGGTACAATCAACAGTACATATCACAACAATGGCACTTCTTCGCCGTACCCGATTGATTTGAAAGTCTACGGCACTTACCCGACTGTTTCCACCGTTGTTTCCATAACGGATATAGCGAGTGCTACTCAGACGGAACTTTTGAACCTGAACCAGCACTGTCTCTCCTGTCACAACGACACCAACAGCTCGATTACGCCATTCAGCGGGGATGGCGACACCAACACTCCCGTTGCGAAGTCCTGGGACGGAAATAGCGTGGATTCGAAATACAGCAATACGGGCACAACGCCGTTTGGGAAGTTTGATTCCACACAGTACAACGTCTTGCCGTGGGACAAAGTGGATAAGGCGTACTCGCCCCATGGAAATGTTGCGGCAAACAGAGGTGGATATGCTGTTTCTACTGGCTGGACAGATAGAGGCGGTGCCGGGGGAATTACAAGTACGGGCACCGGAACCAGAACCGGTGTAACAAATGTGGCGTGTCTCGATTGCCACAACAGTCATGGTTCAAATGTGACCAATATTTGGTGGATCGGTGATACGAATACGACCACTACAGGAGGCCTTATAAAGGATCTCGTTTCGATAGGAGAGGGCACATATCAGCCTCAGGCGGGGACTGGGTATCCTGCAGAGTCGGATCTATGCTGGGATTGTCACTTTGGAGATGATAATACTGCTCCCAAGACTTATGCCGATTTCGGGATACAGGCCAAGATAGGTTATTACCACGAGAACTCAACGGGAGGTCCTACAAGATGGAGTGGAACTTTAAGCTGGGTGAGTACATTCTCTTTTAAGAACGCCAACATTATGAGCGATCACTTCTCGACAGTCAGCGAATCGACCCCCAGAACTACGATACTTTGGAACGTAAATGACATGTCATGTGGCGCCTGTCACGACCCACACGGAGTATCTTCTAATCAGACCAATGCCCAGTTTATGGTTCCGGCTCTGAAAGGAACCTGGGTTACGTCTCCATATAAAGAGGACAGACCTCCTCGTATAGACAATCCCGGTGCAAGTACGACTATGTTTAACCAGAATGATTCGGGAGCGAATACCTGGAAGGACAAATATGCTGGATATCCGGCACCGAGAGCCAATCCCGAATTCAAGACCACCATTTGGGCTAATAGTCTCAACTATAATGTTCCGACTGCCTCTGGTGGGGGGATGGGCCTCACGAAGTATGTATGGGGCTCTGGTTACAGCACAAGCAGCACTAGGCTCGGTTGGGATGGTTACTTCATAGACGAGAATACATTTGGTACGAATGGGAATTACTGGAAGCAGGGTAATGTGGTTGTTTACAGGATGAGCGATGCAAATCCTAGTATAACGGACCCAACGGTTTTCGGAGGGCTATGTCTGGTGTGTCATCCGAGGGCTAACATTGAATCCCTTACAAGTCCTATCCCCAATCCAGGTGTGGCTGGTTGGGCATCGTCGACGCTACCTCATAATACTGTAATGGGATGGGCGGGCCAGAATTCGAATATCTTCCACAGGGGTGTTAGCGTGACTAAAATATGGTATGCTAACCCACCGACGATGCACGGGATGGACCACTATTCTTATAGCGGCACCGGCTGGGTGGGGAACGATTATGGTCCTTCTGGTCCTCGAGGTTATGTGCAGTGGGTTAAGGGTGCGCATACCTATGGAACAACCGACTCGACGACGTCGAACCCCGATCCTTCCAACGCTCACCAGTACATGTGGGGGCCCAATCCGAGTACTCAGGGTGCTAATGCCCAGGGCAATACCGGTTCTGATGGTGTGGAAACGGCATATCACCAATTCCCATGCTCGAAGTGCCACTCGCCTCATGTTGCGCGTCTCCCAAGACTTTTGAGGACAAATTGTCTGGACAATGATGGAACAAACACCATAAATTGGGGTGGGGGGTCCATCTACGTGAACAGCAATGGCGTGACTCTTTACGGAAATATGTTCAGGAACGTTGCGTGCCACAGTACGTTTATAGGGTGGCATACCAACTCTCCCACCCTCAACCCGACGCCTGGTGGTTGGAATGGTGTAACACCGTGGTGATGAGGTGGTATAGATAAATAGAGCGAGAAACTGGAGGAGCAATGAGAGTTATGAATAAAAAGTCGATCTCCTTTTTCGCGGTGTTTCTTCTTGTGTTGATTTGTTTCGCTGGAGTTTCTGATGGGAAAGAGCTGATTTCCATAGATTTTACTTCGTTAAGACCCTCTGAGGTAACAGTGTATGGTGGAGTTAGGGATGGATCTGGCTGGGGACCTGTGGTGGAAAGACAGGTGTCGAGTGAGTACGCTGTCATTAAGGTCATTCCGGGGACCACCTTGGATGTGAATAAAGGGACTTTAGAGCTGGTTGTAGTAAGGAGAAAGATAGGTGGCTCTGCGTATGGACACAATACGCTGTTTTCTTTCGTTAAGAGCGATAATAAATCTGTTTTAACCGTTTATCTGGTGTTCGAAGGAGAGAAAGGTTACCTGATGGCGAATTCCCCTATTGGGGAGGATGATGAATGGGGTAGGATCATCCCCATCCCTGAGCCGATTCCGCTGGGAAAAATTTTTCATCTTGCGTTTACGTGGGGACCAGATCCTGTAAATGATAATAAAATTTATTATAACGGTCAGGAGTTGAAACCTACCGTCGGAAGGGCAAACACCTCCCTTGCTTTTCTCCTTGCTGGTGCCGATAGGATTGTGGTTGGTGCAGATTTCGGCACAGGGTATATTTATCCCCAGGCGGATAGTCCTGCGGTTGAGTTGAAGTTCGTAAGACTTGCTGTGAGTGATGTTGTAAAAAATCAATTTGATCTTTCCGCCATAAGACCTGTGATAAAGAGTGTAGAAGACGATACATTTTCAGTGCCAGGAATCTCTGGAAAGCTAGTTGCGGGAAACACCGTGCATGTTACCCTGGTTGCCGAACCCGGTGGGACTGCCTGGTTTGACATGGGGAACGTCAAAGGAATTCCGATGACCGAAGACCAGGCCAACCCCGGAACATATCGAGGTGAATACACGATCAAACCAGGTGATGATTTCGAAAATGGTCAGATAGTTGGTTACTTCAAGAATGCAGCAGGCGTGGAGGCTAATCCTGTCATTTCAAGTAACAGGTGGACCATAGATACCCACACGACTCTCAAGGTTGAAATAGACAAAAAAGATCTCCCTGCAGATAGATCATCCAGAGCAAAGATAAAAGTGACGGTAACCGATGCGAATGGTGACCCGGTTTCTGGTCATCACATCCGGGTCGACCTGGCTACGACAGAGGAATACACAGGCCTTGTGGGGGCAGGTGATTTTGGAGCGAATGTGGGAGCGTCGGTTGAGCCCGCCTGGAAGGACGTCACTGACTCCTGGGGAGAGATAGAGTTCGATTACACAAGCGGTTTCGCTGCCAAAACGGTTATTGTCACGGCGAAAGACCTCGACACTGGAGATGTCGGGGTCGATTACATCACTTCTTTCATAGAGGCGATGATAGATATTCCGCTCACAAGGCCCATCTCTAGGGCGGCAGCGAGACGTGGCCTTCTCTATTATATGAAAGTAGAGGCGAGCAGGACGGAGCTCACGGCGGACGGCAGAAGCAGGTCGGTCATAAGAGCTTACGTTTACGATCCGAACGGAAATCCCGTAGAGGGTGACGAGCTAGAGTTTACTCTCGACCAGGCCAACGGAACGATCAGAACGATAAAAGCAGTAACGGACAAGAACGGTAGAGCCGTGGCGGAGTACAGGGCAGGCAAAAAGGTTGGAATCGTGACAATTACTGCTTTTGACAGGACAAGAGGCTTGACCGGGTATGTGAGCATCACCCTTTTGCCAGATGCGCCGGCGAAAATTTATCTGAAAGCGAGGCCGGAGACGCTCCCCGCTGATGGGTTCTCAAGAGCAGATATAGAAGTGAAGGTGACGGACATAAACGACAACCCGAATCCTGACACTGAAATCCTGTTTGCTCTTGTCAAGGGTGACGGAAAGCTTCGTTACGACAGGCTCGTTACTGACAGATTTGGGGAGGTGACGAACGAATTCACCGCTGGCAGAACTCCTGGAATTGCGACGGTGAAGGCGACTGTTAAGTCAAAGGTTCCGAGTCAGGTTGAAATAGATGCAGCGCGTTATGTATTGTTTGCTCCGTATTCGGATGAAGGAGTGGATATGCGGGTTGAGAGGTGGTTTGTGAAGGAAGGGGATAGAGTTTTTAAAGGAGAGCCGGTTTGTGAATATACCATTTCCAATTCTACATTCACTTTAACAGCGCCGTATGACCTCCAGGTGAAGGAAATTTTGGTTGAGACATGGGACAGGGTTGAAATTGGGACCACCCTTGCTGTAGTTACCCCTATCAATAATTGATTGAACGTGATGTGAGGTGTGGTAATCTGAAAATATGTAGAAAAGAGCAGAGGGGCGTTGGGTTGATACGTTACCTTAAGTATGTTTTTGGTCAATTGGTATTTGTTATTGTTCTGGTTTTCTTTGTCTATTGTAATTCATCGGGTGGACCGTCAGGGGGGAGCGTAGCTCAGTATGTTTTTTCTGCCAATCAAAAAATTTCTGATTTCTCGAACGTAAGTACTCCCTTTTCCAATCAAAGAGGAATTGTATATTCCTCTGGTTCGCTTTACGTGATTTGGAATGACGACAGAGTGGGAAATTACGACGTTTACTTTGACAAAGGGACGATAGGTCAGGACGGAACTGTATCCTGGGGAACTGATGTCAGAGTAGATGATGATACTGGTGCTAGTTCACAGGTGGCGGTTTCTATTGAAAAGGGTACTAATTCGGGGGAGGTTTTCGCTGCCTGGACTGATTATAGGAACGGGGATCCCGATATATTCTTCTCGAAATCTACTGACGGGGGGATGACCTGGAGTGGCTCTGTGAAAGTTTCTGATGATACTGGGACAGCTATTCAGACCAAACCTGCAATAACGGTGGATGAGTCTGATAACATATTCATAATTTGGGCAGATTACAGAAATGGAGATATGGACATATATTTATCATTTTCTCGGGATGGTGGAAGCAGCTGGAGTGCAAGTGTTAAGGTGAATGATGATACTGGGCAGGCGGACCAAAATCTTGGGGCGATTACCGCATCAAATGGATATGTACATATATTTTACAGAGACAAGAGGAATAATGTCGATCAAATTTCATACACGAGAGGAGTTCTTTCTGGAACTACGTTTGTATCAGAAAATAGCAAACAAATAGTCACTCTTCCACCAACGGGTACGACAATAGGTGGCATTTCAGTGGATTCGTGTGGTAGCAAGATTCTGGTTGCTTGGAACGACGACAGAGGCGGCACCCAGAACATTTATTACATTTTGAGTAAAGATAATGGGGATACGTGGGGAAGTGTTGAAGATATAGTAGCAACGGAAACGAACAATGACAGGCAGGATCCATATGTGAGGTTCGATTCCAATTGCAGGGTGTTTGTAACATGGTGGGAGGATGGTCGAGACCCTGGTGATATTGTTTTCTCCTGGAGTCCGGATTTTGTCAACTGGATGAAACCAGTGATAGTTAATGATGACCAGGTGGGAAATTTCCAGGATTATGGAACACTTGACGTGGATGATAATGGGAAGGTATATATAGTTTGGGAAGATGAGAGGTCTATAAATAACAGGGACGTGTATTTTTCCGTAGGAATTCCCCGGTAATTGATTTCTTTCTACTGTTTCTTCCTCATATACTGGTGAAAAAATCCTCGAAACAGAAGACTCCTTGAATACGTCAATTTGAAGAGAGGGCTTTTGGCTTGAAGGGGTTCGTTTGGTTTCTCCTTTTCTTTCATACACAAATTAGTTTTAAGACGTGAATGGAGATGTTGAGGATTGAAAGATGGAAGGGATTGAAAGGGCGCTTTAATGGATGTTGGGGCATAAAAAAGTTGATGGGAAAAATAAATAAACAAATGGACAAACTTGCTTGTTGTTATTCTGAAAATAAATGAAATAATATTTCCTTGCAAAGGATTAACAGTTGAGAAATAATGGTGGATTAGTGTGCGGCATATTCTTGAGCGTGAGGCACGGTATTTGAAATAATATCTGATTTAGATGTTTACTGGGGGAAAATACGCAGTTTCACATTTCGAAGACGGGGTATTTTGTTTTGTCTTCCATCAATGAAAATAACGTTTTTTGTACTAACATTACTCGCTCGAACACAAAAATAGCAGTCACTTTATTTACTTTTATTATACTTTTCGTATTTGTAAATGTTTCACTTGCCTTTCCGCCTCCCAGACCTGGGCTTTATGACGCTAAAACAGGAACCTATTCGACTACAGGTCAGTCGGAAGTTGTAAGAGGAAGTTTTGTGCTAGATGGAGGCAGAAGCTTCATAAAGACTTCTCAGCCTTCTACTGCTCCGGGTGGATTATCTTCTGCCTTCAGAGTTGAAGGAATAGCAAAGGGAACGTCCCAGGTTACGCCTGTCGTATTCCTGGTAGACTTCTCCGACAGGCCTTCGCATCGGTCTCAGGCGGAATTCACTTCTCTGTTCTTTGATACAGGCTCCACGTCCAAATCCGTTTCCAATTACTGGTCTGAGGTGTCATACGGAAATTTGACGATTTCCGGTTCCCCTTCGGATGTTGTCGGTTGGCTCAGGGCAGGGGTCGATTTCACGACTTCGGTTTCGAACTATAGCAGTCTCCTCGATTCTGTGACGGGCCTCAATTATTCTAATTTTGTCACTCTTTTTACTGATCTGATATCTTCGCTTGACGGGTCCGTTGATTTCTCGGTTTACGACTCCAATGGAGATGGCGTTGTGGATTCCCCAATCTTCGTTCACCCCGGCTGGGGGGCCGAGGACTCTGGGGATGTGTCTAACGACATATACTCTCAAACGATATTGTTTTCTACCCCGATTTCGACCAATGACGGAGTTCGTTTCGATGATGTCGTCATAGTTCCGGAAGAAAAGTTTTACAACGACCCCGACTTTCTCGCAACGGGTGTTGGAGTTGACGACGGGGATGAGGATATTGTGGGTATAGGCGTGATAGTTCACGAAATGGGGCACCTGATGGGGTTGCCGGATCTCTACCCCACAGGTAGTAGTGGTCAAACTTCGGGAGGTTTCTCCGGAGTCGGCATATACGATTTGATGGGTTATGGAATGTGGGGGGACAATCTTCTTCTGGACGAGGATACGCCAACGCATCTTTCCGCATGGTCTAAAGTATTCCTGCAGTGGGTGGACCCCGTAGACCTATCGAGCATGCCCTCTCCATATTCGCTGGAGCCAGTCGAGGCGTTTCCAGTTGTCTACAGAGTGATGGTCAGCTCTTCTCCGGCCGGTGACAAGTACATTTTGATAGAAAACAGGCAAAAGAGGGACCCCACGGAGCAACCGTTTCCTGCGTGGCTTTTCGACAATACCCTCCCCGGAACGGGAGTCTTGATATGGTTTATAGATGAAGAGGTGATCAATCTCAATCTTTCTTCCAACACTGTGAACAATGACCCGAACAACAAGGGAGTAGACGTGGAAGAGGCTGATGGCGAGAACGAGCTCGATCAGACGCCCCAGGGGACCACTCCCAATGACAGGGCACGGTTTTTCGGTGAGCTCGAAGATTTCTATAGAGATAAGACCCAGGTCTACAGCAGAAGCGATGCTCCCATAAATCTCACCAATTTCACCGTCGTTCCCAAGGATGTGACCATAAAAGGGAATACCTATACGGTGAATTACCTGGTTTTCAGCTCTGGAGTAGAGTGGAAAACGTTTGACATAGACGCGACTCAGAATTTCACGAATGGTCCCATCCTGTCTAATCAGGTAAATGCGATAGGTCAGGATTCTTCCAACGCGATATGGTTTGGAACTGATAGTGGAATTTCGAGACTCGCTGGCAGGGAGTTTGAACATTTCAAAGGTATAGACGGTCTTCCATCGGAAAACATCACCGCTTTTGCTTTCGATCAGTCGACGGGAGTCATGTGGGTTGGGACGGATAGCGGTCTTGTGAGAATGAGGGACAGAGGTGCGGGGTTTGAAGTCGTGAGCATATACACGACGACAGCTGTTCCCCCGCTGAATTTCGGTCTTCCTTCCAACCAGATAAATGATCTCATCATAGATGGAAATGGTTACGTGAGGGTTGCCACGTCTGCTGGGATGGCTCTTGTGGATGACAATGACACGGACAATGAAGCGGATGATTTCGTGATTTCTATGTTGAATGGTAAGAATCTGACTGCGATTGCACTAAGCCCCGGCGGGAACATCAACCCTCTCTACGATGTCATTTTCGCAGCCGATGATCAGGGAAACATATACAGGGCGGATGAATCCGATCCAAGGTCGGACGCAGATTTCGACGTCATATCTCTTCCTCAGAACCCGGTGATCAACGATATCGCCATAGATCCCAGAGGTAGGATCTGGGTTGCAACCGAGAGCAACGGTTTCTTGGTGATCGATGATAAATTGACACAGGATCTTGCTGATGATGAGTTTGACCCTCTGGACGTGGATGGTGACGGTGATACCGTCGAGGCCTACTATGTGACGTCCTCTGATAACCTCGCCTCGGATAGAGTCACCGGTATCGCGTTTCAGGAAGTCACTGGTTTGCAGGAGCCGGTTGTCCTGCTCGCGCACAGAAATGACGGAGTCAACGACGGCGGTGTGACCAAGATAGATCTCAACAGGTCCGGAAGCGAGAGGTTCGATCCGTTTATCGGGTTGTTTGTTTTCAGAGAGGATACCACACCTCCAATCACGGACGGTCCTGCATCAGCTGTGATTTACGGTGCGTTTGCCGATTCCTCGGGCAACGTCTGGTTTCCCACGGATAGTGGAGCCAGCAGGTATGGTAATGCAGGGGTGGTCAGTCTGGACTCGGCGACTTATTTCAACTACACGGCGGTTGCGACTGTAACTCTCGAAGACGATGGCGTGAACGTGGATCCGACCGTACCGGATACTGTGACCGTGTTCGTTACTTCGACTACGGATAATGCCGGTATCTCAGTTACTCTCCAGGAAACAGGCAATGACACGGGAATTTTTGAAGGCAAATTCGGTTTCACACAGGAGGCGTCGGGTGTAGATGCTAATGGAAGAGGTTTGATTCAGGTTAATCACAACGATACTGTGACGGTTACTTATCACGATGCGAGTCCGCCGGGGGACAGGGTCGCCACGGCTACCTGGAAAAGGGTGTATCCTTTCAAGGATTCGATAATCATCGAGGGGTGCTTCATTGCTACTGCGGCTTACGGTTCATACGCGTCTCCTTCTGTGAAGATATTGAGGAAATTCAGGGATCAAATTCTTCTCAAAACGAGCCTGGGAAGGAAGATTGTGGGGGCTTACTACAAATTCAGTCCTGCAATTGCACGGGTGATCAGGCGGAGTGGTGGTCTCAGGTGGCTGGTGAGAGTTGCGCTCGTTCCAGTTTCCTCTTTTGTCTGGGTCTTGATGGTTCATCCGTGGCTGGCGTTTGTCCTGGTTTGGATGGCTCTTGGAGTGTCTGCGCTGTTTCGGCGGAAGGGTGCGGTGACGACTTCGTAGTTTCGCTCAAAATGAAATTCGAGGGAGCCGGTTCACAAGTTGGGCAGAAAGCTTGATATAAAATGCGCAGGGTTGATAATGGTTGTTTTGTTGACCTTTATTGCTGTTCGGGCTGAAGCTGAAGTTTACAAGTCGAGGTTTCAGTTCAATTACGACCTGACTATTGATAGAACTGATGAGGGAACCGAGACGGACCAAACTTTCAATGAGATATTAGAAACGAAGTACTCCCAGTACCTTCTGCCTCTATTGAAGGTGGATACTTCATTCAAACTCGAGCTGGAGAACGAATTTCAAAGTGATGCGGAAGATACGACCCGTTTCCTACCTGAACTTGAAACGAAGGGGAGCGGGGATTTCTGGGAACTTGGAGTAGGCTGGAAAAGGACGCGGGAGAGCAATGACCTCCCGTTTGAGGCTGCTAAGATAGACGACACTTTTTTTGTCGAGCTTTTCCTTACGCCGAAGATAAAATTCCCGGATCTGAAGTTGAAATACACCATCGACACGAGCAAGCAACCTCCCGATTTGAACACCGAGGATACGTCTCTCGAGTTATCTTCTATTTACGAGCTCGGAGAACTGGCGAAGTTCAAAATCGATTACACCAGAGACGAGAGTGACGACAGGGTGAACGCCGATTCGGATACTCTCGATGAGACGTTCGAAACCGAAGAGGTTGTGAAGTATCTTTTCAGTGACAAGCTGAAAATGGACTTCAAGCATCAATATGAGGATGAAACGGGAGCTACTCTGCTCGATGCCGGTGGGAAGGCCAACGAGGAAAACAGAAAGACCAATAGATATCGTGGGAGGGTGGAATTCAGGCCGTTTAGGGATACAAGGTTATCAGGAGACCTGGACCTTGAGAGGGAAAAGGACAAGATAGAAGAGAAGATAAATGATACCCGGGATTACAGCGTCAAATTCGAGCAGGATATAGGAGAGCCGATATCGTTCAAGTTTCAGTATGAGAAATCGATCGACAAAGAAATTGGAGGAATTTCGGATTTCACTCACATCAAGGACACGGAAGATGACTTCACATATGAATTGAATCTCGAGTTTTCCAGCTTGCTAGATTTCACCGCCACTTATGAGCGTACGCTTGACAGGTTGGACGACAGGGTGGATGACGCCAATGATGAAACCACGGAAAACAGGGATTTCAGTTTTTCCTGGGAGGCGGATACTGAAACTTTCTTATCACTCAGTTTTTCGTATATTTTGAGTGAGGATATTACTAACGGGAAACTCGAGTCTAAAGAGAAAAGGGTGTCGGTAAAACCCAATTTGGACTTCGAAGACTTGAATCTGAGGGTGAGCGGAGATTACACGGATACGACCACAGAGGATTTCACTACTACCGTTCCGGGTAAAGAGAGGGATATAGATTTCAACTTAACAATAGACTATGATACCGACATCACCGATAAGCTGAGTTTTTCCCTTTCCCACAGATACGGCCGCAGAGTCGAACAACCTGGTAAGGTCATAGAGAGAGACGATGACACAACTCTGGACTTCACTCTGGATGAACCGTGGCCGGGATCCAGATTCAGCATGTCGGTTACGAGAAGCGCAACGGATCGGTCTCAGGACGAATCTCCGCCGGACATCAACTCGACGATAACTTTTACGTGGGATCACTCGATGGATCCTTTTGATTTCTCGATCAGCTATAAATATGATAAGAAGAAGCTCACTGACAACACTGAGACATTTGACTTCGGCGTGGGCCTTTCGGCCGATGCGCTGAGCATGAAATTCAGATACACTTTCGACAAGACTTTCTCGGATGAGCTCAATGAATCTCATACAGTAAGCTTCAACTTTCAATACGAATTTTAAGGAGAGGGGTTAGCTATGGAGAAACTAAAAACAACGGTTATTTCACTTCTTATTCTCGGTGCCATCCTGGTAACGGGTTGCTCGAGACCTGTGGTGAGAGAGTACGTGAAACCTCCAAGGGAAAAGGACAAGTTTCTCAAGTTGAAGAAAGTGGCGGTCCTGCCCTTTGATAACTTCACAGATACGAAAGACGCTGAAAAGGCAATAGAGTCGCTCCTCATCCCCGCCATTTTCGGAGAGGAGGTATTCGAAGACGTGGTGGATCCCAGGTTCGTCAGGGATGCCCTGAAGAAGCTGAAAATAACCAGCACAGACATTCTCGATCGGGAGCAGGTCAGAAAACTCGGTGACGAGCTCGGTGTTCAGGCTGTGATTCTGGGTAAGGTGGTGAGTTTCGGCAAGGGTAAGGACAAAGAGGCGGCAAGTGAGGTATCGATCGATATGTCGCTGGTGGATGTTAAGACTGCGTCGATTCTCTGGACGGGTAACGTGACGGCATCCGGAGGGTTGACCGTGGGCAAGGTGTTTGGAGTTACACCCGGGCAGAGCGATATCGAGGTTGCCAGAAAGGCTATTCGTCTATTGGTCGAGAAAATGGCAGATAGCATAAAAGAGGCGAGAGAGAAAGAGCTTAAGGGGATGTTGACCGAGATAAAACAGGCCGAGTTGAAGGAGCAGAAAAGGCTGGAAGCTTTGAAGAAGCAAACCAAGGCACTCGAGGAGAAAATAAAGAAGGCAAATGAAGAAGCTTTGAAGATAAAGCAACGGGCTCAAAAAGAGGCCGAAAGCATGAAGGCGGAGATTGAGACGGAGAAAGCTGCGCTAGAGGCGGAGAAAGCTCAGATCGAGAGCGAAAAGGAAGCACTTGAGAAGGAGAAGCTTCAGGTCGAGTCTGAAAGAGCCAAAATTGAAGAGGAGAAAAGAAAGCTTGAACAGCTGAAAGCTGAAATCTCGGCCTTGGAGGAGCAGAAGAGTGCCCTCGAAGAACAGATTCTGAAGCTCAAAGAGCAGATAAAAGAAGAGTCAGTGGAGGGAGGAGAGCGCTCGGAAGAACTGAAACAGCTGGAGGAGAAGAAAGAATCCCTCAACAAGCAGATTGAACAACAGCAGGAGCAGATCCAGAATCTGGAGGAGAAGATCAAGGAGAAAGAAGCAGGTCAGTGATATTTACGTGGATTTGCAGGTAACTTTCAGGGTAACTTTAGAGGAGAGATGAAAGTATAAATTCAATGGATTTGCCTTTAACCGTTAGGTTAAAGGCTTATTTTATTTTGAAAAGGAGAGTGGTATGAAAATTTCTAAGTCCCTATTCAAGGGCGTGGTAAGCACGCTGGTTTTGACTTGTTCTGTCGTTTTGCTTTCTCTGGTCTTCTCCTGTTCATCTCAGCAGAAAACGAGTGAGGATGTCAGAAGCAAGACTGTTGCCGAGGTTAATGGAGAGTCCATATCTGTGAAGGAGCTGAGGGAGTTCCTTGGGATTCGCGCAGGGGCCTATCCGGCTTCCGATGTTTCCGTAGACGCCAAGAAAGATGCTCTGGACAGGTTGATTGCTGGCAGGCTTCTCGCAGAAGAAGCCGTGAGAAAGGGCTATGCCGATTCCGAAGAATTCAAGAAGAGATATGAAGATGGGAAAAAAGATCTCTACATCGCGGTTCTATTCAGGGAGAAAGTCGACAAGCTGGTGAAGGAGGACAGCGAGGAGATAGCTGCTGAGGCGAAGAGGTTGATGAAAGGTGACAACAAGTTGACCGAGTCGGAAGCGAGATTGAAGGCGAGGAACCTCTACTTCCAGAACAGGTTCAGAGAGCTGGACAACAATCTCGTCGAAGAGGTGAAGAAGGGGATAAAGCTGCAGCACAATCAGGAAGTGTTGAAAAAACTCTTTGGGAATAAACCTCTAAAGGATGATGAAGTAGTTTCCAGTTGGGGGGATATGAAGATAACTGCAGGGATGGTGAAAAAGGAGCTCAACGCGATATCCGGTCACGGCGGAGTCAATTTGCTGGCAGACCCAAGAGCGGTCGGTGCGATAGTGGAGAGACTCGCGATAAAGGAGGCGTTGTATAAAAAGGCTCTGGATGAAAAGGTTGATCAGACGAACACGTTCAAAGATGTGGAGAAAGGATACAGAAATTCGATACTCATAGACCTTCTCATCGAAAAAGAATTCAAAAACAAGGTCAAAGTTACGGATGAAGATGCCAAGAAGGCTTACGCAGAACATCCGGAAATGTTTGAACAGGGAGTGAAAATCAGGGCGAGGCACATTCTCGTCGATACCGAGAAGCAGGCCAAAGAGATCAAGAAGCGCCTCGACAAAGGGGAAGACTTCGCGAAACTCGCCAAAGAGTTTTCGAAGGATTCTACCAAGGACAGGGGGGGAGATCTGGGCTACTTTGGAAGAGGTGTAATGGTGCCTGCATTCGAGAACGCCGCTTTCGCGCTTAAGGTGGGAGAGATATCAGACCCTGTAAAGACCCGTTTTGGTTACCACATAATTCAGGTCACGGACAGAAAGGCCGGGAAAAAGATGTCGTTCAAGGAAGTGAAGGGTCAGCTCAAAGAATATCTCAAGAGCAAAAAGGTGAACGACCAGATAGTTGCTCTCATAGAGGAGTTGAAAAAGAAAGCGAAGATTCAGGTAAACGAAAAGCTGCTCGAAAAAGTGTGATTGAAGAAAGTCCCTGTTTACTGCGTCGAATAGTTGAGTTAAAAGAGTTGTATTTATTGGGAGATTTTGAAAAAATGAGTATTATGCCCAAACGGCTGTCGACAGTATTCAGTATACTTCTGGTCCTGTTTTTCCTTGCAAATAGCAATGTCGTCTCCGCGATAACTCTCGAATTCGAGCATTTGTTCTCGTTCGGGAAGTTTGGGTCGGGAAAGGAAGAATACGATGGACCTGTAGACATTGTGGAAGATGAGCGTGAAGACCTGTATATCCTGGATGCTGGAAATTACAGAGTTCAGAAGGTGGATTACCGGGGAGATTACATAACTGATTGGGGAAAGCGTGGCTTCAGAGATGGAATGTTCAAAGACCCCACATCGATTGCGATAGACAGTGAAGGTAACATATATGTCGTTGACACCGGCAATCACAGGATACAGAAGTTTTCCCAGGATGGAGAGTTCATAGCTTCGTTCGGGAAAATAGGCACCGCGAGGGGCAGGTTCAGATATCCTACTGATATTACGTTTGACAGGGATGGAAACATTTATGTCTGCGATTCAGGAAACAAGAGAATTCAGAAATTCGATAAAGAATTCAAATTTATACAGGAGTGGGGTAAGTTTGAAAGAAAGGGTAAAGAGATAAAAGACCCGTATTCTGTGGCGTATTCGGATGAGGGGTTCGGGTACATATACGTTTCGGACAAAAGCGATTGTGTCATTCAAAAGTTTGATACAAATGGAAATCTCAAAGATGTCTGGGAGGTTCATCCGCGGGGGAAGGGATACGTGTGCGGCCCCCTCAAGCTGAGGGTGGAGCCGAGGAATTACTATTTGTATGTTGCCGACAGAGAAAATAACGTGATATTCGTTTTTAACAGAAATGGGGAGAAAATAGGCGAGATAGAGGAAAATTTCGACAAGCCGTCTGGTTTGTATGTGAACGATTCAGAAGAGCTATTCATCGTGGATACAGGAAACAATAAGATTCATAAGTTCAGGAGGGAATAAAGTGAAGGGAAAACTGATGGCTCTATCGATCTTTGTCGCGTTCGTTTTCTTTGCGCTGGCTTCGAAACCTTTATTCGCTGAAGAGAAAACCATGACACCTTTGGGAGGCGGAGAAATTCCGCTCATAGAAGGGATAAAGATGCTCGAAGTGGGGGCTGATGCTCCCACATTTACCGTCAAGGATCTTGACGGAAAGCCGTTCGATTTTTCTCAGCATATCGGGAAAAAGGTTTATCTCATCGTTTTCTGGTCTATATTCTGCGAGCCCTGCAGATACGAGATGCCTTTGGTTCAGAAGGTTTATGAAGAACTTGGAGGTGACGAATTCGAGGTCATAGCTGTTGCAATAGATGGAGCGCCGATGAAGAACGCGATTGCCGGGTTTGTCAGGCAGGAGAAATTTACTTTTAGGGTGTTGATAGACGAACTCGATGAGAAAGAATTTTTCAAGGTAGCGGACCCATATGGAGTCCCTGGAACTCCGACGTTGTATATAGTCGGGAAGGACGGGAAAATAGCTTATGCTCATGCGGGGAGAGTTTCCAAGGAGGAGTTGGCGAAGGAGATAAAAAGGTTAATTGGCAAGTGAGCGGAGATTTGAGGATGGGGAGCCCATTGTCAGGGAGGTTTCGCCCGGGCAGGAGATTCGCAGCTTTCCTCATCGTTGTCCTATTTCTGTTTGGGTTATCCCATGATGCGAAGGCCCTGATTGAGACCGGAACCAAGTACATACCTTTCAAAGGAAAAGATATAAAAGGTAGAGAAATAGATATCGCCGACTACGTCGGAAAGAAGATCATTCTGATCAAGTTCGGTTCGATATATTGTTCCACGTGTGTTTCCTCTCTCAAGAAAATATCTCGCCTGATCGAAAAAATAGGAAGCGACAAATTGCAGGTGATCGGTGTCAATTTAGATGTGTACGGAATATACAGGGTTAGGAGGTTCTATAGGGGGTACAGGAAGTATTTGAAGTTTCCAATGATAATAGACCAGAATCTACGAATATCGAGGCCTTACAGGGTTCAAAGCCTCCCTGCCCACGTGGTCATAGACAGGAAAGGCGTCATAAGATACGCGGCCGTGGGTGGCACTGAGAAAGATATGAGAGAGCTCGAAAAGGTGATAAAGAAGTTGATCAGAGGGGAAAAAGGACGTCTCGCACCAAAGAAGGAAGCTCCCCTGGAGATATATCTACCTCGGAATTTCACCAAGACGAAGCAGGACAGTATATATATTGTCGGGAAAACTCCGTATAGGGGGGCAAAAATCTCTCTTTCTCTCAACGGTGGCTCCACTCAGATTTTGAGGGTTATGAAGGATTTTTTCTTTTATCTCAGGACGCCTCTCTCACTCGGGAGCAATTACATAGAGGTTCAGTTGACGACGGATAATGGGAGGAGATACCAGCAGGGAATTGTCCTTTTCAGAGAACCTAAGTTGGGTTTCGGAATAAAGTCTCCCTTCCCGGAATACAGGTATCACAATGAAGTCAATGAAAGGCCCTGTAAAAAATGCCACGATTTGAATCCCCCGAAAAAGGGAACAAGCGGTTTTCTGGTTGCCACTCGATTCTGTCTCACCTGCCACAAAGAGCTGGAGGGTAAGAGATTCGTGCACGGACCGATTCCCGTTGGAGGTTGTTCTCCCTGTCACGATTTTTCGAGTATGCCGAACAAATACGAAGTTGTGGCTTACGGGCAGGATCTGTGCTTCACATGTCACGAGGATAAGAAGGCGGAACTGCTCAAAGAATATCTTCATGGTCCGGTCTCGGCAGGGGCGTGCACAGTCTGCCACGACCCACACGCCTCCAACGAGAAATATCAGTTGAGGAAATATGTGGGAGATCTATGTACCATGTGTCACACTCAACTGAAATCTGAGATGTACAGAACCGTGGTTCACAGGCCGTTTCAGGACGGAATGTGTACCAAGTGCCACAGCGCCCATTCGTCCGAGTATCCCAAGTATTTCCTGAAGTTGCCCGGGATGAAGTTGTGTCTGTCGTGTCACCGGGGTAAAATGGGCAATCACAAACATCCATATGGCAGACCTCCCAAAAGGGAGTTGGACGTAGAGCTGGATGAAAGGGGCAACCTTACGTGCCTCTCGTGCCACAACCCCCATGCCACCGATGATGAGAAGCTGCTCCCTGAGGGGGGGTGTTCGTTCTGCCATAACGTATGAGAGGGTAGTGGATGAACAAGTTGATTAGAAAACTGGGAGTGAAGCTGGTCCTTTCGTCGCTGGTGGTGGCGATAATAACGATTATCGTGGGCGGATATATTCTTTACAGGATAAGCGAAGATTCCGTGATGGAAGACAATTTGAGGGCCGCGGTCGAACTTACTGTGAGGTTCGAGACAATAGGGAGTGCCGGTGGAGAGCTTGAAAAGACGGCGGGAGATATCATAGCGAGCATAAAGGTTGAGCGCTTTGGCGCCGCCTGGGTCATGGACAGCAACGGATTTTTGATTGCACACATGGACCCGAGGATGAGGCAGTTTGTCGAGGAGAAAACCTTCATCGGAGATACGGTGGTTCACCTTCAAAGGGTCGAGCTTCCGGTGCACAAGTTGGGTGAAAAAAACGTGGTACACGAGGCTAAGCTTCTGGATCTTATAGACAAGTTCGATGGTGGTTTTGGGACATACAGTTTCCTCGGGGAAAACAAGATAATAGCGTTCAAAGTGATGAAGGACAGAGGCTGGCTCGTGGCGGTGGATCAACCCATTTCTACTGCTTTCTCCGAACTGAACAGAATAAAGAAAATAATATTCACCACCTCTGTTGTGGTTGGTTTTCTTATCCTAGGGTTCACCTGGTTCGCCACGCAGATAATCATCAGACCGTTTTACGCTGAGATAGAGGAAATGAATGAGAAACTGAGACTAGTGAATCTGGAACTGGAGGAGTCTCAGAAGAAGTTGATAAAAGCTTCCTCCAGTCTGGCGCGTCTGTATGACCTTTCCATAGCGATGCAATATTCCGGGTTCCTCGAATCTCACCTGCCGCTTGTGCTTGGAGTTGCGCACGAGCGGTTCGACGTAGACAGGATTCTTCTGTTCATGCCCGATGATGAAGGAGTGTTTTTGAAATGCATCGCGGCGGTGGGCAACGTGTATGAACCCGAAGAGAAAATAAAGGTGCCCCTATCGGAGGATGGAGGGGCGGTGGCGAGATGTTACTTGGAAAGGAAGATATACTGGTTTTCGGGTACGAGGAAACTGCCGCCCGAATTGAGACTCAAAGAGCCCTACGCGTCGATAAGAGCTCTTCGTTCAAGTTCTTTCGCTGTATTTCCACTCATATCCAAGGACAGGATCATAGGTGTTCTCGCTGTGGACAACAAGCTCAGCAGGCGGGAACTCAGCAAGGATACCCTCAAGGAGCTGGAGGACTTTTCTTACAAGCTCGCGGCTCTCATCGACAACACGCTGCACTTCCAGAGAATACGTCAGCAGGCGGAAGAGCTCGAAAACACGGACAGGCTCACCGGGTTGTATCACCTGAAGTATTTCAGGAAGCTGGCAATAGACATCGTCTCGGACGCTTCCAGGAGAAACGAGCCTGTCACCATGGCTCTCGTGAACATAGAGAACTTCAAGGAGTACAATGAGCTCAACGGTTACCAGAGAGGAGACTTCGTGCTTCAGAAGGTCGCCGAGTTTCTGAAGAAACTCGAGGTCATGGGCGCGAATGTGGCGCGTTGCTATGGAGCTACGATGGCGATATTGTTCAAAGGCCAGAATTTGAACCAGGCGGAGTTTCTCCTCGAGAAATTTGAGGACGAGTTCAATGAGTTTTCTTTCTACGGAGAAAAGAAGCTTCAACAGGGCAGGCTTGTTTTGAGGAAAGTCCTCAGAGAATTCCCATTTGAAGAAGGGCTATCTTTCGATGAATTTTTCAAGGAAATGGAGAGGGAACTCTTCAGCCTCTGATAATGAAAATACGAAGCGTAAAACTTCTCAAGACGATATTCACCCCGGAAGATGTGGATGATCCTGGTTACCCGCAGATTGCCATAGCCGGCCGTTCGAACGTCGGAAAATCGTCTCTCATAAACAACATACTGGGAAGGCAGAAACTCGCGCGGATAAGTCAGACGCCCGGCTGCACCCGTTCTATAAACTACTACCTCGTCAATGAGAGATTCATCCTGGCTGATTTGCCCGGATACGGATTTGCAAAGGTTTCGGGTGGAATGAGGAGAAACTGGAAATTGCTTACGGACGCATATTTCAGAACTCTCAGAATGATAAGAGGAGTTTTGATTCTCGTCGATTCGAGAAGACGTCTCGAGAAAGAGGAGAAGATGCTTCTGGACTTTTTGAATGACAGGGGCATACCTCCCGTGGTCGTCTTCACCAAGGTGGATAGGTTGACCCAGAAAGAGAGGGCGGCGTTGATGAATGATACACTGGGAGAGGTTTTTGAATTGACGGGAATGGAACCTGTGTTCAGTTCCGCGAGAACCGGAGAAGGGAAAAACAAAATTTTGAGGGTATTGAGGGAATTGCTGGAGGGAGAAATTAGGGCTTGATTTTTCTGAGGTAAAAGTATATTTTTACTCCGGTTTGGTCGGTCAATTCCTTCCTTAATAAAATTCGAGGAGGATCCAATTGTACAGGATAGTAGAGAAGAAGGAAATAGCGAGGGATGTGTTTTTGAAAAAAATCGAGGCTCCATACATCGCCCGCAAGAGGAAACCCGGGCAATTTCTAATCCTTCGAATCGATGAGTTCGGAGAGAGGATTCCTCTGACCATCGTTGATTCCGACCCGGAGGCGGGGACGGTCACGATAATATATCAGGTGGTGGGAAAGACGACCAAGGAGCTCTCCACTTTAGATGTAGGAGATGAGTTGATCGATGTTGTGGGTCCACTGGGACGCCCCACCCACATCGAGAATGTTGGGACTGTTGTCTGCGTGGGAGGTGGTATAGGAAACGCACCGCTTCTCCCTATTGCCAAGGGATTCAAAGATGCCGGTAACAAGCTCATCACCATCATCGGTGCGAGGAACAAAGATCTTCTTATTCTCGAGGACGAAATGAGAGCGATAAGCGATGAGCTTCTCGTTACGACGGATGATGGGAGTTACGCGAGGAAAGGTTTCGTTACCGACGCTTTAAAGGAAATCATAGAAAGAGGGGAGAAGATAAGCGAGGTTATCGCCATTGGCCCGATTCCCATGATGAGGGCTGTTGCCGAGGTAACGCGTCCTTACGGCATAAAGACCATAGTCAGTCTGAACCCGATTATGGTGGATGGAACGGGTATGTGTGGAGCTTGCAGGGTGACGATAGGAGGCAAGACGAGGTTCGTGTGCGTGGATGGCCCCGAGTTTGACGGCCATGAGGTCGACTTCCTCGAGCTGGCGAAGAGGAATAGGGCCTACCTGGAGCAGGAAAAACTTTCGTATGAGATGTATCTCGAGAAGATGATGAAGAAGGTCAAAGAGGGAGGACGATAAATGCAGGAGAAGAAAAGACCAAAGCCTTTCACGATACCCCGGCAGCCGATGCCAGAGCAGCCGCCTCAGGAGAGAATCAAGAATTTCAAAGAAGTTCCTTATGGGCTGACCCCGGATCTTGCCATCCTGGAGGCATCCAGGTGTATTCAGTGCAAGAACCCTCAGTGCGTTAAGGGGTGTCCTGTCAACATAAAGATACCCGAGTTCATCGAGCTGGTAAGGCTCGGTAAATTCATAGAGGCGGCGAGGAAGATAAAAGAGGACAACAGCCTTCCCGCGATCTGTGGCAGGGTTTGTCCTCAGGAAGATCAGTGTGAATTGCCATGTGTCATAGGAAAGAGGGATCTACCTGTGGCGATAGGGCGCCTGGAGCGTTTCGTCGCTGATTTCGAGAGGGTTACAGGGAATATCGAAATCCCTAAAATAGATCCTCCCACGGGTAAGAGAGTCGCTGTCGTGGGTTCGGGTCCTGCCGGTCTCACCGTCGCAGGAGACCTTGCCAAGAGGGGGCACGAGGTGGTCATTTTCGAGGCTCTTCACAAGCCAGGCGGGGTGCTCATCTACGGCATTCCGGAGTTCAGGCTTCCAAAGGCGATAGTCGAATCTGAAGTGGATTACATCAAGGCGATGGGCGTAAAAGTGGAGTGCAATGTGGTCATTGGAAAGACGATAACCGTTGACGAACTTCTGAAGGAAGAGGGTTTCGATGCCGTGTTCATCGGAACTGGTGCGGGGCTTCCTTACTTTATGAACATACCAGGTGAAAACCTGATCGGTGTCTACAGCGCGAACGAGTATCTGACGAGAGCAAATCTCATGAGGGCGTTCGATTTCCCCAAAGCGGATACGCCCATAGCGAAGAGCAGGAACGTGGCGGTCGTGGGTGGCGGAAACGTTGCTATGGATGCCGCCAGGACGGCACTCAGGATGGGAGCCGAGAATGTATATGTGATCTACAGGCGCTCGAGAAAAGAAATGCCAGCGAGAATAGAGGAGATACACCACGCGGAAGAAGAGGGAATCCAGTTTCTCCTTCTAACCAATCCCGTTCGCTTCATAGGAGATGACGAGGGTCACCTGAAACAGGTCGAATGCATAAAGATGGAGCTCGGTGAGCCAGACGAGTCGGGTAGGAGAAGGCCTGTTCCGATCAAGGGATCCGAGTTTACGCTGGATGTCGATACGGCCATTATTTCCATAGGCAACGGCGCCAATCCTCTGGTACCAGCCACGACGCCTGGCCTCGAAGTGAACAAATGGGGCAACATCGTTGCTGACCCTGAAACGGGTAAGACCAGCAAAGAGGGCGTATTTGCCGGTGGCGATATAGTGATAGGTGCGGCCACGGTTATTCTCGCCATGGGGGCTGGGAGAAAGGCGGCGAATGCGATTCACGAATACCTTATGACAGGCGTATGGTGAAATCAGTCGCCGCTTATGAAGAGTAGGTAGATCAGGACTCCTCCAATCAGAAAGGATCCTACCACGAAGAAGAGGAGAGTGGGGTCCACGCCACCCTCTATCGGTTCGAAACGGGTGTACCTGAGTATTGCGAGCGATACGCCGGAAATGAACAGCAATCCCAGTACCCAACGCCACTTGAAGATGGTTGCGAGCAGGATCACTATTGCGAGCACGATAAGCACCCATTTGTTTGTCGCGTAAGCCATTATCTGGTCGGTGGATAGATAGGTTAGAATCTCGGCGATTTTCTCGAGCATGATGTGTCGGCTCCTTTATTTTTCGGTATGATAATTTAGTCGTTATTTAAAATATGCCTTAAAAAGATTGACAAGGGAAGAGGTTATGAGCGGACCCGTGGGAATATTCGATTCTGGTGTGGGAGGATTGACGGTTCTGGTGGAGCTGAGGAAGAGACTTCCCGGAGAGGATTTTATTTATTTCGGCGACACTGGAAGGGTGCCATACGGTATCAAGGGAAAAGAAACGGTCACCAGATATTCCATAGAAATAGCCAATTATTTGCTCGTAAATCGCGACATAAAGGCGCTTGTGATTGCGTGCAATACTTCTTCGGCGTTAGCATTCGAGGATCTCAAGAAGATATACAGAATTCCCCTGTTCGAGGTTGTCGTTCCTGCAGTGAGGAGGGCTGCCAAAACGACTGTCACGGGTAAGATTGGGGTTATTGGGACGAGAAGCACCATACAGAGCGGAGCATATAGAAAAAGGTTGAAAGAGTTGAATGGAAATTTGAAAGTATTTCAGAAAGCATGTCCCCTGTTCGTTCCCCTGGTGGAAGAGGGGTGGGTCAAGCATAAGATAACAGGGATGGTTGTTGAGGAATATCTGAAAGGGCTAAAAAAAAGGGGGATAGATACGCTTATCCTCGGTTGTACCCATTACCCGTTTCTCCGCGACGTCCTGAGGGAGTTCATGGGGCCCGAGGTCAGCATCGTTGATTCGGCGACGGCAGTTGCGGAGGAGGTGAAGAGTGAGCTTGTAAACCTTGGGATGGCGCGACGGGGAGGAAAAGGAATGGTCGAGTATCTTGTGACTGATGACCCGCTGAAGTTTTCGGAGTTTGCCGAGAAGATGCTCGGCGAGAAAGTCGGGAATGTGAGGAGAGTAGTTCTCTAAAAGGAGGTCCGCATGAGTTTATTGAACCTCATCAAAAGCGGGGTGATTCTGATAGACGGTGCCATGGGAACCATGCTGCAGGAGGCGGGGCTCAAGAAGGGGCAGGCTCCGGAAGTTTTGAACGTGGAGAGGCCCGATGTGGTGAAAGATGTTCACCTTCAGTATCTCAGTTCTGGGTCGATGGCAATAACCACGAACACGTTCGGTGGCAATAGGGTCAAGCTTTCAGAATATGGTATGGGAGAGCTCGTCTACGACCTGAACAGGAAGGGCGCGGAGATAGCGAGGGAAGCTGCGGGTTCGGACGCTTTCGTTTTGGGCTCTGTGGGACCGACGGGAAAATTTTTGAAGCCGGTGGGGGAACTTTCCTTCGACGAGGCTGTCGAAATTTTCGAGGAGCAAATTAGAGGGCTGGTCGATGGGGGAGTGGACGCGATAAAAATCGAAACGATGATGGATATAAGGGAATTGAAATCGGCCGTGATTGCTGCTCGAAACGTTACGGAACTTCCCGTTATTGCAATGATGACGTTTCAGGAATCCGGGGCGACCCTGCTAGGGACTACTCCCCAGGCTTTTGGCGCGCTTGCTGACGCGATGGGAGTGGATGTCATAGGGGCCAATTGTTCAGTGGGGCCGGACCGTCTTCTCGACGTGGTATCCGTTATTGCTTCTGTGACTGGCAGACCGCTGATAGCCCAGCCCAACGCCGGTATCCCGATACTGGAAGGTGGCAGGACGGTATTTCCCCTGGGGCCGGAAGAGTTTTCCAGGAAAATGAGAGAGTTTTTAAATCTAGGTGTCAGGGTCGTGGCAGGTTGCTGCGGCACCACACCGGCTCATATCAGAGCGGTCAGGGAAACATTCGGTTACAGAAGGAAGGTTGGCCTGGAGACCGTTCCAGCTCCGAGCAAGGCGATAAAGGAAGTCGTCGGTTGCAAGGTGACTTCCCGCAGCAGAGTTGTGACTGTGACTCCTGACAGCCCTCTTCTCATTGTGGGGGAGAGAATAAATCCCACAGGCAAAAAAAAATTTTCCGAGGAGTTGAAGAAGGGAAGTCTCGATTCGGTGAAGAGGGAGGCAATCGAACAGGAGGAGGCGGGAGCTCACATTCTGGACGTAAACGTGGGCGTGCCGGGTGTGGATGAAGAGGCACTGATGGAGGGAGCCGTTTACACAGTGAACATGAATTCCACGCTTCCGGTAATGATAGATTCTGCCAATCCTGCAGTGATCGAGAAAGGGTTAAAGGCAGTGGACGGAATTCCGATAATAAACTCCGTCACCGGCGAGGAGAAGAAGCTGAACTCGATCCTGCCTCTCGCCAAGAAGTATCACGCGGCGTTGATCTGTCTTCTGTTCGATGAACGCGGCATTCACGATGATCCCGTAGCCAGGCTGAAAATAGCGGAAAAAATAGTGACTGCGGCGAGAGAGGTAGGTATACCAAAAGAAATGCTCATAATCGATTGTCTTACCACTACTGTCAGTTCCTCTCAAAGAGCTCCCTCGTGCACGCTGGAGACGATAGAACTTGTCAGGAGGGAGCTGGGTCTTCCGGTCATACTTGGTGTTAGCAATGTTTCTTTCGGAATGCCCGAAAGAAAGGTGATCAACAGGGTATTTCTTTCCATGGCTGCTGCCAGGGGACTCAACATGGCCATAATGAATCCTCATGACAGAGAGATGGTGGATGCGGTCTTCGCTGCGAATCTTCTCCTTGGCAAGGACAGAGAAGGGGAGGAGTTCATAAATCGTTTCTCCGGCGCCAGGGAGGAGGAAGCAGAGGATGAGACTCCCATGGGAAAAATCAAGAAAGGAGTGCTAAAAGGGGTGAAGGGTGAGATTTCGTCATATATTGAAGAGGCGCTTCAACAAGGGATCGACCCGATGACGATCAACGACGAAGCTGTAATTAAGGGGCTGGAGGAAGTTGGAAAGCTTTTCGATCAGAGTAAGGTGTTTCTCCCGCAGGTGATAGCTTCCGCCGAGACGGCGAAATTGGCTTTCGATCGATTGAAAAAGGAGCTGAAAGGTGAAGTGAGAGAGAAAAAAGGAAAGGTTTTGCTGGCGACCGTTGAGGGAGATATACACGATATAGGTAAGAACATAGTCGGTACTCTTCTCGAGAATCACGGATTTGAAGTGATAGATCTGGGGAAGAGTGTGCCTTCGAGTAAAATTGTGGAAGAAGCAGTGAGGCACGAAGTGGATGTGGTGGGGTTGTCCGCACTGATGACAACTACCATGATGGAAATGGAAAATGTCATTTCTCTCCTCAGAGAGAAGAAAATTGATGTGGTGACAATCGTGGGGGGAGCGGTGGTGACGGAAGATTTTGCGAGGGAGATAGGCGCGGAGATATACGCGAAAGACGCAATGGATGCTGTTGCCAAGTTGAAGGAGGTGGTGGAAAAAAAGCGTGATAGGTGATATTTATGTATGAGTGAAATTGCTGTTTCCATAACGTTTGAGAAGGGTTTTTCGTAATGTCGCGACCCGGACACACCATCCTCACAGGTTACAATCACAATATCAAGTACAGGGACAAGACGTATCACATTCAGACTGAGGACGGTGGCGTGGCCAATCCCCAGGTAAGGACGTCTCTGTTCCTGGAAGGGATGGTGATCGACGTGATCAAGGCATCATACGAGGAGTATCTCTCCCTCGACGAGGAAGGCGTCAGGGAAAAAGTCAGAGAACTGATGAAAAAGCAACATCTCGTCATGATAAAGAGGGTATTATCCGGGTACTACGAGAAGTCGGACGATCGGATAGATGAGGGTTGAGCTGATAAATGCAGGTTTTTCCTCGGACGAAAGGAGCGTTTTCAGGGGAGTGAATCTCTCGATTTCTCCCGGTGAGGTTCTGGCGGTTACCTCTAAGGAACCAGCCGGCAAGAGCCTTCTTTTCAGAATAATCTCTCTCAAACAGCCGCTTGAGATGGGTGATATCCTGATTGACGGGAAAGATCCCGATGAGAACCGAAAGATTCGTTCTCATTATCTTTCCTCTCTGGGCATAGTTTCCGATGCTATTTACTACTTCGACGGCACTGACCTGTCGAGTCTCGTCGACTTGAATTACTACCTTGCAACGGGAATTTCTAGAAGAGAATACTTTCGGCGGGTAGAAGAAGCCATGAATTTGCTTGAAGTGGGAGATTATGAGGACCGGAGGCTGGGCGATCTGTCGAGATCCGAGAGAGGGCGTTTTCTCTTCGCTCTGGAACTCGTCAGAAATCCCACGATTTACCTCTTCGATTCTCTTCTGGAAGAAGTGGGAGATTACTGGGGAGAGAGGATTTTTCTGATAATTCGAAAGATAGGCGGTGATGGTAGGGCTGCTGTCTTTTTCGAGAGGAGATTGCCCGCTTATCTGGAAAGGAGAACGTCCAAGACAGTGGTGAAGGAAGGAGAATTTACTGTATACACACTCTTCAGAAAGGACGATTCGGTGATATGAGGGGAAAGGTGTATGTCGCGGAATGGAGGCTGGCAGGGTGGGACAAGTTCAAGAAGATGCTGTTCAAGTTTGTTCTCTCTGCGTTGCTGGTATCACTGCTTGCCGCTCTTTACTTTTCTCGGGGACTGAATGCTTACCTGTCGAACGCCTGGAGGGTTTCTATATTTCTCAAGGATGACGTTTCCGAGGAAGTGGGTTCCCTCTTCGCGAATAAACTGGAGAGACTTTCGTTCGTGAGAAAAGCCGTTTACCACAATCAGGAGGAAGTTTGGAAAGAATTCTTGTCGGCGGTCGAGGGGAAGGAAGATCTGAAGGAGCTCATAGGCAGACCCATACCTGGTTACATAGAAGTCTGGTTTTCCAAGGAAGGGTTGAGTGAGTTGAACTTGAAGCGGCTTCTGGGTATATGCGAAGACGAAGGTATCGTGAAAGATGTCATATATGGTGAGGATTCTTTTCGGAGAGTGATGAGGCTGAAGAGGTACCTGAATCTAACTTTTTACACTCTTTACGTTCTTCTGGTGATTGGTGTGGCTTCTGTATTTTACTTCTTGGATGCGAGCCTTCTCGTGTCCATGGCAGGAGAGATGAGGTTTGCCGCCATTCACGATGCCGGGTTCCTGGATTTTTTCCCCTGGATGTTTTTCGGACGGCTTTTTGAAGGGCTGGTGACGGGTTTCCTTTCCTACTCTCTCTTCTTTCTGGTGCTCACAAAGGTCAAAACCGTCCATCCTTCAATCGCTGTTTTTCTCGGGATGCCGGCGAGTCTAACTTATGGGGATCATGCGGCTTCACTCTTCCTGTCTGTTCTTCTCGTGGCTGGGATCTTCGTTACTTCATCTTTCATATCCCTTAAGCGTGTGAGGGAAGCCCTAGAGGTGAGCTGAGGTATGATCCTTCCCGGGGAAAAGGGGTTCCTGCTCGTTTTCGCGATAATTGCTCTATTGGTGTTTCCTCCGGGACATGGGCATTGTAGAGATCTTCGCGGTAAGCTCAAGAAAGAAAAGGCGAGGCTCATCGAGTTGAAAAAAGAGCAGGAAAAAGCCAAGAAAGAGCTCGAGCGGACAATCAGAATTCAGAGAAAATTGAAAAAGGACGTAACCTACCTTAAGAGAAGACTCGAGGCGAAGAAGAGGTTTTTGAGGAGAATCGAACGGGAGCTTGAATATGTGAACAAATTGCTGAGTAGATATTCCGCAAAAGTGGATGCGATATCTGATGCAAAGGAAAGACTGGAGAAGGCGGCTCTGAGCGTCGGCAGCAGTCTGGCACGCATCAATTCGACTCCGGCAGTGACTATCGAGGAAATACTGCTGAAAGAGAGAGCAGGATACGGGATGTCCGCTGTCTTGAAAGAGCTTTTGTCCGCTCGCAGGAAGCTGGCGATGGAAGAAGAACTTGTTTCCAGGAAGCTGGAGAAACTCGAAGATACGAGGGAATACTGGGAAAAAAAAGAGAAAGCGACGCTCACCAAGAAAAAACGGATAGACAGGATAAAGAAGAAGCGCGAGAGGGAGTTGAGGGAGCTCTCCAGGAAGAGGAAGGCGATAGAGAGGAAGTACGCAAAGCTGAGGAGGGACATACAGTCACTTCAAAAAGTAATAATAAATATAGAGAAAAAAGCAAAAAAGGCCAGAAGGAGGCCTTTGAAGAAGATTTCACCAAAAGGTCTTACGTATCCCACGAGAGGTATTGTCGTGAGCAGATTCGGGAGGGTCAAGGACAAAAATTTTGATGTTTACATAGACAACAAGGGTGTGGAAATAAAGGGCAAAGCTGGAGGAGAGATCAGAGCGGTTGGAGATGGTGTGGTCGTGTATCAGGGGAATGTGAGCAGTTTCGGACTGGTTACCGTCATAGAGCATGATGGGGAGATTTTCTCCGTATACGGGAAAGCGGAGGTGTATAATGTGAAGGTGGGAGACAGGGTGAGAAAGGGCCAGCGGATAGGAAAATTGAACAGAAGAGGGTTACCGATACTCTATTTCGAATTGAGGATTGGAGGTAAACCCGTGAATCCGCTGAAATACATAAGAATTCCCCGATCCTGAAAGGAGGAAGCAATAATGAGAAGAAAGTTCATAGTCCCACTCCTCATCGTTCTTTTTCTGTCCGGAATAATGGTGGGTAAGTACGCTCTTGGAGATCCGTCGAAGGAAGAAGGGAAAAGCATATACGAAACTCTGAAGATATTTTCCGATGCGATCTCTATTGTCCAGAACAATTACGTGGAAGAGGTGGATCCTCAGAAAATAATATACGGCGCGATAAGGGGGATGCTTTCCTCACTCGATCCTCACAGTTCTTTTCTCACACCAGATATGTTCAAGGAAATGGAGGTGGAAACGAAGGGAGCTTTTGGTGGGCTCGGAATAGAGATTGGAATCAGGAATGGGATTTTGACGATAATATCTCCTATCGAAGATACGCCTGCTTACAGGGCGGGGCTCAAGGCGGGTGACAAAATCGTGAAGATAGAAGATGAACCGACGAAGGATATGTCCATAATGGAAGCCGTGAAGCGTCTCAGGGGAGAGCCCGGAACTCAAGTGACTATATGGGTTTTGAGAAAAGGCTGGGAAAAGCCGAAAAAGTTCACGATAACCAGGGACATAATCAAAATAAAGAGCGTGAAGTGGAAAGTGATGGACGGTTATGGATACGTGAAGATCACTCAATTCCAGGCCGATACGGACAGGGAACTGGAAAACGCCCTGATGGAGATAGAGAAGCAGACGGGGAAAATAAAAGGTCTCATCCTCGATTTGAGGAACAATCCAGGTGGGCTTCTCAACCAGGCCGTCAGAGTTGCGGACATGTTTATAGACTCCGGTTTGATTGTGTACACCGACGGCAGGAGACAGGACCAGAAGTTCAAGTACACGGCTCAGGATGTTGGAACTTATAAAGGGTTCCCCATGATCGTTCTCGTCAATGAGGGATCCGCCAGCGCATCCGAAATCGTTGCCGGGGCTTTGCAGGACCACGAACGAGCGATAATACTCGGCACCCAGACGTTCGGGAAGGGTTCCGTGCAGACAATAATTCCTCTCGAAGACGGATCTGCGATAAGATTGACCACGGCGAGGTATTTTACTCCAAGCGGCAGGTCCATTCAGGCGAAAGGAATCACCCCAGATATAGTCGTAAAGGTAGAGGGGACGACTCCCGAGAACCATCCCGTTCCATTCAGGGAGAAGGATTTGAAGCAACACCTCGAGAACCCGACGGAAGGAAAAGGGGTCGACGAGGAGAGGAGGCCGGTGATAGAGGAGAAGATCGATCCCTCGTCATTGAAAGAGGGCGAGGACATTCAGCTCGAGAGGGCGCTCGAGCTGATGAAAGGATGGGAAGTTTTCAAGAAACGCTATCTAAAGGAAGCGAGCTGACAGGACCATCCGGGTTGTCAGGCGATTAAATGGGCTCAGGTGGAGGGAAAAAAGGTAGGCTCAGGAAGAGGAAGCATCCGTCGTCCTCTCGAGAGTTTTTGAGGAAAGTAGTGATTGCCGGTTTCCTGGCGTTTTTCCTGGGAGTTGCGGTCTCTCTCGTGTATCTTTACCCGGGGAAATCGGTGAAGGTGAGGACCCCGGAGAGCGTGACCTCTCTTCACGACGAGAAGGAAAAAACGCTTCTGGATGAGCTTCTCCAGGAGGAAGAGGCGGGAAAGATTTTCGATGAAGAGCTGTATCAGGGAAAGATTTGTCTGGTCATGGATGACGGGGGATACGAGCGAGAGCGCATGGAGAGGTTCCTCAGTATGGGTGTTCCGGTGACGGTGGCGATCCTTCCAGGTGGGGAGTTCAGCAGAAAGGTGGCGAGGGAAGCGAAGAGCAAAGGTTCGACGGTTCTTTTGCACATGCCCATGCAGGCGGAAGGTGGAATTGAAGACAGATCGTCGTCGTTCATGCTCAGAGTTGGTATGACGGAAAAAGAAATCTGGAGGAGGCTCAGACGGGCTCTTGCTTATGTCCCCGGTGCAACGGGGATTTCCAATCACATGGGTTCCAGATTCACCCGCGATTCGGGAGGGATCAGGTTCGTCACCTCGTTTTTGAGGAAGAAGGGATTGTATTTCCTCGACAGCAAGACCACTGTGAAATCGGTGATTCCATTCGTTTGCAAGGAAACCGGGGTGCGGTTCTTCGAAAGGGACGTTTTCCTGGACAACGAGAAGGACAGGGAGGAGATCGCTGCGCAGTTCGAGAAGTTGAAGGCCGTTGCGTCCGAGAGGGGATACGCGATAGGGATATTACATCCGGCCCCGGGAGTCCTGGATTCGCTGGAGGAGCTCGTGAAGGAAGCGCTTCTCGAAGGTTACCGTTTTGCGACACTCGATGAGATAGCGCGGAGTCATTGAAAGTGACGCTTTTCACCGAGGATTACCTGACGGTATCGGAACTGACCTCTAAGATCAAGGATGTGATCGAGCTGGAATTCCCTTTTTGCCGTGTCGGGGGAGAGATAACGAACTACAGCCTATCCCCGGCAGGCCATCACTACTTCAGCCTCAAAGATGAAGAAGCTCAGTTGAAAGTTGTTCTTTTCAGGGGGAGGGCGAGGAATGTGGTCGGTGAACTCAAGAATGGCAGCTTCGCAGTGGTGTCGGGGCCCGTTACGGTTTACGAGAAGAGGGGAGAGTACCAGCTGATTGCCGAGACGGTTCTGGTTTCCGGTATAGGGAACCTTCTCTTGAAGTTTCAGCAATTGAAGGAAAAGCTGGAAAGAGAAGGGATCTTCGATCGGGAGAGGAAAAAGGAGATACCTTATTTCTGCTCCCGTGTCGGCGTGGTCACTTCGATAAAAGGCGCTGCGGTCAGGGACATCGTGAGGATAATTCGCAACCGATTTCCGAACACGGAGATTGTCATCGCTCCTGCTTCGGTTCAGGGGGAGGAGGCGGTCGGTGAAATTTGCGAGGCACTGCGCATGATGGATGAGCACGGTTGCGTCGACGTCATTATAGTTGGGAGGGGAGGAGGCTCAATTGAAGATCTCTGGGCGTTCAACGAAGAAGAAGTGGTAAGAACGGTGGCTTCACTAAAAACCCCGGTTATAAGTGCTGTGGGACACGAGACGGATTTCACTCTAACGGACTTCGCCGCTGACAGGAGAGCCTCCACACCTTCCAACGCTGCGGAGATGGCTGTTCTCGTCAAAAGCGAGGTGATTGAGAGGCTCGATCATCTGCTTGCCAGGATAAAGAGAGGTTTGTATCAGAGAATAGAGTCTTTGCGGGGCAGGGTGAATCGTCTCAGGGGAGATCTCAAAGATCCTCTCTCGGTGATCAGGGGGTTGAGACTCAAGCTGGCGGATCTGGAAGAGCGGTTGAACCGGCGTTCGCCGGAGGCCATTATTCGAGATGGGAGAGTTTTTGTTTCTGATTGCCTCTTCAGAATGAGCAGATCCTTGAGCGATGTGATAGGAAATAAGAAAACCGCTCTTGCGGCTTTGAAGGGAAAGCTGACTTCGCTCGATCCGAAAGGCATACTGGAGAGGGGGTACTCCATCACTTTGGACTATGAAACCGGAAAAATCGTCATTTCTTCCGCGGACGTTTCTCCAGGGGGGAAGTTGAAGACGTTGCTGCACAGAGGAGAACTGGTTTCTATCGTCGAAGAGGTGAAGGAGTGAAAAGGGTCGTCTTTTTCGTTCTGATCCTGGGAATTCTGCTGTCGAGTTCTGCAGGGGCTGTTTCCGACGTGGTGATGCTGGAGACGCAGAGACCTGTGCAGGGGGAAGTTTTCAAGATCTCGGTGATTTCACCGTCTCCTATCGAGTCGGCTTACGTAGAATTTCAGGGTGATAGGATCTACCTTAAATCTGAGGGCAAGAGGGCGGAAGGGTATTTTGGCTTTGATCTCGCGTCTCCTCCAGGTGAAAAGGTCATAAGGATATGCGTTGTCAGGGGTGGCGAGAAGGTGGAGATCGAAAGGAAGCTGGTTCTCGAAGACGGGAAGTTCCCGGTTCAGCGCATTGACGGTGTCCCAGATAATTACGTCAATCCCGACCAGGAATCGCTGAAGAGGATAATGAGGGAGAAATCCCTCCTCGATTCGGTCTGGAAGAGTTCGAGCGAGAAGGTTTTCTGGAGCGGCGATTTTGTCGCACCGCTCAGAGGTTTCAGGGGGAATGGCTTCGGCAGGAGGAGAATCATCAACGGTCAGCCTCGCTCTCCACATACCGGCCTCGACTGCAGTGCTCCAGAGGGAACGCCGGTTTTTGCTATAAACCGGGGGATTGTGCGAGTGGCGCGTAATCTTTTTTTCTCGGGGAACTCAGTCATCATAGACCACGGAGGCGGGCTGTTCTCGATGTATTTTCACCTGAAAGACCTCCGCGTGGCGGAGGGGCAGGTGGTGGAGAAGGGAACGGTCATCGGAACCGTGGGGATGACCGGGAGAGTGACGGGACCTCACTTACACTTCGGCGTCAGGATGGTAAGTCAGAGGGTGAATCCGGAAAGACTGATAAGGTGACTTGTTCACATTTTCATCTCACCCTATTAGAATATTTCCCGTAAAAGAAGCAATTTGCATTCCAGGAGTGGAAAATGGGTGACAGGGAACTCACGTTCGAAGAGGCAATGAAGAAACTCGAGGAGATAGTGAGAAAACTCGAGGAAGGTGAGGGAACGCTGGACAGCTCGATGAAGCTGTTCGAGGAGGGAATGAGACTTGCCAGATATTGTAACGAGAAACTTGATGAAGCGGAGCGAAAGCTGGAAATTCTCACCAGGAAAAACGGAGAGGTAACGAGAGAGGAGATGAGCGAGGAAGCGTTCTTCGAGGGCGAAGAGGGGGACTGACTCGTGGTGAAAGTGAGCCCGGCGGAATATCTGAACGACATGAAAGAGCGGGTGGACCATGCTCTTTTGGACATAGTCCGGGAGTACAGAGGGAAAGCTCCGGAAATTCTCGTGGATGCCATGGAATATACACTGACAGCGGGTGGAAAGAGGTTCAGACCGATTTTGCTCCTGACGGCATATTCCCTGGTGAAGGAGGATTGGACGCCTGCGCTTCCATATGCAGCGGCGGTCGAGTTCGTTCACACGTATTCCCTGATACACGACGACCTCCCGGCCATGGACGACGACGATTTTCGCAGGGGGCTTCCGACGTGCCACGTGAAGTTCGGCGAGGCGGTTGCGATTCTCACTGGAGACGCGTTGTTGACTGAAGCATTCGTGATTTTGCTGGGGGACCGGGGTGATGGGATACCTCCCGAGAGGAAGATTAGAGCGGGGTTCGAGATTGCAACAGCTGCGGGAGCAACGGGGATGGTGGCGGGACAGGTGCTGGATATGAAGTTCACCGGAAAGGATGTGAGCGAGGACGACGTGAGGAACATACATCTGAGGAAAACGGCTGCTCTCATAAAAGGGGCGCTTAATGCTGGAGTGATACTTGGGGGAGGCGGTGAGGAGCTTTTGGCCAGGATTTCCAGGTTCGGGACGAAACTCGGCCTCGCCTTCCAAATTGTTGATGATATACTTGATAAAAAGTCTTCGCTCGGAGAAATGGGCAAACGGACCGGAAAGGACGAGGAGGCAGGGAAGGCCACGTATCCACGTGCCGTGGGAATCGAGAGAGCGGAGGCTGTAGCTCGTGAACTGGTGAACGAAGCCAAGAAGGAACTCTCTGGAGAAAGCAGAGGGGAGGAGCTTCTGAAGGCGATCGCCGATTTTTGCGTTGAGAGAACAAGTTGAGAGAACAAAATGAAGAGGGAACTTCTGGATAGAATAAATTCCCCCAAAGA
>CAYSCN010000014.1:0-10657 GCA_964429585.1 uncultured bacterium | reverse complement strand
GTTGAGAGAACAAAATGAAGAGGGAACTTCTGGATAGAATAAATTCCCCCAAAGATCTGAAAGAACTCTCTCCCGAGGAATTTCCCCGCCTCGCGGAGGAGATCAGGGATTTCATCATCGAGACTGTATCTGAGACGGGTGGGCATCTGGCTTCGAGTCTCGGTGTCGTAGAGCTTACCATCGCGATTCATTACGTTTTCGATTCCCCGAAAGACAAGATCATCTGGGATGTGGGTCACCAGGCGTACGCTCACAAGATTCTCACCGGGAGGAGGGAGAAGTTCCGCACCTTGAGACAAATGGGGGGAATTTCTGGGTTCCCGAAAAGAAGCGAGAGCGAACATGATATTTTCGGCGCCGGTCACAGCTCGACATCCATTTCTGCCGCGCTCGGTATTGCCGCTGCCAGGGATTTGAAGGGAGAGAGTTACAAAGTTGTCGCAGTTATAGGAGACGGTTCTCTGTCCTCTGGCGTGGCTCTCGAAGGGTTGAATCAGGCTGGTCACCTCAACAGGGATCTGGTCGTCATTCTGAATGACAACGAGTGGTCTATATCTCACAACGTGGGTGCCCTTTCCGCGTATCTGAACCGCATCATGACTGGAAAGTTCTACACCAGCGTGAGGCGAAGAATAGAAAAGTTCCTGAAGTCGATACCATATACCGGTGACATCATAGCGAAGATAGGGAGGAGGCTCGAGGAGCTCACGAAGGGTCTCATAGTGCCCGGGCTTCTTTTCGAGGAACTCGGGTTTACCTACATTGGACCCATACCCGGGCACAATATCGACGATCTCATAGTTACACTCAAGAACGCCCAGAACTTCGAGGGGCCCGTCCTCGTGCACGTGGTGACGACGAAGGGAAAGGGATACAGGTTTGCCGAGGAGAACCCGGAGAAGTTTCACGGCGTGTCGCCTTTCGACAGGGAGACGGGCAAGCCGAAGGTTAAGAAAAAGAGGAAATCCTACACCGAGGTCTTCGCTGAAGAGATAGTGAGGATAGGAGAGGAGAATCCGGATGTGGTCGCAATCACGGCTGCAATGCCCGGAGGAACAGGACTGGAGAGGTTCGGGAAAAGATTTCCCGAGAGATTTTTCGATGTGGGAATTTCGGAATCCCACGGCGTGATATTCGCTGCGGGCCTCGCTACCCAGGGGAAGATCCCAGTTGCTGCAATATATTCCACATTTCTTCAGAGAGCTTATGACCAGATAGTTCACGACGTGTGTCTCCAGAATCTCCACGTGGTCTTCGTGCTGGATAGAGGGGGTATCGTCGGGGCGGACGGTCCAACACATCACGGGCTTTTTGATTTGTCTTATTTGAGGCACATACCCAATATAACGGTGATGGCACCCGCTGACGAGCTCGAACTGATAGGGATGTTGAGAAAGGCGATCAGTCTCGAAGGGCCGGTGGCGATCAGGTACCCAAGAGGAGACTCCATCGGCATCGATACCACGCAGGCACCTCCTGTCATTGAGCTGGGAAAAGGGAGGAAGCTAAAGACGGGAGATGATGTTTCCATAATCGCCGTGGGGGCGACAGTGTACCCGGCGCTTCAGGCGGCGGAAAAGCTGGCCATTGATGGTATCTCTGCTGAAGTCATAGATGCGAGATTCGTCAAGCCGCTCGATGTGGAGTTGATTGAGGCTTCTGCCTTGAAGACGGGTAAAGTCGTGACCGTTGAGGAGAATGTCCTGGCGGGTGGATTCGGCAGCGGAGTCGTGGAGATGCTGGCGGATAGGGGGAGAAAGGGCGTGGAGTTCTGCAGGCTCGGGGTGAGAGATCAGTTCGTGGAGCATGGAACTCAGAGTCAACTGAGGGCTCTGCTTGGAATAGATTCTGAAGGGATTGCGAAGAGCGTCTGCGCTCTGCTCAACAGGTCTTCCCATTATCGGGTTGGAAGGAACGAGAAACACCTCTCCGTCAAAATCGGAAAAATCTGAAGTGAAGAAGCGCCTCGATCAAATTCTCGTGGACAGGGGTATTGCGAAAACAAGGTCTCAGGCGAAGAGCATTATCATGACCGGGAGAGTCTACGTGGACGGGGTGATGGTGGACAAAGCGGGGAGGACGTTTGATGAGGGGGTTTCGATTTCGTTGAAGGAAGGAGGGTTGCCTTATGCTTCGAGGGGAGGGCTGAAGCTGGAGGGAGCCTTGGAAGATTTTTGCCTCGAAGTGAAAGGCATGACATGTCTGGATGTCGGCGCGTCGACTGGTGGGTTCACTGATTGTCTGCTCAAGAAGGGGGCTTCGAAGGTTTACGCTGTCGATGTTGGAAGGAATCTGCTCGATGGGAAACTGAGGAAAGATGAACGTGTAGTTGTCCTTGAGGGGGTTAACTTCCGGTATGCGGGAAACGGCCTGATTCCTGAAAAAGTCGACTTGATAACGATAGATGTGTCGTTCATATCGCTCACGCTGATAATTCCTCCTGCTCTGAGCTTCCTTAAGCCCGGGGGGTACCTGCTCGTCCTGGTGAAGCCCCAGTTCGAGCTTACTCCGAAAGAAGTGGGGAGGGGGGGTGTCGTTAGAGACGAAGAGAAGAGACACAGAGCGGTTCAGAAAGTGGAAAGTTTCATGATGAAGCGCGGGTTGACTGTGATTGGTGTCACGCCTAGCCGCGTGAAGGGGCCCAAAGGTAACCAGGAATATTTTATTCTGGGCAGGTTTGATTAGGGAAATTTACGAAATCGATCAGAGATTCATATCCTTCGGGTCTATCGATGAGTTCGAGAGTGATTTCCTCACGCAGGTTTTTTATTACGATGTGAAAGTCCTCCTCCAGGTCTTCGGTGATTATGAATTCGACATAACCCCGCACGGAGTCAAGAGTCCTCACGTTTCCGATTTCACCGTATCCTTCGAAGATGAATCTCAGATACGCGATATCTTCTTTTCTGACTTTGGCGTAGTAAACTTTTGACATCCCTTTCCGAAAAGAATAAGTGTGATTTCGACCCTGTGAAATGCTATCACATCCCGCAGGTTTGGGGAAACGTTTGCGGGAAAAAACTTGTTCGAACGAAAATGCTTGACTATGATTTAAATTAATCGTAGTTTTTTATAATAATACCTTAATTTAAGCATAATTTATATTAATTATGTGTTCGGGACAATCAGAAAGAGAGGTGGACATGAAAAGAACGGCAGGGCTTTTTTTCTCAATCATACTGGTGTTTGTATTGATTTCGATGGTGTCTCCGGTCTGTTACGGAAGCGATAGCGGCTCGACCTACGTCGTGAAGAAAGGAGATACTCTCTGGGATATCTCAGCGAAGTTCCTTGGAGACCCCAATAAATGGCCTGAGCTCTGGGAGAGGAACAGGTTTTTGACGAATCCCAACTATATTTACCCTGGACTCGAGCTGATGATAGAACCGCCCCCTCCGGTTGAAGAAGAATTTGTCATTTACAAGGTTCCTGAGAAATCTAAAGAAGAAAAGATGGAGGGGGGAGCTTCTACAGCGGAGGCCAAGGAGAAAGCCACTTCCAGGAAAATTTATCTGACGCGAAAGGAGGTGCTCACTGGGGGAGAGCTCGTTGCCGGTGAGCCTAAAAAGATTGGGAGCATCATCGAAACCACGGAAGAAAAGGTGGCGTTTTCTCCGGGCGACAAGGTTTATCTCGATCTTTCTAAGGATTTCGAGCCGGGGACCTATTTGGGCATTTACCGGGTGGAAGGACCTGTTTACGTGCCCGGATTCAGAGGGAAGGCGTTCAAGAACAGATACATCGGCAAGGTCCGTGTGGACGGAAAGTATGGGAACAGGTATGTGGGGACGATTGTTGAACTGCTGGAGGAAGCGCTTCGGACCGATTACCTGGAAGAGGAGATTCCCGATGTTCCTGAAATAGAACCGAGGTTTGTCGAGGACGGATTGAGAGGAGAGGTGGTCACCGGCTCTGGAGGGAATTACGAGTTCGCTGAGAGAGATGTCCTTTACGTGAAGGGCGGCTCGCGAGATGGTTTCGAGGTTGGAGACGTACTGAATATATATGTGCCTCTGGATTCTCTTCAGAAACTGACTGTAAGCCAGGTCAACAGAGGGTTGAAGCCGGGAGAAGACTTCGTGTTCGTGGGGAAAGCCGTGATCATAAAAGTTAATGACTTTTTCTCCACCATTTACGTCGTGGATTCTGTGAATTCCTTCAATACTCCCGCCTTGGTCGTAAGGGGGAAGGTATGATATCTTCCCCCTCCTTCCTGGATTTTAATCCGTAGGTTGTGGAGATCCCGCTTGGGGTGTCGTTGGCACGGATTTTGTTCCTCTTCTTGAAAGGGAGGGACACATGGAGTTTCTAAGAGCGTGTCTGATCTTCGGTTCCATCAACTGTCATCTGGCAGGGGAGAAAGTCGTTTCCACCCTGGAGCGTGAAGGAGAATATGGATTCAGGAAACTGTTCCCGGATGTCGATTCGAAGGACATCTGCGAGATTGCCTCGAGGCTTCTCGCTGTGTGTGAAGCGAAGGGCATTGAAGTCGTGACGTTCTGTGATGATGCGTATCCTGAAAAACTCAAGGAGCCTGGCTATTCCCCACCCGTGATATACACGATGGGGAACCTCGGTATGGTCGATTCTTTTGCGGGTGCGGTTGTGGGTTCGCGCAAGCCTTCTTCTCTTGGCCTCGAATTCACCGAGAGGGTCGTAGAAGACCTGGTGGGTGTTGGAATTCCGATAATCAGTGGGATGGCAGTTGGCATAGACCAGGCTGCACACCGTGCTGCTCTGGCGGCAGGCGGCAAGACGGTTGCGGTGCTGGGAACAGGTCTGGATGTGACATATCCTTCTGGCTCGGAGAAGTTGATGGAGCAAATTGTGAGAGAAGGGTGCGTGATCTCCCAGTTCCCGCCGGGCACGCCCCCGAAGAAACATCATTTTCCCATGAGGAACAGGATCATCGCAGCTCTGTCAGATTTCGTGTGTGTCATGGAAGCAGCGGAGAAAAGCGGTTCTTTGATTACGGCCAGGAACGCTCTTGATTTCGGCAGAGAAGTTTTTGCCGTGCCCGGCCATCCCCTGTATCCTCGCTCTGCCGGTTGCAACATATTGATCAAATCGGGAGCCCATCCTCTCACTTCAGCTGGAGATGTTCTGGAAGTTTTTGGATTTTCGGTGAAAGCGAAAAAGAAGAGTTTTAGAAGGATGGTGAAAGGCAATGAGGTGGTGGAAATGTTGCTCGCTCAGCTGGAGACTCCCCTTAATCTCGAAGACCTTTCTATGAGGACGCATACCCCACCGGAAGTGTTGTTGCCAACTATTATCGAGTTGGAGATGGAGGGAGTTTTAAAAAGGCTGGTGGACGGCAGATATGTTGTTGCCTGATCTTCCCTGTTTGAAGAGTTAAGCGTCTGGAGAATGAGAACGATTTATTATAATATGTAAGCTCGTTTTTTCAGGATTCCACGTATCCAGAGGTGTTGGAAATGGGAAAATCGTTGATTGTGGTCGAGTCTCCCGCCAAGGCGAGAACTATCAAAAAGTATGTGGGTAAAGGGTTCGACGTGGTTGCTTCGATGGGACACGTAATGGACCTGCCGAAGCATCGTCTGGGGGTTGATGTCAAGAACGGGTTTACTCCCAAATACACACTGATCAAAGAAAAAGCCAAGGTGGTTGAGGATATAAAAAAGAAGGCCAAAGGCGCAGATGAGATATATCTTGCATCGGACCCGGACAGGGAGGGAGAAGCCATCGCCTGGCACATTGCCATGCTCCTAGATGAGGATGAGGGAAAGATCAAGAGAGTGCTCTTCAACGAGATTACGAAAAAGGGTATAGAGGAGGGGATGAAAAATCCGAGGGGACTGGACAAAAACCTCTACGAGGCCCAGATAGCTCGTCGCGTTCTGGACAGACTCGTGGGTTACAAATTGAGCCCGCTTCTCTGGACCAAGGTTCAAAGGGGGCTCTCCGCAGGCAGGGTTCAATCGGTTGCTCTCAAACTGATTTGCGATAGGGAGAAGGAGATTCGTGAATTCGTGCCCGAGGAGTACTGGAGCATAACGGGGCTTTTCAAAGGGAAGGTGCCCCCCGATTTCGAGGCAAAACTCAGCAAGATAAATGGCGAGAAAGCTGAAATAAGGACGAAGGAGGATGCGGAGAGGATACTTGTCGACTTGAGCCACGAGACATATGTCGTTAAGAGCGTCGAGAAGAAGACTAGAAGGAGGAATCCCCTTCCTCCGTTCATCACCTCTACTCTTCAACAGGAGGCGTGGAAGAAGCTCAGGTTTTCGGCGGACAAAACCATGAGAATAGCTCAGGCGCTTTACGAAGGTGTCGAGCTCGGAAAGGGTGAGATAACGGGACTCATCACGTATATGAGAACCGATTCAGTGAGGGTTGCAGATGACGCCATCAGCGCGGTTCGGGATTACATTTACAGGGAATATGGCAGGGACTATCTTCCTCCCAAACCGAGGGTCTATAAGAACCGAAAAACAGCTCAGGATGCGCACGAGGCGATAAGGCCCACGAGCCTTTTACATACTCCAGAGAAGGTCAAGCCTTTTTTGACGAGGGACCAGTACAGGTTGTACAAACTGATTTTCGAAAGATTTGTGTCGTCTCAAATGTCTCCTGCCAGGTTCGAGCAGACCGTTGTAGACATAGAGGCTGGAATATACATCTTCAGAGCAACAGGTCAGATACCGGTGTTCGACGGGTTCATGAGGGTGTATTCAGAGACGAAGGATGAGGAAAACCAGGAGGAAAGGGCCGTCCTCCCTGAACTCAAGGTTGGAGAAGAGGTGAAATTGATAAAAATAGAGCCGAAACAGCATTTCACCCAACCTCCACCCAGATACACAGAAAGCTCTCTGATCAAGAAGCTGGAGGAGGAAGGGATTGGAAGGCCTTCTACTTACGCCACGATAATAAAGACGATACGGAACAGAAAATACGTTTCAGTGGAGGACGGGAGGTTCGTTCCCACTGAACTCGGAATGATCGTATCCGATCTTTTGACCGAAAGTTTCCCCAGAATAATGGATTTGAAGTTCACCGCCCAAATGGAGGAGGAGCTAGACAAGATCGAGGAGGGGAGACTCAAGTGGCAGAAGGCTGTAGGGAGTTTTTACGAACCATTCCTGGAGGATCTTGAGAAGGCAAAGGTTGAGATGAAGAAGGTCAAAGATGAGCTCATCGCGACAGACATAAAATGCGAGAAGTGCGGCGGAGATATGGTTATCAGGATGGGAAGAAACGGCAGATTCCTGGCGTGCAAAAACTACCCTGAGTGCAAGAATACGAAGAACTTCGAGGAAGGCGAGAACGGTGAGATAAAAATAATAGAGGATCTGCCGTCGGGCAAGGATTGTCCGAAGTGCGGAAAAGCGCTAATGATAAGGAAATGGGGGGCGGGGAGGTATCTTGCCTGCTCGGGAGCGCCCGAGTGTTCTTACAAGGAGCCTTATTCAATCGGCATCTCGTGTCCTGCCTGCAAGGTAGGGGAGGTTGTGGAGAAAGTTTCCAGAAGGGGAAAGCTCTTCTACTCGTGTTCCAGGTATCCAGAGTGCAATTACGCCACCTGGTACGAGCCCGTCGGGAAAAGGTGCCCTCAATGTGGCGGCGAGACGATGCTGAAAAGAGTCACGAAGAAGAGGGTATATTACGTTTGTATCGATAAAGATTGCAAAGGAAAGCTGGAAGAAGATGAGTGATCAGAGGGGCAGATATATTCTCATCGTGGACGATGAGGAGAGCATACGAACCGTTCTGTCCATCTACTTCAAGAAAGAAGGGTACTTGGTGGATACTGCGGGCAGCCTGAGCGAGGCGCTAGAGCTGATCTCGGGGAACGTTTACGACGTGGTGATAACCGATATGAGGATGTCTGGGCACGAAGACGGAATGATCGTCCTGGATCGGGTGAAAGAATCTCACCCGGAGACGGAAGTGATTGTCATGACCGCTTACGGGACCATAGACAACGCGGTCAGAGCGATGCAAAAAGGTGCCTTCAATTATGTTACGAAACCGGTAGACAACACGACTCTGAAAATGCAGGTGGAGCGTGCCCTGGAGAAAAAGGAACTATCTGCTGTCAATCTCGCTCTCAGGGAGGAAATCAGGAAAAAACTATCTTACGAGTTCATCGTGGGTTCTTCGGAACCGATGTTGAAAATTTTCGAGCTGGTGGAGAAGATAGCTCCGACGAGAGCAAACGTTCTGATTCTCGGTGAGTCGGGCACTGGCAAAGAACTTATCGCGAGAGCCATCCACAACAGGAGTGACAGGGCGAAAAGGGCGTTTGTTGAGATAAACTGTGCGGCGATTCCAGAAAATCTCCTGGAAAGTGAGCTCTTCGGTCACGTGAAAGGTGCTTTCACGGGAGCCATAAGCAACAAAAGAGGACTTTTCGAAATTGCCAGCGGAGGCACTCTCTTTCTGGATGAAATAGGTGAGATGCCGGTCTCGCTTCAGGGGAAGCTTTTGAGGGCTATTCAGGAGAGAGCTTTCAGAAGAGTCGGAGGCAACGACCTGATCAGGGTGGATGTCAGAATCATCTCGGCGTCTAAAAGGGACTTGAAAGAGGGAGTGGGAGAAGGAAGTTTCAGGGATGATCTTTATTACAGACTCAACGTCGTGAGCATCACGGTGCCACCGCTCAGGGACAGAAAGGGGGACATCCCTATCCTTGCCCATCATTTTCTGAACAAGTACGCAGTTGAGATGGGCAAGCCCATAAAAAAAATATCGCCCGAAGCAATGCGTCTTTTGTTACGTTACGACTTTCCGGGGAATGTGAGGGAGCTTGAAAACATCATTGAAAGGGCGGTGATACTGGAGAACAAGGACCAGATTACTCCCGATAGCCTGCCGGAGACGCTGAAAGAAGGAGAAGGGGCGGATTACCCTTACACTGAATTTCTTCAAGAAGGTGTTTCACTCGATGAGGTAGTCAGTGAGATAGAGAGGAACTTTCTCATAAAAGCCCTCGAAATGACTGGCGGCAATAAAACCGAGGCTGCAAAGCTTCTCAATATCTCATTCCGCTCGCTCAGATATCGCCTGGAAAAGTACGGGATCGAATGAGCTTAACTCGTTATCTTTTGGATTCCCTGCTTTTTATTTCCGTTTGATTTCGCTTCCGTTTAATTTCCATCCTGAACAATCCGATACATAATGATGGAGGAAGGCACGCTTTATGCCTAATAAAAATGTAAAAGATAGTACTGGGAGAGGATGTATGAGAGAGGGAAGCAAAGGGACAGAGGGTTTCACTTTGGTGGAGCTTATGATTGTGGTTGCAATTATTGGTATCTTGGCGGCAATCGCTGTGCCTTCCTACATGAAATTCATGGCGAAGACCAAGAGGTCAGAAGCGAAGGCGAACCTCGGGGCAATATACAACGCCGAGCTTTCCTATTACTCCGAATACGACACTTTTTCCACGAGTTTCGCTGCGATACGGTGGGTCCCCGTAGGGACGAACAAATACTACAGCTACTCCGTTGGGGGGGAGATATATGGAAAGGGGGAGGCGGTCCCCTCAGGAATTTCTCCTGGGGCTTCTTCCGACTCTTTCACCGCCTGTGCCTGGGGGAGTATCGACAACGATGCGACGCTCGATATATGGAAAATAAATGAGAAGAAAAATATGGTAAACGTTAACGATGATTTGTCGGGTTGAGTGACGATAAGTGTCAATTGAAATTGTCAAAGGTGACGAAATTTGTCAGTTTCTGGTGAGGGAGAACGGTTTGGAGAAAAAGGGGGTGATAACTTCATTGTTTATCAACAAGTTATGATGCGTGTGTGACGATTTATTGATGGCATGTAATTTGTAAGTGTTGATGGTAAAAGAATTATTATGGAGATTAATGAAAGGAGGTTATCATGATTAGGAAAGTCAGAAGCAAGAAGGGTTTTACACTCATCGAGTTGATGATCGTTGTGGCGATCATCGGTATTCTCGCGGCGATCGCGATTCCTAACTTCCTGAAGTTCCAGGCGAAGTCAAAGCAGTCGGAAGCCAAGACCAATCTTAAAGCGATTTACACGGCGGAGACTTCTTACTTCGGTGAGTACAACGAGTATAGCACTTTTGAGGATATCAACTGGGAACCTGTGGGAACACAAGTTCGGTATCAGTATTTGCTTCAGAGTTCCCTTGGGAGTGCGGAAAGCGCTACTGTAAAAGGGAAAACGGATGTATCAGGCACAGTCGATTGGACGACTTCTGGTGGCGACACAGCAACGCCCGGGTATACTGCCTCCGCATTTACCGCTGGAGCTGCTGGTAATATTGACAATGATACTGATTTAGATTGTTGGGTTATCGATGATTCAAATTCTCTTGAACCGACAAACAATGATGTGTGATGAAGTAGAGTAACATGTTTTTGAGTTGTGAAAAGAGAAGGGGGAGGTATCTCCCCTTTCTCTTTTTCCTGATTTTTATCGCTTCCTTGTATTATTCCGGCACAACCCCTTTATTCAATTTTGCAATAAGGATTTTGACTTTTTTTGTTTTCGTGCGCTTTCTCCTTTCTGATGAACTGGTTCTTCCTGAAAATTTTCTTCTTCCCATCTGGTTTTTTGGGGGCTACGTAATTTTCTCCTTTTTCCAGACCGTTAGAGCTGTTTCTCCGTGGCCAAATTTGCAGTGGTCGATAAATATACTCGTGGTCTTTCTGTTTTT
>CAYSCN010000013.1:0-63050 GCA_964429585.1 uncultured bacterium | reverse complement strand
GACTCGAACCCGCGACCAACAGCTTGGAAGGCTGTGACTCTACCAACTGAGTTACGCCCGCAGAAGCAAAGAATATTTTAGCAATATACTGACAATAAATGAATATCTCAATTTATGGTGGAGAGGGGAGGATTCGAACCTCCGAAGGCTGAGCCAGCAGATTTACAGTCTGCCCCCTTTGGCCACTCGGGAACCTCTCCACATTCTCTGGAGCCGACGAAGGGATTTGAACCCCCAACCAGCTGATTACAAATCAGCCGCTCTACCATTGAGCTACGTCGGCTTCACTTTCCAGAATTAAAAATTACACTATAACCATCAATCTTTGTCAATGAAAAATTTGAGAAACTCTACACGTGGAAGTGGCAACTTCATGCCACACTGAAATACAAAGCTCTTTCACCCAAAGAGTTTATGTCCCCGCGTTCCGAGATCTAACGTTGAGTTCTATCAAGATGCTTCCTTCTGTATACATTATAGAACAAAATTCCCGCCGCAACACTGACATTCAGCGAATCGAAATCGCTGGCCATCGGAATTCTCACGAGGTAATCGCATCTTTTTCTCACGTTTTCCCTCAAACCCTCACCTTCGCTCCCCAGGACAACGGCAACTTTCCCCTCAAAAGACATTTCTTCCACAGCTGTTCCCGCATCCGGATCAGCTCCGTATATCCAGTATCCCGCTTCCTTCAGCTCATCGATCGCCCTCGCCACGTTCGTCTCTAGAGCAACTCTGATCTTTGCCAGAGCCCCTGCCGATGAGTTTATAGCCGCTCTTGTCACGTGAACCGATCTTCTTCTCTGTATCACGACAAAACTCGCTCCGAAACAATGGGCACTTCTCGCTATCGCACCCAGATTGTGGGGGTCGAAAACCCTGTCAATCACCACAGCGAAATCCTCATCGGAATCCGTCTCCAGACACTCGTGAAGCTGAAAATATCTGTAATCTCCAATCTTAGCAACGACTCCGTTTTTGACCTCTTCACTTCTCAGCATTTCTCTGAGCTTGATCTTCTCGACTTTCTGCACCGGGATCCCACTTTCCCGGGCGAGCCGCAGTATTTCCGACAACCGCGGATGGAAACGAATTTCCTGGTCTACGAAGACAGAAGACACTCTCTGATTAGGAGAAGCCATAAATTCCCTGATCAGTTTTATACCGGTAATATAAATCATCTGATTTCGGGCAAATCTATGGACGCGAGGTAATCGAGGCGCTCGTCAAGATCCTTCGCACCGGTCAGTGATCTTCCTATCACGATGTAATCGGCCCCACCCGCAAAAGCTTCCTCCGGAGTAGTCACCCTCTTCTGGTCGCCGGGGGAATCCTCCTTGAATCTTATCCCGGGGGTAATAGTTATATATTCCCCGTCCACGTTCTTCTTCAGATGGGAAACTTCCCGCGGAGAACAAACGATCCCGTCAGCACCCGCATTCACCGCAAGGGTAGAGAGGTTCCGCACGACGCTCAAAATGTCCAGAGAATATCCAAACCCCAGCAAATCCTCATGGGATAGGCTCGTCAATACCGTCACGGCTATCACTTTGACTCCCGAACCCTCGGCTTCCCTTTTTGCTGCTTTTACCATTTCAGATCCGCCCGTTGCGTGAACGGTTATCATATCAACTCCTTTATCGACAACCGACCTGACAGCCCCGGCCACCGTGTTCGGTATGTCGTGGAGCTTAAGGTCCAGAAAGACCTTCTTCCCGCGGTTTTTCAACTCGCCCAGCACCGCATCTCCCTCGCTCAAATAGAGCTCCAGTCCCACTTTGTACCAGGTAATCCTCCGACCCGCCCTGTCGACGAACTCGAGCGCCGAGGCGCGATCCGGAAAATCCAGTGCACATATCACTTTATCTATAGCGCTTGGCATTTTTCGTACTCCTTGCTTATTTCTTCCTTCAGGAATTTCACCGCCTCGGAAATCGGCACATCGACGGCCTCTCCGGTATCCCTTCTTCTTATCTCGACCAATCCGTTCTTCACTTTTTTCTCACCGACTGTAACACGAAAAGGAACCCCTATTAGATCGGCATCCTTGAATTTGATACCCGGTCTCTCGTCTCTGTCGTCGAAGAGCACCTCGACCCCTTCTTCCAGGAGTCCCGAATACAGTTTCTCGGAAACCTCCAGGATTCTCTCGTTCTTGACGTTGACCGGAACGATCACCACTTCGAAAGGAGCTATGGATATGGGGAAAATGATTCCATCTTCATCATGATTCTGCTCTATCGCCGCTGCCACCGTCCTCCCCACACCAATTCCGTAACACCCCATCACCATCAGCTTCTCTCTCCCGTCCCTATCCAGGAAAACAGCACCCATCGCCTCACTGTACTTCGTGCCGAGCTTGAATATATGCCCTACTTCGATGCCCTTGGAAATGGTTATCTTTCCCCCACATCTGGGGCAGGGATCCTCGTTCTCTATCAACCTGAAATCTCCCACCGAGTCGGGCTTGAAATCCCTCCCCGGCACGACGTGAACCAGGTGGAAATCGTCTTTGTTGGCGCCGGTCACGCCATCTTCGATGGTGAGAACAGAGCGATCTGCTATCACCTTCGAGTTCAAGTTCACCGGGCCTGCAAACCCCGTCGATGCGCCTGTTACACTCCTTACCACGTCGTCGGATGCGAGCTCGATCCACTGAGCACCAAGAAAGTTCTTGACCTTGACCTCGTTTATCGTCTTATCCCCCCGGGCTATGACCACCACATCACCGAGATCGGTGCTGAAAACCAACGTTTTGATCAACTGCTCCGGTGAAACTTTAAGAAACTCGGACACTTCCTCGATGGTCCTTGCTCCAGGAGTGGGAACCTCCTCCATATTCGGAACACCATCTCCAGAAGGGAAATCGATGGATTCGCCGGACACTTCGGCAAGTTCTCTGTTCGCTCCATACCCGCAACTCTCACACGTCACAACCTCCGCCTCCCCCGAATCCGCAAGCACCATGAACTCGTGAGAGCTCGACCCGCCTATTGCGCCGGTGTCTGCTTCCACTGCCACAAACTTCAGACCCATGCGGGCAAAGATTCTCGAATACGCCTCATACATCGCCTTATAACTTCTCTCTGCGCCCTCATCGTCGACATCGAAAGAATAAGCATCCTTCATTATGAACTCCCGTCCCCTCATCAATCCGAACCGGGGACGTATCTCGTCTCTGAATTTTGTCTGGATCTGATATAGATTGAGTGGAAGCTGCCTGTAGGATCTGACCTCTTTTCTCACAATGTCCGTCACCACTTCCTCGTGAGTGGGGCCGAGACAAAATTCCCTCTCGCTTCTGTCCTTGAAGCGTAAAAGTTCCTTTCCATAGACGTCCCACCTCCCGGATTCCTTCCACAGTTCAGCTGGAAGCACCATCGGCATCAAAATCTCTATTGCCCCGGCCCGGTTCATCTCCTCCCGGATTATGTTCTCCACCTTTCTTATCACTCTGAGCCCGAGCGGAAGGTAGTTGTATATGCCTGCGGCGAGCTTCCTTATCATTCCAGCTCTGATCATCAACCTGTGGCTGACTGTTTCCGCATCGGATGGATTCTCTTTCACAGTGGGAAGCAGGTACCTGGAAACTCTCATATCAACCTCCCGGGTTCATTTCTCTCTCCAGGGACATGACCTCTTCGACAAGGGCATCCACTATCTCTTCTTCTGGAACTTTCTTTATAATCTCTCCGCGCTTGAAAATCAAACCGACTCCCTTCCCGCACGCAACACCAACGTCTGCCTCTTTCGCCTCACCGGGACCATTCACCACGCATCCCATTATGGCAATCACAAACGGCGTCTTTACTCCAGCGAGTGCCCTCTCCACACTCTCTATTATCGGGAGAAGCTCCACTTCTATCCTCCCGCAGGTGGGGCAGGAGATGATTTCAACCCCCCGCTTCCTAAGCCCGAGAGACCTCAATATTTCGTATCCAACCCTGACTTCTTCTTCCGGGGGAGCTGTCAGAGAGACCCGGACAGTGTCACCTATTCCCATCCAGAGAAGTATCCCGAGCCCAACCGAAGACTTCACAGTCCCCCTGATCAATGTCCCGGATTCGGTGATTCCCACGTGGAGAGGACAATCGAACTTCTCCGAGAAAAGACGATACGCCTCCACCGTCATGGGAACATCGGAAGCTTTCAGGGAAACTTTCAGGTCGTGAAAATCTCTGTCCCGGAAAAACTCTACGTGTCTCGCCGCCGATTCGACCAGCGCCTCCGCAGTGGGATGGCCAAATCGTTCGAGGATATCTCTTTCGAGAGAGCCCGCGTTTACTCCTATCCTTATCGGGATCCCCCTCTCCTTCGCAACCCTGAGTATCTCCTCGATCTTCCACGCATCCCCTATGTTTCCGGGATTTATACGCAGGCAATCCGCCCCGGCCTCCACAGCCCCTATCGCCAACCTGTAATTGAAGTGGATATCTGCGATGACAGGTATAGGGGATCCCCTCTTTACCGCCTGGAATGCCCTCAAAGCCTCTTCATCGGGAATAGCCACCCTGACTATCTCGCATCCGCAGGATGCAAGCGACCTTATTTGAGAGAGAGTGGCTTCCACGTCCCTCGTGTCAGTTTTGGTCATGGACTGGACGGACACAGGAGCTCCCCCCCCGACCGGAACATCACCGACGTATATCCGCCTGGTTCGTTCCCTCGGGGGAAACTCCCCACTCGAGTTGCGGGAATTCATCTCGCAAGCACCTACGAAGAGGGCTCTTCTTTCCCTTCCTTGTTCCCCATGAAGGCCTTGAACAGCTCGATCGGGACAGGCAGGATAACCGTCATGTTCTTCTCGGAAGCAACCTCCGTCACCGTCTGGAGGAACCTCAGCTGGATCGCAACCGGGTTCTGGCTTATGACCCTCGAAGCCTCGAAGAGCTTCTGGGACGCCTGAAACTCACCTTCAGCGGAAATCACCTTTCCACGTCTCTCTCGCTCGGCCTCAGCCTGTTTAGCCATGGCACGCTGCATTTCCTGAGGAAGGTCGATGTGTTTGACCTCTACCATCGTCACCTTCACCCCCCAGGGGTCGGTGTGTTTGTCGAGTATCTCCTGGATCTCCGTATTTATCTTTTCCCTCTCCGACAGAAGCTCATCCAGCTCCGCCTGCCCGCAAACGCTCCTAAGAGTAGTCTGAGCGAGCTGAGAAGTGGCGTAAAGATAATTTTCTACCGTCACCACCGCTTTTATCGAATCCATGACCCTGAAATAAACTACTGCGTTCACCTTCACCGAAACGTTGTCCTTGGTTATGACGTCCTGAGAGGGGACATCCATCGTAACGAGCCTCAAATCCACCCTAATAAGCTTATCTATGAAAGGAATTATTATGATTATCCCGGGCCCTTTCTCCCCAATAACTCGACCGAGACGGAAAACCACCCCTCTCTCGTATTCCTTGAGTATCTTTATTGCAGAAGACAGAAATACCAGAACCAAAATAAGTATCGCTACAGGCATAAACATGACATACCCTCCTTTACTCCCCGTTTTTAGCAAATTTTTTGACTATTAGCCTAAATCCTTCCTTGCCTATGACCTCTATTTCACAGCCCTTTTCGATGGGCTCCTCGGAAACCGCATCCCATATCTCCCCGCTGACGAAAACCTTCCCTTTCCCGTCTATGTCCGTGTGAGCCTTTCCCTTCTGGCCGATTATTCCCTCAAACCCCGTAATCGGCTTCCTTCTTTGAGCCTTGACCGCGAGCAGAATCACCAACCCGAAAAACACCGCCGATAGGACAACCATCGGAATTATCGTCTTCATGGAAATCCTCAGATACGGATCTTTCGTTTTGAAAAGCATGACTGAACCCAGAAACAGGGAAATTATCCCCCCCACCGTGAGCATTCCATAACTCTGTACTTTTATTTCCAAAATGAAAAGAATGAGTGCCAGGAGTATGAGAAGCATTCCGGCATAGTTGACGGAAAGCGTCTGCAGGGCATAAAACCCCAAAATAAGGGATATCCCCCCGACCACTCCAGGGAATATGGCACCCGGATTCGAGAGCTCGAAGAAAACTCCATATATTCCTATCATGAGAAGTATGTACGCCACGTTGGGATCGGAAAGAGCGTTGAGTATACGATGTCTCAGCCCCATTTTGAGGAACTTCACGACGGCTTCTTTCGTCTCGAGAACGAAAACGCTCCCCTCCTTCTCCACTTTGAGTCCGTCTATCTTTTCCAGCAGGTCGCTCAGGTCCTTGGCGACCAGATCTATGACGTTTTTCTCGAAAGCCTCTCTCTCGGTGAGAGACACGCTCTTTCTAACAGCTTCCTCCGCCCAATCGGCGTTTCTACCCTTTTTTTCCGCTATGGAACGGGCATAGGCAGCGGCATCGTTCGCTACCTTCTCGGCCATCGTCTCATCCATTTTGCCGCCTCCCACGCTAACCGGATGAGCCGCTCCTATGTTGGTTCCGGGAGCCATCGCCGCGATATCGGCTGCCAGAGTTATCAAAACGCCGGCAGAGGCCGCCCTCCCGCCTGGCGGAGACACGTAAACCACAATCGGTATACGAGAATTGAGCATCGCTTTTATGATGTCCCTCATAGCGCGATCTAGCCCGCCAGGCGTATCGAGCTGAATGACCAGCGCGACCGCATTCGCCTCTTCGGCGGTCTCGATCGAAGAAATCACGAAATCCGCAACCGCAGGATTTATGGTCGACGATACTTTGATCACATAAACATCCCTGGCAAAAGGAGCCTGAGCACGTGCACTCACCGGATACGAGAGAACGGCAACAGCCAGGAACAATATTGCGTAGAAGGACTTTTTCACGTCAATTTCCTGAATACTATAAATTTGAGGTATTCGGTCTCGCTCATTTCGAGAAGCGTTGGATGGTCGGGTGGTTGCGTTCCTTCCTCAAGGCACTGAAGCTCGACCTTCGCGTCCCTCGATGCTTCAATGATAACATTTTTTAGCATCTCACGAGTAACGTAATGAGTGCACGACGACGTGAAAAGAAGCCCTCCTGGAGAAAGTATCTTTATCGCTTGAAGGTTTACATCCTTGTATCCCCTGAGAGCCCTTTCCACTCCTCTTTTGCTCTTTGAAAAGGCTGGGGGATCGACGACCACGGCATCGAATTTCTCCCCCTCCCTCCTCATTTTCCTCAATTCGTCGAATGCATCGCCTTTGACGGCTCTGAACCTTCCCTCGAACCCGTTTAATCTGGCGTTCCTGGACGCGTAATCGACCGCCCTCTTCGAGATATCCATGGCAATGCACTCCGATGCTCCCCCCGCCAGGGCATACATGCTGAAAGCCCCCCCGTATGAAAAGACATCGAGGACGCGCAACCCCTCGGCATATCTCCGAAGAATTCTTCTGTTGAAGCGCTGGTCCAGGTACATTCCGGATTTCTGCCCCTCCTCGAGATCTATTAGAAACCTGATGCCGTCGATATCGACAACTAACTCGCCGGGCAAATTCCCAAAAACCACTCCTTTTATGAGACCGAGACCTTCATATGCTCGCGTCGGGGAATCCGACTTCTCATATATGCAGGAAGGAGAAAAAAGATCCACCAGAGCCCTGATCACATTATTTTTCACCGCCTCCATGCCGGCCGTCATCACCTGGAAACAGAAAACGTCACCGTATTTGTCGATCACGAGCCCCGGCAGGAAGTCACCCTCCCCGAATACCACCCTGAAAGAATCTTCTTTCCCGAACCCCGACCTGATCCTGAGTTCGAAAGCTTCCAGGATCCTCTTCTGAAAATACCTTTCATTGGGCAAAATTTCGCCTCTGTCTACCAGACGAAGGCAAATATTCGACTCATTGCTGTAGTAACCGGTGCCGATGAATCGCCCCCCTTCGGAAAATATCCTCACCCAATCGCCAGACTTCAGTCCCAGAGGAAGGTCCCTGAGTCCTTTCCTGAACACCCAGAGGTATCCCTTCTCCAGTCTCGTCGCGGAAATCTTCGATACCTTGACCCGAGGAAGACTGTCTCCTCTCATTTCCGGATCCCCAGAAAGTCCCTTATCTTGTCCAGGTCCAGATAGACTTCCCTCTCCCTCGCCGGATTTCTGAGAATGAAAGCGGGGTGGTATGTGGGGATGACCGGAATCCCCCGGTAATCGAACATCCTCCCCCTCACCCTGGTTATCTTCTCGTTCCGTTCGAGGAGATAATTCAACGCGGGACCGCCAAGCGTAACCAGGAGTTCGGGGGAGATGATCTCTATCTGCTTTCTCAAGAAGGGCACACAGGCTAAAGCTTCATCGACGTATGGGGTCCTGTTGTTGGGTGGCCGGCACTTGACGATGTTGGCTATGTAAACGTCTTCCCTTTCCAGGCCCAGGTAGGATATCCAGACGTTCAACCTCTTCCCTGCAGCCCCCACGAAAGGTTCTCCCTTCGCGTCCTCATCTGCGCCAGGTCCTTCTCCAACGAACATGAGTCTGGCTTTCGGGTTACCCACTCCGAACACGAGATTGGTTCTGCCCTCATGAAGGCGGCACTTCCTGCAGTCTCCAATCTCATTCCTGAGATGGATCAGGTCATCTTCTTTTTCGGATATCTCACCAACGGGCACACTGTCTTCCAGGCTCTTACCCGGCCCGGAGGAAATAAGATACTCTATTCCCGAAAGCTTCAAAATCTCTATTGCGTCCTTCCTGGACATACGGTCAGACATCTTTTCCCAGCTTCTCTACCACTTTTTCCAGAATTCTGAGAGCGAGCTCTTCCTTATTGAGCTTCGGAAACTCTACAGACTCTCCGCCGGAGAAGAAGAGAGAACCCTGATTGAAATCAGAAGAAAACCCCACATCGCTCCTGGAAACATCATTGGCAAAAATCGCATCGATGCCTTTCGCATGCATCTTTGCGACAGCGTTTTCTTTCACGTTGTCAGTCTCCGCAGCGAATCCGAGAAGAAACATCCTCCCCTTGTCCGCCGCAACCGTCTTCAGGATGTCCACGTTCTTCTCGAGCTCAAGAGTCAGGGAGAATTCTTTTTTCTTTATTTTCCTCTCCCGCACTACTTTAGGTTTGAAATCGGCTACGGCCGCCGCCATGATCAGGAGATCCGCATCGTCCTTCCTCGACTCAATTTCGGCAAGCATCTCCTTGGCCCTCCGAACCCGCACAATCTCCACATAATGAGGAGCCTCAAGTGACACGGGGCCCGCTATCAGCGTCACATGGGCACCGAGCCTTCTCGCAACTCTGGCCATGGCAAAACCCATCTTCCCGGAGGACCTGTTGGTAAGCTCCCTCACCGGATCCAGCGGTTCGCTCGTTGGACCGGCAGTCACGAGGACCTTCCGACCCGAAAGAAGTGGTTCCGACAGAACGATTCTCACCATTTCCACTATTCTATCGACGGATGCGAGCCGACCTATCCCCTCGTCTCCACACGCAAGCTCTCCCTTTTCCGGGTCCACGAAATGGACCCCCATGGCCTTCAGCCTGTCCATATTTTCCTGAACGACTGGGTGAAGATACATCTTCTCGTTCATTGCCGGTGCTATCACGACCTTGGCTCCCGTGGCGAGGAAAATCGTGGAAAGCATATCATCCGCGATTCCGGAAGCAAATTTTCCGATTATATTGGCCGTTGCCGGAGCCACGAGCAAAAGATCCGCTCTCTGGGCGAGGGATATGTGCCCTATTCTCGACTCCGAGATTAGATTGAAGAGCTCAGTTATCACGGGGTTTCTCGACAGGGTTTGAAGCGTCAAAGGCGTTATGAACTCCTGCGCTGCCTTCGTCATGACCACGTCGACGGTAGCCCCGTCCTTCGTCAGCTCTCTCACGATGTCGCACGCTCGATATGCCGCAATTCCCCCGGTAATTCCGAGAACTATCCTTTTACCGTCGAGCCAGCCCATTTTTCCACCTACGAAAAGAAAGGATTGTATTTTTTCTCCACGCCCACCGACGTGTGAGGTCCATGTCCAGGGTAGACGAGAGTATCATCGGGAAGCGTGAAAACTTTCTCGATCACGGAATTGATCAGGGTTTCATAAGATCCACCCGGCAGGTCGGTCCTTCCTATCGACCCGGCAAAGAGAAGATCTCCAGAAAACAGCACGTCTCCGCACAGAAAACAGACTCCCCCTCTCGTGTGGCCAGGAGTATGGATGACGCTGAGCTCGAGATCATCGAGAGTGATCACCTGACCTTCTTCCAGGTAAAAGTCTGGGGGCTCCTGGTCACGTGCCGGGAGCCCAAGCACGTAGCCCTGTTTGCTGGCATTGACGAACATTTCCTCGTCGAGCCTGTGTATCCCCACCTTGGCTCCCGTCTTCTCCCTTATCGGAGCGCAACCGGCGACGTGATCCAGGTGTCCGTGAGTGAGCAGAACATACTCCACCTCGAGCCCGAGAAAATCGATTGTTCTCAGTATCTTGTCCGGCTCGTCACCTGGGTCTATCACCACGCACTTCTTTGAGTCCTTCTTTCCAAATATATACGTGTTCTCGAGAAATGGACTCACTTCAAGTCTTTCCAGAATCAAATCGGGTTTCTGACTGACCCTCATGCAAACATCTCCTCAATTGATTTATTCTCTCAATCTCCTCTAATTATATCTCCTGGCACGCCCCACGGGCTCCACCCGCAACCGTCATCGGATCGAGTTATATTTTTATACCACATGTCTCTCCCTGGAGATATCATATAGACCATGAGAAAAAAATTCGACCAGAGAAATCCATATCCTACAGTCGACATCATTATTGAGATCGAAGAAAGTATACTCCTTATCAGGCGCAAAAATCCCCCACACGGATGGGCGATTCCCGGCGGTTTCATCGATGCTGGAGAGAGTGCGGAAGAAGCAGCCGTGAGAGAAGCACTGGAAGAAACTGGATTGCGCGTGACCCTGAAAGACCTCCTCGGAGTCTATTCCGACCCGGACAGGGATCCCAGGTTCCACACGCTATCCGTCGTCTACATAGCCACAGCAACAGGCAAACCCGAAGCCGGAGACGACGCCGGCGATGTCGGCCTCTTCAGGGAAGAAACGCTGCCAAAAGATCTGGCGTTCGATCACGCCAGGATATTGAAGGACTACTTCGAGTATAAAAAGACAGGCGCGCGCCCCCTCCCGAGAGACTCCTCCCGATGAGAGGGCGACAAACGCGTCATTTCAATTTCGAGAGGGCTTCCTCTATTCTATCCAGACCCTTCTCTATATTCTCCATTGAAGTTGCGTAAGAAAGTCTAGCGCACTGATCGTTGCCGAATCCAACCCCTGGAACGAGAGCAACCTTCACTTCATCGAGGAGGTAATCGGCGAGATCGGTGGAGCTGTTTATGACCCTTCCACTGTAAGATTTTCCGTAAACACCCGAGAAATTGGGGAACACGTAGAATGCCCCCTTCGGCATAATACAGGTTACCCCCTCGATCGAGTTCAAACGTTCGACAATGTATCTCCTTCTCTTGTCGAACTCCCTGACCATCTCGTCGACCACTTCCTGAGGTCCTTCTATGGCAACCACCGACGCTTTGAGACAGAACGACGTGGGATTCGAAGTGGATTGAGACTGGATCGTCGTCATGGCTTTCACGAGTTCCACCGGTCCCGCTGCGTAGCCTATCCTCCATCCGGTCATCGAATACGTCTTCGAAACACCGTTGACCACGATGGTTCTCTTGAATATTTCCTCACCTAGAGAACCTATGCTTACGAATTTGAAACCGTCATAGACGATTCTCTCGTATATCTCGTCGGATATCACATATATGTCCTTTTCAACAATTACCTCGGCGAGTGCCTTGAGCTCATCTTCAGTATACGCAGCGCCCGTTGGGTTGGACGGCGAATTGAGAATGAGTGCTTTCGTCCTGTCGGTGATGGCGTCCCGAAGCTGATCGGGAGTTATTTTGAATCCCGTGGATTCGTCGGTGTCAATTATGACCGGAGTTGCCCCAGCAAGCCAGACTATCGGAGGATACGAAACCCAGTATGGAGAGGGTATTATCACCTCATCTCCCTCGTCGAAAAGAGCCTGGGCGATGTTGTAAATCGAATGTTTCGCACCGCACGAGACGATTACGTTGTCTTTCGTGTAATTCAGACCATTTTCCTCTCTGAGCTTCTTCGCAATTGCTTCTCTCAGATCGTCCGTTCCCGGCACCGGAGCGTACTTGGTGAACCCCTCATCCAGCGCCTTCTTGGCCGCCTCTTTGATGTGATCGGGAGTATCGAAATCAGGCTCTCCGGCGCCGAAACCGATCACGTCTACTCCCTGCGCCTTCAGCGCTTTTGCCTTAGCCGTGATTGCGAGGGTTGGAGACGGTTTCACATTTGCCAGTCTTTTAGCCAGCTTCATTTCTTCACCTCTCTCCTTTTATGTTTGAAATCTTTCTAACCGCTCACGATCCGAAGGCCTTCTTCAGTTCCTCCTCCACGAGGGGATGGACGAGATCTGAAACGTCCCCGCCGAGGCTGGCGATTTCCTTCACTATGTTGGAGCTCACGTAAAAGTATTTTTCCCCCGTCATCATGAACACCGTATCGAGTTCGGGGTGGAGCTTCTTGTTCATGTGCGCCATCTGAAACTCGTATTCGAAATCGGACACTGCCCTGAGTCCCCTCACTATGACCCTCGCACCAACGCTCTTCGCGTAATTGACCAGGAGCCCGTGGAAAGATGTCACTTCCACGTTTCCGAGATCACGGGTGATTTCCTTCAGCAAATCGACTCTCTTTTCGACGGAGAAAAGAGGCTTTTTATTGGGATTGATGGCCACCGCAACTATGACCCTGTCGAACACCTTCGAGCTCCTCTCGATAATGTCGAAATGCCCATTGGTTGGAGGGTCAAAAGTCCCAGGGTAGATGGCAGTGTGGGTCATCGAAACTCCTCCCTTCGCCTGAATATGAAAATCTCCGTATCGCCGTATCTTTTTTGCCTGTGGAGGACGAACATTTCGAGCTCAACCTGGGGTTTTCCCCTGGGCGACTCACAAACTACAATCCCACCAATTTTTACCAGATTTGAACGGTCAAGTAAAATCAAAGATTGTTCACCCAGGTCGCTTCGATAGGGAGGGTCCATGAATATCACGTCGAACTCATAACCCTTCCTTTCCGCAGTTCTTATAAAACTCCTGACGTCCTGCCTGAAAATATCCCATCTTTCGTCGTCCACACCGAGCGACCTCAGGTTTTCGACGAGAACCATCGAATTCCCCCAATCCTTCTCGACGAAGACCACCTTCTTCGCGCCTCTAGATAGAGCCTCGATTCCCAGAGAACCCGACCCCGCAAAAAGATCCAGAACAACGCTTCCCTCCACCTCCTCACCGAGGATAGAGAACAACGCCTCTCTCACCCTGGCCGGCGTCGGGCGCACTCCATGTCCTGCCGGAACCTTTATCCTTCTCCCCTTGAACACGCCTCCAGTCACGCGCAGGTTACCCATCTTTCTTCAGCCTCGACGATATATCCCGAACCTTCGTGAGAAAACGGCTCCTGTGTGTGCCGGGCCAGTAGACCCTTTCGCAACCCGCACAATACCTGAATTTATTGTGTGCGAAAAGCACATACTCGGGAACTCCTCTAGCGGATGCTTCCCGAACGGATATCTCTTCCAGAATTCTGTTGCAAAGCGAACACCTCGTGAAAAAAAGCTCTTCATTCAAAATTTCACCGGTCTTGGAAATGAACTCCACCACCTGTTCCTCGACGAAATCCGATTCAATGGAAACAGCACCAGGAAAAGAGTTTCGCAGTCCCTTGACCACGACGACCCTGTCATCCTCGACTGACTCTCTGGAAAAACTTCCCACAGGGCCCTGAAAAAAGAGCACATCGAAACCGAGCAATCTGAGCCACTTTGCGAGGCGTCCCAGGGGACCATACAACACGTATTTTCTCACTTTCAGTCACCAATCAGCTCAGGGAGAATTTCCCCCGATTTTCCCTTCAAAAAGAAATCCACGATCGAAGAGTTGGGTGTTTCCTCCACGTTCACTTCTATGACACTACCACCTCTCCTCTTCACGTAGGAAGCAAACGAAGCAGCTGGTTGAACGTATCCCGACGTCCCAGCGACAATGAGGAGGTCGCATCGATCGAGCATATCATAAGACCTGGTGAGCGCTTCCGAAGGTATAGACTCTCCAAACCACACGACACCGGGCCTTAGAAGCCCCCCACACGCCCTGCATCTGGGCGGCAGCTCCTCGAAGTCTTCCATCACCTCTTCCGAAAAACCACAACCCACGCACCTCACTTCCCAAATGCTGCCGTGAAATTCCACAAGCTTTCTGGACCCGGCCCTTCTGTGAAGCCCATCAACGTTCTGCGTGATAAGAAGAAAATCTTCCTTATCACGCTCCATCCTGGCTATTGCAAAGTGAGACGGGTTCGGCTCACACCTTCTTATGAGCTGTCTCCTCCACTGATACCACTCCCAGACCAGCTTCGGGTCCCGGGAAAAAGCTTCGAAGGTGGCGAGCTGCATGGGGTCGTAATTTCTCCATAGCCCGTCCTTTCCCCTGAAAGTAGGAACACCCGACTCGGCCGATACACCCGCCCCTGTCATGACGCAAAGAGACCTGGATTGAGAATATAGCTTCTTCGCCTCCGACAACATACGAACCTCCTTGTTCCTCTCGATCAAATGATTCCGGCATCAACTTTCGAAAACCACAGAGCCCAAAACGATGACCTCCAGTCGGTGCCGCTCATTTTTGTTAACACCCGTATGTTTCAGTGATATCATTCACCGTATCTCAATCATGGGAAAAACAGACACGAAAATCAAAATGGAATCATCCAAACTGAAACAGGAAAAAATCATAGTCGGCGAAATTCCGTACCTCAACACCCTTCCGATATTCGAATCGCTGAGGAACCACTTTCCTCTCGAATACGTGATATTCAAATCGGGACATCCATCCGAACTCAACCACATGCTCCGGGCGGGAACGATCGACGTGAGTCCAAGCTCATCGATAGAATACGGCAACAACCACGACCTATACTACATAATTCCGGATATCTCCATCTCGTCAAGGATAAAAGTGAAAAGCGTCACCCTCTTTTCTCCATTCCCAATCGAGCAAGAAAATAGTTTCAGGGTCTTCGTCACGAGAAACTCAGCCACTTCGGTCTCGCTGCTGAAAATAATCCTATGCTCATTCATGGGAAAGAAGGTGGAAGTCGCGTTTTCCAAAAATCCGGAAGACGACGCCGCTAGGGAAAAGACGCCGTTCCTTTTGATAGGGGACGAGGCCATCAAACTCACGCTGGAAAACGCGGAGAACACGAAGTATCTGGAATACGACCTCGGAGAAATGTGGCATTCCCACACCGGTCATCCCTTCGTTTTCGCCCTGTGGATAGTCTCGAAGACATCATGGCACTCCAAGAGCACATACCTGAAAAAATTCGCCAGAGCTCTACTCGACGCGAAAAAGATTTCTCTTCACTCGATCCGATTCCGGGATTCGAGAATGCCCTCGCCCAGCTGGATACCATTGACTTTCCTACACGAATACTGGCTGAATCTCTCATACGACCTGGACAGAGAATTGGAGGGACTCACCCTTTTCTTCAGACTTGCCAGGGAAATGGGAGAATTGAAGGACGTGCCGCCTATTTCATTTCTGCCTCTCCCATGAGGAGGACGCTACTTTCGAGTGGAGAAAGATGTTATATTTTAGGTGGAGGGACAGGGATGATCACCAAGGATATGAAAATAGAAGAGATCATAAGGAAATTCCCTCAGACGCTACCTGTTTTCGAAAAATACGGAATCGACTGTGCAGACTGTTCGCTCGGGAAATTTGAAAACATCGAGCAGGGCGCAAAGGTTCACAACATCGACCTGGATAAACTTCTGAAAGACCTCAACAGAGCTATCGTGCGGTTGGGTAGTGCGGACTGAAGGGAGTTTCAACTTCTCTCGTAAGACGCCGCTGCGCTCTCGGATTCCCAGACAGTGACCCTGAGAAGCTCGACGTGAGAAGGAAGTCCCTTTTCCATCCTGGAAAAAATGTATTTGGCTATGTTTTCGGACGAGGGATTTACGCTCGAAAAGGGTTGTAGCTCGTTCAGGTTTCTGTGATCGAGCTCCCCCATCACCTCCTTCAAGATCCTCTTGAGCTCCCTGAAGTCTATTGCTATTCCCCTTTCGTCCAATGTATCTGCACCCACTTCCACCTCCACCTTCCAGTTGTGTCCGTGCATCCTCTCGCAGTTTCCCTCATATCCGCGGAGGCTGTGCGCAGAGGAGAACGTATCGATTATTCTCAATGTATACCGGCCCATGTTCACTCCTCACTCAGGACTATTCTCACTCTCGAACGAAGTTTAGCGACTATTTTCTCATACTCTCTTCTAACGAGGTAACCCCTCAAGTCGGCCTCCACCTTTTTCCTGACCTCGTCATCGAAGGTTTCCCCGTACGCATCTTTCCTCTTCACGTAATACTCCATGATGTCACGATCAGAGATCGTGATGAAGAGCTTTATCCTCTTATCTATGAACTCTTCGATGGCGATCTCCGTAAGTGCTCGTTTCGCCGGGAATAGCTCGTCTTCACAAAGATGAGAGCACTGCCCGGGACAATTCCGAAGCAGGTTCTTTATCTCTCTCGCACGCTCATCGAACTTCTCCCTGGAATTCGGAACGATCCCCATCTTCGCCGCCTCTTCCACGACCAGCTTCTCGTCTATCAGATCGTTGAGAATCTCAACGCGATCCAGAGTTTCGGGATCGACCCCCCTCTTCATCGCCCTGTAACACAGATACTCTTGAAATTCCGATCTGAGTATGACCTTGTTCCCCACTATCGCAGCCGTCTCGTCGAGGAGCACGTAACCTCCATCCGCATACACAGAAGAAGACAGAAAAAGCAGGACTGAAACCACCAGAATGATGTTTCTCATGCCTCTACTTCCATGGTCATGGACACAGAACGGTGGGAATGCGTGAGCGCTCCAACTGAAATGAGGTCAACGCCTGTCTCAGCGAACTCTCTTACGTTTTCGAGTGTAATTCCTCCGGAAGCCTCCAGAATCACCTTTCCACCTGCCATCTCGACAGCCGACCTTACATCCCCGGGGGACATGTTGTCAAGCAACACCGCATCCGCTCCCGCGCGCATCGCCTCGTCTAGCTGCTCAAGCGTTTCGACTTCCACTTCTATCTTCAGGAGGTGATGAGAGCATTCTCTGACCGCAGAAACAGCCCTGGATATGGAACCAAACACCCTTATTGCGTTCTCCTTGATCAGTACGCCGTCGGAGAGGGAAAACCTGTGATTCACTCCTCCTCCGCACCTGACGGCGTACTTCTCGAGTGCCCTCATAAGCGGAGTCGTTTTTCTCGTGTCGCAGATTTTCGCCCTGGTTCCCTGAATTTCGTCCACGAACTTCCTCGTGAGAGTGGATATGCCCGAGAGGCGCTGGATGAAATTGAGAACGACTCTTTCTCCCCTGAGCACCGCCCACGCAGGCCCACGAACCACAGATATCACGTCCCCAGCAGAAACCTTTCCACCATCAGTTGCGAAAACTTCAACTTCGACGTCCTTCGAAACAATTCCATACGCGACTTCGACTATCCGTCCTCCACAGAACACCGCGTTCTCTTCACACACTATTCTCGCCACGACCCTCGAGTCAGCGAGCGCCTCGGTCATGGGATCAACATGACCGTGGTCTTCGAAAAGAGCAGCTTCGACCAATCTCTCCAATCCTGCTATTCTCATCTATCCCTCGAACAAAGCCAGTATCGCCCTCAACCTGGAAAGTTTCTTCTCCAGCTCTTCTTTCCTTTCCCTGGTTTGCTGCACAAGCTCCTCTGGTGCCCTCGTCACGAAGTTTTCGTTCGCCAGCTTCTTGCCGATCCCTTCGAGCTCCTTCTTCACTTTCGAAATTTCCTTTTCGAGTCTTTTCCTCTCCGCCTCAAAGTCGAGTATTCCCCTGACGGGAATGTATATATCAGTATCACCCACCACGGTCGTCGCTTCGCCCTTGACCACCTCGTCTGAGGAAAGATATTCGATAGCCTCAACCCTTGCGAGGCGCTTCAGGTACTCTTCCTTCCTCCTCACGAAATCGAGATTTCCTCCTTTGAGCCTGACTGAGATGTAAAGGCCTGGAGGAATGTTCACTTCCCTCCTCAGATGCCTGATCGCTCTTATAAGAGATGTCAGGTACTCCATCACCTCTTCCGAGTCAGGGTCTACCAGCCTTTCGTCAACTTCCGGGAACCCCTGAAGCACTATAGAGTCTCTTTCTCCCGGAAGAGAATGCCATATCTCCTCGGTCACAAACGGAATCACGGGATGAGCAAGTTTCAGGATTTCTTCCATCACCTTAACGAGGACTCTCTGTTTAATCACTCTCTGTTCCTCGCCGAGTGTTCCTGACAGAGCAGATTTCGAAATTTCTATGTACCAGTCGCAGTATTCGTGCCACAGGAACTGGTAGACGGCACCAGCTGCTTCGTTGAACCTGTACGAGTCGAGCGCACCCCTGACCGCACTCACAGTTCTCTGAAGTCTGCTCAAAATCCATCTGTCTTCCACGTCGAGCGGCTCGAGCTCTCCCGGGGTAAATCCGTCCAGATTCATGAGGAGAAACCTCGCGGAGTTCCAGAGCTTGTTTATGAAGTTTCTGTACCCTTCTATCCTGTCTTCAGACATCCTTATATCTCTTCCCTGCGCAGCCAGCGCCGTGAGCGTGAACCTGAACGCATCGGTTCCGAACTTGTCCATCACGTCGAGCGGATCTATAACGTTGCCCCTCGTTTTGCTCATCTTCTGCCCTTTTGCATCTCTGACGAGCGCGTGAATGTATACGTCGCGGAAGGGAACGTCTCCCATAAACTCCAGCCCCATCATCATCATTCTCGCTACCCAGAAGAAGAGGATGTCGAATCCAGTCACCAGAACGTCCGTCGGGTAGAACACCTCGAGGTCTCTCGTCTTCTCCGGCCACCCAAGCGTAGAAAAAGGCCAGAGAGCAGAACTGAACCAAGTATCGAGGACATCTTCTTCCTGTCTTATCTTCACGCTTCCGCAGGACGCGCACCTATCAGGATCTTCGTAATCGACGGTCACCTCACCACACTCGTCGCAGAACCAGGCTGGAATCCTGTGCCCCCACCATATCTGCCTCGATATGCACCAGTCTTTTATGTTGAACATCCACTCGAAGTAAGTCTTCGTCCACATCTCGGGAACGATCCTCGTTCGACCGTCTTCCACCGCCTTTATAGCCTTTTCGGCAAGCGGTTTGACACGCACGAACCACTGCAAACTGACCATTGGTTCTATGACCGTCTTGCACCTGTAACAGTGACCCACGTTGTGAGAATAATCTTCCACCTTTACCAGAAGTCCCTCTTCCTCGAGATCAAGCACAACCCTTTTTCTGCATTCGAACCTGTCAAGCCCCGCATATTTCGCACCGGCATCACTGGTCATGTTTCCATGCTCATCTATCACCTTCACGAACGGCAACTCGTGTTTCAACGCCACCTGAAAGTCGTTGAAATCGTGAGATGGGGTGATTTTCACAGCACCGGTGCCGAACTCTGGATCCACCATCTCGTCGAATATCACGGGGATGTCTCTATCGGTCAAAGGAAGGTGAACCACGGATCCTTCGAGCCCCCTGTATCTTTCATCATTCGGGTTGACCGCCACTGCAGTGTCGCCCAGCATTGTTTCGGGCCGTGTAGTGGCAACTATTACGTCTGTGCCCCTGATAGCCGGGTATTTTATGTAATATAGCTTTCCTGTAACATTTTCATATTCAACTTCCAGGTCAGAGAGAGCAGTGTGGCAACGGGGGCACCAGTTGATCATGTAATTATCCCTGTAAATCAATCCCTTCTTGAACAGCCCAACGAAAGCGTGACGAACTGCCTTTGAGAGTCCAGGATCCATGGTAAACCTTTCCCTGCTCCAATCACAGGCAGCTCCAAGCCTCTTCAGCTGATTTATGATCGTCCCCCCGCTTTTTTCTTTCCACTCCCAAACCCGCTGGAGAAACTGTTCTCTCCCGAGCTCTTCCCTCGAGAGCCCTTCCTGAGCAAGCAACCTCTCTACCACGTTCTGGGTGGCTATCCCCGCGTGGTCGGTTCCCGGAAGCCAGAGAGTGTTGAACCCGCACATCTTCTTGTAGCGGATGATTATGTCCTGGAGAGTCACGTTCAGCGCATGCCCCATGTGGAGGGAACCAGTGACGTTTGGAGGAGGGATCACTATCGTAAAGGGCTTCTTCGGCGAATCCGGATCCGCCCTGAAAATCCCTCTTTCAATCCAGTATTTCCCCCACTTTTCCTCCACCACAGAAGGATCGTAAACTTTTTCCAGAATAACACCTCCCATCGCGCACTCACCTCACCGTCCAGATTTTATGGGAAAAGGGAAAATCAATCTCCCGAAGTGATCTCTTCCCTTATCTTCTCTATTTCCTCGGAGATGATCCTCTCGGCGATCTCTGGAATCACTTCCTTGGACACATCGCGAATGACCTTTATGATCTCGCTTCGGAGGTCTTCCATCACTGAAGGAATAACTTCCCAAAGAACCTTTTCCAAAATTTCCTTGATCTCTTCCCTCAGCTCTTCCACAAGTCCTGTCGAAGACAGAGCCGCCTCGATCGCCTGAGACAGGTCCTCCTTGATGGACTCGGAATCAACACGAGCAAAGGTTTCTCTCACGACTTTCGGGGATTCAAGGTCATAGCCGGAAGACACGGGAAAGTCTTCCACGTGCCTCACCCCCTCATCCATGATGAAATCTCCTTCCGCTCGATCCTGGAGTGTCTCCTCCGCAGGAGTTTCAGGTTCTCGATCTTCCACCACCTCCAACTCCTGTTGTCCAGGATCCCCAGGCTCGATCACATCCAAGACGCTCTCTTCTGCAGCCTCGCCCGGCGAAACAAGATGCTCCTCCGCCTCTTCATCGAATAAATCTTCTATCTCCTCCAGCTCATCGTCGGGAACCTCGTCGAGCAATTCGTCCAGAGCCGCCAGATCTTCTTCCTCACCCAGCTCTGACGGCGCTTCTTCAAAACCGACCTCCACCTGCCCGGTTTCCCCCACCTCATCCACGCCTACTGCAAATTCCTCTGCGTTAAGCCTGGATACTTCGGACTCTCCCACAACCATCTCATCGAGCATACCAGGGGCACTCACCGACTCGCTTTCAACACCCATCTCCACTTCTTCGAACACATCCGCGAAATCCCAACCCTCAGGCGACGCTTCTTCTTTTGAAGCCACCGTCTCCACACCACCGACCTCAGCGATCAACTCCTCCACCTTGTCGAGAAGTTCTTGAGACTCGAAAGGCTTCTGGAGCAACCCGTCTGCCCCACACGCACGAAACTTCTCCTCATCCACCGGCTCAAGAGACCCTGCCATGAGCAATACCGGTATTTTCGATGTCGAAGGGTCTTCCTTCAATCTCCTGATCGTCTCGTATCCATCCATGTCCGGCAATGTGAGATCGCATATGACGAGCGACGGGTTCAGTTCTTTGGCGAGAGCTACGAGTTCCTCTCCTTTGTCCACATACGTCACCTGGTAACCGGTCCTCAAAAAGGTGAGCTCGAATACCTTCTGTATGGTCAAACTGTCTTCGGCGACAATTATTTTTTTCTCCATTTTTCCCCCAGTTAGGCGATTTTCCCTGACCATTTTATTTTCTTTGACCGCCTTTTTCAACCAAAAGGAAATCCACCCTCCCCTTTGGAGGGTCACATTCCGCCACACGAACTCTCACCCTGTCGCCCAGAGAAATCACATCTCCGGTGTACACACCTCTGAGGAAGAAACCGTCTCCATCAGCCACGTAAGAATCCCCGGGAAGCGACCATATGGGAATCAAACCTTCGACCGGAAACTTTTCCAAAGCCACGAACAACCCAAAAGGCTGAATCGATGACACGGTCCCTTCAAACTCTTCTCCTTCCCTATCCTTCATGAACAGCGCCTTCAGCTTGTCCACCACATCCCTTTCCGCCTGCTCGGCGTTTCTTTCCCTCTCGGACAGCGCATCCCCGAGCGAGTCGAGAGAATCGAAAATTTCTTCCACTCTGTCCTCCGCATCCACCGCTCCCAACGCGTGTTTGAGTATACGGTGAACCACGAGATCGGGATATCTCCTTATGGGAGAGGTGAAATGAGTGTATTTGGGAAACGCAAGTCCGAAGTGACCCACATTGATCGGCGAATACCGGGCAAGCTTGAAACTCCTCAACATGACAAGGTTTACGATTTTCTCGTAACTTTTTCCACGCACCCTGTCAAGCACCCACTGTAAAGACTTCCTGTCAAAAGACCGGATCGACCTGACTCCTTCGTCGAAAAGCGATGCAAATTTGATGAAATCTTTGAGCTTCACCGGGTCAGGCTGTTCGTGAATTCTGTAAAGGAGGGGAAAACCCCTCTCGTCGAGATATTCGGCGACACAGACATTGGCCAAAAGCATGAACTCCTCGATAATCCTGTGGGCAAAAAGTCTCTCACCGGTGAACACATTTTCCAGCTTCCCAGACAGGGATATCTTCACTTCCGACTCCGGCAAATCGAAATCGAGTGAACCCTCTGAGAGCCTCCTCTCGTTCAAGACCCGAGCCAGATCCGCCATGTGATTGATCATCTCCCCGAGTCCGGATGGGATTTCTCCCCTTCCGTCGAGAAAATCCTGGACCTTCCTGTAGGTCAGCCTCTTTCTGCTTCGGATTACGGAGGGGTAAACCTTCATTCTTTTTACATCCCCCTTCATATCCAGCAATACATCGACAGTGAGGGTCAAACGGTTAACACCTTCTCTCAGGCTGCAGAGGTCGTTGCTCAGCCTTTCAGGAAACATGGGAACGACCCTATCCGGGAAATAGACGCTCGTTCCCCTCCGTCTTGCTTCCAGATCGAGAGCAGTCCCCCACGGGACATACGCACTCACATCTGCGATAGACACGAGCAACCTGTAGTCCTTCCCCTCTTTGAGGACGCAGACGGCGTCGTCGAAGTCCCTGGCATTCTCACCGTCTATCGTCACGAATGGATATGAAGTGAGGTCTTCTCTCCCCTTACCTTTTTTGACTTTCCTGGGGAGCCTCCCGGCTTCATTCAATGCCTCTTCTGGAAACTCCTTGTCGAACCCGTAGAGACACACAGTCGAAAGAGTGAGTGTATTCACCGTATCCTGTCTTCCGAACCTTTCCCTGACGATAACCCCTCTCCTGGGGCCAGACCTGTCGGCTATCAACCCGAGGGCCAGCTCCCCATCACAAACCTCGCCGGCCTCAGATCTCAATATTTCGAATCTGGCCGATAGTTTCTTGTCCTCAACAGAAAGAATTCTTCTTCCTCTTCTGATTTCCGCGCGACCGAGCACGAACCTTATTCCTCTCTCCACCACTCTTATTACCCGACCCGCAAGGCGACCACGCCTTTCTCTGGTCAGTTCGATTTCCACGATGTCGTTGTGAAACGCCCCCTTCGCCGCGCTCCTTGGAACGAAGACATCCCCTCCAAGGCCGCGCACTGAAACGAACCCGTTTCCATTGGGCGTTAAGAGAAACTTCCCGATAAGCTTCACCGAAGGTCGCGCAAGCATGACTCTCTTCGAAGAGACGAGCTTCACCTTCCCTTCCCGTATAAGTTCGCCAAGGGCTGCCTGAACTAACTTCCTCCCCTCTTTCCCCACACCAAGTTTCGAATTGAGCCTGCGGATCGTAATCGGCGTGTGACCTACCGCATCGAGCGATGAAACTATTTCCTTTTTCAACTTTGCCTTCGTTTTCCCCTTCTTCACCTCTTTAAATCCTCCTTGATTTGCTGTTATCCAGGTCATTAGACGAAGATACACTTTCTACGATAAACCAATTGCATCGAATCGTGAACAAATATGTAATTGAAGATTGACAGAATGTGAGGAAAAGATTTTATAATAAGGGTTGCAGGTGCCGAAGTGGTGGAATTGGCAGACACGCCAGGTTCAGGGTCTGGTGGGGGTTGCCCCGTGCGGGTTCAAATCCCGCCTTCGGCACCATCTTTTGAAGATACCTGTGAAATCACTCCCCTTCCGGCACTATTTCCTCAATGGCCTCCTTGACTCTCGACAAGATGAAATCCTCTTTCCCCGAGCCGTCAGTGACCATTATCTGGACGATTTTTCCGAGTATCTTCAAATACTCCCTGTTTAGGGCCTCGAGTTCTTCGAGCCTCCTCCTCAGAACCTCCACGTCCTCTACCAAACACGTAGTAACCTCGTCTATGTCATCCACAATCGCTCTCAATTCATGATCGCTCACTTCGAGGGCAGATCTTCTGTAGACCTGGTCGTATTTGCCGTATGAACTCCTCTCTTTACGGGTTTTCATCAACTTGCGGAAGTCTATCAGATCTGCCATAATACCCCCCCACCGTTGGTTTTAACATTTTACACGAATAACAATAAATATCAATAATAAAAATACCTGTTATGTTTGCTTTGACGGACAGAAGGTGGGAGATTTGATTGCAGGGCTCAAATCACGCGGATCAGGCAACAATCACGACCATCGAAAGCCCCGACTCAAACCTCTGAATCGAGACGGCAAAATCCCATATTCTTGGCCAGATCTACAGCCTCTTTCCACTCCTCAGGATATATCCTCCTCGACAAAACTGGATGGCCCCTCGCCATGTAGCATGGATAATACTGGTCCATTATATTGAGATAAGTCCCCGTTCCTATCTCTTTCCTTATGAACTCGAGTGCCTCTTTTGTGCCTGCAAGTCCGCCGGGAAGTATCAGGTGTCTCACTAAAAGCCCTCTTTTCGCTATGCCTTCTTCGTCGAGAACCAGGTCCCCCACCTGCCTGTGCATCTCCAGTAGCGCTTTCTTGACCCAATGGGAGTATTCCTGCGCACCCGTCAGCTCTTCAGCAACACCATCATCCATGAACTTCACGTCAGGCATGTAGATATCCACTATCCCGTCAAGTATCTTGAGAACCTCAGGGTTCTCATACCCGCCACAGTTATACACCAGAGGAAGGTCGAATCCCTCCTCCACAGCAATGATCAGGGACTCCACTATCTGAGGGATAACATGAGTAGGAGTCACGCAATTCAGGTTGTGACATCCCATCCTCTTTATTTCCAGGAAAATCTCGGCGAGGTCTTCGGGTAAAATCTCTCGCCCGCTCCCCAGGTGTGAGATGTCGTAGTTCTGGCAGAAAGTGCAACCGAGATTGCAGTAAGTGAAGAAGACAGTCCCGGAGCCGTATCTACCCACAAGCGGAAACTCTTCCCCGTAATGCGGACCGTATGACGAAATAAGAGCATGCCTGCCTGTCTTGCAGAAACCTTTCTCACCCTCCAGCCTGTTCACACCGCATTTCCTCGGGCAAAGGGTGCAGCTTCTGAGAATTTCCAGAAGCTTTTCCCTTCTACCTTCTAGTTCGCCCCGGTCGTGGAGATATAAATACGACGGATACCTCATGTGAAAAATCTTAACTCAAAAACCTGGCCGTTTTTTCAACAAATTACCTGAGCGGAATAAAGATTTCGAAGGTGGTTCCCTCACCCTCCGACGAGGAAAGCCGCAAACTTCCGTTCCACTTTTCCACCAGATATCTTGATACCGGGAGGCCGAGACCGAGCCTGAAATTCTCTTCCTTGGTGGTGAAAAAGGGCTCGAATATTTTCTCCTGAAGATGGCCGGGAATACCGGTCCCCCTGTCCCTCACTCGAATGACCCCCCGGTTCCCATCTTTGAAAAGCTCTATGGTCAACAGTCCACCCTTCTCCCACATTGCCTCGGACCCGTTTATCAAAACGTTGAGAACCATCAGGGAAAAGCTTCTCCTGTCACCCTTCAATACAAAATCATCACTCCCCACGTTCTTCTCTATCTCGACTCCGTTCCTCCTCAAATCGTAACCAGCAAACGAAAGCAGGTCTTCGAGACACTCACCCGCGGAAAAAACAACAACATCATCGGGATTGGGTTTGACGTGAAACGAGTACTTCTTGAACATGTGAGCGAGGCTGTCCGCAGATTTTATTATCTTCTCGACGCTGCTCACCACTCGGCCTGTCTCGGACGGGTTCATTCTGAGCAACTCGGCAAAACCAAGTATCACGCTCATGTAATTGTCCACCTCGTGGGATACGCCCATCACGAACCTTCCAAAAAGATAGAACCTGTACCATGAAACGACCCTGTCATCGATAATCATGTTCTGTACCTCTCACTCCATATGAGTGTCGGCAACCACGACCCTGTTCTTGCCTCTTCTTTTGGCCATGTACATGGCATCATCCGCAGCCTTGAACAGGGAATCGGCATCCGTTCCGTGATCGGGGAACGAGGCGACGCCGATACTCACCGTAACTTTTTTACCCTTCACTTTCTCTTGCTCGATGCTCTTTCTGATTCGTTCCGCCACCATCGCAGCGCCCTTGGTCTCTATACTCATCCTCAATCTCTCAGCCGCAACCGTACTCTGAATCGAAGAAGCCTCCGGCAGTATCACGGCGAATTCCTCCCCGCCCACGCGACACGGGATATCCACGTCATATTTAGGATAAGTATCATTCCTTCTTATGCTCTTTTTAATCACGTTCGCTATGCTCTGAAGCAACTTGTCTCCCATCAGGTGACCGTAAGTGTCGTTGAACTTCTTGAAATCATCCACATCGAGAATCAAAAGAGAAAAGGTTCTCCCGTATCTTTTCGCTCTCTGAATCTCTGAATTCAATCTCAAATAAAAATACCACCTGTTGTAGAGGCCCGTCAGATTGTCCGTGATAATCATCTCTTTTAGCTTCTCTTCTCTATCCCGAATTTCCTTCATCATGTAGGCACCTATTCCGCCAATCAAAAGCCCTACCACAGAAACCCACGCCCACTTCAGCATCTCATAACTGAACGTGTGCTGAAGCGCGTTGTTTTCGAACGGCATCTTCACCGGAGGTATTATCCCGTAAAACTCGGCTGTCAATAGAGCGCCATATGCAAGCGACGAGAAAACGGCTATTACAAGAGCGTCATATACCTTTTCCCCGAGGAACGCTCCTTCCAAGATGAGGACGTAATACATCGCCCAAAACCAGGATACTGCCCCACCGCTGAAGTGAACGATGACGGTGACGAAAGCCAGATCGAACAAAATCTGGATCAGGTTGAGATGGCGAATCTTGGAAAACCACCTGTACGAATAGTGGTACCAGGCGTTGTAAGCGACAGTCGCCAGAAAAGCAATAACCGGGACAGTCCGGTGAAACTTGCTCAATCTGTGGACCGTCTCGATTTTATAGAAGAAAGCGGCGTAAATCCCGTATAGGAGGAACACGCCGAGAAGAACCCATCTCATCTTTATGACGAGAAAAACACGCCTTCTCGCCTCTTTCAGCTGTTCGAGTTCTTCCGTAGTCGGGACATCAGAGGTGACGTAAGTGTATTTCTTGATCTTGTTGTCTATCACTTTTATAAAATCCTCGAACAATCTACCCCCCCGACCGAAATGGCCCAGAGACATGAATATTTTTATTACACACCGACTAATTATTCAATCGGACAGGCGAAAATAAACCTGAAGGGAAAATTGAAACAATTGTCCTTCGATCTTAGATCCACAACAACGAAGGCTCACATGGGAGAGCACTCTATCTGGCCGTAGCCTCTGCTTTTTGCCTGGTACATCAATTTATCCGCAACCTCGACAACCTTCTCCCTTCCAGGAGTTTTCGGACCACAGGAAGTAACTCCGAAACTGGCGGAAATATGTATACTCCCCCCCTTTTCGGTATCCATCGATATGGAAGAAAGGCCGTCCCTTATTCTCTGGGTTATTATCTTCGCCGCTTCCACGTCCGTCTCTGGAAGCAGAATCGCGAACTCGTCGCCCCCATACCTCGCGGGAATATCCGTCTTGCGGATGTGTGCGTTTATTATCCCCGCCACCATTTTGAGCACCCTGTCACCCACGGCATGGCCGAAATTGTCGTTGATCAACTTGAACCCATCGATGTCGAACATTATCACCGAAAGCGGCCTCTCGTACCTTCCCGCCCTCTCGAGCTCATATTTGAGGCGAGAGTGGAAGGTCCCGTGATTGTAGAGGTGAGTCAGAGAGTCCCTCTCCGCCATCATTTTGGCGTAGTTATACAATTCGGAATTTTCCAGGGCTATGGAAATGAACCTGGTCAGAGCCTTTACCATCGCCAGTGTTTCTCCGTCGAATGCATTGGCCTTGGGGTGGGTAATGGTGAAAACCCCCACCACTCTATCCCTCTTTTTTATCGGATATGCGATGAGAGAACCTGCATCTTTGAGGAGAATGCTCTCCCTCGTCGTTTTTCTCCTGAACGTGTCGGGCACGAATATTGGTTCCCCCGAAAGAAAGACTTTCCCCACTATGGGGTCATTTATGTCGAATTCTTTTCCCTCGAGTTTTTTCTCAAGACCAAACGAGCTTCCAGCTGCAACGAGCTTGTTGCTATCCTCGTCAAGTTTGAATATCGCCACCTCTTCGAGCCCAATGTGTTGCTCAATGCTCGCTGGAATCAATCTGTAAATATCAACCCCATCGTTGAGCTGCCCCACTGTCGTGGCGAAGTCAAAAAGCGCATTCAACTCGCTGATCTTATTTTCGAGATGAGCCCTCGTTTCACTTAACTCCCTTTCGAGCCTGTTCACTCTTTCCTTCAAGTCCCGATTTTCATCAATCAGTTTCTTTATCTTCGACACGTTCTTGTCCACTTCGTCGAGCTCTTTTTCGAGGGATATCTTGTTGGGAGTCAACTCTCTTCCGAAAACTTCATACAGCAACTCGAGGTGCTTCTTCAGGCGCAGCGTGAACCTCCTGTGCCTCAGGGACGCCAGAATGAGTATTGCCAAAACTACAAGAAGAAACGACAGAGCTGCACCAGTCACAAAACCCTCCCTTAAAAGAAACCTTATATTTTTCTAACAAAACCCAGCCCAGTGTCAATCAATAAATATTACCAGGTTTGGAAAACTCGCCTTTTTCGGTTGACCCCCATCAATCCTTCGGGTATAAATATTTCGAATTCCATGGAGGTGAAATCATGAACGTCGCGGAGTCTCGTGCCGACCTCACAACTAGGTTTCTCGCTTTCGTGATCGACATGATAGTTTACGCCGCAATCTTCTATGGACTCGGCGGGCTCGGGCACTTTCTCGCCATGATTTACATAATCTTCAGAGACGGTTTGTTCGGTGGACAGAGCATAGGAAAGAAAATCATGGGATTAAAAGTCGTTCACGCCGACGGCAGGAAAATAAGCTTCGTCGATTCCTCATTCCGCAACATACTTTTCATCTTCTACGTTCTGATTCCCTTCACCATAATCATCGAGGGGATATACTTGATCCGTCACCCCAACAAGATGCGCATAGGAGACAAACTGGCAAAAACTATTGTGGTGAAAAAAGAAGCTCTCGAAGGAGGGGAGCTCGCATCTCAAGCTTCCTGAAGACAGCCCCGTCAGGGCTTTCTCACGATAGGAACGAATTCTCAAAACACCAGCCCAACCGTGAAGTGCCAGGCGGAGAGGGGTTCGTCCGGTTTGCGGTCGAGTTTGAAACCCATATCGAAAGATACGGGGCCGACCGGAGTGAGATACTTTATGGAGAAGCCCGCTGTCTCTCTCAACTCGAAAGGATATCTACTGTCCCCTCTTATCCATAAACTACCCATATCCATGAACAGACCGAAAACGAAGTTGTGAGGCAAATAACACCTCAACTCCGCGTTGAGCACCATCATGGTATCTCCACCGATAGGACTTCCATCGGCACCTTTCGGACCGAGCTCGTTCTCGTCGAATCCTCTCACCGTTGCCCGACCTCCCAGAAAGAATCTCCTGTCTATCGGTACTTCTTCATCGGTGAGTGACTCGATTATCCCCCCACGCCCGGATAACGCGATCACGAATCTCTCAGACAGCGGGAAATAACCTGAAACCTGCCCGTTCGTTTTCAAATAATCCAGCTCCGATCCTATGTAGCCGGAGGAAAATTCGCCGTTCAAATTGTAAAAGTAACCCTTTCTTGGATTGAACGAGTCATCCCTCAAGTCGAGAACAAGAATCGGTCTTATGACCACGGAACGGTTGAGGGACACGTCCTCCGGCGACAAGACAGCACCTGGAGAAACCTCTTTTTTCTTCTCATCATTGAACTCGACCTGTATGGAGAACAGAGATTTATCGAGAAACTCCCGGGTCACAGAACCAGAGATCGAATATGACTCGAACGAAAAACTCTTCTCTCTCACATCCTGATAGGAAACAGACAGAATCCCCTCCACGTCAATGCCCAACAGCCAGGGTTGCCTCAAGCTCGTTATCACTTTTTTTTCTCTCTCTGAAAGGCTCAGCTTTCCCTCCAGCGACCTTCCGGTCCCGTCGAGATTCTTGTGAAGCACCCCCAGGCTCGCTCTGTATCCGGTATCTGTGCCGTATCCTATTCCGACCTCAGCGGTGAAGAAATCGGCCTCGACAACTTCCACCACCACACTCGCAATTCCTGCCTCTTCGTTTTTGACTTTCTTCAACCTCACTCTCTTGAAGAGTCCCGTTCTGTAAAGCGCCCTTTGAAAATCTATGAGAGCAGATTCATCCAAGAAGTCCCCTTTCTTCAGGGGAAACTCCCGAATGATCACCCTGGAAGATACATTTCTATTACCGTGAACAACCAGTTTCTCGAATCTATACCTTTTCCCCTCATCGACTCTGTAAATGAGGTTTATTCCTCCTCTCCCCACCAGAAGAAACTTTACCCCAACCTTGCAATCGTCGAATCCATTATTCAGATATTCCCTCTGAATCGAATATGCATCCGCATATGCAGCCACATAATCGACCGGCGCCCCCACTCTGTTTGAAACTTGTCTCAGAAGTTCCCTCTTGGTGAAAAACGTCACCCCTTCGAACGAAATCTCTCGCAGATAATATCTTTCCCCCTCTTCCACCCCTATCACTATGGTGAACCCTCCCTTCTCGTTTTTCTCGAGAGATTTGAGATAAATCCTCGCATTCGGGAACCCCTGGGATTGATAATAACCCCTCAAATTTTCCAGATCTCTAGACAATACCTCCTTCTGAAAAATCCCGCCGCCCATCAGAAAAGAATAAAATTTCCATTTATCCGTCTCCATCCGCTTTCTGAGCTCCTCGTCCGGTACGCTCTCGTTACCTGAAAACACAATCTCGTTTATTATTCCCCTCTCTCCCTCCATGATACTCACCCTGATCTCATTACCTTCATTCACATTCACATCGACTCTCGCAAAAGGATACCCTTCCTCCCTGAAGAATTCCCTGAGACGGTTCTCCACTCGGGACAACACCTCCCTCTCCGTCCTCTCTCTCCCATCACGGACATCCACCACCTTTTCGAGCCTCTTCGCAGAGAACTTGTCGTTCCCAACAAAAGATATTCGATACTTTCTCCCCTTATCCACTTTCACCGACAAAACAGCTCCTCGCTCTCCTTTTTCGACAGCAAGCTCTCGTACTCTGACCGCCAGAAAACCTTTTCGCTGAAAGTAGGCTCTCAGTTTCCCGAGCCGTCTCTGGACGTCAGTGAAGTTCAGGACCTCACCTTCGGACAAACCGAGAATGTCTAAGGCCGAATCCGCTTCCTCCCCCTCCAGACCGGAAATACGCACACTCTCGAGTATGGGAGGGGCTCCCTCACTCACCGCCACTCTAATCTCTGCAGCTCCGTTCTCCAGCCTGCAGGCTCCCCTCACCTCTACGTCGATTTCGAAATAACCATGTCTTCGATACAGACTTTGAATCCTTTCCTCGGCAGAACGTAGTTCCTCAGCCGTCGCCACATCACCAACTCTCAAACCCGACGCCGAAATTATCTTTTCATCGGAAAAATGCCTCGCCCCTTCCACTGTAATTTCTGAAATTAAAACCTCCGGGAAAACCCTGAAAAGCAACGATACGCCACCGGCATCGTCCCTGCCGTATACTTCAACCTTTTTGAAGATACCCTTACTCGTGAGAGTTGCAATAGCCATCCTCAACTTTTCATACGTCATCACATCTCCGGGTTCGATACCAGCCAGGTCCTCCAGCTCTACAAAGGGTATCTTCAAAGGCGAGTCCACTTCAAATGACACACTCGTTACTCTTCTCCCCTCGAACAGCCGCGCAGAAACGCTGTCACCTCCACTGGCTGCGGGGACAAACGAAATGAGAGAGACAAGTAATGTAACTAGCAGCTCACGCGTTCTCACCACCCATCACCGCCGATAATGGTGCGAATGAACTCCCGAAATGAGGGAAAGTGCCTCTTGAACCTCAACTCGCCTCCAACCTCTCCGGTGGATTCCGTCGAAGAGCTGAGCCAGTCGAGGTACAGGTAAAAATCGGACGAGAGCTTGACCTCCCCCGCTACGCTGCTCCGGCCGGTTCCTCCAAGAGGAGTCGAAAAATCCACCGAAAGACGGTCTCCGAAATTTTTTCCTATAACTATCGTGGGCTCCACGATTCCGGTGACCTGAGAGTAATTCGCCTCCACAGTGAATCTTTCCAGACCAGCAAATCTTCCTATTTTCTCCTCGATCTTGGACCTTAGTGGCGAAAGCGCCACGGATGCAAGGCCTGCAGTCGCCGCTCCCCCCTCCACCTGAGCAAACACCTCCGAAGTGACTCCAACAGACAGAAGGCTGACGATGTCGTTTTTCGACAGAGGCGGCTCAGAGTAGAAATCGACCTGATACTTTTCCAGAGTCCCTGTAACCTCCACGTAAATCGTGTATTCATTTTTCTGGGTAACCGCCAGAGCGTCTATGGTCGGGTTGTTTCTGACAGGATTGTGAAAATCCACGACAAGTCTCTCTATCTCGTATTCGCTACCTCTGTATCTGATCTCCCCCTCGAGAACTTCGAACACACCCATGATAATCACCTTTCTGGTATCGCCGAGAATCTTGAAGTCCCCCCTCGCAGTGAGATCCCCCAGGTTGTTGTGGATCTCGATAGTTCCATCCGACACGCAGTCGATGTCGAGTTTTATCGAAAACCCTCCTTCTCCAACAGTCTCATACTTCTTTATCTTCCTTTTGAGACTTATGAGCAATTCCTCGGGATAGATCGACCTGGTGTACCTCGCTCTCTGAACGACGACGTCCCCTCTTATAAACAGATCGGTTACGGGACCGGCAACCTCCACACGCCCCTTCAAAACAGAAGGAAACTCCTCGGGATAAGCGAATGAGACATCGGAAAACTTCGTATCGAAATTGATGTTCACCGGGCCACCCCTGACTATTATGACCTCGCCATCTCCTGTTAGTTTTCCTCCCCCGAAGAGGCACTCGATAGATTCGAAACCTATCTTGTCTCCTGAAAGCGACAGGCGGGCGTTCACATTTTCAAGTGGATGCTTAAAACCAACGAATTTTACGTAACCATCCCTGAAAATTCCCTCTCCGCCAAGCTGGATTTCAGGATACTTTCCCACAACTCTTATTTTCGAATCCACGACGCCGTCCAGTTCTTCGAATACACCTCGCACGATGGTCCTGACGAGAGAAGCGTCCACACCTCCCGAGAGGGCAAAATCGAACCTCCCTCCATATTCAAATCTGCCCTTCACCTCGAACCGAGAATCCTCCGTCGCGAAAGCTGCTCTTTCCACACTCACTTCCCTGGAGGAAAACGTAAGAGACGCCCCCTCTATCTGGAGTTTTTTCCTCAGGTATTCGATCTCTCCCCCGGTCACCTCCACCACTCCCTCGGGTATGAATTCATTACCGACGAACCTTACCCCTCCCCGAATTCTCAAATCGAGTCTCGCACTACCATCAAGACCCGACGGAAATTTGAAGTTGATCTTCCCGGACTGCACGTTGCCGGAAACCTGGAGAAGAACGTAGGAGGTCGTGATTCGTGGCTTGAGCAAAAGTTCGATGTTCTCGCGTCTGGATACCTTTATTTCACCCCTTCCCTCGTTCAGGCTGCCCACAACCCTCAAGGGCTCGCTCAAGGTCGAGCCATCCGGTTCATCCAGCTTCAAATCAACCGAAAGTCTTCCTTCCCTCAATAGCTGGGAATAATTCGCCACCGAAACGGGAAAACCCGCATCTACCTCACCCGATAGATAAAGTTTTTGAGGAAACACTCCTTCACGTGCGAACAATCTGTATACGGGAAAGCCGAACTCCTTGAATTCAAATTCAGTCCCAACCCATCCTCTTCCAATGTCATATTCAGCCCTGGCTTCTACGCCACCCGCAGAGGAGAATTGCAGGTGCACCGTTCCATTTCTGTATGTTATGTCTCCCCTGAGGTCTCCAACGGGAAATCTTGCGAGTTTGAAGTCGTCTGCAAAGAAGTTTCCTTCGATAACAGCAAGCTCAGACCCATGCACCTCGAATACCGCCCCTCCGGAAAAGTTCCCGCTCACGGGGAAATCCGAGGCACCATGAAATTTCTCGAAAACCGAAGAAATATCGATATCAGAAACGACGATTTCCCCGTAAACCTTATCACCGGAAGCGAGTCCCCTGCCTGAAATGCGTCCTCCAAAGAGTTCGGCTTTCAGGTTCCTGAGCCTGAACTCGCCCTCCTTGAACTGAATCTCGCACTCGGCAGCATCCACGCTGTAAGTTGGAGAAACCAGTTCTCTCAGTTTCAATTTTCCTGAAGCCTCCATTAGCCCCTTGCCGGCAGTCATGTCCCCACTGAAGTCCGCGTACCCTTTAAACGGCAGGTATCTATCAAGAGAAACGCTCACCTCCATAAGAGGTGATCCCTCGGAGGCAAGTGCTTTTCTCACCACCGAAACGTCGAGGTTTCTGGCAACACCGCTTCCGACAAAAATGTCCCTGTCGGGGAAATATGTTCCCGTAGCAGTGACATCTCCAGCAACAGACGTGAAATCCAGAGCAACCGACATGGACCTGGAAAAAACTCCTTCTCCTTTTATTTTCAACTCCCCTCCCGGAGAACCGAGAATCGACAACCCGGCGAGGGACAAATTGAGCTTGAGGCTAGGATCCCTGATATCGCCCGTCCCCCTGATTTCACCTTTTACGGACCTGGCTTTCGCGAAAATCCCACTTATTTCGACGCCTTCCATATTTGGAAACTCGATCGACGCCTCGTATTCAGCAGTCATATCCGTAAAATCCACCCATCCTTCCATCGAAATTTCGTTCTCCTCCTCGGAAATACTCAGGTCGATATCCGACAACCTGAGGCGCCCCATGGCAATTTCCAGCAGATAACTCGCCGAAAGCTTGATGGGATTTTTGAACACGAGTCTATTTCCCCCCCCCAGGGTCATCTGAAACCCCTCGTCCGCCGTCACGTCCCCACTCACTCCAATCCGGCCTGCTCCCTCGAAGGTCAGGGAAACTGCTCCGTTCCCGATTCCACGAATCGAGACAGGCCCCAACCCCCTAAACAGGGTGGAAATCTTTTCGAAATCGAGACCAGAAATCGATAGATTCGCACTTCCCTCGAGGGAAGACAGTCGTATACCCCCCCCTCCTGTAATCTCTCCCGCAGGGGTCTTGAGTGAAAACTTCTTCACCTCCAAAACTCCTTCTTTTACCAAGCAACTCAGTCCACCCTCGCACTTCCAGTCCACAAGAGAAAGATTGCCAATGTCTGAATCGACCTCGACACCCAAATTTCCGTTTTCAGTGAAAAGCCTCACTTTATAGTCGGCCCTACCCGCCCTCAATATCCTCCCAGCACCACTTCCTATCATCTCAGCGAGCTTTCCAAGATCCAGTTTCCCGGAAGCAACTCCTTTGATGTCCCCGCTTGCCAGTGAATATGCCCCTCTCCCTCTGAGGGTTATCACTCTCGATGAAACAAAAACACGTTCAACGGAAATAACTTCCGGATAGACGCTTGCACCAAGCACGAACCGGTCTCCCTGAAAACTCCTCCCGCTGAACTTGAGAGTCCATTCTTTCCCTTGCAAATCGATTCGAACGGCTTTTTCCTGGAACGCCTTCTTTCTGACGCGTAGACGAGGAATGGAAAAAGCGCCGGACACACTCCCCTCATCGTCCTTGAAACGAATTCTTCCCCTGGAAAGGTCGATTGTGGGAACATCCACGGGCAGTCTCAAAGACCTTCTTCCTTCGATGGTCCCTGCACCATCGAACCAAGACAGGTTCAGGTTCAGTACGTAACCATCCACCGTAATTTTCAGAGGTATATGTGAAGCAACGATCAGCTTGATCGGATCTAAGGAAACCGACAACTTCTCTGCTTCGAGCACGACCTCCCTCGAGTCGCCCCTGACAATTTTCACATCGTAGAAAATAAACCTGGGGGGAACGAATGAAAGCTCACTGGCTTCCACAAACAGCTCCATATCCGCCCTGGAAAGCTCATCAGCAAGCTCACTTATGATTCTTTTTTCTATCGCCGTCCTGTTTTGGGATATGAATAACCAAAAACCAAGACCTATCAGGATGACGATTGCAAGTATGAAGAGAGATATCTTTCGGAAATTAAACATGTTTCAGCATGCCGGAGGGATGAAGGAACAATCAAGCAGACGAAACACAAAAAAAATGGAGCGGGCGACGGGACTCGAACCCGCGACGTCAAGCTTGGGAAGCTTGCATTCTACCACTGAATTACGCCCGCCTAGTTTTTTATATAACACAGGTATTATCCCTTGGCAATACGTTTGAAACCACCCTCATCAACCACTCTCCACGCGGCTCGACACATCCTTGAAGTTGCTGTCTTTCTCGTAGACCTGCCTGAAAAGCTCTTTCGCTTCCTGCTTATGACCCATCGCTTCCAGAAAAATCCCCTTTCGATACAGAAGATCAAGCATTACCTTCTGGTCGGCTATATCCTCATTGAGCAACTCATCCACGATCGAAACGGCTTCTTCGTATTTTCCCAAGGCTTCGTAACAATCCAGCAGCATGATAGAAGAAGGAAAGTAGAGTCCCTCATCCTGTCTGGCAACTTCAAACTCCCTGATCGCCTCCTCGAACAGCCCCATCTCCTTGAACGCTATCCCCAGGTTGTACCTGGCGTTTTTGTCCTCATCGCCTATTTCTTCCTCGACTTTTTCTCTGAGTTTGTTTATCACGGTGTCGAGGTCCTCTTCTTCCTCTACTTTGTCCTCTTCTTCGACCCTGGCACCCTCTTTTTCAGAAAGCTCGTATTCTTCCCCTTCCTTCTCTTTTTCCTTCTCCCTCACGTAATCCACCGCTTTTTTCGGATCAAAAGGAAGTTCCGTATCCGTTCCAACACTTTCCAGGTATTGCAAAACGAGTTCGATCTCATCTTTTTCCTCATCCTCGAGTTCAAACTCTTCAATCACCTTTTCCACAGCAGCCAGGCCATCTTTTCTGAACCCTCTCGACAGAAGACCGAACCCGAAAAACAGCCAGAGTTCCTTCTTGAGATCCTCATCGCCTTCGAATTGCTCGAGGAGACTCTGAATCTGCTGTACCTGTCTTCTCGTTTTCACGTTGGGTATAGCCTTTTCTATGGACGAGAGCACATTTATGAACTTCCCCTTCTCTATGTTGTCCCTTATAAGGACCGCGTGAACTTCAGGGTGATCTCCCAGAGTCGAAAGAGTATATTCGATGAACTCCTCTCTATCCTTGTCCGAAGCGAAGAATTCCTTGTTTTCCATGGTCTTTCTGAATTCGCTGACTGCATCCCCAGTCAACCCGTTTTCGGCCTGATACTTCATGAGAAGCTTCACCGTCTCGAGGTTTGTCGGGTCTATCTTCAAACACTGTTTGAGGACTGCAATCGCCTTCAGCCCAAATCCACCCTTGTCAAACAGAGAAGCTGCGGTGTAATACTCTTGAATTGCCTCCGAGTATTCTCCCTTCTTTACGAGTCTTTCGGCCAGACGCTGATGAAGCGAGGGATTATCCGGGTTGATTTTCAGCTTTTCCCGAAGCTCTTTGACCTCGTCATAGGTCGAAAATACCTTCTTTAACCTGTCGAAAATGCTCACAAGCCTGCTCCACTCTCTGAAATTACCCCCATAGACAAAAAGGGCTTCATACGCTCCGAGAGATCCTCCATCAAGTCCTCTATGAAGTCTTCCCTTTTTACTAGTTCGACGATATCAATGTAACTCTGTGGAACATCAACCGAAAACCCAAATCTCTCACGTATGAGATCTCCTCCCCACGCCAACGCACCGCACTGGAACTGGAAAAAGGCCCGCCTCTTCCTGATTCTCCCCCCCCAACCTACGAGTTTGTGTCCCCTGTAAAAAATATCATAGACGCTTCCCCTTTGAAAACAGAAGATATTTTCAACAACCGGGGCTATCCTTCCCTTCTCCAGGGAATCGACACCACGGTTTTTAAGGCAACTCATTAGGGAGTCGGTGAAAATTTTCTGAATTTGAACGGGATGGGAAACGAGGAAAAACGTGCTGGTGTGAACAGAGAAACACAAATCCGACCCGTGCAACGCTAGTTGCCCACCTGTATATCTCTTCCAAATGGGGAGATCTCTCTCCCTCAAAGCGGGCAAATCCATCTCATTCAAGCGAAAGAGCCTGCCAATCGAGACGGACTCCTCGGAAAAAGTATATGCCCTCACGTAAAGTTGAGGACAAAAATCGTCGCAGGAAAGAATTTGCCCATCCCTCTCAAGAGCCTCGACCCAGGATATCTCCTTTTCGTAGACCCATCTCAGGTTTTCAAAAGCCATATTTCTCGAGAAACCTCGTGCTCAAATTTCCTTCGACGAAATCGGCGTCATTCAGTATCCTGATATGGAGGGGGATCGACGTCTTGATCCCTTCCACTATCATTTCTTCGAGAGCCCTTCTCATCCTCGCCATCGCTTCCTTTCTATCTTCTCCCCAGCATATTATCTTTGCTATCAGGGAGTCATACACTGAAGGAACGATATAACCGTTGTAAACCGCCGTATCCACTCTGACTCCATAACCACCGGGAAAATAAGCAGTTCTTATGAGCCCCGGCGATGGCGTGAATTTCTCCGGGTCTTCCGCATTTATCCTGCACTCTATCGCGTGTCCTTTGATCTTCACATCTTCCTGTTTTATCCTCAATTTTTTGCCGTTGGCTATCGCAATCTGTTCTTTTACGATATCCACACCTGTGACCATTTCCGTAACAGGATGCTCCACCTGGATTCGTGTATTCATTTCGAGGAAATAGAAGGAACCATCAGGAACATACAGGAACTCGACCGTTCCCGCATTCACATATCCCACGGCCTTCGCCGCCGCCACTGCCGCCTGATGAATCTTCTTCCTCACCCTCGCCGGGATATTCGGCGCCGGAGCTTCCTCGAGCAGTTTCTGGTGCCTCCTCTGGATGGAGCAGTCTCTGTCCCCGAGGTGGATTATGTTCCCGTGCGAATCCGCCAGAATCTGAACCTCGACATGTCTCGCTTCTTCGAAGTACTTTTCTATATACACATCTGGGAGTCCGAATCCAGCTAGAGCTTCAGATTGTGACGTGAGAAAGGCGTTTATGAACGTCGCAGGGGAGTGAACTATCTTCATCCCTCTTCCGCCTCCCCCCGCTGCAGCCTTGACTATCACTGGAAATCCTATTTTCCTGGCTATCTCCAGTCCCTCATCTTCTTCTGTCACAGGTCCCTCACTCCCCGGGAGAATCGGCACACCCGCAGCTGCAACCGCCTTTCGCGCCTCGATTTTGTTGCCCATGAGCCTTATGACCTGGGATGGCGGTCCAATGAATTTTATCCCGTAATTCTCGCATATCTCCGCGAAGGCGGCGTTCTCCGCCAGAAACCCATATCCTGGATGCACTGCATCGGCATCCGTGACCTCAAGAGCCGCCAGAATCGAAGGAACGTTGAGGTAGCTGTCTTTGCTGTCAGGAGGCCCAATACAAATCGCCTGATCTGCAAACCTGACAGGCAGGCTGTCTTTGTCCGCGGTGGAGTATACGAGGACGCTCTTGAGACCCAGCTCCCGACACGTTCTTATGATGCGTAGCGCTATTTCTCCCCTGTTTGCGATAAGAACTTTCTCAATCATGCTCAGACTCCTGCTTCATTCGACGGCGATGTGAAACAGCGGCTGGCCGAACTCCACGGGCTCGCCATTCTCGACCAGTATCGCCACAACTCTACCGGAAACATCCGATTCTATCTGATTCATGATCTTCATTGCTTCGATAATGCACAGGACCTGACCTTTGGTGACTCTGGAACCCACCTCTACGAACGGGTCCGCATCCGGAGCTGGTGCCCTGTAGAAAGTCCCCACCATTGGGGACACCACTTCCTTTACATTCTCGGCCAGTTTAACCTCTTCGCCCTTTCCTCCTTCCTTTTTCTCCACTACCGAAGGAGGAGATGGAGACCCTGCTTCAACGCCTGCCTGTAAAGGAACCTGGACGACCGCCCCCTGCCTGGTAATGCGAATGGAACTCTGCCCCTTCTTGTATTCTATTTCCACAACATCGGTGTCCTTGAGAAACTTGATCAGATCTTTTATTTCCTTTAAATTCATGACCAAAATCCCCCGTCTTTATACTCTCTCGATATATTGCCCTGTTCTCGTATCCACTTTTATGGTATCTCCCTCGTTTAGAAAAAGAGGAACCTGAATCACAGCTCCAGTTTCCAGCTCGGCCGGTTTGGTTCCCCCCGAAACCGTGTCCCCCTTCACCCCGGGCTCGGTTTTGACTATCCTGAGCTCAACGAATATGGGAAGTTCCACTCCTATGGGCTCACCCCGGAAGAAGAGAATCTTCGCAACAAGCTGTTCTTTGAGGAACCTTCTCGCGTCACCTACCTGCTCCTCCCTCAGAAATATCTGCTCGTAACTGGAAGTGTCCATGAAGTAATACTCACCATCCATTTCATACATGAACTGCATTTCCTTTTCCTCGAGATCAGGAATGCCAACTTTTTCCCCGGATCTGAACGTGTGGTCGATCACCGCTCCGGTCTTCAGATTCTTGAGTTTGGTCCTGACGAACGCACCACCTTTCCCTGGCTTGACGTGAAGGAAGTCGACGATTATGTAGGGCTCTCCCTCATACTCGATCTTCAGCCCCTTCCTGAAGTCTGATGTGGAATACATTGTCTCACCCCTCTCGATTTGATTAATGGTCTCCCGGGAAAACCCCCGTTTTGGGGAAGTAGGTAAGCTTCTCACCCCCTCTATCCGTCACAAGGAGAAGGTCCTCAAATCTTACCCCACCTTCCCCTGGTATGTAAACACCCGGCTCTACAGTGATAATCATTCCTTCCCTGAGCACATCTCTTGAATACGGTGATATTGAAGGGGGCTCGTGGACTTCCAGCCCAACACCGTGCCCAGTGGCATGAGGGAAGTATTTTAGAAGACCCGCTCCGTCCAGAACTTCCCTCGCCTTCTTGTCGATGTCCCTGCACCTCACACCGGGTCGAACCACACTCACTGCCGCCTCCAGCGCCTTCCTCACAGCATCGAACACCTTTCTCCGGCTCCAGGAACTCTTCGAAAAAGCACCAAGCGTAATGGTTTCATCGGAACAATATCCTTCAACCCTGCATCCGAAATCAAACAGAACTACCCTTTCTTCCCCAATCACCCTATCGCCCGGAAAAGCGTGTGGTCTGGCGGCATTTTCACCCGCAGCCACAATGGGCGGAAACGAAACGCCCTCCGCTCCTCGCTTCTTCATCTCATACTCCAGAGAAGCAGCGAAATCCCTCTCGGTCAACCCATCGGCACCTCCGGAAAAAACGCTGAGAAAAGACGTGGTCGCGATTATCGCAGCTTTAGTTATATGCTCTACCTCGTGGTGGTCCTTGATGACTCTCAATTTCCCCACAGCTGATTTCTCCGGCACGGGCTCATAACCCATCTTCAGGAGCTCTTCATACATCGAAAAGGGAAGAGTCCTTCTGTCAAAATAGACTTTTCCCCTTTTTCTCAACCATTTCCTGAAAAAAGTCTTCCTCCTGGCATATATGTGAATCTGGTGAGCGGTCACCTCGTTTCGAGCCTGAGTCATGTATCTACCGTCGGTCCCAAAAACCACACCGTCATCACAGAGAATCACAAGCGCTTCGGTGCCCGAGAATCCGGTTAGATACCTGATGTCCGGCAAGTGGGTCAACAGATATGGAAGCCTGCCGCTTTTCGCCAGTTTCTTCATCAACCTCAGTTGCCTGTTTTCAAAATCACTCAACTTTTCCACCCCTGAGGTAATTGATAAGCCCCTTCGCCCCTAGATAATAAGAAAACCAACCGAATCCACACACCTTCCCTATGACCACGTCCTCGATCATGGATTTCTTTCTGAAATCTTCTCTCCCATACACGTTAGAAATGTGCACTTCCACAGCGGGAATGGATACAGAGATCAGAGCGTCCCTTATCGCCACGCTGGTATGCGTGTACGCAGCAGGATTGATGACTATACCGTCGAAGTTGCCAAGGGCCTCCTGTATCCTGGTTACGATCTCTCCCTCGCAATTGGACTGGAAAAACTCGAACGAAACCCCTTCTTTCTCCATCAGGGCAGAAATCCTGTCTTTCATCTCATCGTAGGTCAACTTCCCGTAGAATTCTTCCTCCCGCTTCCCAAGCATATTTATATTCGGACCATCTATGAACAGAATCTTCATATCACCTCCCGGTCACAGGATTTCCCTCAAGAGTCTGGAGGCGTATTTCAAGTAGAAACGGGTCTTGCCGGTAAGCTTTCCTTCCTTCGTGACAACGAAGAGGAAATACTCTTCCCCGACCATATTGACGTGAACGAATCCGTGATTTCCGCCGAAAGAAATCTCTCCTATGCTTTCGAAACCCAGGTCCGCAGATATCCTTTTTATCTCCTTCAAAACGAACGAAAGCTCCGCAGCAAGCTCCGAGACATCCACATTGAATCCCTCTTCAACCCACTTCTCTATCATCAGGCCGTCATACGCACTGACACCCACACACACGATTCCCGTCTCCCCAGAAACAACGCTCTCCACGAGTTCTTGAAAGTTCATTCGAATACCTCCACAATCTTTCTCCTGAATTTTTCTAGAGCTGCAATCAACTTCTCCCCTCTTTTACGAACATCCAACGATTCGGCCACTCTACTCATCAGGTCATTCGCCCGGACATCCTCGGGGTTGTCGCGCAATATTCTCTCCAGCAGCTCCCTCGCCTTCTCGAGTTCTCCTCTCTTCATCAAAACTTCAGCCATGGCAGTCGTGTGAACAGGTACCTCTCCTTCCTCCTCGGATACCGACTCCTCTTCTTCCTCGACAACCTCCTCCCCTTCCTCCTCGACTCCTTCTATGATGAACACCTCGTCGTCGAGTTGAACCACCCTCTCCGAAGGCACACCCTCTTTCGCTTCGGGAATCTCCTCCACCGCAGAGAGCTCCTCCTCGAGCTCCTTTCTTAGCCTCACGGCATCCTGATTGCCTGGATTGACCTGCAACAGCTCGTCCAGCGCGTTCACGGCCTCACTCATCCTTCCCTGGCATTTGAGGAGATTCGCGAGAGCGATGAGCATCTTCTCGTTTCCAGGATCAGCCTGGAGATATCTCCGGAGCAGGTCTTCAGCCTCCTGAAATCTCCCGCTTTTCTCAAGAGAAGAAACATCGTCAAGGACTTCGGATTTAAGTCTCGTCCCTATCGTGGCTTGCTTGAATCCTCTCAAGAATTCAAGGGATTCAGCAGCGAGACGGCAGAATTCACTCGCTTCCAGGACCTTGAGTTCCCCTCTCCCTATTTCCCTGACAACAGGAATCACCAGCTTTTCCCCTTCCCTTTTCTTGTCCTTCTCGACTAAGGTCAGGGTGAGTGAATAATCCACGAATTCGGGAAGAAAATCGAAACCCATATCCTCTATTATCCCCATCACAACGTTTCTCGTTTCCTCGGTGCAATAACCGGCAATCAACGATATTTGCGTCTCCATACCCATGCCCACCGCCACAGCCTCTCCGTGTAAAAGCTTCCTGTAACCCGTCGCCTCTTCCAGAGCATGTCCTATCGTATGACCGAAATTCAGGAGCTTTCTCATTCCCCTTTCCTTCTCGTCTTCCGACACGACACCTATCTTGAATGAAATGCTCCTTCTGATCAGCTCGACCAGTAACGCATCATCGCTCCTGACATCGGACATATTCTTGCCCCTTATCAAATCCACTATCTCTCTATCCCCAATCACCCCGGACTTTATTATCTCGGCGAAACCGGATTTGAAATTCCTCTCATCAAGCGTCTTGAGATACCTGACATCCACGAATACGGCAGAAGGTTGATGAAACGCACCGATGTAATTCTTTCCATCCCTGTAATTGACCCCTGTCTTCCCGCCAACGCTGCTGTCTACCTGAGCAAGCAAAGTGGTCGGTATCTGTACGTATTCGATCCCCCTCATGAAGGTGGCAGCGGCAAAACCTCCAACATCACCTGTGATACCCCCTCCAAAAGTCACTATCAGAGAGTCCCTGTCGCACTCTTTCTCCATCAGAAAATCATATATGGAAAAAAGGGTTTCGTGATTTTTGGCCTCCTCAGAAGCCTTCAACCGGAATAACTCCTTCTCGAACCCTTCGAAGAGCTTCTCCACATCGTGTTCGTACAGCGAGTAGAAGTAATCGTCCACTACGACGAAAAGCTTTTTCCCTGGATATATCCTGATCAACCATTCTCTCAGAAATGAATCCAGGTCATTTCCGATGAAGACATCATAGGGATGTCCCGGCACAGGGACGTTCAGTGTAATCTCAGGTGCCACTTTCCCCTCCAATTTTCTCTATGATTTCAGACACCACTGCGTCTATCCCCTTGCCATCTGTATCAATTTTTAGATCGAACTCAGAATAGAATTTCTCCCTGTACCTCAAGAGAGCCTCTATCCTCTCTCTCACGTTTTCACCAGCAAGCAGGGGGCGCGACGAGCATTTTCCGATCCTCCTCTCTATCTCCCCGGGAGTTGCCATGAGACTCACCACAACCCCGTAGCCAGTCATCAGCCGCCTGTTTCTCTCCCTTATGACAGCCCCTCCACCAGTAGCTATGACCCTACCGGGGACCGAGGTCACTTTCTCGAGTGCCTCACTCTCAATATCTCTGAAACGCTCCTCACCCTCCCGCTCGAATATCTCCTCTATTTTCATCCCCGTTATCTCTTCGATGACATCGTCCAGATCCACGAACTCCATTCCCAGTCTTTCGGCGAGTTCCCTCCCCACAGTAGTCTTCCCGGTCCCCATGAACCCGGTAATGACTATTCCCTTTCTCCAACGTCGCATATTCGCCCGAGATAGCTCTCGTAGTTTCCAACGATATCATCTATGGTATCACCGCCGAACTTTTCCTTCACCACCCCAGCTACCGTCAAAGCCACCATCGCCTCTCCCACCACTGAAGCGGCTGGGACCGCGCACACGTCGCTCCTTTCTTTCAAAGCAGTCGCGCTTTCAAAACCGTCTATATCCACCGTCTCCAGGGGAGACGTGAGAGTCGGTATGGGTTTCATGTAACACGTGACCCTGAGTTCCTCACCGTTTGTCATTCCCCCTTCTATTCCTCCCGCGTTGTTGGTCTTTCTCAAAAACGGAAGCCTGTATTTTCCGAAAAACAATCGTTTTCCTTTCCCTGGGAACAACCTGTCGTGCACTCTCAATCCACCCGAAGCCGCGGATTTCACACCGGTTCCAAGCTCCACACCTTTTATTGCCGGTATACCGAGTAATGCCCTGCCGAGCAAACCATCCAGCCTTCTATCCCACTGGGAGTAATCGCCAAGGCCAGGAGGCAATCCACGACAGATAACCTCAAACGATCCTCCGAGAGAATCTCCTCTTTTTCCCGCTTCCTTTATGTGTTCCACAGCTTTTCTGGAAGCAGCCTCTTCGATCATCCTCACAGGACTGGAATCTGGAGACGACTTCACCACATCATCGAACCCCTTTGCTCTCCTTCCTCTCACCTTCCCGATACTCAACACGTAGCTGGTTACCTCCACGTCCAGAGCCCTCAAGAACAACTTCGCAATCGCACCAGCTGCCACCCGGGCGGCCGTCTCGCGAGCAGAAGCCCTCTCCAGCACGTCCCGAACATCCCGAAAGTTCCTTTTCAAAACCCCCGACAGGTCCGCATGACCGGGCCTCGGGCACAATACCCGCATATTTTCCGCCACCGGTTCTCCAAAAGGAGCCATCAATTCTTCCCAGTTGGCATGATCTCTGTTCTCTATGAGAATAGCTATCGGAGTTCCAAGGGTTCTCCCCTTCCTCACGCCAGAGAGAAATCGGGGCTCATCCTTTTCGATGCGCATCCTCCCCCCTCTTCCGAATCCATGCATCCGCCTCTTCATCTCGGATTGGACGAATTTCGGATCTATCTCGAGGTTGGCTGGAACGCCGTCAACAATCACCAAGAGTCCAGGCCCGTGAGACTCTCCCGCCGTGAGAAACCGCACGATTCCCTCCAATCTCTAAAATACTGGAATACAAAAAAGGCACCTGGCAGTTCCCGACCAGGTGCCCTATCTTCCCTCAACTTATCATTTCAAATCTTCTTTCCGTGCTCCACTATTTTAGGAGTTATGAAAATCAGAAGCTCGGTATTATCGTTCTTCACAGTCTCCTTCTTGAACAGCCACCCCAGAACCGGAATCTTGTAAAACCAGGGTACAGCGTCCACGCTTTCGGTCCTTTTTATCTGAAGTATACCTCCAATGACTGCAGTCTCCCCATCCCTGACGAGAACCTGCGTGTCTGCCTCTCTGCTGGCTATGGATGGAACGCCATTCACCGCGTTTCCGAAATCTGGAGTGTCGTTGGTCGCTTTAAGCTCCATGATTATCGTCCTGTCGGGCGTTATATGGGGCGTAACCTCGAGCTTCAGCGTAGCATCGACGAACTGGGTTTGCGTTCCCGACGCGGAAACCGTTGAATACGGTATTTTCACTCCCTGCTGAATAATCGCCTGATTGTTGTTTATGGTCACGATTTTCGGGCTTGATATGACCTTGCCGTTACCAGATACCTCGAGGGCGGACAGAGCCAGATCGAGTCTGAAGTTCTGCTTGATTATCCCGAAAGTTATTCCGCCACCCGACCCCTGTCCAACCGCAGCAGGAAGATTTACGGAATAAGTGGGAGCAGTCGGATTCGGTGTCTGTACTCCAGCAAAAAGAGTTCCCTGGTCATCCATTATTCCCGAGACGTAAATCCCGTCCGCCGTGTTCTGATACGCGCTACCCCACTGTATTCCAAGCTCTCTGGTGAACTGGGTGCTCACCTCGACAATTCTCGCCTCGATGAGAACCTGTGGCGTCGGTGTGTCGAGTTTTTTGACCAGGTCCCTGACTCTGACTATGTTCTTCGGTATATCCTTCACTATCAGTGTGTTGGTGCGGGAATCTACCTTGACCTTCCCCCTGTCGGACAGCACTTCCTTTATCTGATCTTCGAGTTCTTTCACGTCTGCGAAGTTGACGGGGATTGTCTCTATCACGAGTTCTTCGAGTGCTTCTTTACTCTTTATGCTCTGAAGCGCTTCACGCTCCTCAGCTCTCAACTTGGCGAGCGGAGCGATCCTCAACACGTTTCCTTCGAGTTTGGCCCCCAGACCTTTCGTCTGCAGTATTATGTCCAGCGCCTGATCCCATGGAACGTTGATAAGGCGAAGGGTTATCTTTCCCTTGACCTCATCGGAAGTTATTATGTTCAGATTGCTCACCTCGGCTATTATCCTCAACACGTTGTGTATATCCGCATCCTTGAAGTCGAGCGATATTCGCTGTCCCTTGTAAACCTTTTTCGCGGTCGTATCTACGGTAACGAAAGGAGGAACCTCTTTCTTGGGTGAAACTTCTGGCTCCGGACCCGAAGGGGGAGGTGCTGCAACCGTTTTGGCCTTGAATTCGGCCACTTTATATTTTTTCTCCGTAGAAGGCGCCTTGGGGAAAGTAACAACAAAGGTCCCCTTTTTCTTGTCGAATGAATACTCGGCTCCCTCTCTGAATCTTATAGCCACCACGACATCATTCCCCGTTTTTTCCGCATCGACGAAGGTAACGGGTATTCCAAACGACCTGGCGTCGAGATGCCTCAAGAGATTGGAAGTTATCCTCACGTTTTTGAACCTGACCTTCAACAGGTTTTTCCCTTCCACTTTCGATATTTGAGGCTCATCGGAATAAGTTATGACCACTGAAGATTTACCAGGGAAATCCTCGAGGTCTATCCCTAGGATTTCAGGTTTTTTGGGAGACGGCTTGACCCCTCTCTCCAGGCTCGTGACCTTTTCTTCCCCTCCGCCACCAACGGCAATCACTATCTCATTTCCCTCTTCCGTAACCATGTATGGAAGTGGTTTTTCACCCACAGTCTCGATCATCAATCTCACCTTGTCGTCCTGCTGAAACAAACGCACTTTCTTTATTTGCGGAGACTGAATATCTATTTCATCCTTTTTGATCAGATTCCTGACTCCCCAGAGATCCACGACTATCCTGAACGGGTTGGAAACCTTGAAAGAGTTGTAATTCTCAACCTTTCCGTCGAGACGAGCTCTCACATTGGTGAAGTAGGGTGTTCTCTCGACCACTATCTCTTTGAGCACCCCAACTTCCCCGGAGGCGGACCGCATTTCCTGCTCCTCGGCATACGCTCTGAGTCCCAGGATAACAAGAAACACGAGTATCAAAAGAAGCAGGATTGTCTTCCTGATAACTTCACCTACGAAGTTTTTATGCATCATCTCATTCCCCTCCTGGCTTCGGGAGCGTTAATCTCTTCTCTTTTTTCACTCTTTTACCGGAGATGTCCAAGAATTCCTCCTCTATGATCAGAGAGTCATTCGTTATCTTTACAATGGTTCCGCTGTTTTTCCCTATTCTCATCCCAACCCTGACCGTATAGCCTTTTCCCTCGCTGTCCTCGATGAGTCCATACCTCTCCTTTCCCTTGACCAGGATACCAACCAGTCTCAATTCACCGAGATCATACCTCTCGAGAGGAGTAAGAGCAGCCCGTCTCTTTTTCAGGGGAATCACTTTTTCCCTTATGAATGGAACGAAAGGATCCCGAAGAGTAACAGCCGTGTATCCCTGAAACTCGACTTCTCCCCGAGCTTCGGCACTCTTCACCTTCGTCTTCTTCACTTTTTTCTTCACCACCTTTTTCACGACCTTCGCAGGCTTTTTCCCGACCTCTTCCTTCCTTCCGCAACCCACCACCACAATTGCGAAAGCCAGAAGGAGAGATATGAATACGATTTTCCCTCTATTCATCTTCTCCTCGCTCTCGATTTCCCTTTTCCCTTTCCTTTTTTCTTCTCCTTCTTTCCTCCAGGAATAAATCTGAACGTTTTCGCGGTGCACCGAATGTTCATTATCGCCCTGTCGCCGACCACCTTGGGTCTATCAAATATCACATCCGTGATGTTTACTATTCTGGGCAACCTGCTGACCCTGTCTAGGAAGAGCCCGAAATCGTGAAACCCTCCGACAACAGCTATCTCGACCGGTATCTCCGCGTAAAAATCTCTCGGTTTTTCGCCTTTGGGCGCAAACTTCACGAAATCGAGACCGCTTTCCTTGCCCACGTCCGAAATATTTCTCAAGAGCTTGGGAATTTCAGAAGAGTTCGGAAGCTGCTCGAGCAACTGGTTGAGCTGAGCCTCGAGTCTTGCGACTTCCTTTTTGAAGGCCGGCAAATCTCTGGCAATTATCCTCTGCTCCCTTATTTTCTCCTGAAGCGACGCCTTCTTCTTTTCGAGAGAAGTGATTTCCTTCGTGATGGGGGTGTAGAAAAGGTAATAATATCCCACCCCTATGACGAGGAAGATCAACACGTAGAGTATTACTTTCTGCCTCGTCCCTACGCCCTTCCCTCCTAACATGTCCCTGAGCGCCATGATTTTCCCTTTCAGACCTTTGTTTCACAGCTTATCTTGAAATACATCAGTTTTATTCCCTTGACGTTTTTTCTTTCCGCCGACTTCAGATTAATTCCGCCGAACCTTCCTGAAGCTCCAAGATTATTCATGAAATCCGCAATCACATAATTGTTGAGAGCATAGCCCTCGAGCTCGAGAACCTTTCCATTGTATTTGAGCCTGGTGAGCCACGCCTTCTTGGGCACCGATCTGGCAAGGGCATCCATTACTATAACCGGTGAATTTCTTCCCTTCTGTAGCTTCGCCACTATGTCGACTTTCTTTTGCAGCTCTTTCTTCTTCTTCTTGAACTTTTCAACTTCCCCAATCTGCTTCTTGAGCTTCGCCACTTCTCTCTGCGCCTGCTGAACTTCCTTTCGAAGCCTCATCTCACGAGAAACGAGAACGGTCTTGTGAAATGAGAACAGGCCTATAACGAATATCGCAATGAAAATGCTGACCACCACGTCAGCGGGAACCTTCCTCCCCTTTTTCTTCCTGACCCTGATCAGATTTATTTTTATCATCACTTATCCTCCGGTTTCCTCATCGCAAGTCCCACTACAACTGTGGAAGCCGGTCCAAATTCCCTCACGTCCTCCGGATCTATACTGGATTCATCGTAAATAAGGCCATCAAATGGGTCGAAAAGATCAACAGAAATGGCGAGTTTATCCTCGATCATCTCCTTCAGATACTGGGATCTCGACGCTCCGCCAGTGAGGAATATCTTCGTCACGAGTTTGTCTGGATAAGAGGCAGCATAGAAATTATACGAGCGTTGAACTTCCGTCGCGATTATGCTGGATACGTTCTTTATGATCGACTCGACCCTCTCGGGATCGAAATCCTCCACCTCCTCTCCTTTCTTCATCCTCTCTGCGAGATCGTAAGAAACACCGAAGTTCCGCTGCAATTCGTTGTTGTACATCGCCCCACCCATGCTCACATCTCTCGTAAACAGGGGGACACCTTCCTCCATTATGATTATGTTCATGAAGGACGCGCCCACGTTCACCACCATCGGAAGCTGCGCTTCCGATATCCCGGCGCACGCTTCGAACGCGTTTCCAACCGCAATGGCATCGAGATCTATTATGGAAGGGGTCAGGCCCGCCTCTTTGATCACGGAAACATAATCCTCCACCAGATCGTTTTTTGCTGCGACAAGAAGCACATCCATCCTCGTGGGATCGTCTGGGAGGGAGCCTATCACCTGAAAATCTATCTTGACATCCTTCACCTCGAAAGGAATGTACTGTTCCACTTCCCACTGAATCGACTCTTCGAGGTCCTCCGGCGTCGTTGTTGGAAGAATCACCTTTTTGATTATGATCGAATGCCCCTCTATCGAAGTCGCCACGTATCTGTCTTTTATCCCCAAACGGGCGAACCCCGTCTTTATCGCTTCGACAACCGCGCCATGATCCATTATGGCTCCATCAACCACTGCACCCGGGAAAAGAGGCTCTACGCCGAATTTCACAACCTGATACGTCCCGCCCGATTCCTTCAGCTTCATGAATTTTACGCTCGAAGACCCGATATCGAGACCTACGAGCTCTTTTTTCCTGAATAATGTCATGCTTCACCACCCGTCATTCTTCATCGTCCTCGGGACCGAAAACTTTATCCTTGTCCGAAAGTTTAAGCCCAAGCGCCAGAATTATCTTCCGTTTGGTGTCCATTCTACAGGGCATCCCTTTCTCCACCCTGTCTATCGTGAGAACCGAGAGCCCCGCCCTTCGAGCCAACTCCGCCTTGCTCATAAGCTGACTCTCCCTTATTTTCCTCACGTTGTTTCTCACGACGACCGACTGCTTTTTCTTTCTCGAATCCTTCTCTCTTTCCATTTCCGCATCCCAAGTCTTTAGTTAATAAAGATATATTATCTTATCTAATTTAAGTCAAGTTTTTTTCAAGTGATATTTAATTATATATAATTATGGTCAATTTATACCATATTCCTTTATCTTGTATAAAAGTGCGGGATGGGATATGCCGAGGAGCTTCGCCGCTCTGGGTCTGCTTCCCCCCGTCTTCATCAAAGCCTTTTCTATCATCATCTTCTCCACTTCTTTCAAAGCATCCCTGAGCTTCACCTTTTCCGGATCGAAATCGAATGCCGTGCCGGCACTCTTCTGAACGAGATCGTTTTCCATCACTTTCTCGACGAGTTCCGCGGTTACCTCACTTTCCTCTGCAAGCAGAACGGCTCGCTCAATAACATTTCTCAGTTCTCTCACGTTCCCCGGCCAGTAATAATCCAGAAGAAGCTTCATGGCATCTTCCCGAATAACGCTCACTTTCTTTCCCGTCTCATCGGCGCACTCTTTGAGAAAATGTTCAGCAAGCAGCGGAATGTCTTCCTTTCTATCCCTCAAAGGCGGCAATTGTATCACCACCCTGTTGAGCCTGTAGTAAAGATCCTCCCTGAACCTGCCGGCCCTCACTTCCTCGGGAAGATTTTTAGAGGTAGCAGCCACCACTCTGAAATCCACCTTCCTGCTCTCCACGTCGCCTATTCTACGAACCTCGCCCTCCTGCAGGACCCTCAATATCTTGGATTGCATCGTCAGAGGAAGCTCACCTATCTCATCCAGGAAAAGGGTTCCTCCATGAGATTCCTCAATCAGCCCCTTCTTGTCGGCAACCGCATCCGTAAAGGCACCTTTCCTGTATCCGAAAAGCTCCGCCTCTATCAGGTTCTCGGGTATCGCAGCGCAATTTACAACGACAAATGGTCCTCTTCTCCTCGCACCCCCAAAATGCAGCGACCTCGCCACGAGCTCCTTTCCCGTTCCCGACTCCCCCTGAATCAAGACCGTCACGGAATAATCCCGGACTTTTTCGATGAGGGAAAAAACCTCTTTCATGGCCTTGCTCTTGCCGACCATTCCCTCGAAGGAGTACCTCCGCTCTATTTCTCTTCTCAACCGCTCGTTCTCCTCCAGCAGGCGTCTGGTCTCGGTAATTTTCTCTATCTTCGAGAGAACATCCACTATCTCGAAGGGTTTCTGTATGTAATCGTAGGCTCCTTCCCTTATCGCTTCCACCACAGTGCCGTAAGTCCCATAGGCAGACATCATTATTACGGTGATCTCCCTTCCCGCCTCCTTCACACGCCGAAGAAATTCCATACCATCCATGACCGGCATTCTCACATCGACAAGAGCTATGTCCACAACCTCTCTCCCCACTATCTCAAGGGCTTCCCTACCGTTCGGAGCAGAAAGCACCTCATAGCCCTTTTTCGTAAGGCTTCTCGTCAAAAGATCCCTTATATTTCCCTCGTCATCCACGACAAGAATTCTCGGAATCACGACAACCTCCCATGAGTGAATCAGGTTCGCGTTGAGGCAGGGATGAATACCCTGAACGTGCTTCCCTCCCCGGGATTGCTCTCACACTCCATGAATCCGTTATACGTGTTCAAAATAGCGCTGGAAATGGAGAGACCGAGTCCCGTTCCCCTGCCAGGCTCCTTCGTGGTGTAGAACGGGTCGAATATCTTGTCCAGCTCAGAAGGTTCTATCCCCACTCCCGTGTCACTCACCTCGATTAAAACGTACTCAGCAACATCATCTCTCGAAGTAAGGGCATCTTTTCTCACCCCCGAAAAGTCCGCATCCGGCGGGTCGGTCCTTCTCCTCCTGGGTCTCTCGAAAGACGTTCTTTTCACAGACTCGAGACGCGTGGCAATCCTCAATTCACCTCCATCCGGCATCGCGTCCAACGCGTTGAGTATCACGTTGACAAGAACCTGCCTGAGCTTTTCTTCTGATATCCTGGCCGGAGGAATATCTCCAGGCTGAACCTCCAGCTCGATGTTCTCCGATATCTTCCTATACGCCAGCGAATCCAATATGTCTTTCAAAACAGCATTCACATCCGCCTCGCCCTTATCTCGAACCTCGACCCTTGCGTGCTGAAGAAGTCCCTTTACTATCCCTTCTATTCTTTCGGATTCTTTCACCACCCTTTCCAGACAATCTCTCTGTTCCTCATCCAGTTCCGTATTGCTGAGTAAATATTCGGCATAACCTTTTATCGACATTAGCGGATTCCCCACTTCGTGAGCTATACCGGAAGCAAGCCTTCCTATCGTCGCGAGCTTTTCCATTCGCACAATCTGACTCCTCGACCTCTTCAGTTCCTCGTTCGCTTCCCTCAACGCAGCAACCATCTCTTCCAGCTGTCTTCTCTTCCCTTCCAGACTCGAGAACGCCGAAATCAGCACATCACCCAGTTTGCCCAGCTCATTAGAAGGAAGTTCGAGCGTCTCCTCCGGACACCCTTCTCCCTTCTCAAAACGCTCCACAACATTCACGATGGCCCCGAGAGGGGAGAAGAGATATCTCGAAAACACCAGAAGCGTAAAGCCAAACAAAACCATTATGAAAGTCAGAGATATCCCCCCCACAATCAGGGCAATCCGTCCTCTGTCGAGCGCTGAGGGAATCACCACGAGCAAATAAGATGTCTCCGGCCCGGCGGATTTCCTGACAGGGATCACGAAGTATTCCCTGTTCCCGCTCGAAAAGCAGAATGAATCCCCTTCACGCGTGAGTTCTTGCGCCATGGGGGCTTCCTTTGCTATGAATTTCTCGAGAGAAGGAATATCACTGAAAAACCTGACCACTCTTCCTTCAGAGCTCACCCTCAATCCTTTGTCGACCAACCTCGGATCGAGCCGTGAAGAAATGGCTGTCAAGGTCCTCAGGGTTTCAATCTTGTTCCCTTCCCTCATCAGGGAAATCACATATGTGTAGAGAAACATCTGAAAAATCAGAGCAGACGAAAACACGAGAAACAGGGCGAGAGGAATCCCCCTCCTTATACTCATCTGAAATTTTTTTTTATTTTCCCCCCTTCCGCTTTCCACCACGAGTCACATCCCCCTTCGCTTTCGTAAATTCTATATCCACGCGCTCCAACCATCAACATTAGTTACGCATCCTTGATTTGCCGAGAATACATAGTGTATCTTTATCAAAAAACCTTTAAATCTGTCCGGAGAGTGACATGAAGAAACCCTTCGAGAAAAACAGGCGAAAAAAGTTCTTCATAGACAGGGAAATTCAGCTCGGCATAACCGCCCGATTCATCGGAGTATTTCTGATATTCATCTTTTTTTCCACTATCGTGGTCTTTCTGCCGTCGGCGATAAAACTCCTGACCGGCACAGCCCTAGAAGAGCTCGAAAGACCGGCAATGGAGTTTCTGATTCTTCATAAAAGAATATGGCCGATGGTCATCATTGTTTCAGCCGGGACCATCGTGTATTCGATCTACTTCACTCACAGGATAGCCGGTCCCATTTTTAGAATAAACAGGGAAATGCAGCGCATCATCGAGGGGGACTACCCCGAGCAGATAACTCTCAGGGAAAAAGACTACTTCAAGGAAACAGCCTCCCTGCTCGAGAAGATTTCGATGAAATGCAGATTCCAGGAGGAATCTCTCGAAGAGATAAAAACTCTCTTGCTGGAATTGAAAGAAGTTTCTCAGGAAACTGGAAACCCGCGGGTCGCCGAAAAAGTGGAAAAAATAGAACAGCGTCTTCACGGCAAAGTGAGGAAATGAAAAACAAAAAATATCACAGCAGGTTGGGTTTCACCATCATCGAGCTAGCCCTCGTCCTGGTCCTCATTGGAATTCTGGCGACTCTTGCAGTCACGACATACAGCCACCTCTCCAAGAAGGCAAAAAGAGTCCAGGCTCAGATAGCTCTGAAACACCTGGCAAAAACAGAATACGTATACTACTCCGAATTCGACAGATACACCGACGACCCGGAGATATTGAGCTTCGACCCCCTGAAATACGACTATTATGAGATATCGATAATAGTCGAAGACCCAAAGATGGACTTCACAGGTAAAGCAGTTGGCAATCTCGACGGTGACCCGGAACTAGACGTATGGGTCATACACAAAGACGGAGAACCAAGGCAACTATCGGAAGACTAGAAACGTATCCATCCGAGAACGGAAGCCCCCAGCAGGTCCGCTAGAACAGCTCCAATAGCCAGAAACGGGCCAAAAGGCACAGCGGTTTTAAGGTCTCCTCCTTCCTTCCACATCAGACCCAACCCAACCAGAGCACCAACTAAAGACCCAGCGAATATCGAAAAGAGCGCACCTCTCACGCCGGTGAAAGCTCCTATACAGAGGAGAAGCTTGACGTCTCCCATTCCAAGTCCTTCCTGCTTTCTCAAAACCTGATACAGGAAGGCAGTCAGAAAGAGTAATCCTCCACCTGCGAGTGCTCCCCACAGAGAAAACCACAGGCTCCTTCTCAAGAGCCAGCCCTCCAGGAGAAGCCCTGCCACGGTCCCCCCCAGACTGAAGACATCGGGAATTATCCTGTGGTCGTAATCTATGAACGATACCACCAGGAGAATGGAGTAGAAAACAATGTCCCTCACGAACTGCAGGGAGATCCCAGCTTCGGAAAAAGAGAAAAGAAACATCAATCCGGTAAGAAGCTCAACTGCTGGATACCTGGGGGAGATTTTTCCACCGCAATAGCGACATCTTCCCCTGAGCAGAAGATAGCTCAGGAGGGGAATGTTGTCCATCACCCTAATCCGGGTCCCGCAGTTCGGACATGAAGATGGGGGAGATATTATGGACCTGCCTTCTGGTATTCTGTATATCAACACGTTGTAGAAACTACCGAAGACGAGACCTACAACAAACACGAACACACTCTGTAATGTCACGTCAAACCTCAACCCGTCTCTCCAAGGAGTTGTTCGTAGAGCTCCCTGTGCTTCCTCACCATCTCATCATCCGAGAACTCTATCTCCACTCTCCTTCTCTCCTCATTGAACGAATCCTTCTCCAGCTCGCCGCGATAAACTTTCTCTATTCCATCTGCGACCTCTTCAGGAGAGTGGACGTTCACCAGGTAACCGGTCACTCCCTCTTTCACTATTTCCTGGTTTCCGTCTATCCTGGTCGCCACCACAGGCAATCCCATCACTATAGCCTGGGGAAGAACCTTTGGAAGCCCTTCCCACAGTGAGGTCAGAACGAGAACGTCGAACGAGGCCATTACGTGTTCCACTTCGTCGACCCAGCCGGTCAGTATGAAATCCTTTCCAAGACCCTCCTTCACTATTTGCTCCGTAATCCCGGCCCTCAGCTCACCGTCACCGACCATAACGTATCTGAAGTCGTATCCACGTTTCTTCAACAAAGACGCCGCTCTTACGAAATCGAGAGGAGACTTCTGGGGTTTGAAGCAGGCAACCATCCCCACCGTAAACCTGTCCTCCTCCACACCGAGAATCTCCAGTCCCTTTGCCCTGGAAGCCGCTTTGAATCTCTCCACGTCGAAGCCGGAGCGGATCAACCTCGTCTTCTTGCCGTCGAAAATGCCCAGGGCCATCCCCGTCTTCCCATTTTCGGTTGAAACGAGCACGAACCTGTCAGTTATCCTGCCAACGGCTTTTTCGAGGAACACGAATAATCCCCTAACCGCGCGAGGCTGAAGTGGCGTGAAGCCGAAGCCGTGGACCGTATGAATTATGAAATCGCAGCCAGATATCCACCCAGCAATCCTCCCTAGAATCCCCGCCTTTGAGCTGTGGGTGTGAACGAATACGGGTATCCCACCTGCTTCTCTCTTTATCCTTCTCAAGATTGAAATCAGTGATGCGAGAGCCAGAGCATCCTTGACCGGCCGGATTTCCCTGACGAGTGTCGGCAAGATAATGAACCTCTCGCCGAGAATCTCCGCCGCCCTATCGTTCAATATTCCCCCGTCACCGGACACGAGATAGACATCGAAATCTTCACCGATCCTCTCGCAGTTAATGAGCGTGTTCTCCTGAGCACCGCCGAGCTCCAGCTTGGTTATCACGTGAACCACAACTGCCTTTTTCAAAGCGTCATGTCTATCTTTTTCAGCCATATCCCCACCACCAGAAATATGAAAGAATTCATCGCAAGAAGGACGGACGCCCACGTGAGATTCGAAAGCATGATCCCCAACCCGAAAATTCCGCAAAGAACCGCAGCTCCATATGAAACGAGAACGGTTTGTTTTACGGTAAGTCTCCACTTTCTCAGGCGAAGAGCAAAGTGATCCTTACTCCCTTTGAGGATCGATTCGCCTCTTCTGAACCTTATGTAGGAAACGAAAAGAGTATCAAAAAGAGGAATGCCAAATATCACGGCAGGCACTATGAACCCCATGTGATTTTTGAACATGTATTTTCCGACCATTGAAAATGAACCGAGAAGATACCCTATCAACAGGCTTCCCGCATCGCCCATGAAGATGGAAGCGGGGTTGAAATTGTGCGGGAGAAATCCGAGGAGAGCACCCGCCAGTGCAATCGATAGAAGTGCAATTGGCAGGTTGCCATTTATCACAGACACTATGAACATGAAGACGGCACCCACCGCACCAACTCCAGCCGAAAGGCCGTCCATCACGTCGATGATGTTGAAGGCATTCGTCATGAGGAGCATCCACAACAATGTCGCCGCGATTTGCAACGGAAGCCCAATGTAAACCACCTTTATCATTATCCCAGCCTTGAACAGAACCAGAAAAGCTATGAGCTCTCCCGTGATCTTCGCTCCCGGACTGAGCCTTCCCATGTCATCTATCAACCCCACGATCAAGATGATGCTTCCCCCAAGAAGCGTAGCCAGAACCTGCTCGTTGAACTCGAACACGAGCGATACCCCTATCAGAAATGCCAGATAGATAGAAAGCCCTCCGAAATAAGGAACCTCCCTGGAGTGATCCTTCAATCTGCCGTCTGGAGAATCGACGACTCCACACCTAATGGCGGCTTCTCTCGCCACGGGGGTCGTATAGTAAGAAACGAAAAACGAAGCCGCAAAAGCCAGGACAAATTGCAACCAGGACATCAAGACTCTCCGCTGATAATGATCTCGAACATCTTCTCCTTCCACGTAGAGAGAGAGTATTTCTCCTCGACGGTCTTCCTGCCTTCCCGACCGAACTTCTCACGGAGACGCTCGTCCGCAACAAGCAGCGTCAACTTTTCTTCCCACTCCTTCTCATTCCTCGCCAGAAACCCGTTCACCCCATCCCGGATTATCTCCCGGTTCACACCAACGGGGGAGGCAACGACTGGAACACCAGCCGCCATGTATTGCAATATCTTCAATCCGCACTTACCTCTCGCAAAAGGTGTGTCTTCAAGAGGCATGACTCCAACGTCGAACTTCGAGATTTCCACCTTCTCCCCCTCGAGCGACCAGGGCACATACGTGACTGGAAAACTGAGCTCGGGTTCCCTACCCGATATGACCACGAACTCACAATTCATGTCCTCGATCAGCTTCCCAATTGTGCCCTCAACGATTCTAAGGTGATGGAAATTGTACGGCAATCCTATCCATCCAATACACGGCCTTCCTTCCAAACCATAAGAAGCCTTGACCTCGTAAGCTTCCACATCCAAACACGTCGGGACCACGTAAACGTTATCATTGTATCTTCTCGCGTAATCGGCGAGAAACTCGTTTCCGACTATTACCTTCCGCGCCATCCTGACGGTGCTGGGGTATTTCAATCTCCTCCCCCTAGACAGGAATATCGCGTCATCGAACTCGAGTATATATCCTCCCTTAATCACCCATATCAGAAGTTCGAACAGGGGAGGAAAACAGGGGAAGAACTCCCTTTCAATCACAATCAAATCCGCCCTCAATATTTTCGGGAACTGAACCAGCCTCTTCAAGAACGAACCCGCAGCCAAAAGCCCTCTGCGCGTAAGAGGGAAAAAACCGGCTCTGTTGGCAAGCTCCACGTAACCTGGCCCAAGAGCGGGATACACTTCAACATCCACCCCTTTCGAAGTGAAATGAGGAAGAAACTGGTAGACCCTGTATCTGCTGGCTGGACCAGTCTCGTCGGTCTTGGTCAGAAAGGCAACCCTCACACCGCCTCCAGAGCGGAATTCACGGCTTTCAATACTGCTTCTGTCGTGATGCTCTCCATACATATCCTGTCATCGCAGTCATAGGCGAAACAAGGCGCACATTCCGCCTCCCCCCTCACAATCTCAACAACCCCCTTCTCACCTATCGGTCGCCACCTTTCAACATCGGTAGGTCCAAAAAGCACCACCGACGGAACCCCCATGAGAGCTGCCAGATGAGCGAGCCCCGAGTCCACGGACAACAGCAGCCTTGCCCCTTTCAGCACCCCCGCAGCTTGTTTTATCGAGGTCCTGCCCACCAGACTGGGAAGTGTTCCCCCTGCTGCCGCAATGATTTTCTCCACCCTCGCCGAATCCGAAGGGGACCCGAGAATTACGGCTTTCATCCCCGTTTCTCCAACCAGTTTCCTTATCACCTCGCCCCACCTCACTGCCTCCCATTCCTTGCTCGGTCTTTTCGCGAAGGGAGCCACCGCAAAAAATTCGTCTTCCCCCGTTATTGAAACTTCCGCCAGAAGCCTCTTTGCGTCGCGCACTTCCTCCTCGCTCACCCAGAACGAAACATCACGGTATTCGACACACACCCGCCCAACTACGGCCTCGACAACCTTCAGCATCTCGCGGTCCATGCGCTCGCCCCCGAAATCTCTAATCGAAACCGGATTAGTCACGAAAATCGCATCGACGGAGTGAACATATGCGGCCCGAATCCGTGCTCTAGTCAGAAACGCAAAAAAGTTGTCCCTGAAATAATGACGGAAGGGCCTGTCGAAATCAGGTGTGTGAAGGTTGAAGAAGGCGTGAACCCCCGACTCCCTCAGCCTCATCAAAAGCCTCATACCCTCGTGGACTTTATGGGTTTCTCTATCGAAAGGGATGACCTCGTCCACATATGGACATCCCTCGAAAAAATCGCTCATTCTGGAGTTGATAACCCTTATCACTCTGGCCCTTGGAAAACGATTCCTGAGAATCCACATAGATGGAACGGTCATCACGGAATCCCCAAGCCACCCGAGCTGGAAAAGGGCAATTTTCATTTCGAATTGCATCAACGTCAATTTGGGTTTATAAATTTACTAAATTCGCCAAAACGAAACTTTATGAAGCTGTCTATAATAATACCCACTTTAAACAGATATATCACTCTCGAAAAGCTCATCCATTCGGTCTCGTTTCAAAAAGTCGAGCCACACGAGGTCATAATAGTTGACCAGAACCGGGACGACAGAGTTTCTTTGATCGTTGAAAGCTATCGCGACAAGCTAAATATAAAACACATCAAATTCGATATCGCAAATCTGAGTGCAGCCAGGAATGCCGGATATTCAATGAGTACCGGAGATCTCCTGTTCTTTCCAGACGATGACTCGCAGATTCCACCCGATTTCACACACAAAGTCATATCTCTTATCACGAACAACCCTCAGATAGATTTCGTCTCAGTTCCAATCGTGCCGGGAAGAGAAAAATACCGTGAAGCCGATTTGCCCAAACTCATCCCCATCACCGTCAAAAACGCGAACAAACTTACAACCGGTTCCGCCATAGTTTTTAAGAGAGCCTCCATGAGGAAAACGGGACTGTTCGACTCGGACCTCGGTCTTGGAGGAAAATTCGAGTCATCCGAAGATCTGGATATCGTATTGAGGATGATCTATCAAAATTTGAAAGGTTACCTTTTCACCGGCACATGCATCATTCACGAAGATCCTCTAAAAAAATACGACGATGAGGCCGCAGAAAGAGCGTACAGATACAACAGAGGATACGGAGCGTGTGCGAAAAAACATATGGTCCGGTACGGGAAGTACGGCCTGATGGGGGAGGTTGCCGTATCCTGCGTGAAAAACGCCGCAGGTGCCCTGCTCCTTCTACTCTTGGATTCGGGAAGGGCAAAATACAATTTCTACAGCCTTCGCGGGAAATTAGAGGGATTCGTAAAATATGGACGAAAATAAATACGTCATCTCTCAGCGCATAGATAGATTAAATATCCTGGTTTCAACACTGGTTTACTTGACGCTGCTGTTATCCACGATCAATATTTCCTTTCTCAACTACGATCTGGGACTGTTACCGAGAAACTCCGGCATCGGCGTATTGTTGGAAATCTACGCTTACAATGGATTCCCCCTGATCCTGCTGTGGCTGTTTTTGAAGGAATTGATTCACCCCTCCTTAGCTCTTTTTCTGATTCTCAGTTTCATACACGTATTGACCATCGCCACAAAATTCAAATTGAAAATTCTCAACGAACCACTACTGTTCACAGATATATTTGAAATCAAGAATCTGATCGGCGTAATCTCTTCGATCGGTCCTGAAATCAGGAGCTTGAAATTCACTCAGTTTGTAGACCTGACCGTGCCCGTAATAGCCTGGCTGACAATATGGCGCCCATCCCGCTCCGATTTCGGTGAAACCGGGAAATCAATGACGCGAAAAGCGAAAAAGCTGTTCATTCCCATCGCACTGGCAACTCTGACTTTCACACTTGTCCCCAAACCTCAGATGCCATCCGGCATGTTTCCCTGGATGCCAGGCTACACCACCGAATCCTTTCGCAACAGGGGAGTCCTGCTGGCCTTCACTGAATCGTTATCTGCATACTTGAAGAGAGGCGAAATGCTGTCCGAATTATCACCATCAGAGCGAGAAGTGGGTCAGGCATTAAATACGATCAAAAAGAAAAGAGAATCCCAGCTATCTGGTTTACCCGGATACAGGAACAATAACTTGAATATCATTTTCGTGCTCATCGAGTCCCTCTGTCGCGCCGTGATGGAAAGTCCCACTCTCACGGAAAGCGGCCAAAACAGGATAGTCCCAAATATATATGGGCTCTCAAAGACAAACGTGTATTTTCCAATCACACTGTCCCCAACCACAGGCGGAGGAACATCAGAATGCGAATTCGTCCTGCTCACATCCTGTTTCACTCAGCTTCAGTTCGGTTACGTATTCACCAATTTCATGGATCATCCCTACTACACAATATTGAGGCACCTCAAAAAGACCGGATATTACACTGCAGCGTTTCACGCGAACACCCGGGACTTCTGGCACCGGGGAAAAGCATACAGGATGCTCGGTTTCGACAGGTACGACTCTTCCTCAGACTTCAATGGGGGAACTCAGGTTAGAGGCAAACTCGGTGACGAAGACTTCCTTCTCCAAGTGGCGGAAAAACTCGCCGGTGAACCGGTCGGGGTGCAGCTCCCTCGTCAGGCGCCGGAAGGCGGCA
>CAYSCN010000012.1:58650-65527 GCA_964429585.1 uncultured bacterium | reverse complement strand
TTTTCGCGGCATCAACCACCTCCCCCCTCGTCTCCGGGTCGAGCTCCGCAAGTTTGAGGAGAAGCTCAATCACTTTTCTGTCGCTGTACAGGATATCTATCACTTTCCCAGGGATGATCCCCGCCATGAACATGACGATATCCGGGTTTTCGTTCGCATACCGCGCGATGACGCTTACCTGGTCCGGCGTCAGGCTCTTATCCCCCTTTTTGACGAGAGCCCATTCTTTTTCAGTCAGGTTGAGCCAGGAAAGCAGTGCTTTCTTCCCCGCCCTTTTTTCGACCTCCTTAAGCAGGTCAAGGAAAGGACGGGGGTGTCCCGCGCCGGATATTTCAAGGATAATCCCCTTTGCGAGCTTTGTGAGGTCTCCCAGTTTCTGTTCTGCCATGTCCCAGAATATTTCCACGAGGAGTTCTCTCTTTCTCTGCTCGTCTTTTACAAACTTGTCGAGAATTTTAAAAACAAGTCCCGTGCCAGGGCTTTTAGCTCCCATCTCGACGTGGGATAAATATCCGACGCTAACCCCGAGCTCGCGCGCAAACTCTGCCTGTGAAAGCTGGTGCGAATTCCTTATTTCCTTCACGAATTTGCTAAGCCTGTTTTCTTTACCCATTTTCTTTCCCCTTTAGTGCTCTAACGGTTTGTTTTGCGGGCTATTTTCAGGCATCCAACAAACATACACACATCCCATCTACACTTAAAGTCTAACTTCTGCCTACCAGGATAGTCAATATATACTGGCGGGCAAATTTTTGCTTGACATGTGACCTTGTAGGATATATTACTATCTACATAGGCAACATTACCACAATGATAGCTAAGGGGGTAAAGGGCTTGAGTTCGGGATCCAGGATGGTTGGTTTGATTTTGAGACTGGTCAGGAAGAGGGCGGGCCTGACGGTAAAGCAGTTTGCTGAGAAGCTGGGTATCACTCCGGGTGCGCTCGCCATCATTGAATGCGGCGCGCGTTTCCCGGGCGAGAGAATCGTCCTTAAGGCCCTTTCGTACGCGGATCCGGGCGAGAGAGAACGTCTCGCGCGCCTTCTTTTCTGGAGCCTTGCCGCTGGGCGTTATCCGGAACTGTCAAAGGCAGCTGGCGTCAGCCCGTTATCCGAAGATGCCGTAAAGGCGCTTGAGGACCTGATCCCCTGGCTGGGAAGGGAGGAGGCGATAAGGGTCATCGCCGGGCTCGTGGAGGCCGGGGAGAAGGATAGCAAGTCCGCAGGAGGAGGCCATGGAGAGGATACCTGTCAATCCCTCTAAGGGTGTCTTCTGGGAGCTTTTGGAAAAACTCCCAAAGAAGGTAAGAGGCGAGAAGCTCTGCCTGAGGGTGAGGGTCAGGGTGTTGAAGCTTGATAGGGGAGGGAAGCTTGTCCCCTTGAGCACTGCCCTTGTTCCGGCTCACGAGGTCGTCCGCCTGGCCGAGATCGCGGGGGAAAGGCATGCGGCGTGAAGGTAACCGCCCCCGTTTTGTTCCCTTCCCTGTCGATATCTGGGGAGACGGGTGGTTTTTGAGCCTACCGCCAGATGGAAAGACGCTTTACCTGTACCTCATCACGTGCCCGTCCTTTAACCCCTCCGGCCTTTTCAACGTCAGTACGCAAGAGATCGTCGTGTCGACATTCATTCCTCCTGAACAGGTAAGAGTTGCATTCTTAAGCCTTGAGCCCGAGGTTTCTTACTTTCCCTCCAGGAAGCTCGTCTGGGTCAAAAACATCGTCCGCATCAGGAAGGATTTACGGGACAACCCGCTCTACTGGGAGTGGGCGGTTAGGTTCGTTTTCAGCTCTTCCATCCCCGGAGACATCCGGGAGGAATGGCTCTTCTGCAACGAGCATTACCTGAGAAGGGCAGGGTTCCGTGTGAGAAGCAGTGGTTCTTCACCTGTTGACCTGTAGGGAGTTGAGGGATGGACCGCTTTGAAGACTTTTTGAAGTGGGAAGAGGTCTCCCGGGACACGATAGACGTAAAGAGGATTTACATCGACATAGCCGGCGACCTGGTGGCGGGGATTCTTTTGAGCCAGATCATCTTCTGGCACCTGCCGACTACAGGGGGAAGCTCGAAGCTCCGTGTCGTTAAAGAGGGCAAGGAATGGCTTGTAAAGGGAAGGGAAGAGTGGTGGGACGAGTGCAGGATAACGCCAAAGCAGTTCGATCGCGCCTCCAATATTCTCGTCGGCAAGGGGCTGATTGAAAAAAGGGTGTTCAGGTTCAACGGCAACCCTCAGGTCCACATCCACCTGAACAGAACCAAACTTCTCGAAGCGGTAAATTCGTTCTTCCCGAATGGGGAAAGTCGTTTTTCCCCAAAGGTAAAAAACGAAATTCCCGAAAGGGGAAATCCGGAATTCCCCAAAGGGGAAAATCAATTAACAGAGACTACTACAGAGACCACTACAGAGACTACAACAGAGAGTAATTCCAAAAACACACACACGTTGACACCTTCTCCGGAACGGGTTCCGGAGGCGTGTGCGTCTTCAGGGGAGAGGCAGGAAGAGAAAGATTCTTGTGAGACTGATTCGCGTCACTTAAATGGACAGGTCAATGACCCATCACTTAGCCAGCCGTGCGTATCTGCCGCAGCCCACGGGCAGGAGGAAAGTGGCGCCGGCCCGCCGGAAGGCCGCCCGCCTGATGTTGCACCCCTTAGCCAGCCAGATGAAAGCTCATCGTCAGGTGCATGTGCCGAACGGTCGGCAGCATGCGGGGACCGCAGGCCTTCCGCCGCAGAAGTCAAACGCTTCGCCGACCTGTGGAACGAGACCCTGGGGGATGTGCTTCCCCGCTGCACGAAGCTGACCGACAGGCGGAAAAGGAAGATCAGGATTCGACTGGGAGAGAACCCTCTTCCCTGGTGGGAGGAGGTTTTCAGGAAAATCCGCGAGACCCCGTTTCTCCTGGGCGAGGGGAACAGGGGCTGGAAAGCAACCATAGACTGGGTGATTGCCAACCAGGAGAACGCGGTCAAAGTCCTCGAGGGTGTTTACGACGGAGTCCCGTTGCCGGAGAGCAGGTACAGGAGAAACGAGATCGGGTGGAAGAGGTCCCTCGAGGAATTCATGAGGGAGATGGGCGAGGGTGAAGATGAACCACCCGCTGTGGAGGTCGAGCATGAGGAAACTTGACCTCGATGTTTTCTCGAAGGGCATGGGCCTTTTAAGCAGGACGTTTGACGTTCCGGAACCTTCGGGTGAGGTCCTCAAGTTCTGGTATGCGCTGCTTTCGGACCTTCAGGATGATGTGTTCATCTCCGCCGTGATTGACCTTTGCCGGAACTTAGAGGGCCTCCCTCCGAGGACGAATATACCGGCCCTTATCCGGTCGCGGGCATTCGAGCTCAATAACCGCCGGCGTCCCACTCCCGAAGAGGCGTGGGCCGAGGTGCGGAGGGAGATTTCGAGCAAGGGGCATTCGTCCTCTCCGGAGTTCTCCGACCCTCTTGTGAAGCGCGCGGTGGACACGATCGGCTGGTACGACATCTGCGTCACTCCCGAGTCGGATATATCCGCCGTTAGAGGGCACTTTTTCAGGGTTTATTCTTCCCTCCTCGAGAAGGAGAGAAGGGAAGAGGAGCTGGCATTTGGCGAGAGCGCGCATGAAGCACTCGCCGATCTCATACGCCGGATGCTTGGTAATAAAGGGCTCGCAAACGGAAATAAAAAGAGGGACGCAAAAGGGAAAGTGCCCGGACTTCCATCCAGGAACCTGGAAAAGGAGGGGAAGAGGAAGTGAGGCGTCTGGTTTTTGTCCTGGTTTCTGTGGTCCTCGCCGTGAATGCGGAAGCTTTCTGCTTCGACTCCGCAGGGTTGTACTACGGGGTGTCTCCCATGCTTCTTCGCGCCATCGCCCGGGTGGAGAGCTCGATGGACCCGGATGCGAAAAGGCTCAACTCAAACGGAACGTATGATGTGGGGCTCATGCAGGTCAACTCCTCCTGGAGGACGCTCCTGGGCGAGGGCTTCTGGGAGCTCGCCGTGTCTTCGCCCTGCGGGAACGTATACGCGGGCGCGTACATACTCCGGCTCTGTATCGACAGGTACGGTTACAGCTGGGAGGCGGTCGGGTGTTATCACTCGCCCGACCCGGCAAGGGCTTCTGCTTACGTCCTAAGGGTAATGAAGGCGCTAAAGGTCAAAGAGCGGTGACGGAGGAGGTTACAGATGGTGGAGGTAGCGGTTTTCATCACAGCGCTGCTTTTGCTGGGAGCGATCAACCACGCCATTGACCCTTTATTTGGCCTGGGCGTCACTTTTGGAATGCTTGGCCTGATGGCGGTGTGTCACCTGACCTTTAGCTGGCTCTGGGAGAACGTAATTACAAGACTGAGTTCAAAGGATTTGGAAAAGGCTCTGGATAGTATTGACAGTCCGGACCGTCGGAGATCTGAAGGGGAAGAAAGGGGAGGTCAGTGAACAACCATGAGGAGGTGAAAAGATGATGGAGGCGGCAATGCGGAAGAAGACTGCCGGCGCGGGCGATCCGCTTCTTTCCGTTGTCAGCGAGAGGTTCTCAAACCTGGCGGATATTTTATCCTCCATTACCTGCTACGACAGGGAGGATTTCATCCACACCGCTTACGTGGACGTCGTCGAGTCTATAAAAGGCGGCGCTTCCCTTGACGAATCGCTTGCCCTCGTGGAGAAAAAGCTCAGGAACATGGTTTACGAAAACGGAAACGGCAGGAAGAGGCACCTCTCCCTGGACGAACATGGTTTCTTGCTCCCCCCCATACTGCCTGTGGAGGAGGAGCTTCTCAGTGAAGATGCCGACCCGTTCGAGGAGCACATAAACGAGGTCATAAGGGACAGGGTGAAAAAGCTCAAGACCCTCGAGAGGGAGGTCGTGAAGCTTAGGTTCGGGCTTTTCGGTTCTCCTTCCCTCACCGTACGGGAGACGGCGGACCTACTGGGCATCTCCCAGGTGAAGGTGAGGAAACTCCAGAGAAAAGCGCTGATGTCTCTAAAAAAGTCGCTCTATCCTTACTTCCCTTTCGAGGAGTGAGGTAAGGGCGGCGGTGAGATCACTGGAGGAGATCGTGCTGGAGATTGCGAGAAAAAGGGGCCTTCCTCCCGAAGAGGTGTGGCAGGCTGTGAAAACCGCTGCGGGATGCGCCTTCCCCACGGCGGACGTCGACCTTCTGGATGACCGCCTCGTGCGGTACCTGACGGCGGGAAAGGGCATCCCTCTTGAGGAAGCTAAGATTATAAATCCTTCTGCCCGTCCGGGGGATATCGTCCCCGTGCCCCTTCGTCTCGAGGGCGGGGCGAAGCGGCGTTTCAGGTGGCTTTTGAACAGGAACCTCGCCGAGCTTGAGACGGAGAGGCTCTACAGGAAGTGGAAGCGCGAGAAGGGCAGGGCTGTCATGGGCGCGGTGATGGGTCCTGGTCCGGGGGGAAGCGTCTACGTGGACCTTTCCGACGCTGTCGGGGTGCTCGAGAAGCACAGGATGGTCCCTGGCGAGGATTACACCCCCGGGAGGGTGATGGTTTTTTACGTGGCGGCGGTGAGGCTGCGCCTGAAAACCAACGGGAGATTGGAAGTCATTCTTTCCAGAAATTCAAGAAGGCTTGCTGAAGCGGTCCTGAGGAGGGCCGTGCCAGGCATGAAGGTCGAGGTGGTGAAGAGAGTGGCAGGGAGGCGCTGCGTGGTTGTGAGCGGGTCGCCCATCTCCCGGCGCGTCCTCGCCGAGGTATCCCGGCTTTTGGGAGAGGTGGTGGTGTGCAGGGCCGAGGAGGAGCAGGATGGGTAAGGCGCCTGTGACCGGCAAATCGGGAGGTTTCGGGTCCGGGGGCACTGTTATCCTCACCGGGAACCAGGTTGCCCCGAAGCCTGTAGGGCTGATAGACGCCGTTTCGGAGATCCAGCAGTACTACATCATCGAGAAGACGGGGCAGGAGATCCCGAAGGACTTTCTGACGCTCAGGGGCACGATCACCTTCATGATGATCGGGCTGAAGTCGGGTTTCGTCGAGGGGCTCATCTTTGCCCTCGTCATCCCGCTCGTTCTCACCTTCTCTACAGCGATGTTCCTTCAGCTGACGGGACTTAGGACCGACTGGTTCTTCCAGTTTCTCCTGTACCTCACAGCCTTTTCGCCGGTCGTGTTCAACACGTTTTTGTGCTGTTACGTCGGCAAGTACTACGTGGGGAACCTGACGAAGAAGGCGATAAACTGCCTCTTAAACGGCCGTTCCGCCGCCCTTGTTTTCAAGGGGTTCCTCGTGTTTTTCCTGTTTCTGTTCCTTAACAGGTGGCTGACTCCCGAGGTTTGCGGGAACCTCGCGTTGAAGCTGAAACCCCCAATGGATGAAAAGGTCTACGCCCTCCTTCTCGGTTTTTCCGGCCACCTCCCCGAGGCGGCGTACCTGACCCTGGCGACATCCCTTGTCGCCTCTGCCGTTCCGTTCCTCTCCGTTTACTTCCAGGACTACGTGAGGAAGAGGAAGGTGGAGAGGGCATTAAGGACCCTGGAGGACGTCTGAGGTGGGCTTGAAGGGATTGGATCCGGTCATTCCCGTCCCTGAAGGGGAAAATTCCCTGCTCATAGGAGTCGGTTACCCTTTGAGCGACCCGGAAACTGTCGGGCTTTTGGCTATCCCGGACTCTTTCCGGAAGGGGCACTTTTTCTGCTTCGGGACGACGAGGATAGGCAAGACGCGGCTCCTCGAGGCTATGGTGGAGCAGGATATAAGGCACGGCTGCTCCGTGGTGGTGATAGACCCCAAGGGGGATATCGAGCTCTTCTCTAAAATCGTCCAGGTCGCTTTCGAGGAGGGCAGGGAAGACGAGCTCATGCTTTTGTCTCCCATTTTCCCGGAGCACTCCATACGCATCGATCCTCTCTCGCACTACTTCATGCCGGAGGAGGTGGT
>CAYSCN010000012.1:0-58550 GCA_964429585.1 uncultured bacterium | reverse complement strand
AGCACTCCATACGCATCGATCCTCTCTCGCACTACTTCATGCCGGAGGAGGTGGTAAACCACGTCATCTCCGGGATAAAGGCTCGGGAGGAGTTCTTCATCAACATCGCTTATGAGGTGTCGCTCATTGTCGTCAATTCCCTGATCCTCTTCGCGAAGATAAGGGGGAGAAAGCCGGAGATAAACTTTCAGAAGATAAAAGACAGGATTTCCTACCCGGACCTGAAGCGCCTGAGGGAACAGTTATCCTCCATCCACCTCCCCGAGGCGGAGGAGATACTCTCAGCTCTTGACCAGGTCCTTTCCTCCCCGCAGGACTACTTCTCGAAGGTGTCATCGTCCCTTCGGACCACCCTGACCGCCTTGACGACTGGCAACGTCGGGAGGGTGATAGGCAGGGTGGACAAAAACAGGTTCATCGAGAGGCTCGAACAGGGCAGGCGCGTGATAGTGGTCGTCCAGACGGGCTCGCTTTTGACGAGGAAGGCCGCCCACATCATCGCTCGCGTCTTTGTCTCCATGGTCCAGTCCTTCATCGGGCGGGTTTTCGCCTCCGGCAGGGCGCTGGATCCCCCCTTGTGCCTCTACATCGACGAGGCGGCGGCCGTGCTCTACTACGGGATAGAGGACCTATTCTCTAAGGCGGGCGGCGCGAACGTCTGGGTGCATGCCTTCGCCCAGTCCGTATCCGACCTCGTGTCCGAGATGTGGGAGGACTACGCCTACCGGATCCTGGACAACACGAATACTAAGGTGTTCATGAGGGTTAACAACCCCGAGACGGCGAAATACATCTCCGACTACGCGGGCACGAAGCGCAGGTTCTCCCCCATCCTCTCGCTGGGCGGCGGCGTATCGGTGAGGGAGCTGGAGGAACCCTTCCTCCGCCCTGAGGACGCGATGAACCTGAAAGCGAGGGAGTTCTTCCTCTACACCTACTCCGGCGCGTACCGGGGAAAGGTGGTGACCGTCCCCGAACCGAGGGTGAGGGTAACTTTCCCGTCGGTTGATGTGATGAACGGAGGTGAAGATGAAAGTGTCTCTCCTTACAGTCCTTGAGGTGGTTCTGCTTTTATTTTTCGCGTCGCTTTACCTGTACGCGTCCCTTTCGGCGAGAAAATCCGGGGAAGAAGATAAGTTCGAAATCGCCCTCGGGAAGCTCGCAAAACTCTGGACGGAGGACGAAACCCACGGCGTGGAGGTGGAGCCTCCCGTGGCGTCCAGGACGCTGCCTTCTTTCAACGCAAAGGAGCTGAACGAGTTCTACAGGAACCACCTGGCGCCGTACGTGGAGACCGCCCTTTACTCGGCGACGATAGGCCCCGCCCTGGACGTGATAATCAAGGTGCTCGTCATCCTGGACACGGACGGCGACTGCCCATCGGTGGCCGATGTAGCGGGAGACCCGGAGAAGGACGCGTACGGGTCGTCCTACGGCATTTTGAGAAAAGTCACCCTCCGGGAGCATTCGATCCACGTGGCGGAGGAGTCGGTGAGGATTATCTCCGGCAGGTACAGGGAGCCCGAGCTTCTTTTGGGCAGGGTGCTCATTGTCGCCCTCGCCCACGACCTGGGCAAGATACCCCGCTTCAGGTCGGGGCCGGCGTACGTTCTCGGCAACCACCCGGCAATATCCGCCGCTGTTCTCGAACCTCTCCTTGTCGACCTCCCGGGGAAGGAGGAAGTGCTGAAGGCCGTGAGGGACCACCACTCCGCCGCTTCCTCCGATCCGCTCATACGCATACTCCACGAGGCTGACAGGCGTGCGAGGGAGAGGGAGATAGGGATGCTTGCCGGCGCGTCCGCCCTTGTTCCGCGCGGGTCATTCTCCTGGCTTTCCGCATCGGACCTGATATCTGCCATCGAACGGGAGGTGAACGTGGTTTCCGAGGAGGGGACTTTCAGGGCATTCACGACCTCTTCCGGGGTGTGCTATGTCCAGCCTGCCCTGATCGGGGAGGTTGTAGCCCGCCTCGCAAGGGAGCGCAACGTTGTTCTCGAGACGCTCGACTACAGGGCGCTGTCTACCGCTGTTGTGCACGACCACCTGAAGGGCTTCCTCGCGGCGCCCGTTGGAGAGGGGTATTCCGGCAGGAAGTGCAAGGTGAGGTTCAAGGACGGGAAGGAAAGGGTATACGTTTTCACTCCCCTGATGGCGGAGGCGTTTAAAACGCCGCTTTCAGAGTTGGAGGGAAGAAAATCGGGAAAGCTCCTTGAGGTGGAGAGGGTGGAGATTATGCCGTTTGAGGACAAGTAAGTCTTAATATGAACAAAAACTAATGGTACAAATGGTCAAATGGTCATTCCCATTGAAAATCAATTAGTTACAGGTAACCATTTAAATTCGATAGATGGTCACGAGATGGTACCGACCATCTCTGTACCATTTCAGGAAAAAGAAATGGTAACTCCTAACTCATTGAAAAACAAGACAAATGACCATCTTACCATTTCGACCATTACTTCATGTACATCCGGAGAAAAAAATCAGGACGATATAGGTCTCCTGATTTCCTCCCTCAGCGAAGAAGAGAGATACATCTTCGAAGAAAGGGCTGGAATCATGGAACATGACGGGAAATTATCAAGAGAGGAAGCGGAAAGAAGAGCCCTCAAGGAGGTCCTCGGAAACAAAAGACTTCAACCAACCTCTCCTTCTTTGATGGCACCCTCTTCCCGTGATATATTCCAATCAGACGGGAAGCCGGACTGAATCAGCCCCGGAAAGGAGGTGAAGGATGGGCCTTTACAAACGGGGAAAGGTCTGGTGGATAGACATCACTCACAGGGGAAGGAGAGTGAGGTGCTCCACTGAAACCGGCAACAGGAAACTCGCGGAGAAGATATACGCGAAAGTGAAGACTGAGCTGGCAGAGGGAAGGTGGTTTGATCGTTTGCCCGGGGAAAAGAAGACGTTCAGAGAGATGATGGAAAAATACCTGCGAGAACACTCCGCGGTGAACAAAACCCTGAAGAGCCACACGAGGGACAGAGGCATCGCAGCCCATCTCCTGGAATTTTTCGGTGACACTCCTCTTTCTCACATAAGTCCGAAGGTCATCTATGAGTACAAGCAGAAGAGGAAAAAAGACGGAGTCTCCCCGAGAACTATCAATTACGAACTCTCTCTCATGAGACACGCCTTCAACCTCGCGATCAGGGAATGGGAGTGGGTGAAGGAAAACCCCGTTTCCAGAGTCTCGAGGGAAAAGGAAACGACAAGAATTGAAAGATGGCTAACCTTCGAAGAGGAGGAGAAACTGCTCAACGCTTCCCCCGAGTGGTTGCGCGATATTTTGATCGTTGCGCTTGATACGGGCCTTCGTCAGGGAGAACTGCTGGACCTCAAGGTGTCACAGATAGACCTCAAAAGGGGCGTGCTGATCATTACCGAGCAGAAGAACAGGAGCGTGGACACGCTGCCGCTCACTGAAAGAGCGAAGGGAGTCTTCAGGAAGAGGCTCAGGGTGAGACACATCCGCAGCGATTACGTGTTTCCCAATTCGAAGGGAAACAAGATGGACAACAGGAATCTCTTGAGGGCGTTTTACAGCGCGGTGAAAAAAGCCGGGATCCCCAAACTCAGGTTTCACGATTTGCGTCACACTTTCGCCACACGCCTCGTCCAAGCAGGAGTGGACATATACACGGTCCAGAAGCTCGGAAGGTGGAAAAGCATAGAGATGGTAATGAGATACGCCCACCACTACCCTGAGAGCCTTCGAAGGGGGACAGAGGTGCTGGATATGCTGTGGAAAAATTACGTCACAAATCTGCCACAATCGAAAGAAAAAGGGGCAGGCGATGATGCCTAACCCCTTGATTTTCCTGGCGCGCCCTGGAGGATTCGAACCTCCGACCTACGGATTCGTAGTCCGTTGCTCTATCCAGCTGAGCTAAGGGCGCGCTTCCAGAAACGAAACAAGCGCCAAGTATCCAACCACAACATAAGATTATAGTAAATACCGCGAAACATTTAAAGCTGTTAGAACAACCTCGACGCTCAAACAAACAGCGAAACGAAACAACCGCCTCACCATGTCTTTCCGCCGAAAAATAACATTGACATTCATGCTAAATACCATTAACATAGACGCTGTAGATACACACACGATTCCCAGGGAGGGTCAAATGTCTGGCATAATGGAAATATCGAACGAACTGCAACAACTCAAGGAAGAGGCTTTGAAAAAAGTCAGGGAAGCCGCCGAATCTGGAAACGTGCGGATGGTCAACCACTACGCGCGTATAGCCGAAGACTGCGAAAAAGCGCTGGAGAAGCTCGAGGAGCTTTTGCACACGGTCCATACTCTCAGGCGGAGAATAACGCTCTTCCAGGAAGAACCGGAAGGCTTCGAAATCTCCTCCCCCGAGCTCAACTTTCGGATGAGAAGAGCGAGAATCTCCAGCGTCCCACCTTACAAGCCCTCTCCCCGGGAACGCGGCGCGGAGGCGAGGCGCCACTGGCTCAGCCAGCTAGAAGTCGAGGCGGGAATCAACCTGACGGGAAGCGGCGGGTCCACCTACACGGCTCCCGGCGGTGCGCTCGTCGGAGTGGCCTACGGGGTAGAACTCGCGGGCAAGCCCGACTCCTGGTTCTTGAGCCTCCCAAACAAGTCCTATGACGTGGTGGTCCTTCTGTGCGAAACCAGAGATGGTCAGCTCTTCGACTTCGTCATACCCATAGACGAGCTAAGAGATGCGTGGGAAGCCACCTCGGTGGGAACAGGAGGCAGGCAAAGGAAAATAAACGTCAAGAAGGACAACGGGGACTTCGCCCTACTCGTTCCGGGAGGGGAGAAAGTCTCCATAGGCAGATTTTTGAAAAACTACGAGCCTCTGGGAGGATAAAACCCAGAGCGAAAGCGACAACCGGTGAGCTCACTCGAGGTGGACCAGCCTTAACGAGTTCACCCCACCAAGAAAGGAGTGATTCAGATGGCAGGGACTTTTTCTTTTTCTGATTTAACCATCGGAAATCCAGTGGGACACAGGGAACTTACCGCCTTTCCTTTAATCGGCGTCCCAAGGGCTAAAATCGAATACGTCATTTTCGACGACGCCCTCGAGGCGGGAGACGTGATAGTCGAGGAGGTCAGCGAAAGCGGGAGCGTCCCCGAACTTCGACTCATCAACTTCTCGGATGATGTCATCCTCATCGTGGACGGGACGGAGCTCAAAGGAGCCAAGCAGAACAGGGTCGTCAACGCGTCACTGCTCATCCCGCCAAAGTCCTCCACCAGGATCCCCGTCTCGTGCGTTGAGGAAGGAAGGTGGAGGTACACGACAAAAAAGTTCGAAAAGAGCGAATATTCCGCTGCCTATTCCATCAGGATGAAGATAGCCATGAGCCAGAAGGAATCGCTCAGAGACAGACGAGGATACGCAGCTGACCAGAGCGCGGTGTGGGATGAAGTCAGGAAAATCTCTCACAGGGCAAAGGCGCACTCCCCGACCTTCGCTCTGCGGGACGTCTACGAGAAAAAGCAGACCACGCTTTCCTCCTATCTCAAAAAGGTGAAACTCTCTGGAAAGGAAAATGGGATGGCGTTTTTCGTCGGGTCGCGCTTCATCGGGCTCGACATCTTCGACAGGCCGGATACCTTCTCCCGGAGCTTCGAAAAAATCCTCACCGCCGCGGCGATAGAAGCCATAGGGTCAGAGACGGAAAAGCCCGAAAGCGCAGAGGGGCTTTCGAGCTCCCTGAAAGCGGTGCTAGAAGATATAACTGATGCACCCTTCGAGAAGTACCAGCTGATAGGCCTCGGCGAGGACTACAGGTTCGAAGGAAAGGTGTCTTTCGGAAAGGGTCTCTACTTTGAGGGCGACCTGATCCACTTCTCCGCCTTCGGGAAAGTCGAAGGGGCGCTCATTTAGCGGGTCTGAACCTTAGAATCCTTAGAAGTTCCCTCGCCCTCTCCACGTTCTCCTCGTCCACCAGTATGGTCTTCTCGGTGTACTCGTAGGATATGGGACCGGAGAAAAGGGAACCGAAGTGCTCGTTAGTGACCACGAAGGGGATCCCTTCACCCTCGAGGATCCCCTTTATTATGGCGAGCTCTATCTCGCTGTTTATCGACAGGAGCTTTTTCATCCGTCGGTCCATGGGGCGGAAAAACCCTCCATTTTTTTCCTTCTGAATCTAATATACCCCATGTCCCGCCCGCAGGTCAGCCCGGAAAGGCGGCAGCATCAAATACTCAATCCTCGATGCCCAGAAGCTTCCTGGCTATCTTCATCTTGACGTCTATCCTCCCCAGCCTGGCGTACATCACTTTCTGGGTCTGAGGGGAACCTGCACCGTGCATCGATTCGGCGAGCGGTGCTACGCCTGTCATGTTCTCGATGAGCCTCATCACCCTGAACCTGTTTTCCGCGGAAACGCCCTCGACACCGGCAAGGTATTTTTCCAGGTACTTCCTGATTTCCTCATTTCTCAGGTCCTTCTCCGATGGCATCGTCGCCAGAAGGCCGCCCGCTATGTCGTGGGCAAGCCTGGATATCTCGTAAATGTGTTTGGTCACGTTGTACTTGGTGCAATTTGCGAGAAGCGGGTCCGGATAGTAGGCGCCGCTTTTCGTCTTCATACCCATGGCTGAACAGGCGATGGAACCAGCGTAGAGAGTCTCCACCAGGTGCACCATTTCCGCCAGCTTGTCTCTTATGTGAGAAGCCTTTATCGTCCCCTGATACTGCGCCGCCAGAGCCACAGCGCCTATCAGTATGTCGGACACCCCTCCCTTGCAACCGCCGTAGTTCTGGCGGTGAAGGGTGGCGAATCTCTCTACGAATATCCCGGTGAACTCGGTCTCGCCGCACATGAACACCCTCTCCCAGGGGACGAAGACGTCCTCGAAAATCACCACCGACTCGCCGCCAATCAGGCCGTACTCGACGTTTCCGATGTCGATGGAGCACTCCATCTTCCTGTCGTCGTTTGTCTGCCTCCCGAAGATCTGAATCACCCCCTCCTGATCGAGGGATACAGCGCACACCACCGCGTAGTCCCTGTCTGCCTCACCCATGGCAATGGTTGGCATGACCAGAATCTCGTGGCTGTTGGCGGCGCCCGTCTGGTGGAACTTGGCGCCACGAATTACTATCCCATCATCGGTCCTCTTCACCACGTGTGTGAAAAGGTCCGGGTCTTTCTGCTGCGAAGGAGGCTTCGACCTGTCGCCCTTGGGGTCGGTCATGCCACCCACGAGCATGATGTTCCTCTCCTGAACCGACTTAAGATACTCGATGAACCGCTGATGGTAATTCGTCCCGTATTTCTCATCTATTTCAAACGTGGTCATGTAGGCGGCGTTAAGCGCATCCCACCCGACGCAGCGCTGGAAGCAGCTCCCCGTCTCGTGGGCAAGAAGCCTCAAAGCCTTCACCTTCTTCACCAGGTCCTCCACGGACTGGTGAATGTGGGTGAACCTGTTGATCTTCTTTCCGGTCAGGTGACTCGTGGCGGTCATAAGCTCCTCATACTCCGGCATAAGCGCCAGTTCGTAGGTCTTTGCCGCCGAGTTGATGTGGGGGATGAAGGCTGGATGTTCCGTCACATCTTCAACCCTTTCCCCTCGAAAATAAATGACTCTCTTCATCTCTTTCAGGCTGTTTATGTAGTCCTCTTTGGTTTTTATCATCTTTACCTCCCTGGTATTTTGATTATCATCGAAATTTATCGGTATTGCTTCTACTCACGCTCTTTCTCAATCGACATGAGCCGTGCCACCACTTCTTCCGGAGACGCTCCCCCCCTCACTGATACGACTTTCCCTGGAAGCTCTCTTGCCACGACTTCCTCCTCTCCGCACGCGGTCTGACAGCAATTTATAAGCAAAAGAGCCTCTCTCTCCTCTTCCACCCACCTGACCCACTCTATCTCGTCACCCGCTATTCTTTTGACCTCCCGCCAGAACTCCTCCCAGTCGTAATCGGGGTTGCACCCGCCGCAAAACCTGACGCCGACCTTCAGCTTTCGATATCCACCGGTAATTTCCCCGCCTCCAGGCAAACAAAAAATCGTGCTACCGAAGTATCACTTTTGACCTCATCCTGATGTGTAGCAAAAAGAGTGCCCCTGCCTACGAAAACTATTTCCATCTGGAAACACAAGGATTAACACTTAAAAATGCGTTTTTCTAACCACTTCCATTCACGTGATCGCGGCAAAAAGTAAGGATTATCGAACAAGTGTGTCCGCTAACCTGAATAGACTTGATCGACGTCGTCAGGCAAACAGCCACCATCCACCTTTCCACACAGCTACATCGTCATGAGCGTAATAGAAATCTTTATCACAATGCTTCGTAACACACCGAAAAACCGGACATGAAATATGAACAACTGCTCCCTCACATCCACCTGGATAAGAACTTTTCCACTATGGCACGAAACGTGATAAGTTGCGTAATAAGAGTTCGTGCGAAAAGGGGGAATTGGGGGGAGCGGCAAAAATTTATGGCATCCGCGTCACGCTCCCTGAAACTATATCTTTCTCACTGTCAACCCAAAAACGCTCTCATAAAAGAGAGCGACTCAAAAGGGGAGGTGTAACATGATGCGGAAATGGAAAATTCTGGGGGTTTTGTTGATCGTCCTTCTGTCGCTCGCACTCGCCGCGGGACCAGCGAGCGCCAAGGGCAACACGTTCAAGGTGGGCGTCGTGACGTTTCTGTCCGGCGCAGCGGCAGGTCCTTTCGGCATTCCCGCCAAGAACGCAGCGGATCTCATCGTTGATTCGCTGAACAACGGGCTTGTCCCATCACCTTATGACTCAAAGGGCATTGGGGGCAAGAAAATCGAGGTGGTGCTGATCGATGAAGCGGGAAGCGCCACGAAGCAGGTAACCGAGTTCAGGAACCTCGTTCAGCAGAAAAAGGTCGACGCCGTAATCGGCTACATCTCCAGCGGCCACTGCCTGGCAATCGCTCCTGTGGCGGAGGAGCTGAAAGCGCTCACGATATTCTTCGACTGCGGCACGCCGAGAATATTCGAAGAAGCCTCTTACAAGTACGTGTTCAGAACCGGCCCCACCGCCACTATAGACAGCGTGGGAGCGGCCCGCTACATCGTTGATCTCAAGCCGGATCTCAAGTCCGTCTCGGGAATCAATCAGGACTACGCGTGGGGTCACGACTCGTGGAACGATTTCATCTCGGCGCTTCGGGTGCTCAAGCCCGACGTCAAGGTCGAAAACGAACTCTTCCCGAAGATCTTCAAGGGGCAGTACGGCGCGGAAATCTCCTCCCTCATGGTCAATCCGGCAGACTTCATCCACTCCAGTTTCTGGGGCGGCGACATGGAAGCATTCGTCCTTCAGGGAAGCGCCAGAGGGCTCTTCGATACACAGACAGCAATACTCACCACTGGTGAAACCGCCATGTTCCGCCTGGACATCCCCGAGGGAACGATCCTCGGCGCGAGAGGTCCCTTCGGTGTGTTCGCACCCAAAAACAAGCTGAACGACTGGTTCAGGGCCAAGTACACTTCCAAGTTCGGCACTCCGCCAACGTACCCGTCCTACAAGATGGTGCAGGCGTTTCTGGGCCTCAAGACCGCATACGAAAAGGCCTTGAAGAAGAAAAAGAACCCCACCAAGGAAGACATAATCAAGGCGTTCGAGTACCTGGAATTTACGGCTCCAAGCGGAACGGTGAAGATGAAGCTCGGCAAGGGGCACCAGGCGGTCCAGGAGTCGGTTTACGGCCAATTCACCAAGGTGAACGGAAAGCCTTCCGTCAAGAACGTGAAGAGATACGCTCCGGAGTGCGTGAGCCCGCCCGACGGCGTGAAGAGCATCGACTGGATAAAGGGAGGAATGAAGGGAGCAAAGTGCGACTGACAGGTAAGCGGAGAAACAGATGAAACTGTTCCTCGTCATCCTGCTCGACGGACTCGTATACTCCTCGTGGCTGTTCATAGTCTCCGCGGGTCTCACCCTCATATACGGGGTGATGAGAATACTCAACATGGCCCACGGCAGCCTCTATGCCGTGGGCGCATACACCGCAGCTTCGGTGGTCGGCTGGTATTTCGCTGCAGGGTATAATCCCGCCCTCGGCTACCTCGTCTTCATCGGATGCGCCGTCGCTGCAGGATTCGCCACGGGAATCGCCATCGAAAGAGGAATTCTCCGAATCGTCTACGACAAGGACGAGGTGATCATTCTCCTGGTCACCTACGCGGTGCTGCTCATCCTGGAAGACGTGATAAAGTTGATCTGGGGAGTGGACGCGTACTTCGCCTTCCAGCCATACATGGCAATGGGCAGAACGAAGGTGTTCGGTATTCCGTTCGCGAACTACGACCTGGCGCTCATAGGCTTCGCCCTCTTAACCGGAGTCGCGCTCTGGTACGGCCTGAACAGAACTCGTCGAGGCAAGCTCCTTTTAGCCGTTATCCACGACAGGGAAGTCAGTGCCGCCATGGGAATAAACGTGCCGAAGGTATTCACCGTCACTTTCGCCCTGGGCAGCATGCTTGCGGCGATAGGGGGGGCGGTCACCGCGCCCTCCCTATCCGTCGTGCCCGGGATAGGGATAGAGGTGATAGTGATAGCCTTCGCCGTTGTGGTGACAGGAGGACTTGGTAGCATCGGAGGAACAATTCTCGGCTCTCTTCTCATAGGCCTATCCAGGGCGGCCGCTGTGCACCTCATCCCTCAGGCCGAGGTGCTGGTGATATTCGTGATCATGGCTGCCGTTTTGACCTTCAGGCCGGAAGGCATATTCGTCAGAGCCAAAGCGAGGAAGATATGAGAAAAGACAGAACCGTTACGATTCTGACAGCTGGCTTCCTCGTTTTAGCCCTCTCCACCTTCTTCGTGCCCAGGTGGCTCTCGTTTCTCATCATGGTGTCAATCGCACGATCCCTCGTGGTCCTGGGCATAGTGGTGCTCATGAGAGCCGGACTCGTATCGTTCGGACAGGGATTTTTCTACTGCATAGGCGGTTACGCCGCGGGGATAGCATCCAGCAGATTCGGGATAAACGATGCCTTCACAGTTATTCTGATTTCCATTGCGGCCTCTGTCGTCATAGGAGCAATAGTCGGTCTTCTGCTCTGCAATTACAGGGACATCTTTTTCGCCATGCTGACGCTCGCCCTCTCGATGATTCTCTACAGCCTGATAGTGAAAAATCCGGCACTCGGGGGAAGCGACGGTTTCAACGTCCCACCGCCCAGCATATTTGGAATCACGCCGGACATGGTGAACCCCGGCATCTCCCTTCCCATCCTGACGTGTGTAATGGCGCTCGTTCTGTTTCTGCTCACCCACAGGTACTTCATCTCGGGCATGGGATACGCCGGGATGGCTATAAAGATGAACGAAATCAGGGTAGAATACCTGAGCATTTCCCCGAAAGTGCTGATCTACATAAAATACATAATTGCCGGGGTGCTCGCATCCGTCGGCGGCACCCTCATAGCCTACGCCTCCGGTCACGTGGATCCGGAACTCGCCTACTGGACCACTTCCGGTGAGTTCGTCTTCATAGCGCTTCTGGGCGGGACTTCCCACGTGGCGGCTCCGTTGATCGGCTCTCTCCTCTTCGAAATCATCCGAACATACGCGCTCGACATAGCTCCATACATCTGGCAGATGCTCCTCGGAATTACACTGCTTTTGATAATCATATTCATTCCCGAAGGCCTGTGGTCGGTCGTGGAGAAGAAATTGAAGAAGAGGGAGGCAAATGGCAGGACTGCTTGAGACGAGAAACCTTTCCAAGAACTTTGGAGCCGTGACTGCAGCGCACGACCTGAACGTGACCATAGAGGAAGGAGAGATAGTAGGCATAATCGGCGCCAACGGAGCCGGAAAGACCACCTTCGTCAACATAATCACCGGATACGTCAAGCCGACTGCCGGCACGGTGAAGTTCATGGGAAGAGACATAACGTCTCTTCCACCGAGAAAGATCATAAGGATGGGCATCTGCCGTTCCTTTCAGATACCCCAGCTGTTCGCGGAGATGACCGTCTGGGAGAATTTGATGATCGCCTGCACTCTCCTCAACAACAGGCTCCAGGGACTCTTGCGCCCCTTCTTCAACGAAGAATTCGGTGAAAAAGCTGAAAAAGCCCTCGAGAGTTTCGGCATAAAGGAATACAAAAACGAACCAGTCTCCGCTCTGCCTCAGGGTGTGAGGAAGCTTCTGGACGTGGCGATGGCGATGATGGGCCCCACGAAGCTTTTGCTTCTCGACGAGCCCACAAGCGGTGTCACCATAGAGGAGAAATTCCCTCTGATGGAAACGATAATGGGAAGCATAAGCAGCAACGGAACGGCAACCATATTCATCGAGCACGACATGGAGGTCGTGCAGAAATTCGCGAAAAGGGTTATTGCCTTTTACGACGGCCGTATCATAGCAGACGGCCCAACAGCCGAAGTCATGAGAGACGAGGACGTGATAAGCTACGTGACGGGAACGACTCCCGCGGCCGAGGGAAACGACGATGATGCTCACAGTTGAAAACTTAAACGTCTACTTTCAGAAGACTCACGTTCTGCGGGGAGTGTCCCTAGAGGTCGAAAAGGGGAAAATGGTAGGTCTCATAGGGCGCAACGGGGCAGGGAAAACGACTCTCATGCGCTCGATTATGGGCCTGGTGAAAGTTCACTCGGGCTCAGTCAAACTCGACGGAGAAGACATAACACGCGCCAAGGCCCACATGAGACCGGGACTACAGGTTGGATACATGCCGGAGGACAGGAGACTCATACCTGACCTGTCAGTCGAGGAAAACATTCTCCTGCCACTCTGGGCAACCGGCGACAGAGACTGGGAGCCCAGACTCGCCTGGGTCTACGAAATGCTTCCCGAAGTCGAGGCGATGGCTTCCAGGAAAGCTCTCCAGCTATCAGGGGGACAGCAGAAACTCGTGGCACTTGCAAGGGCAATGATAGTGGGGGAAAAGATACTTCTTCTGGATGAACCGTTCGAGGGAGTGGCGCCGGCGCTGGCCAAAAGACTCGCCGAGATACTGCACACCCTGAACGTGGAGGGGATATCGATACTCGTCTCCGCCTCGGACCACACGTATTCCGAAGAGCTCACCCACTACTCTTACGTGATAGAGAGGGGAGAGATAATAGAGGTGAGAAATAGAAAGAGTGAGTCGTAAGTCGAGGTTCGAAAGTCCTGAAAAGGAGGTCAACATGATCAGCTACACGTCGCCAAACGACACCGTTTTCACCGTCAGGAACGTGACAGTAAAGTTCGGATGCGGCGTCATTTCCGAAATCGGCTACGACGTCAAAAAAATGGGGGTTGGCTCCGTCCTCATAGTCACAGATGAAAACATAAGGAAGAACACGGATATCATCGACACGTGCGTCAAGCACCTCTCCGAGCAATCCATCGATGTGGTGATATTCGACAAAACCCCCATAGAGCCCAAGGACACGGGCGTCCTCGAAGCCATCGAGTTCGCTAAGGGAAAGAAGTTCGAAGGCGTGATCGGTATCGGAGGCGGCAGCAGCATCGACATGGCGAAGATGATAAACCTCTACACCACATACCCCGCCGACCTCTACGACTACATAGCGCCCCCAACGGGCAAGGGAATCGCCCCTCCTGGCCCGCTCAAACCGATGATCGCTGTTCCAACCACGTCCGGGACTGGAAGCGAGAACACTCCCGTGGCGGTGGTCGACCTGACAAAGGAAAAGCTGAAAGTGGGGATATCCCACCCGTATCTGGTGCCGGCGCTGGCAATTCTCGACCCGACGCTGACAATCACGCTCTCACCCTTCTACACGGCTTCAACAGGGCTCGATACCCTGATGCACTCCATCGAAGCATACACGAGCATTCCCTACTACTCCAGGCCGAGACCTGAAACACCCGACAAACGGCCCGTGTACATCGGCTCCAATCCCGTATCCGATCTCTTCGTCGAGGAGAGCATAAAACTGGTTGGAAAATACCTGAGGAGGGCCTACTTCAACCCTCATGACCTCGAAGCCCGGGAGAAGATGCTTTTGGCCACTCATCTCGGCGGAGCCTTCGGTAATGCTGGAGTCCACGTCCCGCACGCCCTCGCATATCCAATAGCCGGCAGAAATCACGACCTCCCGCATGGTCTTTGCGTGTCCCTGACCGGCGTGAAGTCGCTCGAGTTCCTGGCTCCTGCGGCGCCGGAAAAGCTTGCCCGGGTGGCCGCCTGGCTCGGCGAGGAAACCAAAGGACTTTCCGTTCACGAAGCGGCGTTGCTCGCCAAGGAGGGTCTGAGGAAACTTATGAGAGACCTGAACATCGCAAAGGGACTCAAATACGCCGGCTTCGACGAGAAAGACGTGGAGGAGCTTTCTCAGGCAGCGATGAAAGTTCAGAGATTGCTCTCGATGTCGCCCAGACCGGTCGAGCTCGACGACGTGAGGGAAATATACGCCGGGAGCCTCGAGAACTGGTGATCACCTCTTTATCTTCGTGAATTTCGCTCCCTTCAGTGATATGTCAACCATGAGACCTTTCTGACCAATCACAAACGCTACGATGGGCGATTTCACCGTCGTAGTGTCTATGGACCCACCGGCTCCCACGTCGAGAACGGCAATAGACCCATCCACACCAGCTTCCCATCCATCAGACCTGCGAAACCTTTCAAGCTCGCTTTTCTCCATGAAGATAATAATAATAGTCTTAGTCTGGGCACCAAACTGAAAACCGACGGACCCGCCAGCCAGGCTGTAGTATTCTACAGTCTTTCCTCCTATTCTCAAGGCCCCCTCGCCGTATTCCCCTCCTATTACAAACCCGGCTTTGAAGACTTTGGGGAAGACGAGAACGCCTTTTGCAACCCTCAAGAACTCGTTCGCGCCCTTCACCTCCTTCCGAAACTTCTCCAGCGCCACGTCGACGCTCACGTCGATTTCCTTCGCGGTGGCAGAATGTGCCCTCTTCGGTCCGACAGACGCGGCGCACAAAAGAACCAGTACACACGTGACAACCGTTATTATCCATTTGAATCTCATCGTTTCCCCTCCCGCGTTCTTTTCATTCCGAATTCCGACCTCCGAAGTCCGAATTGCTTATCTTTACCTCTATCGGTTTCAGCGAATCGATGTGGACGTCCCTCTGCGGGAAGGCGATGACGATTCCTTCCCTGTTGAACGCCTCGTCGATGGCAAATCTCACCCTGCTCTCGATGACCATCTTGTTCATCAGATTTTCCAGTCGAACCCAGAAATACAGAGAAAACACGAGAGCGCTCTCGCCGAAGTCCTCGAAAACCACGAACGGTTCGGGAGATGCAAGAACTTCATCCAGGTTCTTCGCAATCTCTATGAGAAGAGCCTCTACCCTCTTCACTGGAGACCCATAGGCCACACCAACCGTCACCTTCGCTCGAACCATCTTGTCTGATAGGGTCCAGTTTATGATGCTCTTCTCGAGAAAACTGCTGTTCGGGACGAGTATGTGTATGTTGTCCCCGGTGCGTATTCGCGTGCACCTGGCCCCTATGTCCTCGATTCTCGCGAAGTAGCCTTCCACCTCGATCATGTCGCCTATCTTTATCGGACGTTCCATGAGAATGATGAACCCGCTGATGAAGTTGTTGATGAGGCTCTGGGCGCCAAAGCCGATTCCTATCGCGAGCGCGCCGCCTATGAAGGCGAACGCAGTCAGGGGGATGTTGACGAAGTAGAGTGCGAGTAAAACCGTGAAGAAAAGGCCAGTGTAATAGGTGAACTTGGGGATGACAGCCTGCAGGTTATCCGGGAGCTGCGTTCGGGGGAGGATCCTCTCCCTCAGCAGTTTCTCGAACCTTCTGACGAGGAAAACGCCGATGATCAGGGTCAAGATGGCCACGACCACTTTCTGGACCGTGATGGGATGATCACCGAGATAAAATATCTCGAACGTCCAGAAGCGGTAAAACCTGTCGAACCAGTCGGGCTCGGCCAGAGGAGATTTTCCAATGGGAAGTCCGGGCACCCCCGTGAAGAACGAACTGATCAACCTCTGCAACAAAGAAGCACCCATTATTCCTCCTTCCTCGAACCCCCTCACCCACCGCCTTTAGCGATCAGACATCTCATCTCTTCAGAGGTGGGCAAAACGTCGTTGGCACCCCTGACAGGTTTCATCACCTGCCGGACTACCTCGTTGTACAGATCCGCCAGGGCTGAAACGAGCTCCCCAGCCAGAGATATCTTCTCATTTCCAACCCAGATGCAATCTCCGCTCACCCTACCGAAATCGGACATGAAGCTCCCCGTGAGGACGGCTGGCAGGTCTTCGAAAACCGCGCAGGCACTTCTGAAGGAGTCCCGTATGGGACCGGAAACCTCGAGCAACCCTTCCAGTGCTCCCCCCCGGTTGAAAGATGCGAGTCTCTCGAGAATCCCAAAAAACCTGTCCCCGCAGATGAAGAAGTAAGAAGCGTCGAGGATAAGCCCCCTCATTACCTCTGGTGCAACCTCGGGCAATCCCCCTCCGAAGAGCATCCTTTTCTCAGCAACTTTTTCCCACTGGGAAAGGGCTCCGAAGTAGTAAAACTGGAGCGCGGTGAAAACCCTGAACGCCTCATCGGCCCTGTCCCCCCAGATTTCCCTCCTTTTGAACGACACTTCCATGAGCTGGATAAACAGCCTCACCTTTTTTTCCCCCTTCTCTTGAGATAGGAGAGAATCTCCTTCTCGAGCCACTCCCTGTATGTGATGCCCTCGTCGATGAGTGCCTTGAATAGCTCTTTCTTCAGCTCACGATCGATGACAGCTGTCAGCTGAACCCGAGCATCTTTCTTAGATCTCTCCATCAGGAGGCAGCCTCCTCTGGGATGTAAATATATATGTTTATATTTATATCAAAATTTATCATTCCATGTATATATAAAAATACTTTTGTATATCCATACAATTGGCCTGTACAATCAGGAAAATCCCCACCGCAACCCCATGTCGTTCGCATGAAAAAATTGAAGTATACCTTGACCAGCGCTCAGGAGAATGGATATTGTTGTAATTGATAATCTATCTCTTTTCACGATCCGCCTTTCCAGGAGGGGGGAAGCAGTTTGGGAAAGGCATCAACCCGGTAAAAAGGAGTAGATCCCATGATGAAGAGAATGACCCTTTTGATCATTCTTCTCTCATCGGCACTGTTTGTGTTCAATACCGCTGAGGTTATCGCAGGCAACGGCTCGCCGTGGCCCGATACCTGCGTGGAAGAGTGGGTAACGGATCCCGCACCTCAGGTAATCCTCACATGCGTCCCGGAAAACTGGAACGGAGACCTGATACTCTACGCTCACGGATACGTCCCGCCTCAACTTCCGCTCACCCTACCCGCAAACGAACTGACATTCACCCTACCCGACGGGTCGACCACCACCATGCCGGAAGTCGTCAATTCCATAGGATACGCCTTCGCCACGACCAGCTACCGGAAAAACGGATACGCCGTCGAGCAGGGGGGAGAAGACCTGCTCGCCCTCTACGAGCGGTTCACCCAAAAATACGAACTCTCCGGGAATTCGAGGGTCTACATCACAGGTGGATCCGAAGGTGGACTCATCGCCACCATGCTTCTGGAAAAAGATCCCGAACTCTTCGACGGAGGGCTTTCCCTCTGCGGTCCCATAGGGGGAATCCAGCACGAAATCAACTATCTCGGTGATTTCCGGGTCGTTTTCGACTATTTTTTCCCCGATGTCTTCGATTTCGGAGTCGCCGACGTTCCTCCTGACGCGTGGATGTACTGGGACTCGTACATGCAAAAAATAATCGCCGCCATGTCGAGCGATCCAGGCGCCGTTGAGCAGCTCTTTAGAGTCACAAAAGCGGCAACGGATCCATCAGACCCGTCTTCCACCATTTCGGTGGCCCTCCACCTTCTCGGCTACAGCATCTTCGCGACCAGCGACCTGCAAGAAACAGCGGGAGGCAATCCATACGGAAACAGGCACCGTCTCTACTGGGGTTCCGACGACGACGTGGCGCTCAATCAGGGAGTGGAAAGGGTAAGGGCAGACAGGCCAGCCAGGCGCTACCTGAGGCGGTATTACCGTCCCACCGGAGTGCTCGCGAAACCGCTCGTCTCTCTCCACACGACGATGGACGACCTGGTTCCCTTCAACCACGAAATCATCTACTTCTTCCGGACCATCAAAACGGGGAGCGCGAACAACTTCACCCTAATACCGGTAAACCGCTTCGGACACTGCGAATTTACCCCGCAGGAAGTTTTGACGTCGTTCGCCATCATGATTTACAAAGCTACAGGAAACATCGACCCCGCGTTTCTGCAGTTCCTCTTCGGTCTCGGGGGGTGACAACAGCGGGGATCAGAACCGCCCAATCGCGTCAAGAGGAAAAGCCTTTTTTCCTGCCGACCGCCAGGCGTTCAACTCGCGTAGAGCGAAGCGGTCGGCGTGCGCTTCTATCTTTCTCCTCAGTGCGAAAAGCTCCCTCCTTCTTCTTAAGGAACGCATTCTACCGGCCAGAGCCAGGTTGACCACAGCGGCGTAGAAATTTTGATTTCCCGCTCTCTTCGTGTGACCGAGCTCGTGAAGGAAAAGAAACGGGTACACATCGTCCGGAGAGATATTCCTCCCCGTCTCCTCGCTCAACCTGCGGGCAACTTCTTTCCTGTCCAGATGGGGGTTCAGGAACACCTTGTAGCCTCCATCTTCTCCGTCTGCAGGAGTGTAAAAGGCGAGCTTCCCAGGTGACCAGGAGCCGTCCTCCCTGTCTCCTTCGAATCCGACGTATCTCACCTCGTATTCCTTCGAGTATTCGAGGACCTTCCCTACATCGAGATAAGACGAAAGGAATTCGAGATTCTCCAGCAACTCTACTGCCTCGTCCACGAAAATTCCCCTGAATCTTCTCCTCAAACTGAACCCGAAGACGCCGAGCACCGGCACCCTTATGGATATCCTGCCACCCGCTTCCCTTCTCACCTCGGCTTCCCTTAGGAAAAACGAAGAAGCGATAACCCCGACGGCTATCCCCACGGAAATCGACCCGAGAAAGACGAAAAACAACTGTCCCATCTCGGCCTCCCCACAAAGGTCTACACAAACATTTTAACCTTCCTGTCAGGGATGATGCAAAAACAGCGTTTTATACTTTTTCTATGCAGGCTGGTGTGTTCACACGAGGCGAGTTGACAGCTGCCGACACGGGATGACACTCCATCTCCTCTGGAGGAAACGGGCGGAGCAATTCCAAAAGCGACACCTCACTCGAACCGCGCAAAAGCCAGAGCTCTGCCTTATCCGGTGGAATGATCGCTGGCATTCTGTGATGCACTTTTTTAATGAGCGCGTTAGCCTCAACCGTTATTATCGCGCAGCCACAGAACTCTTCACCCCCGGCCAAGGTCCACCGCTCGTAGATACCTGCCATCAGAAAGGGTCGCCGATCTCTCATGTATATGTAGTGAGGAACGCTTTTTCTGCCCGACTTCATCCACTCGTAGAAACCCGACGCTGGAATCAGGCACCTGAACCTCTTGAATGCACCCCTGAAGACAGGCTTGACAGCCACCGTCTCGGCTCTGGCGTTTATGATGCCTCTTTCCCGGGAAGAATCCCTTTTCCAACCGGGGACAAGTCCCCACCTGAGTCCAATTAGTTTCCTCGAGCCGCCGTTTACTATCGCCCCTATAATCTGGCCCGGAGCAATATTGTAGCTGACGTGAGGCGAAAAGAGAACCTCCTCGATGGAAAATGCTTCTTTGATTTCCTCAGTGGAGTGAATCAGTGTGAAGCGGCCGCACATACCACATCTCCAATCCTCGAACCCGGCAAATGCGTCAGGTTTCGTCTTCCTCTTCCCGCTCCTCTTCTCCGTAAACCTCTTCGGGAGTGAGAATCGGAATGGCGGGCCACTCCAGCACTCTCACTTTTGGTTTCCTCTTCTGTTTCCTCCCGTCACTTTCGATTCCCGTCTTTTCACTCGACATAGGTCACCGCCTCCTCTCTTTTGACCCGCGGCGGCGGCTCCGGAGCCTCGGCCGGATACCCGACCGGAACCAGCGCCAGCGGCCTCAAATGCGACGGGAGCGACAGAATCTCCGAAACTCTTCCCTCATTGAATGCGCCAACCCAAACGGTGCCGAGACCGAGAGAGTGCGCAGCCAGCATCAGGTTCTGGACGGAAGCCGCCACATCCTGTGGGGCGTAGAGTGAAACTCCCCTCTCGCCGTAATGATAAGTTATGCGACTGTCCATGCAAGCCACCACAACAAGCGGCGCTTCAGCCACGTATTCCTGCTTAAACGCCGCGATAGCCAGCTTCGCCCTCGTTTCTTTCCTGAGGACGAAGAAAAATTTCCTGCTCTGGAGATTCCCGGCAGACGGTGCCCAAATTAGACTCTCCTCCAGCGTCCGGAGAATCTCCCGCGGAATTTCCCTGCTCTCGAACTTCCTGATACTCCTCCTGGTCTTGATGGCAGTCAGAACTTCCACGTTCCCCCCCTCAACAATTTGTGATTTCTGACGATATTATAATATAGAGAGAGGAAATCGGCGGAGGGATTGATAATATAGTAAAACATTGTTATACTATAATTAGTGCAGGATATGAAGAAGGTAGTAAAAACAGAGTCCCTCAAAGATTTCTTCTCCAATCAGATCGATGAGTCCCTGAAAGAGTGTTCCATCGACGTCCTCAGAGAAACCAGAGAGTATCTGGTCGATCTCCTCGACGAATTCACGAGAGCCAAAAGAGCCTTCCTCATGGAAGAGGAAAATCCCGAAGAGCCCCTGAGCATCCGCTACCTCAAGGCTCTCCACAAGTCCACAGGCGAAAAAGTCCGCGAATACAGGATGATCGGGGATTTCTGCCTCTTCGTATCGGGATTTTTCTCCGACTTCATACAGAAAAAGATCGTCGACCTGGACTTCTACATCTCCATAGGGTCGTCGGCGTATTCCAGCGTGGAATCGACGTTGAAAAACCTAGCAGCAATCGAAGAAGACAATTTCACCAGAATGTTCAGGGAACTCTCGGAAAAATTTCCCAACCTCGTGGAAGTCTACATGGACGTGAGCGAAAGGCTCATGGCGAGATCCGCCAGGGATCTTCTTAGAATCTACGAGAAATACCTCGTTCTCCGCTCAAAGAGATACGAGAAAATACTGAGGGAAGCAGGAATAGAACCGATAATCGTCAGGCGTTCAAGGCACTGAAAGCCTCATTACCCACCCGACCGCTTCCTCCTCATCTTTTCCCTGTAAAGTGCCCTGACGCGCAAAAGGTCGGCATCGTAAATTCCCGCCCTGAAATCCGGGAAACTCCACTCCAGAGGTATGACTCTGCCCTTCTGGAAGAAAACAGTCACATCCGCCCACACTCCCCGCGAAAGATAAACCTTGTTCCCCCGCCCTTTCCACGAAGCCAGAACAAGCTTGTGATAATCCAGATAACCCACGTCCACGTTCACGGTTCTTTTCCCATCGACCCTGAAATCATCTTCAAGGGAAGAGGCTTTTTCTTTCAACTCCGGCAGAAAAGAGGGGTCAACGAGCTCCGAGAAAGATACAATCCTTCTTTTTAGCCCCTTCCCCATTTCCCCCTCGTAGTAGTCGGTGCAGTCGAAGGGGTGGGGCTCTCCCACGAAATCAACCTCCCCACACATCTCGACCAGCTGCCGGAGTGCTCTTTGAAAAACCCTCTCGTCACCGTAAATCGGAGCTGCAACCACATTTACCGGGTCTGGATCAATTCTCTTCAACTTGCCCTCACAGGAATCTGGTGTAGTTTTCCCCCTCTTTGAACCCCGCTTCCTTCAGCTGCCTGATCAACATCTTCCTTCCCTCTTCTTCCCCCACGCACAGCACGTAGTGAACGTTCCTCCTGGAATACAGAAATCCAGAGGGTATCTCCCCGGGAAATCCGTATGCGTCTATACCCATCACCTTCCTCCCGGGAGGCGATTCCCTGTTGTCGATGAAGAAGGATATTCTGACATCCCTTTCCATGAAACTTTCTGCAACCATCCGTCCGGAAGGACCGGTCCCCGCCACGGCGATTTCGATTTTCCGGTCACCCAACAATTCGAGAAAGTAGTGAACTTTCGCCCTGAACATCGCCTTTCTCTTGCAACGCTCGTCTACCCTAACCAGCCTGTCGGACCTGTCCCTCCAAAGAAGCAACCTCTCTCCGACTTTTCCAAATCTGTGTCCCGAAAGATAGGCCCTCAGGATGAAATCGTAGTCCTCTGCCCACGGAACGTCGCGGTAACCGGAAAGCTTAAGAAACAGCTCTCTGCGCCCGAAAAACGTGGGGTGCACGATTGGAGATTCCACGAATATTTCCCGAACCATCTGCTCGTGGGTAACCAGAGAATTCGACCAGTCCCGATACCTGAGGACGCCCGATGAAAGCTCCCCCTCCAGCGAATCCACCTCGACGAGACACCCGCAGAGCGACACACCGGGATTTTCTTCCATCCACTGAAGTTGCGCCTCCAGCCTGCTGGGATGCATAAGGTCGTCCGCATCCATTCTCGCAACGAATTCGCCCCGCGCCTCTTTCAGGCCATCGTTCAGGGCAGAAACTATGCCCCTGTGTGACCTTCGAAGCACCTTCACCCTTCGGTCGCGCCGCGAGAATTCCTCCAGAATCTGAAGACTCTCGTCCGAAGACCCATCATCGACCGCAATCAGTTCGAAATCCCTCAGGGTCTGAGACAGGACGCTCTCGATACACTCGCGCAAGGTCCCGGCGCTGTTGTAAACGGGCAGAATCACCGAAACCATCACCATGGGAAGATTATAGGATGTCTCCCGGTCCCGTGAAAAGCGGCAGAAGGAGGTTCTTTTCGGAAAACGCAGAAGACGGGCTCACTTACACAAATCGATAATAGTTATTATGTTCAAATATAATTCATATTGCAATATAGGGGCTTTTATGCTATAAATAGGCTTTCAAATCTGGGGGAGTTTTTACATGCAGGTTTTCTCTGTCACTGCAGTTCACGGCAAACCGACAGCAGTTGAAGTGTCCTGCCTTTCACCGACTGCTTCTTTTGCAGGCGCGTGCCGTCGTTCGCCCTTTGTTTAGAACACAGTAGAGAGGCTGGACGCAGCCATGGAAGGAAGGTCGTGCACCAACGTTGCTCTCTTTCTCCAGGCGAAAGAGAAAGAAGAAGCAATACTTGACCTTCTTTCTCACCGATACCGGGTGGTGACGGGAGACGAGGACCTCATCTGGAACGGCGCATTCGACATCGCCCTCGTAGACACGCCATCCCTGTTCAAATACATGGACTCCTTCAAGAGCGCAAAAGAGAAAAGCAGCCCCATACTTCTCCCCGTCCTCTTCGTAACCCAGAGGGAACGCATTGGAGACATGGGAGATTCGCTTCTGGGCGTGGTGGACGACTTCATAATCACCCCGGTTGAGAAGCTGGAGCTTCTGACGCGAATTGAAGCACATCTCAAAGCGAGATTCCTCTCGAGAGACCTGGAAAAGAAAGCGTTCGCCCTGGCCGAAAGAAGCCCCATTTCCATTGTGATAGCAGAGGCGGGAAAGATAACCTACGCCAACCCGACATTCGCCTGGAAACTCGGAAGAACGCCTCCGGCTCTCTCGGGGGAAAATCTGATCGATGTGATCCATCCCGAAGACAGGGACACGTTTTTCAAGTACCTCGTGGAATCCACCATACGTGGTGGAGTTGAATCGCCGCCCGGCGAAGCTAGGTTCACGAGTCCCAAAGGCGAAGTCTGGATGGAAGTTTTCTGCTCGGATATATACATAGGCGGCAGGAAATCGCGCGTCATATTCGGCGTGGACGTGACACATCGGAAAAAAGACAAAAAAGAATCAATCGGGCGCCTCATCCAGGCTCAGAAAATGGAATCATTAGGAAATCTTGCCGGGAACGTGGCTCACCATTTCAACAACTTCCTCACGACGATGCGCACGTATGCCGAGCTGATACTGCTCAAAAACAGCGAGCGGGCAGACTGTGAAAAATACGCCCGAAGGATCGTCGAAACAGCCGACAAAGCAGCCGAACTATCCAGAAAACTGTTGCTTTTGGGCGAAGGAATATGCAAAGAACCTGTTGTGATTTCTCTGAACTCCATCGTCTCCGAGGTCTCGGAAGAAATGCAGGATCTGCTCCCTAACAACGTCAAGATGACACTATCTCTGGACGATGAGCTGCCACCCGTTGAAGGAGACCCGGTCTCGATCCGGAAAGCCATCTTCAACCTGGTCGAAAACGCGATAGAATCGATGCCGGAAGGAGGAAAGCTGGCAATCGAAACGAAAAAAGCCCTGAATCAAGAACACATCGCCGGGACCAGAAGTCCAGAAACGAGAGAGTACGCCGCCGTCTCGATATCCGACACCGGCATCGGAATACCCGAAACCGATCTGGAAAAAGTGTTCGAACCCTTCTACACCACGAAACGGGGAGGAATCTTCCCGGGCCTAGGGCTATCTGTCACGTATCGAATCGTCCAGCAGCACGGAGGATTCATCAATCTCTCGAGCGAATACGGGAAGGGATCGACCTTCACCCTCCACTTCCCTGCAGCTCCAGAAAGAGAAAAGCGCAAAGACCTCCTGTCGGAACACACCGGAAAAAAACCGATAAAAACCAAAACACGAATCCTTCTCGTGGAAGACAACGTCCCCGTCAGAGAAGGCACTGCAAAACTCCTCGCTCACGCCGGGTTCTCGGTTGTGGAAGCCGGAAGCGTCCGGGAAGCGCTGAAACGGTACGAAATGGAAGAAGACGAAATTTCTCTCATCCTGTCCGACGTCATGCTTCCCGACGGACGAGGAGTGGAGCTCGTAAGCCGGCTCAAAGAAAAGAACCCGAATTTGAAGGCGCTGCTGGTGAGCGGTTACGTGGAAGAAGAGGAACTGCTGACGAAGATTCAAAAAATGAAGGTTCCCCTTCTCAGCAAGCCGTACACCTTCAAAAAACTGCTCGAGACGTTGAATTCGGTGCTGAAAGATTAACTCGAAGCCCTCTCGATCGCAATCCTCAGATCCTCGACCAGGTCTCCCCCCGCCTCTATTCCCACCGACAACCTGACCAGGTTGTCGAATATACCTATTTTCTTCCTCTCCTCCTCCGGAATGTCGGCGTGGGTCATCGTGGCAGGATGAGTGGTCAGCGATTCGACGCCTCCCAGACTCTCCGCAAGGTTTATCACTTCCAGGGAATCGAAGAACCTCGCCAGGTCCACGGACTCGTGAAGCTCGAAAGACAGGACGGCACCGGGACCGGACGCCTGCCTGAAGTGAACCTCTCTTCCCGGGTGATCGGGGAGACCAGGGAAATACACCTTCTCAACGAGCGGGTGAGAGGCAAGAAATTCCGCGACGAGCGTCGCGTTCTCCTGCGCCTTCTCCATCCTCACTCCAAGGGTCTTCAGCCCCCTCATCAAAAGCCAGGAATCGAACGGCCCCAGGATGAAACCGGCCGCTTTCTGGATGAAATAAAGCTTCTCACCGAGGTCAGCGTCACTGGTAACGATGATTCCGCCTATGAGATCGTTGTGCCCTCCGAGATACTTCGTGGCGCTGTGCACCACTATGTCGGCGCCGACCTCGATCGGCCTCATGAGGTAAGGAGAAAGAAACGTGCTGTCCACCACGACGAGTGCGCCGCACCCCCTGGCCAGACGAACGATCCCCTCCAAATCTATCACCTTGAGGAGAGGATTGGTTGGCGTCTCCACGAAAATGGCCTTAACATCACACTTCCTCATCACGCTCTCGACCACGTTCAGGTCGGATAAATCCTCGTAGACGAATTCGATCCCGTACTTGCTCATTATCTCCTGAAACAGCCTGTAGGTGCCCCCATATAGATCGTCCGTCACGAGAATCGTATCTCCGGGCTCGAAAAGCAGTGTGACAGCGGTAATTGCCGCCATTCCCGAGGAGAAAGCAAGCCCCCTCGCCCCCCCTTCCAGAACCGCCATCGCTTCCTCCAGAGCGGTCCTGGTGGGGTTTTCCGAACGGGAGTAGTCATAACCGAGATTTTCCCCAAACCGCTTATATTTGTAGATAGCAGTCTGATAAATTGGAACGCTTATGGAGCCGAACTGTTTGTCGAAACCGACGCCGGTCCTGACGATCCGGGTCGAAATCCCGGTATTTCTCCCTGTCATGGCCCATCCCCTTTTCTCGTTGTTCCAAACAGGCGGGGGAACAATCCCCGCCCGTGCGATGCTCTCACCTCATCCTCCGAGATACGGTGGCTCGCCCATCACTCGGTATCGAAGAGCTCCGTCGTGAGATACCTCTCCCCCGTATCCGGGAGAACCACCACAATCAGCTTGCCCTCCGATTCGGATCTTTTCGCCACCTGAATCGCCGCCCAGGCAGCCGCCCCCGAGGATATTCCCACGAGTATCCCCTCCTCTTTGGCGAGTCGCCTTGCAGTGATTATCGCGTCCTCGTTCGTGACCGTTATCACCTCGTCGTATATCTCAGTATCGAGCACGTCGGGAACGAATCCCGCACCGATCCCCTGAATTTTATGCGGTCCCGGGCTTCCTCCAGATAGGACCGGTGAATCCGAAGGTTCCACCGCCACTATTTTCACGTCCTTCTTCCTCGATTTTAAGACCTCGCCGACGCCAGTTATGGTCCCGCCGGTTCCTATCCCTGCCACGAACACATCCACCTGACCGTCCGTATCTCTCCACACCTCCTCGGCGGTGGTCACCCTGTGTATCTCCGGGTTGGCCGGGTTCTTGAACTGCTGGGGAATGAACGCGTTGCCCATCGAAGCCGCTATCTCCTCCGCTTTCTCAATAGCACCCTTCATTCCCTTCGGCCCCGGAGTCAGCACCAGCTCCGCCCCGAGAGCTTTGAGCAGCTTTCTTCTCTCTATGGACATTGTCTCGGGCATGGTGAGTATGAGCCTGTAGCCCTTCGCGGCACACACGAAAGCGAGTGCTATCCCGGTGTTTCCACTCGTGGGCTCGATTATCACCGTATCCGGCCCTATTTTTCCCTCCCTCTCGGCCGCCTCGATCATGGACACACCAATCCTGTCCTTAACACTCGAGAGGGGATTGAAGGACTCCAGCTTGGCTAGAACCGTCGCCTTCGCCCCGTCGGTCACCCTGTTCAACCTGACCAGCGGAGTGTTCCCTATAAGCCTGGTCACATCTGACGCGTATCTCATAACCAACCCCCTTACGTGAGAATCAGATATAAAACATGTAATTTTCGCCCGATTTGGCCTTCAATTCTCTCTCAAGATCGACTATCTTCTTGATGGTCCACCGCGAGAGCATCTCCTCAATCTGCTTCTTGAGATCTTCCATGACGGCCTTCAGAGCACACCAGGTAGGGTCGGCCAGCCCTTCGCATTTTTCCCGCATCTCTCTCATGCACTCGGTGGGGTCTATTTCTCCCTCAACAGCCCTGTAGACCTGATACAGAGTCATCTCCGATGGGGGCACTAGAAAACTGTACCCGCCCGATACTCCCCTTTTGCTCGAGAGAAGGCCCGCGTTTTTCAGGTCGAGAAGAATGAGCTCCAGAAACTTTTTCGGTATTCCGTTTTCCCTGGCGATATCTCTTATGAGAAACACCCCTCCTTCTTCCTTGGAAGCCATATACATCAGAGCCCTTACGGCGTACTCGAGTTTCTTGGAGACCCTCATTCCAACCTCCCCATTGTCTTGTATGACTATAGTTTATATAGTATATCACGTCGGGTCAAGCCAAATATCAATTGATTCGTAGAGAATAACCGGCCAATGTCGAACTGTCTGATAGGGAAACACATGCAAGCCGAGGAAACGTATATTTAAAGCACGAAGCATCCACGAACCACCGAACCACAGAACCACCGATCAACCGGTTGTTCGGAGGCTCGGTTGCTCGGTGGATCGACAGCTCGTATTTGTGTGGTTGGGTAATTGTTGTTGGGTAGTTGGGTCGTTGGGTAGATGCGTCGTTGCGTTGAATTTTACGCAATCACGCAGCTACGCAACTACGTAACCACGGGCCGCATTCGCTCGAACGCGGCGGTTCAGTGGTTCGGTGGCTCGGTTGCTCGGCGGCTCTGTTGATCCGTGGCTTAATCCCTGAGGTATTCCGCTACAACCTCCCTCCTGGGGTCATCGCGTTTGGCCTTTTCGAGGAACTTCTCGAATGCCTCCAGCGCCCCTTCCTCATCCCCGTTTTTCATCTGCAGAAACCCCAGTAGATACCACCCTTCAGGGCTCTCAGGCCACCTGGACACAGCGGTTTCAGCGAGTTTCAGCGCTTCATCTCTCTTCCCGAGCTTCTCCTTGACGAGCGACAGATTTACCAGGAGCTTCACGCTGCTATCTCCAAACCTCTGCGCTCTGCCAAGGATTTCCTCCGCCGCCAGATACCTCCCCGAGGCGTACTCGAGGATGCCCAGGTTCAGAAGAGCCTTGAAATGGGACGGGTGAATGGAAAGGACCCTCTGCAGAAGCTCACGAGCCTCTTTCAGGTTACCCTCCTTTATCTCTATGGCAGAGAGGTTTGTCATCGCATCGATGTTCATCGGATTTATCTCCAGCACCGCCGAAAATTCCCTTCTGGCGGCATCCAGATCTCCCGCCTTGAGATATCGAACTCCTCTGTTGAATCTTTCCAGCTCCACCTCTTGCAGGTCAGAGTTGCCTGCAACCTTTATTTTTGCCTGTTCTTCCGCAGCCGCAGAGGGGCTCTTTGGGCTTACGCTTTCATTTCCTCTCCCTCCAGTTTGACCGGACGAAGATTTTCCCGCCGATTTTGTCAAATTCTCTTCTGATGGAGAAGACTTCTCGACTTGTGCCATTGCTCTGGAGGGAGAACCGGATGATCCCACGTTCTCTCGGCCTTTTTTGGAGGACAATGGTTTCTCCCGAATGCGCGGATTCCCTTCCGCCCCCCCCACAAGAACGGAGTCTTCCAAGCCCGCAATTCGTTTCTGGCTCGCCTCCTTTTGCTCAACTTCAGCCTCGCCGCCGACTCCCGCTCTGGAGGCAACCACGACCCTGCTGGATACCGCAGCAGGCTCTGCAGGGCGATCCACGCCAGGTCGCCTCGATACGAGGTAAACAGCAGCAGTTCCCGCAATCACGAAAACAACTGCAATTACCGCGATCACGCTCTTCCTGGCGCCTCTTCGCCTTCTCCCCCCCGAGCCGAGTGGAGGACCTGGAGGAGAACCCTCACCCGACGACTTTTTCAACGCATCCGAAATCAGACTCAACTATCAAACTCCTAACCGAAGATTGCAGCGAAAATACCCTTTCTCCTCTGAAAGAGAGAATCCGTTTCGCCGAGAGATTTCTCTCCTTCCCTCACGTCTCTCACATCCACGATGAACGAATTTCTAACGTAAGCGGAAAGCAGCGCTCTGTCTGCGAGCACGTTTATCAATCTGGGAACCCCTCCGCTTCTCGCGTAAATTCTCTTCACGGCTCTCTCGGTGAAGTGAACCTCTCCCCTGGACCCGGCACACGACAACCGGTGATTGATATAGCTGGCTGTATCCTTCAGCCCCAACGGTTCTATCTCGTACCTTACCGTTACCCTCTGATTCAGCTGCCTCAAACCTCTTTTGGAGAGCAGCTCTTTCAACTCCTTCTGCCCCACGAGCACTATCTGGATGAGCTTGCTCTTGTTTCCCTCGAAGTTGGACAGGACCCTTATCTGCTCGAGCAGGGCGGGAGACAAATTCTGAGCTTCGTCGATTATCACGACCGGGTGGCCGCCGTTTTCGGCGCACGCGAGCAGGAATTTCTCGAGCCTGTCGAGGAGGTCTTTCTTGGTTCCACTGGCAGCGGGAAGGCCGAAGTCCTGAAGCACCGTCCTCAAAAGCTCCTTCTCCGTGAGAAAGGGGTTCAGGATGTAAGAGGTCACGAACCTTTCATCGAGCATCCTCATGAGTTCTCTGCAGATCGTGGTCTTGCCAACCCCCACCTCTCCATAGATGCATATGAACCCCTCACCCCGGACGAGGCCGTAATAGAGGTGATCGATTGCCTCCTTGTGACTCCTCGACAGATACAGGAACTGCGGGTCTGGAGTCAGATTGAAAGGCTTCTCCCTCAAACCAAAGAACTGTTCGTACATACCACTCTCCTACCAGATTATTTTCGTTTCACCCTCGGTTCCGTAAAGCCAGGGACGCCCGCCAAGGTGGAAACCTCTGCGGTTGTATTTGATTCTCCTCGCTTCTCTCGAAACTATCTCCCTCAGATTCTTCTCCGTGACAATGCGTGGGGTCAAAAGTATCACCAGTTCGGTCTTTGCTTTGCTCTGGACAGTCTTTCTGAAAAGGCCCCCCAGGAAAGGTATGTCCCCCAGCAGTGGAACGGAAGTCACCTTCTCCGAGTTCCTGTCCTGTATCAATCCGCCGATGAGAACTGTCTCGCCGTCCTTGACACTTATGACAGTGTTGGTCTCCCTAACGTCGATGATTGGAGCGGTGTTGCCATCGGGCGCCACGGCTTCGCCGATCTTCTCGCTCACGCTCGGGTGAATGGACAAAGTTATGGTGCCGTCTCTGCCGATCTGGGGGGTGACGCTCAGGATGATCCCTTCGGTGATGGTCTCGGGGGTGAATGAGGTCACGGACGCGGTGGTCTGTGTAGCAGGAGTGACAACGGCCCTGAAGAAAACGTCCTGCGTCCCTATCCTTATGATCGCTCTCTGATTGTTGAGCGTGGATATCCTCGGACTGGAAAGAATGTTCACCTGCCCCTGCTCAGCTATGGCGTCCAGGATGAAATCCACCTTGTTGTTCGAGACACCGAACTGAAATGCAGTGGCACCAGATGACAGATTCTGCGAAAAGGTGGCGCCCCCGGCGAGGTTGCCGCGCAGCCTGAGAGACGACAGATCGGCGATGGCAGACCAGTCTATCCCGTACTTGTTCGAGTCGCTGAGAGTCACCTCCACTATCTTGGCCTCGATCAGGACCTGGCTCTTCAGCCTCTTTTCGAGAGCTTGCAGGTATTCTCTCAAAAGTTCCACGTTCTCAGGATAATCCGTGACCGTCACCATACCAGTCTCCGGGACGATCGACAGTCTCGCCCCTTCGCCAGAGAGGAACGTGGACAGCTCGCTTTTCAAGGTCTCCCAGATGTTCATCGACTCCTCGGTGGTGACCGTGTTGGTGCTCTCGTTTTCTTCACCGCCCGAGGTGCCGCCCACGGAAGTCGTGGAGGACACTGTCGTGCTCGTGGTATCACCAGCCCCGGTCGAAGTCGTGGCGGACAGCGTCCCGAACCCCTCCCTCGAAGTGAGGATGTAATCGAGGTAGAAGTAACGTGTTATCATTCTCCTCTTCCCGACCCTGACGAGGTCTCCATCCAGAAAGCAGGACAGCTCCTGAACTCTGCATATCTCTCCTATCACATCCATCGGAGTCGCGTCCTTCATCTCGAGGGAAACCGAACCCGACACACCCGGCTCGATTATCACCTGAAGACCGCCTTCTTTCGCGATGGAAAAGAGCACTTCCCTGACATCCGCATCTTTCAGCGAAACGTCAAGCCTCTTCGCCGGTCTGGTGAAAGAAGAATAACTGCTCTTTTCTCCTTCCACTGCAACAAGCGGCGTTTCCGGAAGCGGCGGCTTTTCCACCACACCCTTTTTCTCGACCTCGACGCTCACTTTGGGGGGCTCTTTTTTCACCACCTCCCTCTTGGCGCATCCTGCCGAAGCCAGGACGGCAAGAATCATTATGAAACTGGCGAACTTTGATTTACTCATCGTTTCGTCACCTTCCCCTTGATATTGAAGAGCTTCAGGGTAATCCTCCGTGTGCCTCTCACGAGAGAAACGGAGCTTTTCTCCACCTTCGATACTCGCCACCCGGCAACCACATCTCCCTTTCCCACAAACTCTCCATTTATCAAAGCCTTACCCGTACTCCCGCTCCAGACTATCCCCTGAAGGCGCGGAACTCCCGCGCCGGTATCGACTGGTTCGCCAGCTCCGCCCGCCACAGGAACAGTCGGCTTGAAAACGGGAAAGAACGGATTTCTCCTCCAAGCGTTTTTCGGGACCTTTACCACAAGGTCTTCTACCACGGGCACATCCATCGACTCCATCTTCCCAGAAGCCGCCTCACCTCCAGCGCTCATCATCGATTCTCCCACCTGCTGGAAGCGCGCATTCATCTTTCTCCCACCACTTATGTTCAGCAGGAAATAGAGGACCCCCCCGATGAACAACAGGGCGGAAACCAGTATGATGGCACCCCTGCTCAAGGCGCGCCACCTCCTTCATTCACCCTGTAGTATGCCCTCAGTCGAACAGAGGTGACCATCCTTTTCCCTTCCTTCCTGACTGATACCGTATCTATCCTGGTCGCTCTCGTCGTGGCCCCAAGGCTCCTGAGAAATCTGGCCAGATCCCGGTAACCCGAATAAAAGCTCATCTGAAGCGTGACCGACTGGACCGGGAATTCTTCCTTCGCTTTCACGGATTCTCCAGCGGTACCTCTTTTTTCACCGGAAGCTTGCGAGGAATACCCCACTGAAACCTGTGAGGCCTCCCTGACGTCATTCTTCTCTCCCCCATCCCCTTTCCTGACCACGAGCGAAAAACCTCTCAAGTTGGCTTTCACCGCCAGTCCCGTAATCTCGAGGAGGAGGTTCTCGAAATCCTCACGATCAGGCAGCTTCTTTTTCAGTTCCTCAACTTTTCTTCTCCATTTCTCTATCTCCGAAGCCCCGACTTTGAGCGCCACGCTCTGGGCAGAAAGCTCTTCTTCCAGTGCAGCCTGTCTCATCTCCGCCGTAGTTCTCAACCTGCCCAGATCCTCCAGGAGTGGCCGGTAAACCAGGAAATAGAGCAGAAGCGAACAGAGCAGGAGCCCTCCCACAAAGAGCACCATGAAAACTCTTCTCCTTCGTCTCGCCTCTATCGGGTCTATCACCGGACCACCTCCCTGACCAGGGTGAGCTCGACCCTGAACAATTCCTCATATTTCCTCACGTATCTTTCGGACGGAAGTATCCTATGAGGCTTGTAATTCACTCTCGCCACATATGGAATTCCCTCGATGCTCCTCAAAAATCTGTTGACGTGATCCTGGACCGACTTTGGGGAAACCCCCACCACGTACCCGTTCAGCGCGACCTCGAAAGCTCCCCCGACATCCCGTATCATCATCTCATCGAATGTGACGGCTGAAGGTGTGGATGCGGCAAGCAGCCCCAAAAACTCCTCCCAGTGAACGAACCTTTGCTTCAGGTCAGCCAGAATCCTCTCCGACTCGGCAGCCATATCCTTCAGGCGTCTCACCCTCTCCGAATACTCTCTCTGCTCGTAAAGCACGGGAAGCTGGGAATTGACCTCGTTTATTATCCCCTGATAATGCTTCCTGGCCGTGTAGATCCCTCCCAGCAAAAGGACGTTGATTGCCAGAAACATCACCACGAAAGTCGCGTATAAGGCCCTGTCTATGACTTTTCTCTTCCTCTCGATAAATTCGGGAGGTAAGAGGTTGATTTCGTCCTTAATGCTCGCCTCTTTTGCCAGGGCCAGAGCGTGCACGTACCTCAATGGATCGAACGAAGCAGCTTTATCTGCCGCCCTTTCCACGAGATCGAACTTGCCCGAGAAAATCGCGTCACCCCTCACCGCATCCACCGCGAGTCGGGATTGAATGTTCGAAATCAGGGAATCCTCGGCATACTCGCCCCAGAGATAAACCTTTTTGACGGACCCTCCTCGGGATATCTGCTTGAAGTAGAGGAAAGATCTGGTCAGCTCCGTCACAACCCTATCGGCCACTGGATCCGCTTCCTCAACTTCAACTTCCACTTCACCAACCGACTGGAATCTCTGAAAATCTTCCCGCACTTTCAGAGCGTCGAGATCCACCTGGATTTCCCTGGAAAAGCGGGGATATCCCTGAAGCGTTATGACAACGTGGCTTTTGTCCCTGGTTAGATACAGAAAAGCCATGTAGTCGTCTTTCTCATCTGCAGGATGCAATTTCGCGGCAACAACCGGCAAAGAAGTGACGAGCGCCGGTTCCAGCCCCGCCTCCATCAGCGTGTATATGAGCCTTTTCACCTCGAAAAGCGGGGTTGACACGACAAGCACCTCGTGTTTCTCTATGCCTCTATCCACAGTTGAACCAACCACAGAGTGTGAAGCCGCGAGCTCGGACATCGGCACCTGAGTCTCTTCTTCGAGCTTTCTTAAAACCAGAGATTCCCTCTCCTCTCGTGAAATCTTCGGGAGCACCATGAGGCGGTGTTCACATGACGTACCGGTAAATATGACCCAGGTCTTTTTCGCAGTTATGCCTTCCTCCTCGAGCGTCTCCCTCAGAAACCTGGCCACCTCCCTGGGCTCCCCCGAAGGCCTTCTGGTGACGAAGAAATTGGTAACCTTGAGAGGTGAAGTCCCCTGTATACACTCCATCCCCAGGATGTTTCTGCTCGAAACCTCGAGAACCAGAATTCTGCCTCTTCCCTCGAAAGCCATGTTCACCTCAGATACAGGTTGCAGGCGGTCTGGCTGTTTCCACCCTTGACGAACACCACGAGCACCCCGCTCGTCGGCTGCAGCGGACCTGGACCGTCCAGGTCACAGCTTCCAACAACCGCGTGCTGCCCCTGATGCAGATTCAGAAACGTGTATGGGGGGCTCGCAGGAGCGCCAAGCGAAACGGAACTCCTCACCCCAGCGTTCGAGAAGAACACCGTCACACTCAATGTCATGGCCGGGTAGGAAGAAACCGTCGGATTCTGCACGTATTGAGCCCCATCCCAGACGAACACGTTGACCAGAAGCCTGCCCGAAATATTGACCGGATTGGGCGGGTAAATTATGTCGTCCGAGGTTCCAAATGTTCTATCCTCGCCGGCGCTTCTTATCTGCCCCGTCCCGGGATCGCCGTATCTGTAAGGGGTGCCCCACTCGTCTTCCATGAAAGCGGTCGAGTCGAAGCCCGTATTCAGGTATGGACCGAACCATCCGTATTTGACCCCATATGTATCCGTCTGTCCAGAAGGCTGAACCACCGACCCGTAAATTCTTTGCACCAGCGCTCTCAGGTCATTGTTTATGGGGAGAACGCCCATGTCTCCCACGTATCCTCCCTCGCTCATAGAAGGATCGCCCAGAATAGCCGTCTGGAGACTTTCCATTTCCTTCATGGTAGAGGACCTTTTTTCCTGATTTATCAGCTTGAAGGCGTAGGGAACCGCTATCGAGGCGATTATCGATATGATCGCCACTATGATTATCACTTCGATCAGCGTGAATCCGGCCCGGCTTCTCGAACGCATCACATGCCTCCAGACAGGGCGCCGACCATCTTGTAAAGCGCCAGAAACATCGAAAGAGCCGCTCCCAGCACTATCACCGCAAGGAATACTATCACGGCAGGTTCGAGTATGGCGAAGGTCCTTCTCACGGCAAGAGGCACTTCTCTGTCGAAATACTCCGACACCTTCTCCAGGGTCTCGTCCAGACTCCCCGAAGATTCACCAGCCGCTATCATCCTGACAACCACTGGGGGAAATACACCTGATTTCCTGAGAGAATCGGACAGCGAGCCGCCCGCTGTCACTTCCTCCCGTGCGTTTCTCACCAGCTGGGATATGAAGCGGTTTTTCAGGACCTTTTCCACCACCCAAAGCGATTGCGATGTATCCACGCCGGATCTCAAGAGAAGCGACAGATAATGACAGAACCTGCTAGACTCTATCTTCTTGAGCAGGTCCCCCACAACCGGAAGCCTGAGCTTGACCCTGTCCACGTTCAATCGTCCCCTCTCTGTCCTCACATAGAGCTGAAATCCCAGCCACGAGAGGAACAGAATTCCCAGCATGTAGACGATGTTCTCCTTGAAAAACGTGCTGACCCATATCACGATTTTCGTGGGTAACGGGAGCTCCACATTGGCAGCTTCGAATATCACTATGAACCTGGGAAACACGAACGTGAAAAGCAGTATTATCAAACCAACGACGGCTGTTATCACGATGGAAGGGTAAATCGTGGCCTGCCTGATCTGAGACGACAATTCCTCGCTCCACTCGAGAAACCGGACGAGATCATTCAACACCTGGTCGAGCCTTCCCGATGTCTCTCCCGCCCTCACTATGTTGATGTACGTATCATCGAACACCTCAGGGTGCAGGGCAAGCGCCTCGGAGAAAGACGCTCCCGCCTGAATATTCCTCTGAACGTCCTCTATGATCTCCCTGAAATGCTTGTTCTCCGTCTGCTCCAAAAGATCCGTCATACCCTGCGTCAGCGGAACACCGGCAGAGATCAGGGTTCTCAGGTGAACGGTGAAGTTTATTACCTCCCTTCTCTTGATCCTGGGCTTTGGAGGCGTAAACAACTTCTTTTCCTTCACTACTCTGCTCGATAGCAGGAAAAGCCCCATCTCCGAGAGAAGTTTCTTCAGGGATTCCTCGGAAGGAGCTATGAGAGTCCCCTTTACTTTTTTCCCGAAGTCGTCAACCGCTATGTAGCTGAACCTGGGCACCTGGAAAACCTCACGCCACGGTTCTCATAACTTCCTCGACGGTCGTGAGTCCAGCTTTCACCTTCTTCAACCCGTCTTCTTTCATCGTAATGAAACCCTCTTCTTTCGCCTGGGCGACTATCTCGTGACTCGGTTTTCTGTCCATGATCATCTTCGCCACCTCAGATGTAACCCTGAGAATTTCGAAAACTCCGATCCGTCCTCTGTATCCGGTATTTCCACACGCCTCGCAACCGGCACCTCTCTCGAATCTGTACCCGGAGAGGTCCTCTATCCCAGCTGCAACGATAACGTCCTCCTCCGGAGTGTAAGGTTCCCTGCAGTTATTGCAGGTGAGTCTCAAGAGCCGCTGGGCAATCACCGCGTTGAGCGAAGAGGCCACCAGAAACGGCTCGATTCCCATGTCTATCATCCTGGGAACAGCACTTGCCGCGTCATTTGTGTGCAGGGTGCTGAACACAAGGTGTCCCGTAAGGGCAGCTCTCACCGCCATCTCGATGGTTTCCCTGTCCCTCATCTCGCCCACCAGTATCACATCGGGGTCCTGTCTCAAAATCGACCTCAAACCGGTGGCGAAAGTAAGACCCGCCTTCACGTTCACCTGACATTGCCTTATTATCGGAAGCTCGTATTCGACCGGGTCTTCCAGAGTCACTATGTTCTTCTCGAGGGAATTTATATAGGAAATGGCCGAATAAAGGGTGGTCGTTTTCCCGGAGCCGGTGGGACCGGTAACCAGAATTATCCCGTTCGGTTTCACAATCTCTTCCTTGAATATCTTCAGGTTCTCCTCGCTGAACCCGAGCTGGTCTAGCCCCATCACCAGCTTCGACTTGTCCAGAATCCTCACCACCACATTTTCCCCGTAAATTGTGGGGAAAGTGGAAATCCTCAGGTCTATCCTCCTTCTGCCGACGCTGAAATTTATCTTCCCGTCCTGGGGAAGTCTGGTCTCTGCGATGTTCATGTTCGCCATTATCTTTATCCTCGCCACCACTGCCGGCTGGAGTGTCTTGGGAAGAGAAGGACCAAGGCGAAGGTATCCGTCGACCCTGTATCTGACCCGGAACACCCCTTTCTCCGGCTCGAAGTGAATGTCGGTGGCACCCAGGTTCACCCCCTCAAGGAAAAGCTGATCCACCAGCCTCACGATGGGTGCGCCCTCTGCGAGGTCCGCATCCGTCACCCTGCCCGACTCCACCTGCCTCATGCTCTTCTGGATTATCTCCTCTATGGAAACGCCGGTGCCGTAGTATTTGTCGATTGCCTTGAAAATGGCGGGTTCGGTGGCAGACACCACGTCCACCACCTTGCCCGTTCTGTTCTGAACCTCGTCTATGGCAACAACGTCGAACACGTTTGCCATGGCGATTGTGAGCCTGTTGCCCTCGACCGAGAGCGGAATGAGCTTGTATTTTCTACACAGCGACTCCGGAACCAGCTTGAGAGCCTCCGTCTGTATCAGCTGGTCATCGAGGTCCACGTGAACGACACCCGCCTCCGAGGCGAGCACCGATGATATGAGCTCCTGGGTGACAAAGCCAAGGTTGATTAAAATCTCCCCTATCCTCTCGCCCGTTCGCCTCTGCTCCTTCAGGGCAAGTTCGAGCTGGTCGGGGGTGATGAGCCCTGCCTCGATCAGGCGCTCACCTAAAAGCTTCTTTCTCTTTTTCCCTTCCGCGGGCTCAGGCATGATTCAGCTTTGCATTCACTTGAGCCTGAAACCGATGTCGTCACCGCCGGTGGTAGCAGGCGCAGTTCCCGTATCAGCCTGGTTGAAAGGCGTCTCGATCAGTCCATTCGGGCCAGCAGAGAGAACCCAGACGACCGCGCCGGTCACGTTGATTCTCCCTATGTTGATGAGATACCTGTTCCCCCACGGGTCTGCGGAGAAAGACGTGGCGTATGGTCCCTTCCAGGCATACGTGCCAGTTCTCGGATAGATGTAGCCCGACGAATCCCTGTTCCTTATGAGGTGGTCTCTCAGAACCGCCCTGGGAGTCAGATTTATCCATCTCGTGTACTGAGCGCTCCCGCTCCTCGGTGTCGGATCGTTGCCCTCGTAGGTGTAGAGAACCTGAACTGGATTGGCGGGATCGGTCCCTACAGGCCACTGCCCCAGGTCCTTGTAAAAAGAGGTTATGGCGCTGGCTATAACCTTCGTCTCCGCTTTCGCCCTGGAAATCTTGGCATCATCCACATGTTTGATGATGGACGGTGCAAGAATTGCGGCCAGTATCGCTATGACCGCGATGACCACCACCACCTCGATGAGCGTGAATCCTGCCTCGCGTCGGTTCATGACTTCCTCCTCCTTTCGTAAACCAATGTTTTTTTATTCCTATTTTTATATAAATTTAATATAAATTTATGTCAACTAATACTTAATTGCACCACCTTAAAATTTTTCTTCACGATCTTACAACAGCAGTCTTCGGGTGAAAAATTTACCAGATATTTCGAGGATTTTTCAGTTCAGCTACCTGTTCCTTCCTTCCTCGGAAGGGGAGCTCTGAAGGGATATTTTTCTTCATCCAGAAGCAGCTGGACGCCAATTAATTCGGTGGCGTTTATGAGGATGGGAGCGCAAAGATTTGCAGTCACCATGTCATCGGTCACGGAGAGAATGGTCAGGACGACCAGGTCCGCCCTGCCATTGACCTTGAGAAACTTCTCGATCTCGTCGCCGACGACGAAGGAGTAATCCGGGAAAAAGGGAAACGGATCGGTAACCATGAATGCCACATGGGGATCTTCCACAGACTGAAGCCACTTGAGCGGAGGCTTGTAATCCAGAAGAACGAACCTCGTGAGTCCGGGGAATCCTGGAATGCCGGAGGGAAAAACTATCACTTTCCCCTCGTCGACATCTATCTCGCCGAACCTGGTGGTTTTTATCCGTAAAGTTTTCATGGGCGCATCACTCCTCGTCGATCTTGAAGAATTCCTTTATCCTTTCCAGGGGCAGCCTGGACGCCTCGACGTTCAGCTGTTTGAGTTTCTCGTAGAGTTCTTCCCTGTATATGGGCATCTCCTTCGGGGCATCGATGCCCAGCTTCACCGAATTCCCGGAGATCTCTATCACCTTCACCCGAATGTTCTCACCTATGGTGATGACCTGCCCCTCTTTCCTCGTCAAAACGAGCATCCATTCTCTCTCTTTCCCGAAATCACCTCAAAAAGTCGAAAAGACTCAGGGAAAAAATCCTGGCAGACACGCTCCTCAACCCCTCGAGAGCCGTCTGTTTCTGCTGCAGTTCCGAGACGACCTGCGCTATGTCCGCGTCCCTGTCGGAAGACAGAAACGACCTGATATCGTAACCCTTGCTTTCCAGGACTTTTTCCTCTTTTTCCACCACGGACAGACTCGCTCCCACCTTCGCCTGAATCCTGAAAACCCTGTCCTGAACGCCGTCCAGGTAATCGAGACCTTTTCTGACCCTCTCCACATCCCCTGCCGCAAGAGCCTCTTTTATGAAATTGAGCGCCCTAAGCAGGCTCTTCTCGTTCAAAGCGCTGTTATTGAAACTGTAATAAGACGGAGACTTCGGGTCAACCGTGTAGTTGTAGTTCTTGACTTTCTCGGAATAAACCAGCTCTCCCCCACCACCTGCGCTCCTCGAAAGGAGATTCAACCCCGTCCCCGCGGCATCGGAGGTTGTGACGCCCAATTCGATGTTTACCGAATTGCCGACCGTGACCGAAGAAATGACAATTCTCAGATCTGGAGTCCCACCATCCGAAAAATCCACGATGTGAGCACGCACCTTCCCCGTGGCATTGAGCGCATCCCTCACATCCGCTAGAGTCGCTCCCGGAGCAATGCTCACAACCGCTGGATCGGGATCGTCGGGTGACGACTTTACGGTCAAAGTTCCACCGCTTGATGTAAAAACATCCGTGTCGGAGGAAAACCCGGAAGATTTCGTATACAGTGCCGAAACCGGGTCCGCATCTGCCACGGGAAGTGCACCACCGTTGTCCCAGTTGTAATCGGGCAATACCCCTTCCACAGGGTCGGAGTCCAGGTACCTTCCGATGGAGAAAAGCTCCGACGCTGGCACGTTGAGTTCGACCTCCATCCTCTCGGAGATTCTCAACCTCACCACTCCAGCATCGGTCACGACTTCTCCCGTCGAAGGATCGAGCGGTTGTGTCCTGGACGAAAACCCGGAGAAAACGTACCTGTCCCCTATTTTAGTGTTCGCTATTTCCATCGCCGCATCCATCAGCTTTTCCACCTCGGATGCGAGGATGTTCCTACCTTCGTCGTCGATCGACTCCGAAGCTCCCTGCATGGATATCTCCCTCGCCCTGGCTATTATGTCGCTCAACTCTGTCAGGGCTGAGTCTATCGTCGTCAGGTACGACTTCGCCGTCTTTATAGACCTCTCGTACTCCTCCACACACGAGATATCCTTCTGATAAGAAAGTATCCTGGAAGCCGCCACGGGATCATCGGAAGGCCTGTTCACTCTCTTGCCGGATGAAAGCTTCTCCTGCGCATTCAGCGCGTCACCGAGATTCCTGTTGAGGGAAGAGATGAACCTCTCGTAGAACATTTTCATCGTGACTCGCATCTGGTTCAGCTCCCTATCATATTGAGCAGAGCTCCAAGCAGCTCGTCGGCTATGGAAATCATCTTCGCCGCTGCCTCGAACGACTTCTGGAATCTGATGAGATTCGCCGCCTCCTCATCGAGGTTGACGCCGGAAACCTCTTCCATTTTCTGTTCGAGCCCTTCCACCACAGCGTTCTGGAACGTGAACATACTTCCCGATGCCTTCGAATCGACACCCACCTGGGCGACTATTTCCCTGTAAAAACCGAGCGGCGTCCTTCCTGCCACCACCTGCTCGTTCTGGACAGAATACAAGTTGTAAGCGTTCGAGTTGTCGCCGGGTATTCCCGCCGCCGCCTCCGAGGCGGTGCTTACCTGACTCACCAGGGCATTGCCTGGAGCCAGGGCAGGAGTATCCGAGGAAAACCCGAACAGAGCAGAAGCAGTGGAAGAAGAGTTCTCCCACAGGATGTCCACGGAAACCGTGTTGCCAGCGGAATTCTCTATCCGGAACATTTTCACTCCGGGATTGTAAGTAACCGCGAAGTCTGAGCCGCCGCCCACGGCATTCTCTAGCTGGTTCTCCAGAACTGCCGCCAGCTCGTCTCCACTGTAGACGCCGTGCGGAAGTGTGATCGTCTTCACGGTTCCATCGTCTACAAGCAGCGTGTCGTTGGAGCCGTCAACCGAATATACTGGGGATGCCGCCGCCACTTCATTCGGATCCGATATAGACACTTCCACACCGAGAGCCGCCGTCTGGTTTATCTGAACCTCGAAGGACTCGTTTCCCGAAAGTTCTCCATCGATCGTCACCTCGATCCCGGAAAATGAAATGACCCGCCTCATCGAATAAGGGTCGATCGTTACTGATGCGGCAACGGCCTGACCGGTGCTTAGGTCCGTCACGGTGAAATCCGCCGCATCCTCTGGAGGGGAATAAGAGTAATCTATCCTGAACCTGTGATAGCTGAAGTTCGCCGGATCGGTCACCTTCACGGAGGTAACCACACCTCCAGATGCGGGGTCCACCACATCCACGGGAGAGCTGAAAAAATCGGCTCCTTCCTTCCCGCTCAAATCTATTCCTTCCCTGTGCCTGGCGTTTATCTCCTGAGTAAAATTAACCGCGAAGGCATTCAACCGGTCCATGTATTCCTTCAAGGTTCTGTCCCGAAGATCCATAAGCGCCTTCAGCTTTCCGCCGGACAAAAACGCAGTCACGTCTCTTGTTCCACCCGGGACCTGGACAGAGACCCGCACGCCTCCATCTGCTCCGTGAGAGACTGAGAGCTCGTGGACAAGTTCCCCTTCCAGAAGCGGAACACCTCCCAAAAGAATCGTCACCTTGTTGTTGGACTCCTCGAAAGAGCTCACTTTAACCAGGCTGTTCAACCGATCCAGAAGAACATCCCGCCTGTCCCTCAGATCGATCACACCAGGAGCGAGCGCAATCTTTCTGTTCAACTCGGCTATCTGCCCCAGGATCTCATTTATCTGATCGACCGTCGTCGACGCCTCGTCGAACAACCCCTGCTTTATCTCGTCGAGGGATTTGTAGGCACTTCCGATCCTCTCGGCGAGAAATTGCCCGTTTTTCAGCAAAAGCTCCCTCTGAGCGTATTCGGCTGGATACTGAGCAACTTCCTGCCACGCAGAGAAAAAATCACTCAAAGGCTCGGACAGACCCGCACCGGACTCGTCGTTGAAAACAGCCTCGATCTTCGGAAAGTAGCTATTGAACACCTCCCAGTAAGATTTATTGCTGCTCTCTGTCCTCAGCTGCTGGGCAACAAAGGAATCATAGAGCCTCCGCACGTCCGCCACTCTCACTCCACGCCCAGTGGTCGTCCTGGATATGAGAACCCCGGGTGCGATGTCTTCGAATATCACCTCCTGACGGTGATAGCCGGGAGTTGCGGCGTTTGCCACGTTGTGAGCCGTCACGTCCAGGGCCGTCCTCATCGCGTTCAGGGCGTTCCTGCCTATGTCGAAGAGGCTGTATACGCTCATCAGGCCTCCAGACAGACCCTGCCTTTCGGGGTTATCCCGAAATTCTCGAGAAATTTGAAAGACGAGGAAACGTATAACAGAGACTTCTCTATCAACATGGAGTTCAGCCTGTTGAGCTCGCATATCTCTCGTAATTTCTCCTGAAACTCCGATGCGAGCTTCAAAAGACGCTCCCTGCTCTCGCCATCGACCTCACCCGCGACTTCCTTCAACGTCTTCCCCTTCATTCCCATCTCATCCAGCAGCTTCTCTCTCTCGCCATCGAGCCTTCGTATCGAATTCACTATCTCTCCCTTGGACTTCAGGTGAGAATCTATCCTCTCCACATCCAGACTCGCCACAACCTCCCCCTCGACTCTCATGAGGTCGAGGAGTTCACCCATGAGGTCCAGCTCTTCCTCCAGCAGAGAAACGAGTCTTTCAATCATCTAAACCCTCCTTGAAAAGCAGAAAACCTCTTCCAGAAGCTTTTCCGCGACCACTTCTGGTCTGATCCGGTATGTGCCGTTCTGAATCGCATTTTTCACCCTGTCGACCCTGTCCGGTCTCACCTCCGGCAGCTTCGACACCTCGATTTGAAGTCTCCTTATCTCCCTTGCCCTCTCCGAGAGGGTCACCTGATCCCTGAAGGCGTCCTCTCTCTCCCCCTTGACCGCCGTCTTCTCTCTGGAGTAATCCGTCTTCTGCAGCTCCGGGGGTTTGACGCCTCCACCGTCTGTGATTTTCATTACACTCCTCCTGCTCTATTTGGCCGCTACTTTTTATTCTTTTCGACAGACGGGGGCGAATTCTTGAAGGAAAATAAGCTGTTTGCCTGCTTCTCGACAGACTTTTCCACCAGCTCTCTGAATGCGGGATTTTCGAGCAAAAGCTTCGAAATACCCGTCTGCCTCTCAGCGAGAAAATCCCCGACAGCCGAAGTAATGACGGGCATGTAGGTGGAAAACACTCTCTCCTTGCCGAAAGAGGTCTGCTCCAGCATCACCTTCAGAAACTCGCTCAAAAAGACCGATTCCATCTTCTTCGCGACGGATTCGGGAGTGATTTTTCCACTCCGTCTTTCCAAGGATGAGTATCTACCCAGCCCGAGTATGATGTCGTATCTCATCTTCATATGATCACCAGCTCCCCTTTGAGGCTTCCTGCCGCCTTTATTGCCTGCAATATCGCGACGAGGTCTCTGGGAGTCACCCCCAGCGCGTTCAGCGCCCTGACGAGTTCCCCAACGGTGGCGCCCTTAACCTGGACCAGAGCCCCTTCCTGCTCCCTGGCAGTCACCGTTTTCTGAGGCACAACCACGGTCTCCGCGCTTTCAGGTGCAAACGACGGTGGCTGAGAAACGCCGTATTCCGTGGTTATCTGTATCGTCAAGCCGCCGTGCGCCAGCGCTATCGGGCTTATTCTCACGTTTTCACCGATCACAACCGTCCCGGTCCTCTCGTTTATCACCACCCTCGCATTCGTGTCCACCGACACCTCTATCTGCTCTATCCTCGCCATGAGGGTCAAAACATCGGACCTGAACGATTCAGGAACCTCCACCGACACAGCCGACGGCGTCTCAGCCTTGGCGTATTTTCCACCCAGCACTTCGTTTATCCTATCCGCAACCCTGACCGCCGTCGTTATATCCTGGTTATCCAGGAGAAGCTCAAGTCTTTTCCTTCCGGAGAGGTTGACGGGGACTTCCCTCTCCACGATTGCGCCTCCGGGAATCCTCCCCACGTTGGGGTGGTTCTTGACAGACTTGGTTCCCCCGCCACCAGCGGAAAACCCTCCTATGGACACCGGTCCCTGAGCCACGGCGTAAACCTTCCCATCGGGCCCCTTCAGAGGCGTCATGAGCAGCGTGCCTCCCTGGAGGCTCTTCGCGTCACCGATTGAGGACACCAGGACATCTATCTTCGAACCCGGCTTTACCATGGTTGGAAGCTTCGCCGTGACAATCACCGCCGCCACGTTCTTGGTTTTACCTTCGATCTCCGAGGGAGATATCCTCACGCCCATGCGCGTCAGCATGTTGGCTATCGGCTGGAACAGGTATGCCCCGTCCTTGTCGCCTGTTCCGTTCAGTCCGACAACAAGTCCATAGCCGATGAGAGCATTTTCCCTCACGCCGTAGAAGTGAGCTATATCCTTTATCCTCTCCCCGGAAGCGAGCCCGGGACCGAAAAGTTGAGCCACCAAAAAAACAGCCGCTGAAGCCAGAATTCCGATTGTTTTCCAGCGTCTCGTCATGGCATCACCCCGCAGACTCAAAATGGCCAAACCCTGTCCAGAAATCTGACGAGCCAGCCCGAATTTTGCTTGTCGTCTATCACGCCCTTGCCCACCAGATATATCTGAGCATCTGCCACGTGCTCGGAGTAGACTGTATTGTCCTCCCTTATGTCGTCGGGTCTCACGATTCCTCTTATGACGAGAATGTCCTTCTCGTTGTTGACCAGAACCTCTTTTCTCCCCTCGATGACCAGGTTGTCGTTGGGCAACACCTCCACCACCTTGGCGGTTATCGTGGCAACTACCGTGCCCTCTCTGGTGGTGGTCCCTTTCCCCTTGAGCGTCGACTTGGCGCTCCCCTTGGCAGACGGAGAGAAAGGATATCCATTCTTCCACCTGAAACCGAGGTCGAGGGGGAGTCCGAACACGTCGTCCACGCCGAAATCAGCCGAGGAGTCCCTCTCCGCGTCGGTGGTTGCTGTTTTCTCCGCCTTCGTCTTCTCCGTTATCAGTATCGTCACGAGGTCGTTCAGCTCCCGCGCTTTCCTGTCCTCGAAAAGCGATCTTCTCCGCCTCCAAAGGGAACCGTCTGCCGGTTTCTCTTCCGTCACTTCGCTTTTCGCGTAGATGTATTTCGGCGGCATGGGGGCATTCTTCACGCGCCTCGCCTCTTTGAGCTCCGCGCACCCGGAGCCAAACATGAGCACAACCGCAAGAATCGACGCCGTCAAAAATTCAGACTTTCTCATGTCACTTCACCTTTCAGAGGGTTACCAGAACCTTCCGGGGCGAAACGAGAATCCCCGAAAGCTCCTTCCTGGAAAATTCACAAAACACCCTGACCACCTCTCCTATCTTCCCCCTCTCTGATAGCTTTCCCGGCGCCGTTATCACGACGCTCCCCCCGCGAATTTCTATCTTCACCTTCTGGCCCCTTTTCACCGTCACACCGTCCTCGAGGTAGCGCGTCCTGAAAACAACACCCTTCCCTATGCTCGTCTTCAGCCTCTTCCCGAGCAATTCCGAGGGATCGGTCACGCTGCCTACCGGCACCCTGGACGCTCTCTGAGGAAGAGCGTAGAAGTCCTTTTTCGTTATCATCGTCCCCCTGGAGAGAGGTCTGGATGAGACGAATACCTTCACAAGGGTGTCGTATTTGACATCGCACACCAGGGTCCTTCTCTTCCCAGCTTCATCCTCCACCACCGCGGAGTAAACAGCCCTCGACGGGGGAACGAATCTCACCGGTTCGACGGATATGACCTTTTCGATTGACGCGGAATACGCAGGGTCTCCGCCCACCACCTTCACATCGTCGATCACAACCTTCAATGGAACAACCTCTTTGAGGCTTTTCAAGATTTCCGCCTTCAGCCGAGAATCGACCATTCCTCTGGAAACAGCGGGGAAAAGCAGTGAAACCGCGACAACAAACACCAAAAGGATGTACTCACGGTCTCTTCTCATTTCATCATCTCCTTATGGATGCCACTTCCCTGAGCATATCGTCCGACGCCTGAAGCGCCTTCGAGTTGAATTCGAACGCTCTCTGGGCGATTATAAGATTCGCCAGCTCCTCGACCACGTTCACGTTCGACATCTCGAGGAACCCCTGGTTGATCGTTCCGAACCCCTCCGTGCCGGGAGTTCCCGTCGTGGGGTCACCGGATGCGTCCGTGGGCAGGAAAAGATTCTTTCCTATCGGTCTCAACCCGCCCGGGTTTGTGAACGTTGCGATTTCGATCGTTCCCACCTCAACAGGCGTGGGATTGCCCGATTCGAGCACCGACACCTTGCCGTCGGATGAGATTATTATTTTCGTGGTGTTCGGGGGAATGGTGATCGCCGGCTCGAGCAGATACCCATCCGAGTTGACTATATTCCCCTCGCTATCCACCTTGAACGCCCCGGCCCTGGTATAAGCTATCGTACCGTCGGGCATCGTTATCTGGAAAAACCCGTCTCCCTCGATTACCAGGTCCAGGTCATTGTCCGTCTGCATGAAATCGCCCTGAGTGAATATCTTCTGCACTGCGACAGGTTTCACGCCAAGCCCTACCTGAATGCCCACTGGAATCTGACTCCCTTCCGCCGAAGGCGGACCGGCAGGAGTTATCATCTGATATATGAGATCCTGAAAATCGGGCCTGCTTTTCTTGAACCCGACGGTGTTCACGTTCGCCAGGTTGTTGGATATCACATCGAGGTTGAGCTGCTGCGCCAGCATCCCCGTCGCCGCAGTATAGAGTGAACGTATCATCTCATCCCTCCTTTCACTTTACTCTCGGTATCTCTCTGACGGAGCGACGCGAAAGCTCGTCGAAGCTCCGAATCATCTTTTGAGTCAGGTCGAACTCTCTGAGCGCTCTTATCACGTCGACCATTTCCATGACGGGGGAAACGTTGGAGAACTCGAGCGCTCCCTGGATTATTTCCCCGTCCGCCCTGCCGGCATTCTTACCAGTGAAAAGAGAATCCTTAAGATGCGCAATGCCCTCCACCCTCACCAGGGAAATCCTCCCGACAAGATTTCCGTCTGCGTAGACGTCTCCCTCCCTGGTTACCTTCACTTCCCTGCCCTGGACAGCGATGGGCTGTCCTCCCTCTCCCAGCACCTTCAGCCCCGCAGCGGTGACCAGGAAACCATCGCTGGACACCTCGAACTGACCGTTCCTCGTGAAGAAAGTGTTCTTCCCGTCACTCACCTGGAAAAATCCTTCACCCTTTATCGCCAGATCGAGCGGATTGCCGGTTTCTTTTATCGGACCTTCGCCCGGATCCACGAAGTAATTGCCGAAATGGGACATCGCCCGGGCACGGGGATACAGCGAAGGCGGATATAGAGGATCCTGCTCGAAGAGCTCATACAGCCTGCTGGAAAAGAGGGATTTCTTGTAACCCACAGTGCTCACGTTTGCGAGATTGTTGGTCGCCGCTTCCAGCTCTCTCAGTTTCAAAAGCGCCCCGGAAAGCGCCACGTATACTCCCTTGTACATCGTCTCTCACCTCCGCTTTTATCAGTAGCAAGAGGCATACCACGATCTAAGGGATCAGCAGGCGAATCGTCTCCAGAAAAGCCCTTGTTTCAAGGCTTTTCAGAGAATAAAACTGGCAGGCGTCTGTTTGAGAAGAGAACTCCTGTGATGGGCGGAAAATTTTTCCGGAAGGGGCGGAATCGGGAAAACAGGGGGAAAATTTTTCCCTTCAAACCTTTATGCTTATTCGCCCACCTCCTCCGGGAGGAGAGGGCTGACCCTTCCCGCTTTTCTTCCTTCCCTTTTTCTTATTCCCCTCGCGGGCCTTGAACTTCCCGCCCGTTCTCACATCGCCTATCCCGGATATCCGGTAAGGCTCTTTTATGGAAAAATCGTCAAACATCATGTTTTTATTATCGGACAGACGGAAGAGAAATTAAACAATCTCCTCGTTCTCCGACGGGCAGGAAAATTTCCGGTCAATGCGTGTCAAGTTTATAGACGTTTCAGGCGGCCGATCCCATTTTTTCCGTCAAAAACTTAACACCAATCAATTTCTGGGAAAGTCACGGGGATAGAAGAAGCTCGAGCACCCCTCGCGCGTAGGATAGGATGACGCTTTCTCTGCTCTCCCCCAGAATCCTGGATATCTCCTCAAAGGAGAACTCTTCGAAGTGATGCAGGGCGATAACCAGCTGAGAATCGGGGGCAAGAGATTCGATTCTCCTGGCGAGCTCCTCCCTCGTCCTTGCTGGAGAATAGGGGCTTACGCCGAAAGAAGTACCCCTGTCATGGGAGAACAGAAGAACAGCGGCGCTCAGGTATCTCCTGGCCACCTCGACATCAACGCCCATCTGCGAGGCTATTTCCTCAACGCACGGAGCCCTACCGAGCTTCTCCGAGAGCGCCCTGAAAACCATCGTGAGCTCTCTGGTTCTGGCCAGCAGGTCGTCGAAGTCGGAGAGGAGTTCCCGAGCTCCTTCGAGAACTCCCTCGAGGATGTTCCTCCTTATGAACCTGTCGATGCTCTCGTCGCCCGAGGGGTCGAACTCCGAAATCCCGCGAAAAAGCCCTTCCAGCGCCTTTTTCACGAGATAGCCCCCCCTGTCTTCGAGTCCGAGAAGCTCCTCGAAGCGGACCACGTAATACTTGACAACCGACAGGTACATGCCCGATATCTTGTCTCTTTCATCCTTGGAAACGATTCTCATACCGTGGCACCTCACACTGCCTGCTCCAGTTTCAGCGCTTTCTTCAAGAAGAACTGTATCCCCCCCTTCACGGGCGTCGGAGGAGGTGAGGTGAGAAGTTTTCTCCCCACTTCCCCCAGCATTTTCGAGAACGGGCTGTTCGGGTAGAGGGAGATGAAACCTTTCTGCGACATGATGGCGTCCTTCACCTTTCTCTCGTAGGGCAGATACCCCAGGTAATCGAGCGACAGGCTCAAGAACCTCTCAGCAACGAGAGACAACTTACTGAAGGTCTCCAGCGCCTCCTTCTCACTCCTCGCGGAGTTCACGAGAACCTTGAACCTCTTCTCTCCGTAATCCCTGGTCAGGACTTTGATGAGAGCGTAGGCATCTGCGATGGATGTGGGCTCCGGAGTGACAACAACCATGACTTCATGCGCAGCCACACAGAAGAACAGAACGTTCATGGATATTCCCGCTCCGGTATCAATCAAAAATATGTCGAATGGAACCTTGAGGTTGTCCAGTTCGGAGATGAGCTTGAGCTTCTGAGAATCACTCAGGTTCGTAAGGTTCTTGACTCCTGAGCTCGCAGGTATTATCAGAATCCCGTTCGGACCCTGAACGAGGATTTCCTCCATCTTCTTCTCGCCAGTGAGGACGTGTTTCAGGTTGAATTTCGGCGCCAGCCCGAAGAGAACGTCGATGTTGCTGAGTCCCAGGTCGGCGTCCAGAACCAACACTTTCCTCCCGAGACTCCTGTAGAAGAGCGCAAGATTCGCCACGATGTTCGTCTTTCCAACGCCGCCTTTTCCGCTCGACACGGCGATGACACGAGGCATATCCATCGTCATCTTTCACCTCCGGCAATCAGGCTTGCTATGAACTCGGTAGTGGGTATCTTTATGTCTTCGGGTATTCTCGTTCCGGTGGAAATGAAGGACACCGGCTTTCCCGTCACCTTTATGACGTTGATGATATTGCCGAAACTTGCTGTCAAATCGAGTTTCGTGAACCCGACCGCTTCTATCGTATCCTTCAGGGGATTCCGCTCCCATAACTTCGAGGCGGAGCTCGGAGTCACTGAAGCATCGATCAAAAAGCACTTCTTGAGCGGGAACGGAGCAGGGAAGAAATCTCTTATCCCCTCGCAGACCTTTTCGTCGATGGTTCCCGGCGTGTCGACCAGCACGAATCCGCTCTCCATTTCCCTGTAGACGACTCCCGGCAGCGAATCGACGTCTCTTACCAGCTCGAGCCTGCACCCGAGCCTGCCCGCCAGCTCCTTCACGAAAGCCACCTGCCCCACTCTGTCAGTATCGAGAGTAACGATGCTCACCTTCTTGTCCTTCTCCCTGAGCACGTGGGCTATCTTGGAGAGAGATGTGGTTTTACCCACCCCCGGGGGGCCCAGAAATATCATTCCCTTTTCTTTACCCGCCAGCGGAGGTTCTACCTTCACGTCCTCCTCGATGACTTCCCTCAAACCGGCATTTCCGTCGCCGCACCTCTTCACGATGGAGAAGGCCACGTTCACTTCAACGCCTCTCTTCAGCAACTCCGTGAAGAGCTGCTTCTTCCTCTCGCTAACGGTCAGGACGGGAACTATCGGCTTCAACGTCTCTTTCAGGAACCCGATCTCGCTTCTCAAGGACTTAAGTTCCCGGAGAATCTCCCTCATTTCCGGAACCAGGTCCTCCTTCTGCTGAGCACCCACCGGGGTATCGTCGTCTTCCTCGACCGCCACCGTCACCTCCACCGCTCCTTTCTTCATCCCGAACACGTCCTTGCCGAGCGTCCTCGTGGAGAGCACTATCGCGTCCGGACCGAGCTCTTTCTTGACCTGCTCCATCGCCTCCTGGAAAGTGGGGCTGACGAATTTTCTTATCCTCACTTTCGATCACCTCCCTTTGTTCGTCCCTCAATCGAGCCTGACCAGACCGACCTGGTCGACCTGGACTCCCGGCGCAACCTCCGAGTACGAAATCACAGCCACGTTGCCCAGAACCCTCTCCAAGAGCCCCCTCACGAACCTGCGGACTGCAGGAGAGCAGAGAAGCACGGGCTGATATCCCCTGCTCACGCACTCCTCGGCCATCTTCCTCACCCCCTGGATTATCTTCTCCGCAACTCCAGGCTCCAGGTTAAGGTAAGTCCCCTGGGGCGTCGTCTGCACCGCCTCCTTTATCAGCTTCTCTGCAGCCGGGTCCAGGAGCATGACGTGGAGAACGCCGTCGTCCCCCTGATACTGCCTGGTTATCCACCTGGCGAGAGACTGCCTCACGTATTCCGTCAGGACATCCGGATCTTTGGTAACCGATGCGTAATCCGAAAGTGTCTCGAGTATCGTAGCCAGATTCCTTATAGAAACCTTCTCTTTGAGCAGATTCTGGAGGACCCTGTGTACCGTTCCGAGAGGAAGCTGATTGGGTACGAGGTCCTCCACCACCTTGGGTTGAGTGAGCGACAGGTTGTCGAGCAGTTTCTGGACGTCCTGCTTTCCGAGTATCTCGTGAGCGTATTTTCTTATTATCTCCGTGAGGTGAGTGATTATCACGGATGCGGCATCCACCACGGTCAAACCTGCCAGCCTCGCCTTCTCGGCACCAGCCTCGTCCACCCAAAGAGCAGGCAATCCGAACGCCGGGTCCCTGGCCGGAATTCCATCGAGCTTCTCGCCTGCCGGCTCGGGCATTATCACCATGTATCTGTCGAGAAGCACCTCCGACCTCGCAACCTCAATCCCCTGTATCAGTATGGAATACTCCATCGGCTTCAAGTTCAGGTTGTCCTTGATGTGAACCGGCGGGATGACAAAGCCCATCTCCAGGATGAGCTGTTTTCTGAGCGCCCTTATCCTTCCCAGAAGCTGGGCATCTCCCTCCACGAGGGGAATGAGACCGTAACCTATCTCAAGCGCAAGCGGGTCAACCGTTAGGAGAGCGTCTATGTCTTCCGCCTGTGTCTTGACTCCCTCTTCGAGCTCTTCGACTTCCTCCTTTTCTTCGTCTCTTTTCAGCACGTAGGCAGTTGCACCGCTCACCCCCGCGAGAAGCAGGAACGGAACGTGGGGAAGTCCCGGAATTATCCCGAAAAACGCGAGAATGCCCGCTGCGGTCCCCATCGCCTTTGGTTTCATGAATACCTGCCTGATTACCTCGCCTCCGAGATTAGCCTCCGCCGCAGCTCTCGAAACTATTATTCCCGCTGCAGTCGAGGTGATGAGCGCTGGTATCTGCGCCACGAGACCATCGCCTATCGTGAGTATCGTGTAGGTTCTGGCGGCCTCTCCTATGGGCATCCCCTTCTGAAGCGTGCCTATCAAAAGGCCGCCGATTATGTTTATCAGGGTGATTATTATCCCCGCTATTGCATCACCCCGGACGAACTTGCTGGCGCCGTCCATCGCGCCGTAGAAATCCGCCTCCCTGCTTATCTCCTGCCTGCGCCTGCGGGCTTCTTCCTCGTCTATCAACCCTGCGTTCAGGTCCGCGTCGATGCTCATCTGTTTGCCCGGCATGGCATCGAGGACGAACCTCGCCGACACCTCGGCTATCCTTCCGGCACCCTTTGTTATCACCACGAAGTTGATGACCACCAGAATGAGGAACACGACGAACCCGACGACGAAATTTCCTCCCACGACGAACTGCCCGAACGACTTGATCACTTTGCCCGCCGCCTCTATCCCCATGTCTCCACGGGTCAGAATGAGCCTCGTGGAAGCCACGTTCAGGGAGAGGCGTAATAGAGTCGCTATCAGGAGTATCGACGGGAAAACGGAGAAATCGAGAGGCTTGGAAATATACGCGGTGACAAGAAGTATGATTATAGAGAAGGTTATGCTGAACGCGAGGCAGACGTCGAGCGCAGCGGGCGGTATCGGGACTATCATGAGCCCCAGAATCAGAACCACTATTACCGCTAGAGCCAGGTCTCCTTGTTTCAGAAGCCTCTCGAGCATCTCACATCACCCGCCTGTCCTCATTTTTCCCTTCATTCTGTAGACCTGAGCGAGTATCGCAGCAACCGCCCTGTAAAGCATTTCCGGAATTTCCTGCCCCACATCGAGCTTGTATAGCGCCCGGGCGAGCGGCCGGTCCTCGAAAATCGGCACGTCGTGCTTCCTTGCAATTTCCTTTATCTTCTCAGCAAGCAGGTTGGCGCCCTTCGCCACCACTTTTGGAGCCGCGTCCTTCCCCTCCTCATATTTGAGCGCCACCGCTATGTGGGTCGGGTTGGTGACCACGAAGTCTGCTTCAGGAACCGCCTCCATCATCCTCCGTCTGGCGAGCTCCCTCATCAGGCTCTTGATTCTAGCCTTCACCATCGGGTCGCCTTCCATCTCCCTGAATTCCTCCTTCACCTCCTGCCTGGTCATCCTCAGCTTCCTCTCGTACTGCCACCTGGTGTAGCCAATATCGATGACAGCGAAAACGGTGAGAACCAATACGCAGGTGAGAAACAGCCGCTTTATCTGAAACAGCGAGAAGTGAGTGAGAGAGGGAACGTCGAAGCCAACCAGCTGCGGTATCCTGAATACTTCCTTTTTCAGGATCACGTAGAGAACGAACCCGAAGACGACTATCTTCGCAAAACCCTTGAACGCTTCGAAAAGCGTGTTCAGGCTGAATATTCTTTTCAACCCCTCAACCGGGTTCAGCCTGTTCACGTCGAACTTGAGCGGCTCGAAGGTTATCAGAAATCTGGTCTGGGAGAAGTGAACCATTGCGACAGCAACCGCTATCAAAATCAGAATGGGCATCAGAATCACCGCGATTCTTCCCGCATCCTCCCTGAGAATCACCATAAGATTCTGAGGCGAAAGGTTGACCTCGAAACTCCTGCCGATGGAACGCCTCAGATACCTCTCCATCTGCTCGAGAACAAGTGGGTTGAAGGTGAAGTAGACGAAGGCCACCCACAGACTCACTATTGAGAGAAGGTCCTTGCTTATGGGCACGTCACCCTTTTCCCTCGCCTTCTCCCTACGTCTCGGTGTCGCCTGTTCCGTTCTGTCTTCGTAGTTGTCCGCCACTGTTCACCTCAGAAAAAGAGCTATGGCATCCCTGACGTTGATGAACGATCCGGAAACCACGGTCATAGCCAGAGGAAATGAAATCAACACGAAAGCGAGCCCAGCGAATATCAACAGGGGAAATCCCACGAAGAAGACATTCGCCTGAGGCATCACCTTCGAAACGAATCCAAGCGAGACGTTGACTATCACCTGAACCAGCATCACGGGAACTGCAATCTTGAGCGCAAGCGGGAATAAAATTGTGCTGAAGCGCAGAACCCCCTCGAAGACCGTCCTGAAATCCCCTGCGGTGAGCTCGAAACTCCTGACTATCGCCTCGATGAAGAAGTAGTGCAGATTGAGGATGAAGAAAAGCCCCATCGCAGCCAGGCTGTAAAAAAGACTTAAAGGGCTCAGCATCTCACCGAACTGGGGATTGAAAACCGAGGCTATTCCGAGTCCAACCTCCAGGCCGATCCATAAAGCAGCAGTCTCCACTGCGCCTATCACGATTCTCACCAAAAGACCTATAGCTGCACCCACAAAAAGCGACTCGAATATTTGAACGATCGGATCTCCGCCACCAACCTCCACGAGAGGCACCACGAGCAAAGTTAGCGCTAGAACGATTCCTGCTCTCACCACCAGAGGCACGATCCTGCTACCCAGGTAAGGGATGAGAAAAACTATCACCGAGACTCTTATCAAAACCGGTATGAATTCCCTCGCGTAGCTCTGGATGAGGCCGTAAAGCTCCATGGGCTCCTCACTTAACGTAGAACGCGATGTTCTGGAAAAGTTCCCGGGTAAACCCCGTCAGTATCCTCATCATCCAGGGCAGCGTGAGCATGAGAGTCACGAACACCGCCACGATCTTCGGCACGAACGTTATGGTCATCTCCTGAAGCTGCGTTATCGCTTGAAAAATGCTGATGAGCAGGCCCACCATCAGACTGACCAGCAAAACCGGGCCCGAGACCAGAAGCAGGGTCTCGAACGTCTGCCTGACCAGCTGATTCATCATTTCGATCGTCACATGAACCCCCTTACCATTGATACGACTATCAGGTCCCAGCCATTGACGAGCACGAAAAGCATGAGCTTGAAGGGCATCGATATCATCACCGGCGGTAGCATCATCATCCCGAGGGACAGAAGCACGCTCGCCACCACCATGTCTATCACCACGAAGGGGAGAAACAACAAAAACCCTATCTGAAATGCTTTCTTCAGCTCGCTCACGGCGAAAGCTGGGACCACGACTCTAAGGGGTAACTCCATCGGTTTCTTCGGTTTCTCAACCTTCGCCATGTTGAGGAAAAGAGCGAGATCTTCCTCACCCACCTGTTTCAACATGAACTCTTTAAGCGGCGCCTCCGCCTTCGCGAAGGCGACCTCCCCGGTTATCTTCTTAGCCCTGTACGGCAGATAAGCATCGGAGTAAATTCTGTCCAGAACCGGTGACATTATGAAAAGCGTCATGAATAGGGCGAGACCGACTATCACCTGAGAAGGCGGTACCTGTGGAGTCCCCATCGCCTGTCTAAGAAACGAGAAAACCACAACAAGCCTCGTGAAGGAAGTGCACATCACGAGAATCGCCGGCAGAATTGAGAGGATCGTCAAAAGAGCCAGAAGCTCGAGAGGAGAAGTGAATCCCAATATCCCCTTAGAAAAGATGCCCTCTCCCGCCGCCATGGCGGTCCCCCTGAGAAGGACAACCACAAACGGAACGGCGAGGAGACTTTTCAAAATGGCCCTGAAATTTTTCCCATCACGAACTTTCGGCTTCTCATCGCCAGTTAGCCCGGAGAGCTTTTCTTCAGCCTCTTCTCTGTCGAGCTTCGTGATCAGGGATATCTGCTGATCTGTGACTCCCAGGACCAGGTAGTCCTCCAGAAGCCTAACAAGGGCTATTCCCTTTTTCTGCCCCAGAGGCTGATAGTGAAGGATCTGGAGGATTTTCCCACCTTTCAGGACCTTCCTCTTCATCCCCCGGGTAAAGAGGTAGAGCCCTCCTGTGAACAACACCAGGAAAAGAAGCACCTGGAATACTTTTACGGCGAGTTCACCGTTCATGAGCCGTTTCCTTTCACCTCAACTGAGCTTCCTCACTCTTTCCTGGGGAGTGACGATATCCTTCATTCTCACTCCGAAACGCTCGTTCACCACCACGACTTCCCCTCTACCGAGGAGACGGTTGTTCACGTAGACCTCCGCCAGCTCTCCCGACAACTTGTCGAGCGTGATTATCGAACCCTCCGTGAGCTGCAGCAACTCCTGGATGAGCAGCTTCGTCTTTCCTATGACAACGGAAAGCTCAACGGGAATGTCCAGGATGAACTCTATCTCCCTCTTGACCGCATCCTGGCTCCCTTTCTCTTCTCTGAACTCCTCGACGTTCAGGTCTTTGACGTCCTCACTCATTGGGCGCTCCTTTCAATCGGTAATGATTCTTTTCACTTTGACGGCATAGTTCCCACGAAAGGACCCGAGCCTGCCCCTGAATTTCTCCACTTCCTCGACGACCAGAGGAAGCTCGTCCTGTGGGCTCGAGTCGAGGAGAATCGTATCCCCCTCCCTGAGCCTCAACCCTCTGAAGACGGGTATCTCCGCGCACCCGAGCAGGCATTTAACTTCCACCGGCACGGTCATGATTATCTCTTCCAGCTTCTTCCTCCAGTCGGCCGACCCGACCCCACCCGCTATCGCCCCGCCAAGCTTCTCCCTCACGGGCTCGAGAGTCTTCATGGGAAAACAGAACTGGCACCTGTACTTGAGCTCGTCGACTGCGTGTGTCACCTCCATGACGGCCACCCGCTCATCTGCCTTGAGAAAAGTCAGGTCGGACGGCTCGGTCTCGGATCTCAAAAATCTGACCTTTACTGGAACGACCTCTTTCCAGGCCGTCTCCACGTCCTCGAGAACCGTGCACGCTATTTTCTGGATCACCTTGCTTTCGATTGGGGTGAACTCCTTCTTCTCTCTCTTCACCACCGTCTTCCCCGACCCGCCGAACAAAATGTCTATCAGGCTGAAAACCATCCCCGCGTCGAATATCAAGAGGCCGACACCCTTGAGCGGGTCCATCGTGAAAAGATTCAAACTCGCCATGTCAGGGAGATTGGAGAGGCACTCACCGAAGGTCTCGTAACGGACCGAGAAGCTTTCCACTTCAACAGGCCTCTTCATAAGACCAGTCAGCGATTCCGCAAGAGCATCCGCTATTCCCCTGGCAACCCTCTCGAGCCGCGGGAGGACTTCCTCATCCGTCTCTTCTATCCGGGGAAATTCGCAAACTTCCGCCTCGCCGAGGCCCTCGTCCCCCTCGGTCTCTATCTTCCCCTCGGAGATGCCCTTTATCAGGGCGTTGACCTCCTCCTGGCTCAGAATCTCATCCATCTCTTCCCCTCACTGCATCACGAATTCTGTGAGATAAACCTTTTTGACCGAGTGCTTCCCGAGGATCTGGTTCAGCCTCATGGCGATGTCATCTTTGAGCTGGAGCTTTCCTTCGGGCATGATGAGCTCGTCGGCGCTTTTGCTCGTTAAAAGCGTAATTATCACGTCCCTGATCTCGGGGATGCTCGCCTTCGCCTTCTCGAGGGCGTACTCGTCGGAAAGCTCGAGGGTCATCGTCACCTTGAGGAACTTGTTCCTCTTGCTGTTCAAGAGGTTAACGATGAAAGGAGCCAGATCGAGCGTGATTTTCTCGGATATCGCCTCCTCTTTCTTCACCTCCTCCTCCTTGGCGCCGCCTTTCTTCTTCATGAAAAGGTATCCACCGGCGCCCCCAATGACGAGGAGCAGAACTATGACGATGAGAATGAGCTTCTTCCCCTTGCCCTTCTTCGGCTGTTCAGCTCCGGCGACCTCGTTTTCCGGCATGGCACTCACCTCTTTCGTTTTTTACTCGGAAAAGAGGATTTGCACATACCATACCAGCGCGCAAACTTCCTGTTTTCAAAGGGTTTTCAATGGCGAAAGTCAATATTTTGACGATTTGATGTCCGAAATGAGCCTGGAAGCGTCAAAGATGTGAGCAGTTTCGACACGAACAGCCGAATCAGCGAACCTCGGAGGCTCAGCGGTTAGTAAGGGCGGGGTTTATCCCCGCCCATCAAACATCACC